>DASWOB010000095.1:0-157988 GCA_036398925.1 Thermoanaerobaculia bacterium
TACGACTCCGGAGGCGATCGCCGGCAGTCACGGCACACTCGAGCGCCGGCTCGTCGCGTATCTTGCCTTCGAGGACGGACTTGTTCCTCTCCGCCGGATCGCGAGGCAGCTCGGCTTGAAGAGCGCGGGCGGTGTCTCGAATCTCGTCTCCCGCTGCCGGAAAGAGCTCGCCCGCGACTCCCAGATCCTCGGTCTCGCCGAAGCCTGCCGCGGTCGCATGCACCGCCGCCCGCCGCCATTCCTCTTCCCTCCGCTCATGCCGCCGGTCACTGCACGTCATTACCACCGGGCCGCGTCGCGCTCGCGTCGGTAGAGTGACGTCTGAAGCTCTGTCCCATCTGACCAGTCCCCATCTGACCCCAGAGCTCGTGTCCCCATCTGACCAGTGATCTCAGAGGTGACATGTAAAGCCCTGTCCCCGCTCACTCACGCTGTCCCCATCTGACCTCTGCATCTGACCTGAGGTGACGTCTGAAGCCCTGTCCCCCGATCTGACCCCTCTGTCCCCCGCCGCCGCGGTCGTCCCTCCGCGTCCGCGTGTCCGTGTCCGAGGTGACATCTGAAGCCCTGTCCCCCTCCGTCCGCGGTCCGCGGCCTCTGCATCTGACCTGAGGTGACGTCTGAAGCCCTGTCCCCCTCCGCGGCGCTGCTGTCCCTCCGCGTCCGCGTGTCCGTGTCCGAGGTGACATCTGAAGCCCTGTCCCCCTCCGTCCCTTCTGTCCCCCTCCGGCCGGTCCCCATCATATGGACCGCGGCGGCAACGCTGCGGTCCATATTTCCCCCGCCTACATCTGCGCGACTTCGACGATCGCGCTGATGGCGCGGTCGAGGTGCTCGCGGGTGTGGGCGGCGCTGATCTGGCAGCGGAGGCGGGCCTGACCCTGGGGGACGACGGGGAAGCCGAAGCCGGAGACGTAGACGCCGCGGTGCAGGAGTTCTTTCGACATGCTGATGGCTTTGGCGGTGTCGCCGATGATGATGGGGACGATGGGGTGGATGCCTTCGCGCACGGTGACGCCTTTGGCGGTCAGCTGGGAGCGAAAGTATTGGGTGTTTTCGCGCAGGCGGGTGACGTAGCTGGGGTCGCCTTCCAGGAGGTCGAGGGCGGCGAGCGATCCCATGACCACGGCGGGGGGGAGGGAGTTGGAGAAGAGGTAGGGGCGCGATTTCTGGCGGAGGTATTCGACGAGGGGGCGGGGGCCGGTGGTGAAGCCGCCGTGCGAGCCGCCCAGCGCTTTGCCGAGGGTGGAGGTGTAGGCGTCGATCTGTCCGAAGACGCCCAGCTCCTCCGGCGTGCCGCGGCCGGTCTTGCCGAGGACGCCGGTGCCGTGCGATTCGTCGACGACCAGGAAGGCGTCGAACTCTCGGGCCAGCTCGACCATCTCCGGGAGCGGCGCGAGGGAGCCTTCCATCGAGAAGACGCCGTCGGTCATGATCAGTTTGTTGCGGGTGTCGCGCGTCGCTTCGAGCGCGCGGCGGAGGTCGGCCATGTCGCGGTTCCGGAACCGCTCTTTGCGCGCTTTGGCGAGGCGGATGCCGTCGATGATGGAGGCGTGATTCAGCTCGTCGGAGATGATCGCGTCCTGCTCGAGCGCCACCGTCTGAAACAGCCCTTCGTTCGCGTTCCAGCAGGAGCCGTAGAGGATGGTGTCCTCGGTGCCGAAGAACCGCGCGATGCGCTCTTCGAGCTGGCGGTGGATGGTCTGGGTGCCGCAGATGAAGCGCACCGAGGCGAGGCCGTAGCCGTAATCGCGCTCGGCCTTCTCCGCCGCCTCGACGATGGCCGGATGATCGGCCAGGCCGAGGTAATTGTTCGAGGTGAGCATGATCACCTCGCCGAGGCCTTCCACGTCGACGACGGGACCCTGGGGACCTTTGAGGGCCAGCTCGTGCTTGAGCGTGCCGGCCGTGGACATGGTGTCGAGTTCGGTTTGGAGAGTGGTGATGAGAGACATGGCTTCCTTTTCAGAACGAACGATGAAGGATGAGCGATGAGCGATGAACGGATGGCTAGTGCGACGCTCCCGGCGAAGCGGAGCGTTCATCGCTCATCGTTCATCCCTCATCGCTCCCCGTCACCCCTCGTTGTCGTATTTCAGGTCACGCCGGAAACATCGCTGCGCTTCCATGTCGAAGACAACGCAGGAGTCGATCGGGCGGGAGTAGACGTGCATGCTCATGGCGCGCTCGTTCCACTCGGAGAGGTTGCGGATGCGGTGGATGGTCTGGGTCTTGTCGACGGTGTTGAGCGGGCCGCCGGGGACGGCGAGCTCGTTCTCGAGATGCTCCATCTCGATCTCGGTGGCACCGGCCAGGCAGTCGAGGCCGACCACCTGCTGGTTCTCCGGCTTGTTGCAGCCGACCTTGCGGTAGTTCTCGACCAGGAGCCTTCCTTCGAGCATGGTCATCCAGCCGAGCTGCCCGTTGTGGGTGTGCAGCGGCGTGACGGCGCCGATCGGCCAGCAGATCAGCATCACCTCGATCATGTCGTTGCGGAAGATCTTGTTGCGGGTGTGGCGGTCGGGCAGCCACTGCTGGTAACGCTCCAGGTCCTCGGTGCGGATCTCGTACGTGACCAGGTATTCGTAGATCTCCTGCTTGGTGATCAGGCCGTGCGACAGCTCGCGAATGCCATCGACGAACTGCTCGACCGGTACCGGGGCCGGCGCGTAGACCTGCGCCGGAGCGCCCGTCAATTTCTGCATGTCCATTCGTGCCTCCGCCATCCTCCGCGACTATAGCCCGCGAGCGGGACGGCTCGCAATTTTCGAGCCTCCGCGATTGTGCTAGGCTCCGCGCCGTCCAATGAGAGAGAACGTTCAGAACGTAGCGGTCATGGGTGCGCAGTGGGGCGACGAGGGGAAGGGAAAGATCGTCGATCTGCTCTGCGAGGACTTCGGCGTCGTGGCGCGCTACCAGGGTGGCCATAACGCCGGCCACACCGTGAAGTTCGAGGACAAGCACTTCGCGCTGCGCCTCATCCCCTCCGGCATCGTGCACGGCGACAAGCTCTGCCTCCTCGGCAACGGCATGGTCATCGATCCGGAGGCGCTGCTCGAAGAGATCGGCAAGCTCTCCGCCGCCGGTGTCGAGATCACGAACGAGAACCTCCTGGTCAGCGACTCCGCGCACTGCATCCTGCCGTACCACAAGGCGCTCGACCTGGCGCGCGAGGACGCCGCCGGCGTGGCCAGGATCGGCACGACCGGGCGCGGCATCGGACCGGCCTACGAGACGAAGGTCGGACGCTACGGCATCCGCATCTCCGACCTCCTCGATCCGGAAGTGCTCAAGCAGAAGATCGACTTCACCTGCACCGAGCGCAACGCCGTCCTCAAGGACGTCTACGGCAAAGAGACCTTCGATCCGAAGGAGCTTTACGAGGATTACCTCCGCTACGGCGAGATCCTCCAGGGGCGCATCACCAACGGCACGCTCTGGATCAACGAGCAGATCCGCAACGGCAAGCGGGTGATGTTCGAGGGGGCGCAGGGAACGATGCTGGACATCGATCACGGCACCTATCCGTTCGTCACCTCTTCCAACACGGTCGTCGGCGGCGTCTGCACCGGCCTCGGCGTCGCCCCGAAGCACATCCACAAGGTGATCGGGGTCGGGAAGGCGTACACCACCCGCGTCGGCGGCGGGGCGTTCCCGACGGAGCTCGAGAACGAGCATGGGGAGCATCTCCGCAAGCGCGGCAACGAGTTCGGCACCGTCACTGGACGGCCGCGCCGCACGGGGTGGCTCGACCTGCCGGTGCTGCGCACCGCTTCGATGCTCAACGGCATCGACGAGCTGGCGCTGACGAAGCTGGACGTCCTCGACGAGTTCGACGAGATCCCGGTCTGCACCGGCTACAAGGTGCGCGGGAAGCTGTGGAACACCTTCCCCGCCTTTGCCGTGGCGCACAACGATTACGCGCCGGAGTACCGCACGTTCAAGGGATGGAAGAGCTCCACCGCCGGCGTCACCTCGTACGACGATCTGCCGCAGGAAGCGAAGGATTACGTCCGCTTCATCGAGGATGAAACGGAAACGCGGGCCTCGATCATCTCGACCGGCCCGCGTCGCGAGGAAACGATTCTGCGGTAGCGCAGGCAACCGGGGTGGGCTTCGCGGCCCACAACCACACCACGGCGGTTACTCGTGCACGACTTCAGCGCTGGTGTGGTACTCGCTGACGGCGCGGCGCAGGGCGGATTCGACCTGACGAGCGGTCATCGTCTCATCCAGCTTCAGGCTGCGCACCGGTCCCCACTGTCCCGCGTCATAGACCGAGAAGCGGAAGCTGCTCGCGGCCGCGCTGTAGACCACGATGCGGTCGCCGACCATCATCACCTGCGCGTTGCCGTTGGAGGCCGACGCGAACTTCGGATGCGGCATGCCGCCGCCGGTGCGCCCGATCGGGATGTAGATGCGCGCTTCGCCGCGTTTCTTCGGCAGGATCCTGAGGCGGGTGGCGGTCGGCGTTTCGAGCGAGCCGAAGACGACGTCGGCTTCTTTCGCGGTGGCGCTGATGGCGAGCAGCGGAAGTGAATCTTCCGGCGCGCTGCCTTCGCGGTCGCTGCCGTTGCGGATGCCGTTGGCCACTTCGATCAGGCTGCCGACGTAGGTCGAGAGGTGCTCGACCCCGTCATAAGCCACGAGACCGTAGCGCGGCAAGAGCTTTTCGCCCTGCTCCCACCAGATCGCGTGGACGAACGACAGCGAGGCGTGGTCTTCCTGGTCGTGGGTCAACGCCACGCGCAGGCCGGTGCGGAGCGTGCCGTCGCCGAGGGACAGCACATGCTCGTCGGACCAGACACCTTCGCCGCTCATCGACGTGAGGACGATGTCGCCGGAGGCGCGGCGGAAGAGGACGAAGAGGGTGGAGGTGGCGTGGTCGTACAGGAGGCGGCCGTCGTGATCGAGCTCTTCCCCTGCCGTGGCGGGGATGATGATCGTGTCACGCTCGCTGCCGGCGCGGCGGTTCAGCGCGAGCGCCTGTCCTTCCGCGATGCTGTCGAGGGTGAAGAGCGCTCCGTCGGGCGTGAGGACCGACTCGAGCGGCTGCCCGATCGCGGAGAGGGCGATGAACGCAGCGAGAACGACGAAGAGGATGCGCGTTTTCATCGGCTCATCCCTTCCAGTTCACGACTTTGCAGAGGTCGACGCTCATGAGCAGCTCGCGTACGCGGCTTCCGTACTGCGGGTAGTAACCGGCCACGACGTCGAAGTAGTCCTCGGCCTCGTCGTAGCGGCCGGTGCGGACCATCACTTCACCGAGCAGGTGGTTCGCGTTGCGGGTCTGACGCGCAACACATGCCAGATCGAGCGCCTCGCGGCCGTAGTACTCGGCCTCTTCGTAGCGTTCGGTCTGCATGTAGCCGAGGCAGAGATCGGCGCAGGCTTCCGCCTTCGCGTACTCGGTGGTCAGATCGGGCAGCGCGGTGTTGATCAGATAGATGCCTTCGTCGAAGTCATCGGTCATGATCTTGGCGCCGCCGAGGTTGCCGATGATGCTGGCGCGCATGGTGGTGGTGCCGTTCGTTGCCGGCTGCACCGCATTGAGGGCCACGATCGCCTCTTCGAACGCCGCGCACGCATCGGCGAAGCGGGAGTCGGAGGCGAGGATGATGCCGTAGGTGTTGAGGATCTTGCTGAGCGGCAGCGGCTCGCCGTGCTCGTTGGCGGCGTCGCGGGCGATCTCGCCGTAGAACAGCGCGCGCTTCCGGTCTTCCGCTTCGTTGTAGCGGCGCATCAGAACGCCGGCGGCGGAGTAGACGTGCCGCGGCGAGCGGCGACGCATGACGATCTGCGGCAGCTTCTGGACTTCGGGGCCTTCCTGATCGTTGGCGATGAGCGCTTCCGCCTTGCCGATCGTGATCAGCTCAGCGATGTCCTCGCTCTCCGCGACGGCGAGCGCCTCGTCGTAAAGGCGAATCGCCCCGTCGACGCGGCCCTGCCACATCTCATCGAAAGCCTGCTGGCGAAGCTGCAGCGCCTGTTCGTCTCGTGTCATCATTCAAACTTCCGGAACTGGAGATAGGGGAACCGTCGCGCATTCTACTGCATTGGCTACTGTTTCGGGTTGACGATGCCGTCAATCGTCCCCTGGGACACCGGGTGGTAGGACGGCCGGGCCGCGGCGTAGACCCGGCGGGCGAACTCGACGTCTTCCGGATTCGCCATCATTTTCGTGTAAAGCGGGCGGAGGAACTTGCGCCGCCCCTGCTGGGTGAGGAAGCGCTCGATGGCCGGATAGGCGGCCTTGTAGCGGCTGTCGACCGAGCGCTCCAGCCAGGTCGAGAGCACTTCCATGTTGCCGCTTTCGGTGAAGCGATGGGCGGCGTCGAGCTGCGCCATCTGCTCGGGCGTGACCTTCGGCAGCGACTGGATGAAGTGCACCCGCTCGTGCGACGACCAGTTCGCCACCGGAATGGCGCTCGCCGCAACCGTCCCCGCGGCGAAGCCCTTCGCCTGCGCCTCGACTTTGGCGAACGTTTCCGAGCGCGGCACCGGGGTCGACTTCGGCAGTCCCGGCCCGTTGATCCATTCGTTGAGGGCGACCTTCTGATCGGCGGCCGGCAGCTTCTCACGGAGGTACTCGAGGAAGCGGCGCGTATCCATCGACTGGAAGGCGTGCGACGCAAAGTACTCGCGGAGGAAGGCGTCGAACGGCTCGCGGCCGACCGCTTCTTCGATCCGGCGGAGGAAGAGCGCTCCCTTTTCGTAGACGATGCCGGGTGCTTCGTCCGGATCGCGTCCGGTCAGGTCGATGTAGAGATGCTGATCGCCGGGGGGGAGCGTCGCCAGCTCGGTCTTCACTTCCGTCACGCCGAGGGCCCACAGCATCTCCGAGTATTCGCGGCCGTAGAGCTTTTCGATGATGCGGTGCTCGAAGTAGGTGGTGAAGCCTTCGTTGAGCCAGAAGTCGTTCCAGGTGGCGTTGGTGACGAGGTTGCCGGACCACGAATGCGCCAGCTCGTGCGCGATCAGCGAGACCAGCGAGCGGTCGCCGGCGATGACCGTCGGCGTGAGGAAGGTCAACCGCGGATTCTCCATACCGCCGTACGGGAAGCTGGGCGGCAGGACCAGCAGGTCATAGCGCCCCCACCGGTACGGCCCGTACAGCTCCTCGGCCGCGGTCATCATCTTCGGCGTGTCGACGAACTCTTTCGCCGCCGCATCGACCACCGACGGCTCGGCGAAGACACCGCTGCGCCCGTCGAAGGCGCGGAACTCGAGGTCGCCGACGGCGATCGCCAGCAGGTAGGCCGGAACCGGCTGCGGCATCTTGAAGCGGTAGATGCCGTCGGCGTTCTTCTGCTGCGGGTTCTCCGCGCTCATGACCGCCAGCAGCTCTTTCGGGACGCGGACGGTGGCGTCGTAGGTGAAGCGGACGCTCGGCGAGTCCTGGATCGGAACCCAGGTGCGGGCGAGGATGGCCTGCGACTGCGAGAGGAGGAAGGGATGCTTCTTCCCCGCGGTCATGGCCGGCTCGAGCCACTGCAGCGCGCCGGCGCCGGGGCTCGACGCGTACTCGACCGCGACGCCGGTGGTGTCGGGATTGATGAGGATCTCCAGCGCGCTGCCGAAGGTCCCCTGCGCCGGACGCAGCGAGTACTTCGCTTCCGCACCGCCGGGCTGGAGGGTGACCCGCTTGATGGTCAGGTCGCGCGTGTCGAGGATGACGGTCTTCGCGCCGCTGTCGTTGCGCTTGAGCCGGAGCGTGGCGGTGCCGGCCAGCTGTTTCTGCGCAAAGTCGACGTTGAGGTCGAGCGCGAGATGGTCGACCGCCACCTGATCGGGGCGCGCGTAGGAGTGCGGGTCGCGGGTCGTGACCGAATGCGCCGGAGCGGGACGGGTCGTCCCGGTGGCCGTGGACGGCTGCTGCTGCTGTTCGCGGCAGGCGGCGAGAAGAAGCGCTGCAACGAGAAGACGTCTCATGGACGCGGGAATGTAGCACGCCCCCGTAATCCAATCCTGAACGGAAGCCACCGCGAAGAGGATAAAATCGCGTAACTCCTTGCCCGATCAGCGCTTCGGCCGAGGCAGCACCGCTGCAGCGGGGCGAAAATATCCTCCGATCGAGGAAAAAATATCCTCCATTCGAGGATATTTTTCCTCGTTTGGAGGATTTGAAATCCTCGATCAGAGGAAAAAAAAGCTCCATCGGACGATTTTTTTCCTCGTTTGGAGGATTTGAAATCCTCGATCGGACGAAAAAAAAGCTCCATCGGACGATTTTTTTCCTCGTTTGAGGATTTGAAATCGTCGATCGGACGAAAAAAAAGGTCATCGGAGGATATTTTTCCTCGTTTGAGGATTTGAAATCGTCGATCGGACGAAAAAAAACGTCCATCGGAGGATCGTTTTCGTCGTCCGGGGGAGTGAGCTCCTCGGCCGGAGGCTTTCGATCGTGTCCTGACGGAACTCGAGCCGCTCCCATCAAAAAAGCAGCAGGCCGGCGGGTGCCCTCTCCCGCCGGCCCACCCTCCGGTCAACTACCGTTGGTACGCGTAGCTGACCTTGAAGAAAAGACTGCGGTTGGACTCGACCAGGCTGTTGGCCGGCGTGAGCAGGCGGTCGTCGCCGTAGCCGACGAAAAGGACCGTCTGCCAGTTGATCTTGTAGCTGTAGAGGACCGACCCGAGGAAGTTCCCGCTGTGGCGCGGCACCCCGGGGAAGGTGTAGAGCGACGGGTCGGCCTCGGTGGTCACGTACTGCCCGATCAGGCGGATCAGTGAGCGGTGCGAGAAGCTGTACTGCGCGCGCAGCCGCTGCACGTTGGCGGTGTAGAGCCGGCCGTCATCGACGTCGAGCCATTCGCGCAGGAGCGTGAGCTGCAGATCGAGGCGGTCGTGCGGACGCATGGTGGCGTTGGCGGAGACGTAGCCCCCCTCGCCGACCCGGCCGTTGTCGTAATCGATCGAGTCGCCGTAGCGCGTGTCGAGCGAGATGCGCGGCAGGCGGCGGTGCGGATCGATCTGCACGAAGGCCTGGAAGGTGGTCTGCGAGAGGAGCTCGTTGCCGACCCGGATCTGCTCCGACGGCCGCGTGGCGATGAAGAAGTTGAGGTTCTTGGCCCCCTGCCCTTCGATGCCGACCGAGACGACGCGAGAGATGGTGTCGTCGTCGAGGTCCTGCGCCTGCGAGACGGCGATGCTCGGGCGGACGAAACGGAGACGGCTGTTCTCCGGGTAATAGCGCCGGCCGTACCCGAGCTCGACCTCGCGATAGCCGACCTGCGGGATGAAGCCGAGGTCGGCGCGGAAGTCGCGGCCGATGTCGATGATGCCGGCGAACCAGTCGTGCGTCCGGCGGGTGTGACGCCAGTTCGCGGAGAAGGCGTGGGAGCTCGACGACTCGCCGTTCCACGCCGGCGACAGGTCGGGGCGATCGGGATTCTGCGTGTCGCTGTAGAGGAACTGCGCCGTGATCGCGTCGCCGCCGGTCGGACGCCACTGAAAATCGGGGCCGATCACGCGATTGTGCCCGCCGCCTTCGTACTCGCGGGTGGTGAAGGTGCCGCCGATGAACGAGCGCCCGAGGTCGTGGCGCACGCGCGCCAGCGCATTCGTCGACTTGAAGTCCTGCGGCGCGAAGTTCGAGCCGAGCGGCCCCGGGATGATGGTCAGGCCGCCCCCTTCATCCTGCGTGACGAGTGCGGTGTAGGCAGTGCCGCCGATCTTGCCGGTGCCGCGCGCCCCCCACTGCGGGTCGGTGATCGTGCGGGTGTAGAGCACCTGCATCGGCGTGTCGAAGAGGTCGAAGCCTTCCAGGAAGAACGGCCGCTTCTCGGGAAAGAAGACGGCGAAGCGGCGGTTGACCGTCACCTGTGCGGTGTCGGCTTCCACCTGCGAGAAATCGGGATTGAGGGTGAGGTCGACGGCGTGGTCGGCGTTCGGCGTCCACTTCACGTCGAGTCCCGCGTCGAAGTCGGCGTCGTCGTTCTCCAGCGGCGTCCCGAGACCGGCCCTCGGCGTGGCGTGCTGCTGCGCGGTGATGTACGGCGCGGCGACGAGATGTCCGGCCCGCGGCAGATCGGTCAGGTTCACCAGCGGATGCGCGCGGCAGACCAGGCAGTTGCCGCCGCGCGGGATCGGCGCGCTGTGGAACGCGTAGCGGAAGTCGCGCGGGTAGTTGCGCCAGACCAGGATGTTCCACGTCTGCGGGGAGGAGTCGTTGTAGCGCAGCGACGAGAACGGCACCCGGAACTCGGCGCTCCATCCACGCTCATCGATCCTGGCCGCCGTGTCGTAGAAAAAGTCGGGGGCAAAGTCCTCGCTGCCGTTGGCGTCGTTGAAGATCGCGTCGCCCTGCACGCCGCGCGGATTGACGCGCAACTCGACCGCGGAGCGCTTGTCGTTGCGCGTGTCGAGGAACACCGCGATGTTGTCGTCCGTGCCGATGACCGCGTCACGATCGACGTACGGGGCGCGGATGCGGGACGGCTCCGGATCGTCCGCGCGCACGCCGATGTAAAAGTACGTGTCGTCGTACGTCACGTACGCGGTGGTGTTCACCTTCGGCGGCGTGTTGTCGCCCGGCGAGGTCTCGTAGAAGCGGTCGATGACGGCCGCCCCTTTCCACCCCTCGTCCGACAGATCGCCGTCGAGCGTGATCGTGGCCGTGGTCTTCTGAGGCTGGATGGGCGCCGGGAGATCGAGCGGGGGCGGCTCCGTCGGGCTCTGCGCCGAAAGCGAGAGGGCGCAAAACAGGACTGCCAGAGCAAAAAGACTCCGTCGCGGCATTCGTTTCCTCCGTTTGTACGAAGGATTACGTACCGGTTGCGCGAAAGTTCAGGGGCGGGAGAAAAAAAGTTCCTCGGTCTTACGACCGGTTGTCGCGGCGCGTGAGCATTCGGATCGTCCTTTGAAGAAATGTCGTCGTGTTCTTCGGGGGCACCGCAGCGGCCTTCGCCGCCGCGCGGAAAGCACGCAGTCTGACCGCGTACTGCCGGCGAAGTGCGCGCATCACGTCGGGGTTGGCGATATTGATGTCGGCGATCTCACTCCACTTCATTACGAAGGAGCCGCTAAGGCGGGTCAACGGGCGTTTGCCGGCCGCGAGACACTCCGCCACCGTTTTTCGGGCGTATCGCTGGACGTTCGTCAGCGTGATGGAGTCGACATCACCAGAGCCGCTGTTGATGTACTCGAAGAAGCGACCGTAGTAGAGACGGTCGTCCTTCGTCCGAATGAATACCCAGACCTGCTGGACGAGCCACGGCTGAAGAGGGTGTACGGCCTCGGCGAAAAACGGCAACCAGATGCGGCGAAAGGCGAGCGCCACGATCCATCGAATGCGGTTCTGGATACGGCCACGAAGCAGGAAAGAGACCGGCGCCGCTCGTCTTTCGAGTAGCCGCAGTTCAATTCGTCCGTAAAGATGCCCGGCAACGCACGATCCGAGATAGAGCGCCCCGAGGTACACGATCTCAGAGCCCGGGCCGCCGCTGATGTGCTTCCGGAACTCGACCAATTGCGGATCAAGAACCGAGGCCGCGACTTTCCAGTCGACCCGCGGCACCGAGAGATCAAAAAACCATGACGCAAACCGGAGGAGCCCGTAGGTGAAGCCGTTGAGCAGCGCGCTCGGAAAGGCTGCCGCGAAAAACTCCTCGACTCGGGTGATATCCCTCCGTCGAACCAAGTCGATACTCTCTTCGACGAAAAACTTGAAGAGCAGATAGGGAACGTAGAAGTAGGCGATGAACAGGACGAGCAGGAGTACCTGCATCGTTTACTTCTTCTTCGCCTGATCCTCGACAGCGGTGCGCAACTCAGCACCTTCCCGGCGCTCACGCGCGAGCTGCTTCGCATCGCGGTCCGGTCGCGCGCGGTCCGCGTAGAAGCGGTCAGATGAGCGATTGCCGCGAGAGAACAGCTTCACAAGCAACTCAGTCATGCTATCTGCGTCCTTCCTGCGATGTCATGACATCAAACGGCGTGCCGCGATCCACATCTTCCCGAGCAGCGAGGGTGAAGTCGTTGTGTAACGATAAGTTCGGTAGGCGCCAAAGTCACGACCTCAGAAGAGGTCACCGTGACATTTAACGTCTCGCCCTGGACAACTTAGCCCTACACGACCGTCCGAAAGTAATCGATCGTCTTCTGCAGCCCCTCGGCCAGCGGGACCTTCGGCTCCCAGCCGAGGAGGGTGCGGGCTTTGGTGATGTCGGGTCTGCGGATCTTCGGGTCGTCTTCCGGCAGGGGGCGGAACTCGATCGGGGCGTCGGCGCCGACCAGGCGCTTGATCTCTTCGGCGAACTGCAGGACCGTCATCTCGTTCGGGTTGCCGATGTTGGTCGGGTTGACCTCGTCCGACATGAGCAGGCGATAGATGCCGTCGACGAGATCGGTGACGTAGCAGAACGAGCGGGTCTGCGAGCCGTCGCCGAAGACCGTCAACGGCTCGTTCTTGAGCGCCTGGGAGATGAACGCCGGCACGACGCGGCCGTCTCGCACGCGCATCCGCGGGCCGTAGGTGTTGAAGATGCGCACGATGCGCGTCTCAACGCCATGGAAGCGGTGATAGGCCATGGTCATCGCCTCGGCGAAGCGCTTCGCTTCGTCATAGACGCCGCGCGGGCCGACCGGGTTGACGTTCCCCCAGTAGTCTTCTTTCTGCGGGTGCGTGAGCGGGTCGCCGTACACCTCGGACGTGGAGGCGATGAGGTAGCGCGCCCCTTTGTCCTTTGCCACGCCGAGGGTCTTGTGCGTGCCGAGCGAGCCGACCTTCAGCGTCTGGATCGGCTTCTCGAGGTAGTCGATCGGGCTGGCGGGGGAGGCGAAGTGGAGGACGTAATCGAGCGGCCCCTCGACATGGATGTAGTTCGTGACGTCGTACTTGATGAACGAAAAGCCGTCGCGGCCGAGGAGATGGCTGATGTTGTCCGGATTGCCGGTGATGAAGTTGTCCATGCAGACCACTTCATGACCATTCGCCAGAAACAGCTCGCAGAGATGTGAGCCGAGAAAGCCTGCTCCACCCGTGATCAGTGCACGACCCATGTGGTTTTAATGTCCTCTCTTCCGCACGTCTTCGGCGCGGCCGACCGAGTAGTACTCGAAGCCTTCCGCCCTCATGCGCTGCGGGTCATAGACGTTCCGCAGGTCGACGACGATCGGCTGGCGCAGCGCCTTTTTGATGCGCTCGAAATTGAGCGCGCGAAATTCGTTCCACTCCGTGGCCAGCACCAGCGCATCGGCGCCCTGGGCGGTGTCGTACGCGGTGTCGCAATACTCGACGTTCTCGAAAATGCTCCTGGCGTTGCCGACCGCCTGCGGGTCGTACGCGCGGACGACGGCGCCCTGCGCCTGCAGTCCTTTGATGATGGGGATGGTCGGGGAGTCGCGCATGTCGTCGGTCTCCGGCTTGAACGCCAGGCCCAGAATGGCGATGGTCTTCCCCTTCACGTCGCCGCCGAGCGCCTCGACGATCTTCACCACCATGCGCTGCTTGATGTCGTCGTTGACGCGCAGCACGGCCTCGATGATCTCGAACGAGTAGCCCTCGCGGCGCGAGATGTCGGCCATGGCGCTGGTGTCCTTCGGAAAGCACGAGCCGCCGTAGCCGGGACCGGCCTGCAGGAACTTCGGACCGATGCGCGAGTCGAGCCCCATGCCGATGGCCACGTCCTGCACGTTCGCGCCGACCTTTTCGCAGATCACGGCGATCTCGTTGATGAAGGTGATCTTCACCGCGAGGAAGCCGTTGGCGGCGTACTTGATGAGTTCCGACGATTCGACGTTGGTGACCACGAAGGGGATCTCGAGCGAGTGCAGCGGCGCGTAGATCTCCTTCATCATCTCGGCGGCTTCCGGATCGGACGCGCCGATCACGACGCGATCCGGTTTCATGAAGTCTTCGATGGCCGAGCCTTCGCGCAGGAACTCCGGGTTGGAGCAGATCGAGGCGCGATGGCCGTTGCCCTCGCTGGCGATGATCTGTTCGATCATCCGGCCGGTGCCGATCGGAACGGTCGACTTGGTGATGACCAGCTTCGGGCCGTTCATGTGCCTGGCGATGGAGCGCGCGACGTCTTCGACGTGACGGAGATCGGCCGAGCCGTCCGGCTTCGGCGGCGTGCCGACGGCGATGAAGATCGCCTTGGCGGCGCGAATCGCTTCCGGGAGGTCGGTGGTGAAGCGGAGACGCCCTTCGCTCACGTTCTTGCTGACGAGCTTGTCCAGGCCCGGTTCGTAAATCGGGATCTGCCCGTTCTTGAGCGCGTCGATTTTTCTGACGTCGACATCGACGCAGATGACGTCGTTACCGAAGTCGGCGAGCCCGGCGCCGGTAACGAGACCGACGTAGCCCGTGCCGATCACAGCGATGTCCACAGGGAAGCCTCCGGAAAGAAATAGCCGTGCCAAGCTGCGGCTGGCAAAGCGGCGCGCATCGTAACATCTTGGGTTCCTCGGGTTCCTCGGAGTTCCTTCGGACATGCGGCCGATGGCGGCCAAGGAGCTCCGAGGAACCCAGGAACCCGAGGAACCCTTTACATCGGCGGTGGCGCGGTGGTGGTGATGTCCGTGACCGTCGGCGGCGTCAGCACTTCTTCCACGTCCGGCGGCGGTACGACAGGCTCGGGCAGCGGCGCAACGGCGGGAGCGTTCTTCTCCTCGTTATAGCGGCGGGTGATGCCCGACTGCTGACGATTGCGGATCAGCCAGCGCAGCAGCTTCGATTCGTTGATGCCGATCAGGATGTCGTTGACCGACTCGTAGAGCGACGGGTCGCTGATCAGCTTCCCGGCCGTCCCCTCGCCGTTGTTGATCTTGCCGACCACCTGGTTGAGCTGCGCGACGAGCGTCGAGAATTCGGCCAGCGCCGCGTCGCCGTAGGCCTTGTCGTTGATGAGGCGCGGCACGAGCCCTTCGCCCGTCTGCAGCGCGCCGGTGAAGGTGGAGAGATTCGTGGAGGTGGCGCGCAGGTTCTCGACCAGCTCGTAGACCTTGGCCTTTCCTTCCGGATCGTTGAGCAGCGCCGGCACCATCCCCTCGCCGCTCTCGAAGCTGCGCTGCACGTTGCCGGAGACGGTCTGGATCGACCGGGCCGCGCCGCTGATCGACGTCATCAGCTCCTCGGCGTAGCGGTCGTCGTACAGCAGCTTGCCGACCACGCCGCGGCCCGACTCCATGTGGGTGAGGGCGGCATTCGTCTTGTTGAGCGTGGTGAGGACGGTGTCGGTGATGCGCTGCTTGGTCTCCGGCGCCGTGGTCAGCTCGCCGATCAGGCCTTCGCCACGATCGATGCGGCCGAGGATGTTCTTCAGCGAATAGGAGATCTGCACGAAATTGTCGACCAGGTCTTCGCCGGAGGTGATCAGCGCCTCGACGTCGGTCTGCCGCTGTGAAGGAATCAGCGAGCCCGGCTCGAGCATTGCGAATTTCGGCGTGCCGGGCGTGACGTCGATGTAGCTGTCGCCGGTCAGGAGGCCGAGCTTCTTGAGGCGGACGCGCGAGTCCTCGCGGACGCGCTCGGAGTATTTGCGGTCGATCATGAGCGTGATCTCGACGGTTTTCGCCTTCGGATCGCGCGGCAGCCGGATGTCGCGGATGACGCCGATGGTCACACCCGACATGCGCACCGGATTTCCCTGCGCGAGGCCGCTGACGTTCTCGAGGCGGACGTCGTACTCGTTCTTCCGGGCGAAAATCTTCTGCTCCGACCCGATGAAGAAGAGGAAGACCATCAGGATGATGAGCGACGCCGCGACCAGGAGTCCGACGCGCGCTGTTTTCTGGTTTTGCGTTTTTGCCATAGCGATTACCGCGTCGGTTGCGCCGCGACGACGCTCGACGCCTTCAGGAATTCACGCAACTGCGGATGATCCGCATCGCGCGCTTCGTCCATCGTGCCGACCCACTCGAATACGCCGCCGTGCAGGAAGGCGATGCGGTCGCCGACCGAAAAGGCGGACTGGATGTCGTGCGTGACGACGACCGACGTCACGCTGAGCTTCGTCTGCAGATCGACGATCAGTTCATTGATCTTCTGCGAGGTGATGGGATCGAGCCCGGTCGTCGGCTCGTCATAGAGAATCACTTTGGGATCGAGCACGATCGAGCGCGCCAGGCCGACGCGCTTCTTCATGCCGCCGGACAAATCGACCGGCATGAGGTGCTCGCTGTTGGGCAGGTTGACCAGCTCCAGCTTTTCGCGGACCGCGCGCGCGATCTCCTCTTCACTCATCTCCGTATGCTCGCGCAGCGGGAAGGCGACGTTCTCGAACACGGTCATCGAGTCGAAGAGAGCACCGCTCTGGAAGAGCATCCCGAACTTTTTGCGCACGCGGTAGAGCTCTTCCTCCGGCAGGTCGGTGATGTCTTCCTCTTCGACGAAAACGCGTCCTGCATCGGGCGCTTCGAGGCCGAGCATGTGCCGCAGCGTGACCGATTTGCCGGTGCCGGAGCCGCCGAGGATCACCAGCACCTCGCCGCGGTAGACCTTGAGGCTCGCGCCGCGCAGCACGTGCTTCGGGCCGTACGCTTTCGCCAGGTCGACGAACTCGACGAACGGCTCGCGCCGCTGGCGCCGCCGGTCGGTGGTTCCGCGATCCGAGCCGCGCCGGTCAGTGACATACGTATCGGTCATCAGAAGAGGAGAAGGAAGAGCTTAGTGAGAAAGAAGTCCATGATCAAAACGGTGATCGCGCCGCTGACGACGGTGGTGGTCGTGGCGCGGCCGACCCCGTCGGCGCCGCCGCTCGTGCGCAGGCCGTTGAAGCAGGCGATGAGCGCGATGGCGAAGCCGAAGAAGAAGGTCTTGCCGACCCCCGATGCCAGGTCGGCGTAGGAGATCGACTGAATGACGCTGCGCAGGTAGTAGTTCCCGCTGAGGTTGAGGTTCGCGACGGCGATGAGCATCCCGCCGAGGATGCCGAGCGCGCAGGAGATGACGGTGAGCAGCGGGAACATGACCGTCGTGGCGATGACCCGCGGCACCACCAGCTTGCGCACCGGATTGGTGGCCAGGGCACGGAGCGCGTCGATCTGCTCGGTGACTTTCATGGTGCCGATCTCCGCGGTGATGCCGGCGCCGACGCGGCCGCCGACCATCAGCGACATCAGCACCGGGGCGAGCTCGCGCACGAGCGAGAGCGAGACGACCTTGCCGATGAACAGCTTCCCGCCAAAGTCGGCCAGCGCGTACGCCGTCTGCAGCGCGAGCACCATCCCGATGAAGGCGGAGGTGATGACCACGATCGAGATCGAGCGCACCCCGATCTGGTCGAACTGGGCCATGATCAGCGGGCGCTCCAGCGGACCGCGACGGATCTGCTGGAGAGTCTGCACGGCGAGGTCGGTGATCGCTCCCATGTAGAGGAACGACTCCTCAGCCCGCTCCCGCATGCGGCTGAAAATGCCCCTTTCGCGGGCCGGAACTTCGATGGCAGTGGTCATCGTCTCGTCTTTATAACCCTATCGGCCCGGAGGTTGAATGCATGATCGCCCTCGAAACCGCCAGCCGCGCCCTCGGCGCCTGGGACGGCGTCCTGCGTGCGCTGCCGCGCGCCTCCGCGCTCGTGCAAGCTCTCCTGCGTCGCGAAGCGGTCGCGTCGGCTGCCCTGGAAGGCATCGACGCGTCGCTGGCCGACCTCGCCCTTTTTGAATCGTCCGGCACACCGGCCACCGAACGCGACGCCGTGCGGGAGGTGGCGAACGGCGTTGCCCTCCTCCAGCATGCGCTGGCCGGCACGAGCGACCCTCTGGCCCTGCACGATGTTCTGATGAGCGGTCTCCGCCGACGAACTGAACCGCCTGAAGCAAACGCCATTCCGCCTCTTGCCGACGACCTGCCGCGGCTCGTTCGCGCCGCCATTCGTCACCAGCACGTTTCGGGAGACCGCCGCGTGGCGCGGGCGATCCTTCTGGCCGAGCTCGGCGCGTTCTTCGACCTCAGTGCGTATTTCGTGGAACATGAGAAGGAGTACGTTGCCGCGCGTGCGGGCGCCCAGACGGCATGGCTCGATTTCTTTCTTCGGGCCGTCACAGCGAGCGCGACCGCCGCGGCATCACGTCTCCTCCTGTTGAACACGCGACTGGACGACTGGCGTTCCCGCGTCGCATCGGCCCGTAACGCCATCGCGCTCGAACCGGTGCTCGAAAACCTCCTCGCGGTGCCGGCCACGACCGGAGCGCGGATCGCCGAGATGATGGAGGTGACGTATCCGGCCGCGCGCAAGACGGCCGATGCGCTCGTCGAGCGGGGCGTCTTGATTCCGACCACTGTCGGCAAACGACACTACTTTGTGGCGGAGGTGTGGGGGTAGCTGGCTGGCCGTTCAGCTACTCAGCTACTCAGCTACTCAGCTATTCAGCCATTGAGGCATGTTGTGGGGGGCGGTCGCCTGAACAGCCGAATAGCTGAATAGCTGCGTCGCCCCTAATCGTCGTCGCCGAAGATGCGGCGCAGCAGCTTCTTGATCCCCCCCTCGCGTTCTTTCTTCCGCTTCTCTTCCGCTCGCCGCTGCGCCTCGGCAATGGCCGGCTCGCCCGGCGCCACCCCATCCTCCGTGCGCTGCGTGCGATCGCCCTCGAAGACCGGCGAGTCGCGCCAGAAGGGGGTCGGATCGCCGCTGCCCGCGTGGATCGTGCAGACCGACTTCGGCTCCGTTCCGGCCACGAACACTTCGCCGCGCGTCTGCGGGCAGTACGGTGTGGCGAGCAGGCCGGAATCGGGGTCGATCTCCCGCTCGACGACGTCCTCGGGCCGGCGCCAGTCGACGTCCGCGACCATCCCTTCGATCCGCTTCATGTGCTTCGACCAGATCGGCGCGCAGGCGTCGCCGCCGGCCAGGCGCACCGAATGCCCGTCGTCGAAGCCGACCCAGACCAGCGAGAGGATGCGCGGCGAGTAGCCGATCAGCCACGCGTCGCGATAGTTGTTGGTCGTGCCGGTCTTGCCGGCGAACGTCCCCTCGATGCCGAGCGAGCGCACCCGCCCGCCGGTGCCGTAACGGAAGACGTCCTTCAGCACGTCGTTCATCACGTAACAGACGCCCGAAGGCGCGACGCGCTTCATCTTCACGTTGCGCGACTCTTTCAGCTCGCCGGTGGCGGTGACCACGGCCAGGATCGAGACCGGCTCCGCCTTCACGCCGAGGTTGGCGAAGACCGAGTAGGCGTACGCGATCTCGAGCGGGGTGACCTCGAACGAGCCGAGGGAGATCGACGGATACGGCTGCAGCTTCGAGACGACGCCGATCGAGTTCGCGGTGCGGATCACGTTCGGCACGCCGGCGTCGATGGCCGCCCGCACTGCCGGGATGTTGTACGAATGCGCGAGCGCCTCGCGCACCGTGACCCGTCCGTGGAAGCGGTTGTCGTAGTTCTGCGGACGCCAGACGTCGGAGCCGGCCTGCACGGAGATCGGGGAGTCGTCGAGCACCGTTGCCGCGGTCAGCGCCGCGCGGCCGCGCGCCGGATCCATCCCTGTGACGTAGACGAACGGCTTGAAGAGCGATCCCGGCTGGCGGCGCGCCTGGATGGCGCGATTGAACTGCGTCTTCGAGTAGTTGCGGCCACCGACCAGCGCTTTCACGTAGCCGGTGCCCGGCTGGATCGTGACCACCACCCCTTCGAGCGGCGTCGCGGAGGTGCGGATGTGCTTGTACTTTTTCGTCAGCTCGCCGATGCCGGAATCGAGCGCCTGTTCCGCCGAGCGCTGCATGATCGTGTCGAGCGTGGTGAAGATGCGCATCCCCTCGGTCTTGAGCTGCGTCTCCGGATAGGTCTCGCGGAGCTGCTTGAGCACGAGGTCGACGAAGAACGGCGCGCTGCGGGAGGTCTTCGGGAAGCGCGTCACCGCCAGCGGCGAGGCTTTCACCTCGAGGTACTGCCGCTCGCTGATCCGCCCCTGCTCTTTCATCAGCCGCAGCACGAGATCGCGGCGCTCTTTCGCGCGCTCCGGGTACTTCAGCGGCGAGAGGACGTTCGGCGATTTGATGATGCCGGCCAGCGTCGCCGCCTCGCCGAGGGTGATGTACGAGACCTGCTTGCCGAAGTAGACCTGCGCGGCCTGCTGCACCCCGATGATCTGCACCGAGCCGTTCTGGCCAAGGTAGATCTCGTTGAGATACGACTCGAGGATCTCGTCCTTCGTGTAACGCATCTCCAGCAGCAGCGACATCAGCGCCTCGGTGGCTTTGCGGCTGAGGGTGCGCTCCGGGTTGAGGTAGAGGTTCTTCACCAGCTGCTGCGTCAGCGTCGAACCGCCCGCGACCATCGACTTGGCGCGGATGTCGGTGATCAGCGCGCGCAGCGTGCCGCGGATGGAGATGCCCTCGTGCTTGTAGAAGCCGCGGTCTTCGGTGGCGATGACCGCCTCGGAGAGGACCTTCGGCACCGCTTCGAGCGACACCGGCACGCGATCTTCCATCTGGTTGTCGTAGATCGACGTGATCAGCTCCGGCTCGATGCGCACGCCGCGCAGCGTCACGCCGTCGGTGACGCGCTTGATCGAGCGCACGGTGGTGCCGTCCATGTCGACCAGGACCGGCATGGCGTGGAACTCCATGTCGGGGTACTCGAAGTTGTTGAGGAAGATCTCCAGGTCGTCGCCGATGAAACGGTACTCACCCGGATTCTCGACCCGCTTCTTCGTCTCGTGATAGCCGACGTGATTCAGCTTCGGCTCGAGCAGCGCGCGCGGATAGCGGATGCCGGGCACGATCGGCGTCGCATCGGAGTAGACGCGGCTCGGCAGATCCCACCGGCGCGCCGCATCGAACTTCTTGGTGACGATGATGTAGGTGTAGCCGACGTAGCCGAGAAAGGCGACGAAGACGACCATCACCAGAAACGCGAGGCCGGCCGAATGCCGCCAGAAGAAATCCTTGATCCGCGAGCGTTTTGCCATCTCTCTGCCGAGTCCGAAAACGGACCACCCGTCACAAATATGTCGCCATCAACGAAATGGCGGCCGGTGCGACCCGGCCGCCATGGAGGCGCAATGCTGTTCTCCGCGCGCCGAGTTTACCGCGCCACGCCCATTTCCTGCAGCAGGTTCGTGGCGCCGTCGACCTTCTCCATCACCCAGAGAATGTAGCGCGAGTCGACCGCGATCGTGCGGGTGATGTCTTCTTCGACCACGTAGTCGGAGCCGACCCCTTCCCAGTTCGAGTCGAACGCCAGGCCGCACACCTCGCCGTACGCGTTGAGCGTCGACGAGCCGGAGCTGCCGTTGGTGACGACGTTCGTGGAGATGAACGCGACCGGCAGCGTGCCGAGCTCGGGATCGACGTACGTGCCGAAGTCCTTCTGCGCCGCGAGGTCGAGCAGCCGCTGCGGGCTGTTGAACGGCTCTTTGCCGTTGTCCTTCTCGACCACGCCGCGGATGTCGGTCTGCGCGGTGTACACCACGGCGTTGCGCGGCGCGTAGCCCTTAACCTGACCGAAGCCGACCCGCAGCGTGGAGTTCGCATCGGGGTAGAGACGGCCGCCGCGCGCCACGCGCAGTGCATCGAGGATGACCGGGCGAAGGCGCGACATCGCTCCCTCGTACTCGGCGTCGCGCTTGTCGAGCTCCTGCCCGAACGCACGCAGCGACGCGGCGAAGGCGATCATCGAGTCGTTCCGCGCCATCAGTTGCGCGGTCGACTCTTCCCACATCTTTCCTTCGACCTCGGGGTTGCCGATGCTGGTGTTCGCGTAAATCTTGTCGAGCAGCGCGTCGACCTGCGCCTCCGGCGTGGTCTTGCCGGTGGCCGCGAGCGCGTCGTCGACCGGTTTGATGCGCTGGTCGGCGGGCAGCTTGGTTGCTTCGAGGAGGAACAGCCGCAGGCCGGCGCGATCGCTGGCCGGCTCGATCGAGCGGCGGTTGCGCGTGATCGCCGACTGCAGACGGCGGCGCTGCCGCTCGGTGTAATCCTCGGCGCGATCGAGCTCCTCCTTCGGACGCTCGACCGACAGGCGGTAGAGGTGATTCGCCTGCGTCAGCATCGGCGAAGCGGTGTAGAGATACGCGAAGACGGTGTCGCGCAGCGTCGTGCGCGAGCGCTCGGCGAACCGCGACTGCACTTCCTTCACCGCCGCGTCGTACCGCGGGCCGAGCTTCTCATCGAGCTTGGCGCGATCGGCCGCTTCCTGGCGGCGCTTCACGTCGAGGTAGCTGCCGCGCTCGAACGCTTCGAGGCTGCCGGTGTACTTCTTCTGGTAGTTCTCGAGGCCGGAGATCCGCGACGCGTTCTTGAGCGCGATGTCGCGACTCTCCTTGCTCCGCTCCGTGAGCACGTCCATCAGCATCGTGCGAAACCGGACCGCCATCGGCAGTTCGGTTTCCTGCGCGTGCTGAACTTCGGCCGCGGTGATGTGGCGCGAGGTGCGGCCGGGGAAGCCGGCGATCATGATCAGATCGCCCTCGTCGAGGTCGCGGGTCGACATCTTGAGATGATGCTTCGGGCGGTACGGCACGTTCGCGTCAGAGCGGTCGGCCGGCTTGCCATCCGGTCCGACGTACGCGCGATAGAAGCTGAAATCGCCCGTGTGGCGCGGCCACATCCAGTTGTCGGTCTCGTCACCGAAGTTGCCGATGCCGAGGGCCGGCGCGTAGACCAGACGGACGTCGCGGATCTCCATCTGCGTGATCTTGAGGTACTGGGCGCCCTCGAAGAACGCGGCCACCTGGCAGCGGAGGTTGCCCGGCTTCTGGCAGGCCTCCACCAGCTCGCGCCGCCGGCGGGCGATCAGGCGGGTGCGGTCCGCATCAGTGGTGTTCTTCGGGAACGTGCCGAGGACCTGTTTGGTCACGTCCTCGATGGCGGTGGTGACGTAGACGCGCGCGTCGGGCGAGGCGGGGATCTCGTCCTTGATCGTCTTCGCGAGGAAGCCGTTGGTGAGGACGTCATTCTGCGGCGTGGCGTTGTACTGCAGCGAGCCGGCCACGCAGTGATGGTTCGTGGCGATGAGCCCCTGCGGCGAGACGAAGGTACCGCTGCATCCGGTGAGCTGGACGATGGCGCCCATCGGATAGCCGGTGAGGTCGGCGAACGAGTTCGCGTCGATCTTGAGGCCGAGGGCCTCGAGCTCGCTCTTGAGCGCCGGGACCTGCTGCGGCATCCACATGCCGTCGTCAGCGACGGCCGGTACGGCGAGAGCCAGCGCGAAGAATGCGCCGGCGAAGGTCTTCTTCAGGTTCATGCGAGAGGTTCTCTCCTTCTGTGGCGCGCATGAAAACACGGAGAGAACGCGCTGTCATCCTCATTGGGATGAGTAGGAGAGGGTGATGTTGCGCTGTAACGGAGCGTTGATGCGGCCGACGCGCTGGTAGATGTACGGCTCACCTCCGCGCTTCGCAATGAAGAGCTCGTACGCCCCCGGCGCAAGAAACTCCGGCAGCACGACCGAGCCATCGAGCCCGCTGCCATGCAGTTGATACGCGTTCATCCCGTTGACCTCGGCCAGATCATCGAGCGCGCCGATCGGGATGAACCCGCCCCCCGCCGGTACGGCCATGACCATGTAGACCTTTTTCGGCGGAGCGTTGTCCGGCAGCAGCGTGGCCACTCCCGCGCTCGGCGGATGCAGGATGATCGTATTGTCGACGTCGCTCTGCAGGGTAGTCATCCCGAGGGCGTGCCGCGCCGCGGCGACGTAGAACATCGTGCCGGGCTCGGGCGCGCTGTCGAACGAGAAACGGCCGTTCGCATCGGTCTGCGTGAAGAAGTGGCCCTGCATGGTGAGCTCATTTTGGTAACCGCCGGTTACGCGTGCGCCACGGAGCGGAACGCCGTGCGTGTTAACCACGCGGCCGCGAATGCCGCGGCTTTTCTCGAGCCGGATGACGTGCTCGGTGTTGTTTTCGCTGATGAGAATCTCGAGGTCGCGGGCGCGATAGCCTTTGGCCTGGATGTGGAGGTGGGCTTTACCGTCGGGGTAATCAGTGACAACAAGACGGCCGTCGGGGCTGCTTTCATCGCCGCCCACCTGCGCACGTTCGCCGGCGTATGCGAAGCGCCGCCAGATCATCGCCTTGACCGGTGTGCCGGTGGTTGCGTCGATGACGCGGAGCACGAAACCGCTACGGGGCAGCTCGAGATCGGCGCGGACGGAGTTGCGATTGGTGGTATCGACTTCCATGCGCGCATTACCGGACCTCAACCCCTCGCCGCCCGCGGGAATCGTGTAGAGCTGCACGGGTCCCGACTGCCACACCAGAACGCGATACACCCCGGCATCATTCGTACGGGTCTCTGCCAGTTCGACGCTTCCGTCGCGCTCCTCGGTCGCCCGAACGATCGTGTTCGGCACCGGTTCGTCCCGCCGCGTCACACGCCCATAGATCTCCACTGACCGAGGCGCGACGTCGACGACGGTCAGCTCGTTGGCTACATCGACATCGCGATAGAGGATCAGGTTGCCGGTCGCACTCTCGATCGTGATCCGCTTCAGACCGTAGTCTCCGACGCGCAAACGCGTCTCGCCGTCCCGCAACTCGGTGACCGCCTTACGGGTGAAGCGATGCGAGCGCTCGTCCTCCCGAGTACTCCATCCGAGCTTCGCATCCCGAAAGATCTTTTCGTCGCGCGGCAGAACGGTGCGCACCAGGATCGTGGCCTCCGGCCGCAGACGCACATCGGGTAATGCGACCCGCTGCACTTCCTTCAATTGCGTCCGCACTGTCGCCGCTGTGGCGAAACCGCTTGCCACGATTCGCCAACGAATCGACATGGGCAACGGACCGACGGACGGGAACGTAATCACACCATTCCGATCGGTCGTGCCGCTCCAGCGACGTCCATACAATGTGCGGTTCAATTCGGCATTGAGGATGTCGCCCGGAGGATTCCACTCCACGCGCGCACCGGCAAGAGCGACATTGCGTTTCACGTCAATCACTCGTACGGAAACAGGTGCCGTCGGCTCACAGGCAAGCGCGCCGACGTCAGTCGGCTGCCCCGCCTTGATCACCATGCCGGAGCGAATGCGCGTAGCGCTGGTCGCTCCCAATGCGGCGCCCTGATAAAGACCCGCGGCAAGTCGCACCTCGAATGTGCCGGTCGCATCTACGGCAAACGGGCGTTCCTCCGGTTGTGACGCGCCGGCGCGTTGCAGCAGCCAGGCGAACGATTCACGGGCCGGCGGCTTCGCGCGCTGCAATGTGCCACGCAGAATGCCCAACTCGCGCAGGGTCAACGGCCGCTTTGCCTCGAGGTCTGCTTGCGTGAACGCCGTCGGCTCGAAGCGCGACATCCCGACGCTCCATGGCAGTGGCAGGTCGTCAGGCGCGATGAACTTGCCGCCACTGATAGCAACCGACCGCACGTCGTCGCCCGATCGCAACGTGATGGCGAGCAGCGATTGAGGCGGCTCGACACGAACCGCAACGGTCGCGGCCCGCGTTGAGACGGTGATGAGCAGAGCCGCGAACAGCAACGTTGCGCGGCGCATGACTAGATCAGGCAGTTGCCGTAGATGTCGGTGTAGCCGCAGCTATCGCCGTCATCCCTTTCGCCGCGCCAATGGCATTCACCCCCGACCTCGCACGTCGTTCTTCCGGTAAACGTATCGACGACGATTCCGTCCTTGCACCAGTAGTCGCCGGCAGGGGCACCGTAACGACAAAAACCAAATCCGTTCGGCGACTTGGCGCAGTACGGACAGGCATCGACGACGGACGGTACTGCAACAGTGAGAACGAAAATCACCAGGGTCAGGAACAACCGGCACATTCTCGACATGACGTCTCCTCTGGTCCTGAGGAGCGCTCAGTGAAGCACGGTTATGCCGCGCACGTCAATACATCCATCTTTAAATAGACTCTGAAACGTTCCTTCCTCCAACGTCACTACTCCTTCGCAGACGAAAGGAGAAGAGCAATGTCGAACACGTTCTACGCAATTGTCTTCCTGGCCGGATTCGTTGACATCTGTCCCCCGAACTGGCCGTTCCCCCGGCGCTGGCCCATCCCGCCGCCGCCTCCGCCGTGGAGATTCCTCACTGACATTCTTGGCGGTGTTGCCGGCGTTGCCGGCGGGGTGGTCACGCAACGGCTGGCGGGCGGGGGAAACTCGGGGGTGCTGCTGACCGCCGTGGCGGTGGCAGTCCTGTCAGGCGCCGCGGTCCGGCAGGTCGCGGGCTATTTCGGCAAGCCGACGCCGCAGCCGGCGATCGAGACGCTGAAGGCGCCGAGCCTGGCGTAGTGCAGAGAATGAGAGTGGGCAGCGCGGTGCCGCCCACTCTCATTGCGCGATTACATCGAAGACATGGCGTTGAGGAACTCGCCGTTGGAGCGGGTCTTGTCGAGTTTCTCCACCAGCAGTTCCATCGATTCGACGGTCGACAGCGGGGAAAAGACTTTGCGCAGGACCCAGATGCGATTGAGCTCGTTCTTCTCCAGCAGCAGTTCTTCTTTACGCGTGCCGGAGCGATTGATGTCGATGGCCGGGAAGACGCGCTTGTCGGAGAGCTTGCGGTCGAGGTGCACTTCCATGTTGCCGGTGCCCTTGAACTCCTCGAAGATGACGTCGTCCATGCGCGAGCCGGTATCGATGAGGGCCGTGGCGATGATGGTCAGCGAGCCGCCCTCTTCCACATTACGCGCGGAGCCGAAGAAGCGCTTCGGACGCTGCAGCGCGTTGGAGTCGACACCGCCCGACAGGACCTTGCCCGACGGCGGAACGACGGTGTTGTAGGCGCGCGCCAGGCGGGTGATCGAGTCGAGCAGGATCACCACGTCGCGCTTGTGCTCGACGAGGCGCTTGGCCTTCTCGATGACCATTTCGGCGACCTGCACGTGGCGCGAGGCCGGCTCGTCGAACGTCGAGGAGATGACCTCTCCCTTGACGCTGCGCTGCATGTCGGTGACTTCTTCCGGGCGCTCGTCGATCAGCAGGACGATGAGCGTGATCTCCGGATGATTGGTGGTGATCGAGTTGGCGATCGACTGGAGGAGCATCGTCTTGCCGGTACGCGGCGGCGCGACGATCAGACCGCGCTGCCCCTTGCCGACCGGCGCGATGAGGTCGAGCACACGCGACGACATGTACTGCGGTACCTCGAGGCGGATGCGCCCCTGCGGATAGAGCGGGGTGAGGTTGTCGAAGAGGATCTTGTCGCGTGCGACGTCGGGATGCTCGAAGTTCACTGCCTCGACCTTGATCAGGGCGAAGTAGCGCTCCCCTTCCTTCGGCGGACGCACCTGGCCGGAGACCGTGTCGCCGGTGCGGAGGTCGAAACGGCGGATCTGCGACGGCGAGACGTAAATGTCGTCCGGGCCCGGCAGGTAGTTGTACTCCGGCGCACGCAGGAATCCGAACCCGTCCGGCAGGCACTCCAGCACACCCTCGGAGAAGATCAGGCCCGACTTCTCGGTCTGCACCTGCAGGATGCCGAAGATCAGGTCCTGCTTGCGCATGCCGGAGGCGTTCTCGACGCCGAGCTCTTTGGCGAGCTTCGACAGATCCGGCAGCTTGATCTCTTTCAGCATGCGGATGTCGAGGGTCTCGGAGGCGGGCTGCTGCTGCGCGGGCGCGGCGGCGGCTTTCGCCTTGCCGTTGCCGTTGCCACCGTGCTCTTTTTCGGGAGCGGCTTCGCTGGCGGGCTCCGGCTGGGGAGCGCTCTTGGCGGCTTTCGGCTCGGCTGCCGGTTTCGCCTCAGCCACCGGCTTCGCCTCGATCACCGGCTCGTCGGCGACGGCCGGCGCGGGCTCTTCCGCTGCGGGTGCCGGACCTTCTTCGACGGGAGCCGCGGCAGCCGCTTTCTTCCGTGGCGCGCGTTTCGGCTTCTCCGGCTTTTCGGCCGGAGCGTCCGGCTCCAGTACCGCGGTGGCTTCGTTGTCCTGTTCGTGTTGTGCCATGTGGCTTCCTCGCTTCACAGTCGCGCGTAGATCTCGCGGCGAATGTCGTCGATTCCTTTTTTCGTTACCGCCGATGCCGGGATCAGCTCCGCGGGGTCGACGTTCAAATCGGTGGCAATGGCCCGCCGGCTGACGGTGAGCTGATTGTTGGAGAGTTTGTCGCTCTTGGTGAGGACGACCTTCTCGCCGATGGTCAGCGAGCGTGCCCATTCGTGCATCTGCTGATCGTGCTCGCCCGGGGTGCGGCGGGCGTCGAGGAGAAGAAAGATCAGGCGGAGCTCCGCGGAGTTTTCGAGGTAGCCGCGCACCAGCGTCCCCCACTCCTTCATCATGGTTTTGGCCACTTTTGCGTATCCGTAGCCGGGGAGATCGACGAGGTAGAACTTTTCGTTGATCAGATAGAACTGCACCGCCTGCGTCTTGCCCGGTGTCTGTGAGACGCGCGCGACGCCTTTGCGTTTCAGCACGGCGTTGATCAGCGACGATTTGCCGACATTGGAGCGCCCGACCATCGCGAACTGAGGCCGGCCGTCACGCGGGAAATCGTCAGGCTGGTACGCCGCCCGAGAGAATTCGACTGTACGGATATCCAAGAGAGATTTGAAGCTGGCTTTGCTGTAACGAACCGGAGTTCCGGGAATCCGGAAGTACGGCAGCGCCTGAATTGTATGCGGTTACGCGAGGCCTGGAGTGTGAGCGACCAGAGGTACGGCTTGAGCGGCTTGTTCGAAGTTAACGCGGGAGATTCTGGAGATATTCGAGCGGGGTGTCAATGAACGATGCGGTGACGCCCGGTCAGGGTGCGTCACCGCATGCAGGGAATGTCAACGGAATCAGTGCGTGACCGGAGGTTCCGGCGAAATGACCTTCTCGGGCTCCGGGAGTTTCTCCTTCGCGGCCAATGGAACAATCGTGCCATCGAGCGCGAGCGTGGTGACCTCGTCCATCGACTCCACGAGGTTGAATTCCATCCGCTCCCGGACGTCGTTCGGGATCTCTTCCAGGTCGCGCTCGTTCTCGGCCGGGAGGATGATCCGGGTGATGCCGGCCCGGGCCGCGGCGAGGATCTTGTCCTTCACGCCACCCACCGGAAGCACCTTGCCACGCAGCGTGATCTCGCCGGTCATGGCGATGTCGCGATGCACCGGGATGCGCGTCACCGCGGAAAGCAGCGCCGTGGCCATGGTGATACCGGCCGACGGGCCATCCTTCGGGATCGCTCCCTCGGGCACGTGAATGTGGATGTCGAGCGCGGCATGGAAGTCGGGATCGAGCCCGAACATCTCCGCACGCGAGCGGACGTACGACAGCGCCGCGCGCGCCGACTCCTGCATCACGTCGCCGAGCTTGCCGGTCAGCGTGAGGTTGCCTTTGCCGCGCGAGAGGGCCACCTCGGTCGAGAGGATCTCGCCGCCGACTTCGGTCCACGCCAGGCCGGTGGCCAGGCCGATCTCAGCGCGGTCGTTGATCTGCTGCGAGCGGTATTTGGCCTTGCCGAGGAGCTCGCGGACTTTGGGACGGTCAATGGTGATCTCGTATTCGGGGCCGAGCCTGACCACGGTCCGGGCGATCTTGCGAAGGACGGAGCCGACCTCGCGCTCGAGACCGCGCACGCCCGACTCGCGGGTGTAGGAGGTGATGAGCTCTTCGAGAGCGGTGTCGTCGAGGTGGATCTTCGCCTCGTCGAGTCCCTGCTCCTGCTTCTGCTTCGGGAGGAGGAACTGGCGCGCGATGGCCAGCTTCTCGAGGTGCGTGTAGCCGGAGAGCTGGATGATCTCCATGCGATCGCGCAGCGGCGCCGGAATGGTGTGGGTCACGTTGGCCGTGGCGATGAACATCACCTTGGAGAGGTCGTACTCGACGTCCATGTAGTGATCGACGAAGGCGTTGTTCTGCTCCGGATCGAGCACCTCGAGGAGTGCCGCCGACGGATCGCCGCGGAAGTCCATCGACATCTTGTCGACCTCGTCGAGGAGGAAGACCGGATTGGTGGTGCCGGCCTTCTTCATCCGCTGGATGATCTGGCCGGGGAAGGCGCCGATGTAGGTGCGGCGATGACCGCGGATCTCCGCCTCATCGCGCACGCCGCCCAGTGACAGGCGGACGAACTTGCGGCCGGTGGCGCGGGCGATCGATTTCGCGAGCGAGGTCTTGCCGACGCCCGGGGGGCCGACGAAGCAGAGGATGGTCCCCTTCGGCGTCTTGACGAGCTGGCGCACCGCGAGGAACTCCAGGATGCGCTCTTTGATCTTCTCGAGGCCGAAGTGGTCTTCGTTGAGGATCTGCTCGGCGAGCTCGATGTCCTTGATCTCTTTGGAGGCCTTCTTCCAGGGCACCGAGACGAGCCATTCGATGTAGTTGCGCGAGACCGTAGCCTCCGCGCTCACACCCGGCATTGCCTCGAGACGCTTGAGCTCCTGGAGAGTCTTCTCTTTCGTCTCCTTCGGCATGCCCGCTTCTTCGATCTTCTGGCGCAGCTCCTCGATCTCATCCGAGCGGTCGTCCTTGCGGCCCAGCTCGTGGTGGATCGCCTTGATCTTCTCGTTGAGGTAGTACTCCTTCTGAGCGCGCTCCATCTGCTTTTTGACTTTGGAGTTGATGCGCTTGTCGATGTTGATCTTTTCGATCTCGATCTCGATGAAGTCCTGCAGCTTCTGAAGGCGCTCGTAAGGCGAGGGCGTTTCGAGGAGCTGCTGCTTCTCGGAAGTGGTGATGAGGAGGTGCGAGGCGAGCGTGTCGGCGAACTTGTCCGGCTCGTCGAGCTTGAGCGTCGACATGACGCCCTCGAAAGCGAGGTGATGCGACATCTTCGCGTACTGCTCGAAGATCTCCACGAGCTTCTGCATGTACTGCGAAACCTCGGGCGTCAGCGGGTAACGCGTGTCGATCTCACGGATCGTGACGGTGGTGTAGCCGTTGGCCTCGTGCGTCGACAGGATCTCGCCGCGAGTGAGCCCCTCGACCATCACTTTCACGTTCTGATTCGGGAGCTTGAGGTTCTGCACCACCGTGGCGACGACGCCGATCTGGTAGATCTCGCCGATCGACGGATCGTCGACCTTTGGATCTTTCTGCGTGGCCAGGAAGATCTTCTTCTCGGCCGTCGCAAGGGTGGCTTCGAGCGCCATGATCGAGGCGCGGCGTCCGACGACGAACGGCGCCATCATCGAAGGGAAGACGACCATATCGCGCAGTGGTACGAGCGGCAGTTGCGTGATCTTGCTTTCGGGAGTGGACATTTCGCTCTCTTATACGCTGATTCGGCGGGAAAAACTTCCAGCGGCCTTTCCCCAAAGAAAACGGGCCGCTTTCGCGGCCCGTTTTTCTACATATTGCGGATTCGGTTCATCCGGCTTTCTTGTACAGGGTGACCGGCTGCGCCCGGTTGTCGACGACCTCTCGAGTGATGACACACTCGCTGATCGTGTGCTCGGACGGAATGGTGTACATGATCTCGAGCATCAGCTCTTCGATGATGATCTTGAGACCACGCGCGCCGACGTTGCGCTTGAGCGCTTCCTCGGCGATCGCTTCGAGCGCGTCGTCGGTGAAGCGGAGCTCGACGTTCTCGAAGCCCATGATCGTCTGGTACTGACGGACGAGCGAGTTCTTCGGCTCGCGAAGGATCTCGATCAGCGCGGCACGATCGAGCTCGCTGAGCGTGGCGACCACAGGCAGACGGCCGACGAACTCCGGGATGAGTCCGAACTTGATCAGGTCTTCCGGGTGGGCCTGCGCGAGCAACTCGCCCGTCTTCTTCTCTTTCTTCGTCGCGATCTTCGCGCCGAATCCCATCGAGGTCTGCGACAGACGACGCTCGACGACCGTGTCGAGGCCGACGAAGGCGCCACCGCAGATGAAGAGGATGTTGGTCGTGTCGATCTGGATGAACTCCTGATGCGGATGCTTGCGTCCGCCCTGCGGTGGAACGTTCGCGACCGTGCCTTCCAGGATCTTGAGAAGAGCCTGCTGGACGCCCTCGCCGCTCACGTCGCGGGTGATGGAGGGGTTGTCGCCCTTGCGGCAGATCTTGTCGACCTCGTCGATGTAGACGATGCCGCGCTGGGTCTTCTCTTTGTCGTTCCCGGCGGCCTGGTAGAGTTTCAGGATGATGTTCTCGACGTCCTCACCGACGTAGCCCGCTTCGGTGAGCGTGGTGGCGTCGACGATGGTGAACGGAACCGAGAGCATGCGGGCCAGCGTCTGCGCGAGCAGCGTCTTGCCGGTGCCGGTCGGTCCGATCAGGAGGATGTTCGATTTCTGCAGCTCGACATCCTGCCGCGCGTTGCGGGAGTGGTAGTCGATCCGCTTGTAGTGGTTGTAGACGGCAACGGCGAGCTTCTTCTTGGCGCGTTCCTGTCCGATGACGTAGAGGTCGAGGAACTCCTTGATCTCTTTCGGCTTCGGAAGGTGACCCGACCCCTCCAGCGCGCCCGGCTCATCCTTCCGGTCCTCCGCGATGATGTCGAGACAGATGTCCACGCATTCATCGCAGATGTAGACCGTCGGGCCGGCGATCAGCTTCTTCACATCGCGCTGTGACTTGTTGCAGAAGCTGCAACGAAGGACGTCGCCGCTGTTCCCCTTCTTCGACATGTCCGATTGGGTCCTTTAAATGTGGTCGCCCATGATTGAACTCCTGAGCGCCGCCCAAGTCAACTAACGGTGGGTAGACCGCATTCCATGCCAAAAGACGGACGGCAGCCGGCGGTCGCCCGCCAGCCGCCGTCTTCTGTCGGTGATGTACTAGTCGCGCTTGGAGATGACCTGATCGACCAGCCCGTATTCGAGCGCCTGCGGCGCCTGCAGGATGTAGTCGCGGTCGGTGTCTTTGTCGATCTTTTCGATCGGCTGGCCGGTGTGGTTGGCCAGGATGTTGTTGAGCCGCGCCTTCATCTGCATGATGTCTTTGGCGTGGATGTCGATCTCGCTGGCCTGCCCGCCGAGACCGTGCATGAGCGGCTGGTGGATCAGGACGCGCGAGTTCGGGAGGCAGTAGCGCTTCCCTTTCGCTCCGGCGGCGAGCAGCACCGCGGCCATCGAGGCCGCCTGGCCGATGCAGATCGTGGCGATGTCGGGCTTCACGTACTGCATGGTGTCGTAGATGGCGAGGCCGGCCGTGATCGAGCCGCCCGGCGAGTTGATGTACACGGAAATGTCCTTCTCGGGGTTTTCGGCCTCGAGGAAGAGTAGCTGGGCGATGAGCAGGTTCGAGACGTTGTCGTCGATCGGCTGGCCGAGAAAGATGACATTGTCTTTGAGCAGCCGCGAGTAGATGTCGTAGGCGCGCTCGCCTCGCGACGTCTGCTCGACGACCATCGGGATGAGTACCATCGGTTTGCGGTCTCCTTTACGGGCGCAGTCTATCCCCGCCGCCGCGATTCGCGCAGCACCAGCTCGATGGCCCGGTCCTGCGCGAGCGAGGAGCGCAGCGCCTCGTAACCGCCGTCATGCCGGAGGTGATGCTTCACGTCGGCAAAGTCGCGCCCCTGCTCGCTGGCGGCCTTGCGGATCTCGGCGTCGACCTCGACGTCGCTGATCTGGATGTTCTCCGCCTTGGCGATCGCCTCGAGAATCAGCGAGCGCTTGACCCGCTTGATCGCCTCAGGGCGGAACTCTTCGCCGACCTTGCGCCAGTCGATCTCCGCTTTCTGGATGTCGACGCCCTGGCCGGCCAGGTAGCGCGCGTAGTTGTTGAGCGACTTCCCCAGCTCGTCTTCGACCAGCGTCTCCGGCACCTCGAATTCGTGCGCGGCGAGCAGCTGATCGCCGAGCTGCGCGCGCTTGAGGCGCATCGCTTCGGCTTCCCGGTGCCTCCGGATGTCGGCGGCGATCGTCTCGCGCATCTTCTCGACCGAGTCCCAGCCGCCGACGCTGTTCGCGAACGCGTCATCGACTTCCGGCTTCTCCTGCACGCGGATCTCTTTGAGGGTCACGTCGTGGTGGATGGTCTTGCCGCGCCACGCTTCCTGCTGCGCGTCGTCGCCGTAGTCCTTGTCGAACGACACTGACTCGCCGGCTTTCCTGCCGGCCAGCGCGTCGTGCAGTTCCATGAGCGGCGTCTCTTCGCCCATCTTGAAATGGCCGGAGTCGGTCTTGACCTCGCCGTCGGGCGTGGTGGAGGTGATGTCGATGATCGCGAAATCGCCTTCCTCGAGACCGCGCTCCGTCTCGAGGCGGTAGTGGCTGGCCTGATCGCGGAGGCGCTCGATCATCGCGTCGATGTCGGTGTCGCTCACTTCGATCGTCGGCTCGTCGATCTCGAGCCCCTTGTAGTCGCGCAGCTCGATGACCGGCTTGATCTCGAAAAGGGCCTTGTACTTGATCGGCGCCCCCTCGATGAACGGATCGAGGTGGTCGAGGTGCGGATCGCCGATCGGCTCCAGCCCCTTCTCGCGCATCACCTGGCGGAAGCTCTCGGCCAGCACGCGCTGCACGACCTCATCCTGGATCTCTTTGGCGAAACGGTTGCGGATCACGCTCGACGGCACCTTGCCGGGACGAAAGCCCGGCACGTTCGCCTGGCGGGCGAACTCGCTGGTGACGCGGCGCGACTCGCTGGAGATCAGGTCCGCCGGGATCTCGACTTCGACGGACTTCTGGATGGACGAAATGTCTTCGAAATTAATGACGGTCATATTGTTAATACTTTTCAGCAATGATTTCTGTTGTGAGGATTTGGTGCGAAAGGCGGGACTCGAACCCGCACGGCTTTGGGCCACTGGATCCTAAGTCCAGCGCGTCTGCCAGTTCCGCCACTTTCGCGTGGAGGCGAAGTCTATCCCTGAATACGAAAAAAGAGGACCGAGGGTCCTCTTTGGATTGGCTTCGTCTTGGTGCCCCCACCAGGACTCGAACCTGGAACCAACGGATTAAGAGTCCGCTGCTCTACCAATTGAGCTATGGAGGCGCTCGGGGACCGCTACAACAAGCGGAGGCGGAAAGTATTTCGGTTTGGTGCCGGTGTCAAGCCTGCGCTTCGAGGCCGTCGTTGAGCTGCTTGTCGCCTCGCCGGAGGTAGTCCCACCCGGAGTAAAGCGTCACGAGCATCGAGATGCGAAACAGCACTTCGGCGAGCCACTTCACCTGCGGCAGAAAGCCGTTCACCGCGATCACTACCGCAACCGTCACCGCCTGCAGAACGGTCGAGGCCTTGCCGGCAATCGACGGCGGGAAGCGGCTGATCTGCACCCGCGTGTAGAGCAGGTAGGCGAAGAAGATGATCGTGAAGTCGCGGATCAGGACGACGAAGAGCAGCCAGTTCGGGATGTCGATGACCGGCAGCCCGTCGTAGAGCGAATAGAAGAGGAAGCCGCAGACCATCAGCGTCTTGTCGGCGGCCGGATCGAGGATCGCACCGAGCCGCGACCGGACGTTGAGACGCCGCGCGAGCGCTCCGTCGAGGATGTCGGTCACCGCGGCCGTTACGAAGATGGCGAAGGCCAGCGTCCACTGCCGGTTCATGGAGGCCATGAGAAAGCAGGGGACGAGGACGAGGCGGAGCAGCGTCAGGATGTTGGGGAGGTGACGCACTCAGATCAAGACGCTTCTGCCCGGAACTGATCGAGGGCCGTCTTCCGAAGGTAGATGGTCTTCCCTTCGCTGAGAAGAAGGTTCTGCCGCATGAGGTCGTGGATCAGGCGCGAGACGGTCTCGCGCGAGGTGCCGATCATGTTGGCAATGGCCTGATGCGTCGGCCGGGTCACGGCCACGTAGCCGTTGTCCAGCACCTTGCCGGAGTCTTTGGCCAGGTCGAGGAAGAAGCGCGCCAGGCGGCCGTAAACGTCCATCGTGGCCAGCGACTCGATCCGATTGGAGGCATTGCGCAGACGGCGCGAGATCTCGGCCAGCACTTTCTTGGTGATCGAAAAGTTCTCGCCGAGGATCTGCAGAAAGTCGCTGCGCCAGATCGTCACGAGCTCCAGGTTGTCGGTGGCCACCACCGTCGCCGAGCGTGGTTCGTCGTCCAGCAGCGCCATCTCGCCGAAAAAGTCGCCCGGGCCGAGCAGCGAGAGGATGATCTCTTTCCCTTCCGGCGAGATCATCGTGACTTTGACGTTTCCTTCCCGGATCAGACAGAAGACGTCGCCGCTCTCGTCCGCGTGGAAGACCACGTCGTCTTTCGCGTAGCGGCGGGTTTTGGCCACCGCGGCGATCGAATTGAGCTCCCGATCGTCGAGATCGGCGAAGAGAGGGAACTTGCGGAAGAACGTGGTCTGCATGCGAGCGGGTGATTGTAACGTGTCGCGGGAGGCAAGAGGGAGACCCCGCCGGAGGGCCTCCGCCCCGTCTCCCTGTAGACTGCTCCGCGCACGTGGCAATCAAGCGGATCATTCCGGTCTCGTCGGGGAAGGGGGGAGTCGGCAAGACGACGTTCGCCATCAACTTCGCGCTGGCACTCTCCCGCCACAGCCGGACGGTGCTCGTCGATCTCGACACCGGCACGTCGGCCATCCGGAATGCCATTGACGTCCCGGTCGGGAAAGACCTCTACCACTTCTTTCGGAAGGGCGATTCGCTCAACGATTGCGTCACGCCCCTGGACCGGAAGATCGACCGGGAGAACCGCTTTCCGCAGTTCGGGTTCGTCGCCGGGCCGATGCATCTCATCGACGAGATCACCAACTTCGGCGCGGCACACAAGGCCAGACTGATCGCGGCGATCAACGAGCTCGATGCCGATTACGTCATCCTCGACATGCGCGCCGGCCTCGACGCGAACGTGATCGACTTCCTCCCCTTCTCCAACTCCGGGATCCTCGTCTTCACCCCGCATCTCCCCAGCGCCACCCTCGCAGCATCCGACATCGTCAAGGCGATCCTCTTCCGCAAGCTGCGGCTGATCTTCCGCAAGGATTCGCCTTTCTTCGAGACCGTGCCCGACAGCGCGTTCGCCTTCAAGCTGATCAACGACCTGCTCGACAGTGTGGAGGATGTGTACGACTCCTCCGTGCAGAACCTCGACGCCTTCGCGCAGGACCTCGCCCAGAACCTCGGCGATCACCCCATCACGCGTACGGTCCAGAACACGGTCGACGAGTTCCGCGTGCACTACGTGCTCAACCTCTTCAACGGCGTCGAGGATTCGTTCGAGACCGCGGTCAAACCGTTCATCGACAATCTCACCCACAACGTCTCCTCCCGCTGCGGCGTTACGAACCTCGGATGGGTGACCCGCAGCGACGCGATCCATCGCGCGAACTGCAATCGCCTCCCCGCCCTACTCCTCGGCGACGTGAAGAAGCCGGTGAAGAAGGCGGACCGCTATGCCCAGGAGCTCGCCGATCTGCGGATGACCGCGATCGGTCTCGAGCCGCCGAAAAAGAAACAGTCGGCGCCGGCGCGCGACGCCGCCCCGGAAACGAGCGATCACCTCACCCGCCAGCTCAACGTCCTGAAGATGATGTTCGAGCAGAAGAAGGACGACGACTACTCCGCCAACTTCGACTACATCACGCAACGGACCCTCTTTACGATGAAGAACCGCCGCGCCAGCGAGCTCGGAGACACCCGCATCTACACTCCCCCCGAAATGCTGTCGTCGCTCTTCGCTAAATCAAACGTACCCACCACGATCGATTGGAACGAACTGGAATGAAGTTTTTCGCGACCCTGCTGCTGACTTTCCCCCTGCTCGCACAATCCGCCTCCCCCGACCTCGCGATGCAGACCCGCATCCGGCAGGAAGGCTTCCGCAACAGTCAGGTGATGACCTATGCCGCAGCGCTCACCGACGTCATCGGCGCACGCCTGACCGGCTCGCCGTCGATGAAGAAGGCCAACGAGTGGACCCGCAAGACGTTCGAAGAGATGGGCCTGGCGAAGGCGCACATCGAACCGTACGACTTCGGCCGCAGCTGGTCGTTCGAGTCGGTCAACGTGCGGATGGTCGCGCCGGAAGTGGCGCCGCTCTATGCGCTGCCGAAAGCGTGGACGCCCGGCACGAATGGTCCGGTGCGTGGCAAGGTCGTGAAGGTGAAGCTCGAGTCGAAGGAAGACCTCGACAGGCAGAAGGGAAAGCTCGCCGGCGCGATGGTCATGATCGCCGAGGTGAAGGAGCTGAAGCCGGTCGAGAGCAAAGTGGAGCGCTACGACGAGAAAGAGCTGTCCGAGCTCGCGGAGTACAAAGTTCCGCCGCCGATGGACCGGAATCGCGCCGACTCGCTGCGCCGCCAGCAGTTCCGCAAAGAGCTCGCGCAGTTCGCCAAGGACGAGAAGATCGCTGCGCTGGTCGACCTCGGCGCCGGCGACGACGCGACCTTCCGCGTGCAGGGCGGCGGCTCGCAGAAACTGGATGAGCCGATCGGCGTTCCGGCAATCGTGCTCGCCCCCGAGCACTACGGCCGCCTCTCGCGCCTCATCGACGCGAAGCAGGAGGTCGAGCTCGAAATCGACGTCCGCGCGCGCTTCCATGAAGAGGATCGCAACGCCTACAACACCATCGCGGAGCTGCCCGGCGGCGATCGCAGAAACGAAGTGGTGATGCTCGGCGCGCACCTCGATTCGTGGCACACCGGCACCGGGGCCACCGACAACGCGGCCGGCTCCATCGTGATGATGGAGGCGATCCGCATCCTGAAATCGCTCGGCGTTACGCCGCGCCGCACGATCCGGGTCGCGCTCTGGTCGGGCGAGGAACAAGGCCTCCTCGGGTCGCGCGCCTACGTCGCCAGACACTTCGCCCCGCGCGCCGATCCGAAGGATCCGGAGCAGGCCAGGCTCCCGCTCTCGGCCCGGACGGAAAAGGGCGTGCTGACCCTCCTGCCGGAGCATGCAAAGTTCTCGGCCTACTTCAACATGGACAACGGCACCGGCCGCATCCGCGGGATCTATGCCCAGGAAAACGCCGCCGCCGCACAGCTCTTCACGAGCTGGATCGCGCCGCTGAAAGACCTCGGCGTCACCACCGTCACGATGCGCAACACCACCAGCACCGATCACATCCCGTTCGACGAGGTCGGCCTGCCCGGCTTTCAGTTCATTCAGGATGACGTGGAGTACTTTGGCCGCACGCATCACTCGAACTGGGACACCTACGAACGTCTCCAGCGCGACGATCTGATGCAGGCCGCAGTGGTCGTGGCCACCATCGTCTGGGAGACCGCCAACCGCGCGGAGCTCATGCCGCGGAAGCCGATGATGGAGTGAGAGCTGTTCAGCTGCTCAGCGATTCAGCGATTCAGCGATTCAGGAGAACCGAGCGGCTGAACAGCTAGAAGAACCGCGTGCGGATCACGGTCCGCGCGATCTTCAGCGTGTCGAGCAGCGGCCGGTAGTGGCTGGTCGAGATGCCGTCGACGAATCCGAGCTCGATCGGGATGGTGACGATCGCAAAACCGCGCCGGCCGGCGCGGACGATCACTTCGCTTTCCATGTCGAAGCCGTCTCGGCGCAACGGGACCTCGCGCATGATCCGGGAGGAGTAGAAGCGGAAGCCGCTCTGCGAGTCGGTGATCTTCACGCCCGACGCTTTGGCGATGCACCAGGCGGAAAAACGGTTCGCGCGACGGCGGCGGGGAAGCATGTGCTCGAAGAGGTGCGCGCGTCCGCCGATGATCAGGTCGGCGTTCGTTTCGGTCGCGGCGCGGAGGAATTTCGGGATCTCGCTCGGCAGGTGCTGTCCGTCGGCGTCGAGAGTGATCACCCCTTCGTAGCCGTTCGCGAGCGCCCACGCGAAACCAGTCTTGAGCGCGCCCCCTTTGCCGCGGTTGACCTCGTGGCGCAACACGATGGCGCCGTGCTCGCGCGCCACGTCGCTGGTGCGATCGGAAGAACCGTCGTCGATGACCAGCACCGGCTCGAGATGCTGACGCGCCGCGTCGATCACCGGACCGAGCGTCTTCGCCGCGTTCAGCGCCGGAATGATCGTCACGAGCTTCATGCACCCTCCCGCGAGACGACCGCGCAGACGATGCCGCCGCCGGCGGAGAGCGAGGGGATGAGGATGTGCTGCAGCTCCGCGGAACGCCGCTCGCGATTGACGGCCAGTTCGCCCGATTCGAATCCGGCCGAGGCGTGGAGCATCTGTTCGTCGAGTGCGATCAATGCCGCGGCGAGTTGCAACGCACCGCCGGCCGCGTACTCACCGAAGAAGCCCTTCGTCGCGACGACCGGCGGAAGGCGTTCGCCGAAGAGTGATTGAATGGCGCGCGCTTCGAGGGCGTCGCCGCGTACCGAGCCATTCGCCGACGCATAGATCGCATCGATCGAATCGACCGAGATCTCCGCGTCGTCGATGGCCGCACGCGTCGCGGTGACGACGCTCCCCTCGTCCGTGCCCCAGTCGGAGATCGACGCGGTCGCGTCACGCGCGATGCCGAAGCCGGAGAGCCAGCCGTACGGCTTGCGCACGCCGGCGCCGGCCACCAGAATCGCGCCCCCTTCGCCGAGGGCGAAACCGTTGCGGCGTTCGTCGAACGGGCGCGCCGCTTCATCGTCGCCGTGCGCGAGCGCACCGATGCGATCGAGGACGCTGAACAGCATCTCGTTCGCTTCCTCCACGCCGCCGATCAGCGCGGCCTGGACGTTCTCTTTCACCAGTTGCGTGGCGGCGTACATCGTGGCCGCGAGCGCCGACGACTCGCGCTGGGTGATGGTGATGTTGAAGCCGCGCAGACCGTGCTCGATGGCGATGTGGCTGCCGGGCGCGTTCGCCACCGATTCAGCGAAGAGCTGCGGCGGCGCGAGCGCGGCCCCCTTCTCGACGTACTCCTGCATGTACTCCACCGAGGTCTGCACCGGGCCGAAGGCGGTCCCGAGCGCGACCCCGCTGTTCGGATCGAGCGAGCAGCCCGCATCGTCGAGCGCCAGTTTCGCGGCGGAGACGGCCAGCCGCGAGAGCGCGTTCATGCGGCGCATCTTCATCGGCGGGATGAAGTCGCGCGGCTTGAAATCGCGGACGAGCGCGGCTTTGTGCGCGGCGAGACCCGCGGTGTCGAAGCGGTCGACTTCGGCGATCGCGCTCGTGCCTGACGACAGCAGCTCGCGAAACGCGGAGACGCCGATCGCGCCCGGCGCGATGACGCCGATGCCGGTGATCGGGATGCGTGTCATAGGCGGCGCGGGGTTATACCACGCGCCGAAACAACAGCGACACGTTGCTCCCGCCGAAGCCGAACGTGTTCGACAGGACGTTTTCCATCGGCAGCGAGCGTGGCGTGTGCGGGATGTAGTCGAGCGTGCAGTCGGTCGCGTTCTCCGCGAGCCGCAGCGTCGGCGGCGCGATCTGGTTCTGCAGCGCGAGCACCGTCACGACCGCTTCGATGCCGCCGGAAGCGCCGAGGGTGTGGCCAAAGTACGACTTGCTCGAAGAAACCGGCACGCCGCTGCCGACCGCGGCGATGATCGCCTTCGTCTCCGCGGAATCGTTCAGAAGAGTGCCGGTGCCGTGTGCATTCACGTACTGAACGGAAGCCGCCGTGAGCCGCCCCTCCGCGAGCGCGCCACGCATCGCCGCTTCCGCGCCGCGTCCATCTTCGGCAGGAGCGGTCGGATGATGCGCATCGCACGACGCGCCGTAGCCCGAGAGCTCCGCGAGAATGGTTGCGCCGCGCGCAACGGCGTCGTCCCAGCGTTCGAGGATGAGGAATGCAGCCCCTTCGCCGAGGGTGATCCCCTTGCGGGAGAGGCCGAACGGCGAGCACGGCTCCGGATCGACCGCCTGCAGCACGTTGAAGCCGCTGTAGGTCAGGCGGCAGAGCGCATCGCTTCCACCGGCAATGGCTACGTCCGCATGCCCGGAACGGAGGTAATCCGCCGCCATGCCGATCGCCGCACCGGCCGAAGCGCACGCGGTGGCGTTCGACACCACACCGCCACCGAGCTTGAAGACGCGCGCCACGGCATCGCTCGGACCGGAGGTCGGCTGCTGCAACACGCGCGACGCGGGAGCGCGACGGCGCCCGCGGATGATCCGCCGGAAGTAGTAATCCTCCCCTTCGAGCAGACCGCCGGTCGACGTCCCGGTGGAGACGATCGCGCGATCGAGCGCCAGCGGTGCGGTTGCACCTTCGTTGGCCTGTGCGATCGCTTCCGCTGCCGCGCTGACGGCCATCCGGTCGGTGCGCGAGAGACGTTTCGCCTCACGCTTGTCGATCGGAATCGCCACGTCACCCACTTGCGCGGCAATGTCGGTCGGAAACGTCTCTCCTGGAAAGCAGGTCAGCTTCTCGATCCCTGCCCGCGATTCGACGATCGCCTGCCACACCTCGGCCTTGTTGCGGCCGATCGAGCAGAGGATGCCGGCGCCGGTGACGGCGATTCGAGTGGTGAGGTCAGGTTTGCGCATCGGGCGTAGGAACTGCCGGAGCCGCGAGATAAAACCTGCCTCGCACGACTTCTACTCCATGGATGCGTCCGATGCCGCTGAAGCGGAAAATGCCGCCGAAATCGGCCTCGCGGGTCATCGTGATCGCCACCGTGTCGCCCGGTTCGATCGCGCGCAGCACCTCGCAGCGGTCGATGCCGGTCAGGTAGCCGTGCTGTGCTCCCTCGAACGAGAGTCCACCCGCGAACTGCGCCATCGCCTCGACGACCATCACCTCGGGCGTCAGGAAGTCGTTCGCCGTGCAGACGAAGACTCCCTCGATGGTCTTTTCATCGCGGTGGGTGACCGCGGACGCGCCACGAAACGGGATCTGATGCGGGAGCTGGGAAAGCCAGGACAACTACGCGTTCGCTTCCGCCTGCGCGAGACGGCTGCCGACGTAGTCCGCGAGCGTGGCGATCGAGCGAAAGTACTCGCGCGCGCTCCCCTCGTTCTTCACCTTGATGCCGAACTCGGTCTCGAGCATGACCACGATCTCGAGGGCATCGATGGAATCGAGGCCCAGGCCGCCGGCGAAGAGCGGATCGTCGTCGTTGATGTCGTCGGGGGTCATGTCCTCGAACTTGAGGCGCTCGATGAGAAGCTCTTTGAGTTTGCGGCGGAGATCCGTGGTCATAAGTAGTCGTGATTGTATTCGCTAAGCCGTTGCGGCCTCAGGCGGGGTTTTCGAGTCGATGACGAGGACATCTCGTATCGGGTTCGGACAACGCACGCTGAGCTCAGCAGCATTCCGCGCTGCCTGACACTGCGAAGCGTGAGCTGCCTCACATTGGATGACAGCGCGCAAACCTTTGGTTATTCTGCATTGCGGTCCAATGCTCCAACGCTTCCTCTCCCTCGTCTCGGCCCACCCCGATGCCGTTGCGGTCATCGAAGGTGACACCGGCCTCGTCCTCTCCCGTGCGGCGCTGCTCGCTCGTGCGGAGGAGATGGCCGCGCGTCTGGCCGCGGCCGGCCTGCGCGCCAGCGATGCCGTGGCGATGCAGCTGCCGAACTCGTCGGAGCTGATCGCGACCGTCATCGCCGCCCTGCAGCTGAAGCTGGTCATCGTCCCGATCGATCGTGACGCTTCCGACACAGAAGTCGCGACGATCCTCGGCCATTTTTCGATCAAGGGTCTCGCTTATCGCGACGACCGCGGCTCTCACGCGGTGGCGATCTCGACGCGGGCCGTGACCTCCAGACCGAACGTGCCGGCCGAGACGCGGCTGATCAAGCTGACGTCCGGCTCGACCGGACGGCCGAAGGGGATCGCCGTCAGCGAGGCGAACCTGATCGCCGACGCGCTCCACATCTGCACGACGATGGACATTCATCCATCCGACCGCAACCTCGGCGCGATCCCACTCTCCCATTCATACGGCTTCTCGAACCTCGTCACGCCTCTCCTGATCCAGGGAACGCCAGTGGTGGTTTCCAACGACTACCTCCCGCAGTCGCTGATCGAGCTCGCCAACCGCTACGGCTGCACGGTCGTGCCGCTGATCCCGATGGTCTTCGAACACCTCACGGCCGTTGCACACGGACACTTCGAGACGGTGCGCACGTTCCTTTCGGCCGGCGCGCCGTTGCCGGCGAGCACGTCGCGCCGCTTCCGCGAGCGGTTCGGAACGGACGTGCATTCGTTTTACGGCTGCAGCGAATGCGGCGGCATCACGTACGACCGCGCCGGAGCGGCCGTGGAGCGGGGCAGCGTCGGTGAGCCGATGGTCGGCGTGACGCTGACGGTCGACGGGCCGCGGCTGCGCGTACGCAGCGAGGCGGTGGCGCTCGGCTATCTCTTCGACGCGGAGACGTTCGAGCCGTTCGAGGCCGGCGCGTTCCAGACCGACGACCTGGTGGAGCTCCGCGACGGGGAGGTGTTCCTGACCGGCCGCGCGAGTGACCTCATCAACACCGCGGGCAAAAAGGTCAACCCGCGCGAGGTCGAGGCGGTGCTGCTGCAGATCGAAGGCGTGCTCCAGGTCAAAGTCTACGGCGAGCAGGCCGGCGCGCGCGGCGAGGTCGTTGCGGCCGCGATCGTAGCAACGCCGAACGTGACCCGCGAGCAGATCCGCGAGTTCTGCCGCGCGCGGCTCTCGCTGCACAAGGTGCCGCGGATCCTGAAGCTCATCGATCGGATTCCGGTCGACGAGCGCGGCAAGGTCAAGCGCGCGGCGCTGGCGATGCTGTAGCGACCGCCTCGACCTTCTTCTTCCGCAGCTTCTTCCACTGCAGCCGCACGTTGTCGAGCTCCGCTTTCAACCAGAACTTCACGCCCCGTCCTACCATCTGCAGCGGCGCGAGATTGAGGTTGAAGTACGCCTTAATGCGGCGGCCGTCGTTGTACTTGCCACCCTCGCCGACGGCGCGGCGCGCCTCCGCGATCGCCTTGAAGCGGCGGTTGTACGTCCGCATCATGTGGTAGCTGACGAAGGCCGGCTTCGGCCCGAGCACAGGCATCCAGAAGAACTTCTTCATGAAGCGATACGCCGGGATGACCACGAACATGTAGTACTGCGCCGTGTCGATGAGAAACGCGGCGCTCAGGAGATCCGACTCTCCCATGTAGTAGTACTTGTCCTTGTACGCGGCGCGGAAGAAGCGCCAGTAGGAGCGGACGAAGGTGGTGTTGTGCTCCGCGATCGCCGGCGCCACATCCTTCCCCATCGCGTCCATCTTGACGATCAGCATCGTTGCCTCGGCCGTGAACGAGGCGTGATCGAGGCCGGGCGAGTAGTACGGATCGAGAAACGCCGCCGCATCGCCCAGCAACGCCCACCCTTTCCCCATGTACTGCTTCGTGGCATAGGCGAGGTGCGAGTAGAAGCGGAGGTCGTCGAGCCGCGGCTCCGCGCCTTCGAGGATCTCGGCCAGCGAGGGGATGTTCCGGAGGAAGGCGACAAAGTCTTCCGCCCGGTTCTTGCTGTGATGCAGGTCGACCAGACGCTTGTCGAAGACCACGCCGATGCTGGTCTCGCCGTTGCCGAGGGGGATCACCCAGATCCAGTAGCCGTAGCCGACGTAGTGATTGGTGCCGAGGCGGCGCGACCCGATGTTACGGGAGGCCAGGTCGCTCTTCGCCGCGATGTCGTCGATGTGGCGGACGTTCTTCCAGCGGCACCAGATGGCGGCGGTGGGATGCTCGTCGTTCCGCTCGATCAGATTCAGCTTGCGGCCGATGAAGTTCACCCGGCCGCTCGCGTCGAGCAGCCAGCGGCAGGTGAGCTCGCGCGTCTCGCCGTTCACCTCGACCTTCACCGTATTGTTGAAGTCGGCGAAGGTGACGTCGAGCGCTTTCGCCGGACGCCAGAGCTCGGCGCCCTCGGCAACAGCGGTCGCGAGCAGATGCTCGTCGAGCGCATCGCGCCTCAGCTGGAAGGACGGAACCGCGCTGCGGAGGAAGCCGCCTGCCTCGGTGGCGTTCTCGTGGCCCGTCACCTTCGCGTTCGAGAACCAGTAACGGAGCCCCTCTTTCGGGAGGTGCTCGCTCTCCAGGTGCTGCCACATCCTGAGGCGGCGGGTGAGGAACATCGCCGACATCTCGGTGGTGGCCTCACCGACCTTCTCATCGAAGGCGGTGGCCTTCTCGATGATCAGCACCCGGAGGTCGGGGCACTCGCGGCGCAGCAGGATGGCCGTCGAGGCGCCGCTGAAGGCCCCTCCGAGAATGATGACGTCGTACCGGTCGGACATTCGGCCATCCAAACGCATAGGACGGCTGTTCATTTCAGAAGATCTTTTCGATCGCCTTCTGGATCGCGACGGCGCCGCCGCCGATCAGAATGCCGAAATACACCAGCGTGGCGACGTTCATCAGGTGCCCGAGCAGGATGCAGACGCCGTCGCGCTGCATCATGCCGATGGCAAAGAAGAGGATGGCCACGGCCGGCAGCGTATTGCTGAACGGGATGAGGCCGAACGGCGCCATCAGCAGCACCGCGCCGAGGATGAGCGCGGAGTTGTTGACCACGCTCATGAACCGGCCGCTGGTCAGCCCCCGCATGCGCAGCGGACGGCTGATCCGCTCCAGACGGCGGAACCACTTGAGACCGCGAGCCATCCCGCCGCGCAGCTTCTCGCTCGAGACCGCCCGCCGCTTGAGCCAGTCCGGCAGCCAGATCGGACGATTGAGGAGACGGCTGAACGACAGCAGGAGAATCGCCCCGCCGAAGACCGTGCTGACGCCGGGGATCGAAACCGGGACCAGGAAAATGATGGTGAGGAAGGCGGTCAGCAGCATGATGCCCTCGCGTCCGACGAGATCGCGGATCTCGACGAGCGTCACCCCTTCCGGCGGGAGGCGCTCGATCGCCGCCATCAGCTTTTCGGCGATCGGCTCGCCATCATCGTCCATCGTCACGCTCATCCGTTCACCTCGAAGCGGCGCATCTTGCGCGAATGGGGCCAGCGAGGCAACCCTCATTACGGCAGGCACGAAGACATCGAGGAGAACAAGCCGTTACCTGGCAAAGCGGAGCGTGGCCCGGTGCGTCCCCTCGCTCACGTCGAGGACCACCGGCGCCGCGACGTCGACCGACGACGCGAGCAGCGCCTCCGCCTGCGCGTCGTTGGCGTACGGCCAGAACTCGTATCGGCCTTTGGGCAGGTTGCGCAGCACGAGTCGCCCGTCGTCGTCGGTGTTCAGCACCAGCCCGGCCCGGCGTGCGAGCTTGACCACCTCGGGCGGGATGATCTCGCCGTCGTAGCGCATCAGCAGCCAGAGGTGCGGTACCGGTTCGTTCTTCGTCGTCAGCGTGGAGACTTCCACCCTCGAGGTGGCTGCCGGCAGCGCGATGCGCATCGCACTCGCCTCGCAAACGCGCAGCACGCCGAGAGAACCGCGCGGCGAGAAGACGTAGATCGCGCTGCGGCCGCTCGCCGGAACCGGCAGCGTGATGCGGCCCAGTCCGTCGGTGAAGCCGTTCGAATGAACGACCGAGCCGGTGGCACAGACGACGACCGCTTTCGTTGCGGGCGCGCCGGTGGAGTCGACGACTGTGATGGTGCGTCTCGCGCCGCGTTGCATGGTGATCGTTCGCTGCTCGTCGGCACGCTCACCGAGCCTCAACTCTTCGCGCGCGCTCACGAGGAAATCGTCCGCGGCGACACGCAGGGTGTGCACGCCGGCGGCAACGCCGCGGAAGGAGAACGATCCATCGGCGCCGCTCCGTCCGGTGAGGAGGCGCGAGGCGCGCTCGTCGCTGCGACGCAACGTAACCTTCGCGCCAGCGATCGGTTTCCCTTCCTCATCGACGACCTTTCCACGCACGGTGCGCATCGGGATCGCGAACGTCCAGTTCATCGCATCGCCCCGGAGCGACGCCTGCGTCGAGACCAGCCCTTGCAGACCGCCACCGTACAACTCGACCTGAACGTCGCCTTCCTGCCAGTAGGTCGCGGCGAACGTTCCTCTCGCATCGGTCGCCACCTCGGCGTCCCACAGGTCGTCATTGCGCACGAAGCGCACCTTCGCATTCGCGAGCGGCACGCCATCATCGGTGATCGCACCGCGAAGCGTCTTACCGTGCAGCGGGATGGTCATCGCCGAGAGGCCGTCACCGATGCGCATCTGCGCCGCGGCGCGTTCGAGCGGACCGGCTCCGCGCACCTGAATGGCGATGATGCCTGGCGCGAGATCGCCGATCGCCAACGTGCTGCCGTTCGGCGGCATGCGATGGATGGCGGTCCAACGCATCCCTTCCTCATGATCGCCGCGAACGCCGACGTGCACTTCCAGCGGTCCACGCATCTCGCCGCGGTCGATCGTCAGTTGCAGCGTGGCCGCGCGCGCGTCGAACGCGGCCAGGAGGATGAGAGCAAAGAGGGTGCGCATGAGGATCTCCTTCGAAATCTGCTTTGAATGCGACGGACGCGAGCCTCTCCCGGCGTGACGAGAGAGGCTCGCGCTCCACAACCGGAGCGTGCGGGAGCGAGCGTTGGGTTATCGCGCTTCGGCGAAAGCAGTCTTCGTTTCGACCGGCTTCGCGTTGACGGTGAGCGCTTCGTGCGAGGTCTCGACGGAGACCAGCATCAGCGTACCGGCGCCCTGTTCCTCGGCGGCCGACGGGAAACAGGTGGCATTCGCGACACGACACTCCCAGGTGTCGGGCGAGGTGAACACCGTCCGGCAACCGCCCGGACCTTCATCCGGGATGCACTCGCTGAGGTAGTCGTCGCAGTAGCCGCAGATCGCAAATGCGGGGGCGCTGAGAGCGAGGGTGAACATGACCACGAGGAGAAGCCTGAGTTTCATCGAGAACCTTCCTTTCGGTGTGTCTCCGGATGCGGAATTCGATTGGTCCGCACCTGTATACCGGCAGAAAACGAAGGTCGATAGAGACGTTTTCTGATGCGAGTTCAGGAGGCTTGCTGCGCGGTCGCGCGCAGCTTGGCCACGGTCTGCTCGGCCTGCCACAGATGCCGCCGCTGATGGGCGGCGATGATCCGGAAGGCGGAGTAGAGGTTGTATTTCACCCGCTTGTCGAAGGGGGAGACGATGCGGATGCGGCCGAGGTCGAGACCGCGCGCCGCGCGCACCAGTTCGAGGAGCCGGTTCTGCAGCGCGGTGAACTCCGCGAACGACTCCGACTTGGCGCGCACCGCTTTCGGCACGAACGGCGCGCTCGTCTTCACCCGCTGGCGGATGGGCGGCTCGAGGAACCAGCGCAGGATCCGTCCGAGGATGTCCATGGACGGCTTCTTCTCCGAGAGCAGCTTGCGCGTGCGGGCGTCGTCGAGCGTCGGCTGCAGCACCGGCAGGAACATCTCGGTCGAGAGATTCAGGTGCGCGATGCACTCGGAGGCTGACCAGCTCGAGGGGTCCGGCCGCACCGTGAAGAGACGGCCGTCGGTGGTGTCGATGAGGCGCCGCGCCTGCTCGGTGGCGGCGGTCAGTTCGGCTTCGATCTCGTCCAGCGCGTCAGGCATTCGCGCTACTCCTTTTTCAGCAATGCGTCGCCGAGCTCGCGGGAGCGGCGTGTCGCGGCCTCGACGGCGTTCATCAGCGTCGTCCGTACCCCGCCGTTCTCCAGCGTGTGCAGCCCGGTAATGGCCGTTCCGCCGGGTGACGTGACCATGTCCTTCAGCCGCCCCGGATGCTCGTTCGTCTCGAGCAGCAGTTTCGCCGATCCGAGCAGCGTCTGCGCCGCGAGCAGCTGCGAGGTCCGTCGCGACAGCCCGACTTTCACCCCGGCGTCGCTGAGCGCTTCCAGGATCAGAAACACATACGCCGGCCCGCTGCCCGAAAGCCCCGTCACCGCATCGAGCTGCGACTCTTCGAGGATCACCGTCAGCCCCACCGCGTCGAAGATCCGTTTCGCGTCCTCGAGGTCCGACTCGCGCGCGTGCTCGCCGCCCGCAATGGCCGTCGCCGCCGCATCGACGAGCGCCGGCGTGTTCGGCATGGCCCGCACCACCCGCGTTCCGCTCTTGAGCCGCGCCTGAATCGCGCCGACCGGCACACCCGCCGCGATCGAGATGACCAGCGCATCCGGACTGATCGTATCAGCCACTTCATCGAGCGCCCGCCGCAGGATCTGCGGCTTGACCGACAGCATGACGATGTCCGCACTCGCCGGAACCTTGTTGTCGGTGGTGGCGTTGATCCCGTACGCCTCACGCAGCTCGCGCATGCGCTCCTCGCGCGGGCCGGACGCCGAGATCTGCTCCGGCGCAAACGTCCCGCGCAGAAGACCGCGGATCATCGCCTCAGCCATGTTGCCGGCGCCGAGGAAGCCGATGGATTTCGTGATGGGGGTGGTGGACATCGCGGTGAGTTTAGTGCGCCCGGCGCCGTGTCACGGGACCCGCTCGAGATAGTGACTCAAAAACGACTCGAGCTTCGGCAACTCGTTCGCGACGACGTTCCACACTCTTTCGAGATCGATTCGTCCGTAATCGTGCACCAGCACGTGCCGCATCCCAGTCATGGCCGACCAGTCGAACTGAGGCAGTTCCGCCCGTGCCGCTTCCGACAAACGCCCCGCCGCTTCACCGATCACCATCAGGCAGCGAATCACAGCGTCCTGCTTCGAAAGATCACCGATGAACGCGTCGTACGACACCCCACCGGCGTGCGACCGCGCGCGAACGGCGAAGTGCAGCACATCCGCGAGGAGTCCCAGGTCACGCTCAGGCAACGTCAAGCAGCACCACCGAGTTCAGGATCGACCGCTTCCGAAAGCGATTCGGACTCTCTTCCACGGCTACCCGCTCCACGAGATCAACGGGGCGTCCGAAAATTTCCGCGAGCTCGTCTTGGGCGTGTACGAAATCAAACAACGACCACTTGGCATCTCGCGCGAACGTCACCAGCACATCCACATCACTGTCCGCCCGGAACTCCTCAGGGCGCACCACGCTCCCGAAAAGCGCAAACTCCGTGATCTTCCACCGGCGGCAGAAGTCACGGAGCTTGTCTTTGTCGATCTCGATCGCGATGTTCGCCATCGCCATTCAGTTTACGCCGCGGTGCCGTGGCACTTTTTGTACTTTTTGCCCGAGCCGCAGGGGCAGGGGTCGTTGCGGCCGACTTTGTCCTGGGTCCGTTTGACCGGTGCGGCGGCTTCTTTCGGCGCACCGGAGAAGGTCAGCTGCTGCTTCGGCGGCTGCGGGGGGAGGGCGCGCTGGATGCGCGACACTTCCGACTGCGACGGCTCGGAGGAATCGCGCTGGCCCATCGACGTCGAGCCCGACGATCCGCCGGCCAGCTCGATCTTCCACAGCACCTTCACCACGCGGTCCTGGATGCGCTCCATCATCGACTGGAAGAGCTCGAACGACTCGCGCTTGTACTCGATCAGCGGGTCGCGCTGGCCGTAGCCGCGGAGGCCGATGCCTTCCTTGAGGTGGTCGATGTTGAGCAGGTGATCCTTCCACTGCTGGTCGATGACCTGCAGCAGGAGGTACTTCTCGTTGAGCCGCATGTTCTCGGCGCCGACGAGCGATTCCTTCTCTTCATACCGTTTGTTGACCGCTTCGGTGAGCTTGTACTTCACCTCGTCGCGGCGATCGCCATCGATGTCGACGCCGGCCGCGGCCAGGTCGAGGCCGAAGTAGTCGTACAGCTCGGCGTTCAGCTCCGCCGTATCGGGCAGGTCGCGATCGCCCTCCGGGTAGTGCGTGTCGATGAGGAAGTCGACGATCTCGTCGGCCGCGTTGAGGATGTACTCCTTCCCTTCGCGTCCTTCGAGAATGGAGCGGCGCAGCGTGTAGATCGACTCACGCTGCTTGTTCATCACGTCGTCGTACTCGAGCAGGTGCTTGCGCGCCTCGAAGTTGCGCCCTTCGACCTGCTTCTGGGCCCGCTCGATGGCGCGCGTGACCATGCCGTGCTCGATCGGAACGCCCTCTTCCATGCCGAGGCGCTCCATCAGGCCCATGATCCGGTCGCCGCCGAAGATGCGCATCAGATCGTCCTCGAGCGAGAGGTAGAACCGCGACGAGCCGGGATCGCCCTGACGGCCGGAACGGCCGCGGAGCTGGTTGTCGATGCGGCGCGACTCGTGACGTTCGGTGCCGACGATGTGCAGGCCGCCGGCACTGACGACGTCGCGGTGCTCCTGTTCCCACTGCGCGCGGATCTGCTGCTCGACGAGCTTCTTTTCGGCCGGGTCCTCGATCTCGCGCGTTTTCTGCGCGGCCTGGAACTCCGGGTTGCCGCCGAGGAGGATGTCGGTGCCGCGGCCGGCCATGTTCGTGGCGATGGTGACCGCCCCTTTGCGGCCCGCCTGGGCGACGATCTCCGCCTCGCGCTCGTGGTACTTGGCGTTGAGGACGACGTGCGGCACGCCGCTGCGCTTGAGCGCGGACGACAGCGCTTCCGACTTTTCGATCGAGATCGTGCCGACCAGCGACGGCTGCCCGATCTTCTGCTTCTCTTTGATCTCCTCGACGATGGCGTCGAACTTTTCTTTTTCCGTGCGGTAGACCAGGTCGGGCTGGTCGCGGCGGATCATCGGCTTGTTCGACGGGACGACCACCACCTCGAGCTTGTAGATCTTCTCGAACTCCGCCGCTTCGGTGTCGGCCGTACCGGTCATGCCGGCCAGCTTCTCGTACATGCGGAAGTAGTTCTGGAAGGTGATCGTGGCGAGGGTCTGGTTCTCCGCCTCGATCTTCACGCCCTCTTTCGCTTCGACGGCCTGATGGAGCCCGTCCGACCAGCGGCGGCCCGGCATCAGACGGCCGGTGAACTCGTCGACGATCAGGACCTCGCCGTCTTTGACGACGTACTCGACGTCGTTCTTGTAGAGCGCATGCGCGCGCACGCCCTGGGTGACGGCGTGCAGCGTGTCCATGTTGACCGGGTCGTAGAGGTTGTCGACGTGCAGGAGCTTCTCCGCATGCTCGACGCCCTCTTCGGTCAGGACGGCGGTGTGCTGCTTCTCGTCGACCTGGTAGTCCTTGTCCTTGATCAGCTTCGGGATGATGCGGTCGACGAGGTAGTACTTGTCGACCGACTCCTCCGAGGGGCCGCTGATGATGAGCGGGGTACGGGCCTCGTCGATCAGGATCGAGTCGACCTCGTCGACGATCGCGTAGACGTGGTCGCGCTGCACCATCGCCTCGACGTCGAACTTCATGTTGTCGCGGAGGTAGTCGAAGCCGAACTCGTTGTTCGTGCCGTACGTGACGTCGCAGCGGTACGCGAGATAGCGCTCCCGGTCGCCGTGCGGGTTCTGGATCACGCCGACGGTCAGGCCGAGGAAGCGGTAGAGACGGCCCATCCACTCCGAGTCGCGGCGGGCCAGGTAATCGTTGACCGTGACCACGTGCACCCCGCGGCCGGTCAGGGCGTTGAGGTAGACCGGCAGCGTGCCGACCAGCGTCTTGCCTTCGCCGGTCTTCATCTCCGCGATCTTGCCGCGGTGCAGGACCACGCCACCCATGAGCTGCACGTCGAAGTGCCGCATGTTGAGCTCGCGCTTGCCCCCCTCGCGGCAGACGGCGAACGCTTCCGGCAGCAGATCGTCGAGTGCTTCCCGGAGGTCGGCCTGGGCCGCCTTGAGGGCGTTCTCGTCGCGCGGGATCTCGCGCTTGGCGGCGTCGACGGCCTCGACGAACGGGCGGAGGCGCTCGCGGAACTCGGCGGTTTTCGCGCGGAGTCCGTCATCGGAGAGGCGCGCGATTTCGGGCTCGAGGGCGTTGATCTGCGCGACGATCGGCAGCATTTCCTTCACGTCGCGCTCGTGCTTCGAGCCAAAGATCAGAGTCAGTAATTTATTGATCATGGTTTGTGCAGCCCCCGGTACAAGGGGCAAATGGCCCCTGCAGGGCGCGTAACGGTATCAAAACCGGTCTAGTGCCGCAGCATTTCCAGCCGTTCCAGGGCCAACCAGGTCTGGTGGCCGAGAAAGATCACCAGGGAGAAATAGGCGACGGCGATCGCGGCCCGCTGGCCGCCGGTGACCTCGTAGAACGATTTGTCCTCGCGCTCCCGGAGGATCGAGGCGTAAACCTGGAAGGCGGCCAGGATGGCGATGAGGATGGTCAGCGGGTTGGGCTGGTCGATCAGCTTGTAGACCACCGCCGCGCCGCCGAGCAGCCACATCCATTTGGTGATCGCCGCGGAGATCCGTCCGCCGTCGAGCATCCCCAGCGGGACGAGGTTGATCAGGTTGAGGGCGAAGCCGAGGAAGGCGATCAGCAGCCAGACCGGCTCGCCGTTCCACTTGTAGATCTGCAGCGCCACCAGAGAGGCCAGTGTCCCGGCGAACGGCCCCGCCAGCCCGATCAGCGCGTCGTCGAACACGCTGCGCGGCTGGTCTTTGAGCGTGACCGCGCCGCCGATGAAGGGGATGAAGACCATGAAGCCGGCGCGGAGCCCCTTGGCCCGGATGGCGATGGCGTGACCGATCTCGTGGATGAGGGTAATGACGACAAAGCCGACCACCACCGCCAGGCGGTACTGCGTGGCGTAGGCGACGATCGTGACCACGAACGAGCCGCCCGCCACCGCGTACTGGATCGTGCCGAATCCTTCGAATGGATTGACCAGCAGCAGCCGCACTTTTTCGAACGCGAGCAGCAGCACCCCCTTCAGCTTCACGATCGTGAGGCCGAGGAGCAGCACCAGCCCGGAGAGGACTTTCGGAAGCGTGCGGCGCGGAGTTGTCGGGGGAGAGGACGACATGGCGTATGCCGGGTTTTCACAACGTAGAGGCCGTGTTGGTATTCCGAGTGATGAGCGATGAGCGATGAGCGATGAACGTCACGGATTCGCCACGCTCATCGCTCATCTCTCATCACTCATCGCTTAGCATTCGCCCGTGTCCGTCGACGACCTTCGTCAGCAACTGCGCGATCGCGGCTATCTGAGCCACGGGATCGAGCGGTGGTTCGCGCTCGATCCGTGGAGCTCGCGGGCGTTCTGGTGGGAGCTGGCCATCGTGGCGCTGAAGGCGGCCACGCTGATCGCCGTCTTCGGGGCGTTGCCGTTCGCGGCGGTGATGGTGTTCCGCAATTACCCGCTGCATGCGCTGGAGACGCTCGGCCTGTTCGTGACCTACGGCGCGGCGTGGCTGGCGGCGTCGTTCGCGTTCGTGATGCTGGTGGCGCTGGTGCTGAAGGTGCGGCCGTCGCTGCCGATCGATACGCCGCGGGCGCTCCTGGCGATCTCCCTCGGGGCCAGCGCGCTGTTCGTCGCGCCGCTGGCGCTCTGGTGGTCGCGCTTCGATGCCTCGCCGTCGACCGCGGAGCTGGTCACCGGGGCGGCCCTCGCGGCGGCGTTCTTTCTCGTGACCACGGTCGTCGTCTCGGCGGCGCTGCTGTCGTTCTCCATTTACGAGCTGCAGCGCATCCCCGCCATTCACCAGAAACCGCGCGGCGTGCCGATGGCGATCGCCGCGGCGGTGCTGATCGCGCTGCTCTTCGTGCCGGCGTATGCCCAGCGGGAGCGCCCTGTGGCCGAGCCGATGATCGTCACGACACCGACCACCCGCAACGTCGCCCTGATCGCGGTGGACGGGCTGACGGTGGAGCTGCTCCGGTCGCGTCCCGACCTCGGCCGCGAGCTGCGCTACGTCACGCCGGCCACCGCCCTTCCCGGCGCGTCGACGACCGAGCGCTGGGCGTCGATCGGTACCGGCGTGCGCACCGATGCCCACGGGGTGCGGGCCATCGAGGGGGTCCGCTTTCGCGGCGGGCGGCACATCATCCAGCGCATCTCCCCCGGCGACTTTGTGCTGATGAACCTCGCCCCCGCGATCGGGATCGCCCGGCGCGAGCCGCTTCCGCCGACCGTGCGCCGGCGCGATTACGTCTGGGAGATCTTCGCCAAGCGCGGCCTGCCGGTGGTCTCGACCAACTGGTGGACGACGGCCGAGTCGAAGGATGGCGCGCTGATCTCGATTTCGCCGGAGACGGTCTTCACCGCCGCGCAAGGGCAGCCGTTGCGCCTCGACCAGGAGGCCACCGCGCGGTTCCTGGCGGCGGTCGACGCCTCGAAGCCGCGCTTCGCCACGGTCTACCTGCCCGCCCTCGACGTGATCCTCAACCGCCTCGAGCGCGATCGCAACACGCAGGTCGTGCAGTCGGTGCAGGCGCTCGACGGCGTGCAGCAGGCGCTCGTGCAGATGCGGACGCGCGGTTACGAGGTGGTGCTGATCGGCCTGCCGGGCGAGGAGCAGTCGGGCCAGGCCGTGATTGCCTCCAGCATCCCCATCAAGAACGTCGCCGCGGCGTGGGACGTGGCCCCCACCCTCCTCGCACTGATGGGCTTTCCGCTGTCGTCGGAGATGCCGGGCAACGACCTCGCATCGGCCTCCGCCGAGCCTCGCATCGCCACCTACGGCAGCCGCGTCAGCGCGACCGCCCCGGCAGCGGTGAACGAGGACTACTACGAGAACCTGAAATCGCTGGGGTACATCCAATGAAGAAACTGCTTCTGCTGATTTTTCTTGCTACGACGATCGACGCCCAGCGCGTCATGACCTTCGAAGACCTGGCCGCGATGCGCCGCATCGGCTCGCCCAGGGTCTCGCCGGACGGCAAGTGGCTGGCCTACGACGCCTCGACCGTCGACCTGGCCAAGAACGTCCGCCGCAGCGCGATCTACCTGCGGCCGGCCGGCGGCGGTGCGGCGAAGCAGCTCACCGATGGCGCGCGCCAGGACGACAGTCCGGTCTGGTCGCCCGACGGGAAGACGATCGCCTACCTCTCGAACCGGGACGGCAATCCGAAGCAGGTCTACCTCTATGACGTCGCCACCGCGAAATCGACGAAGCTGACCAACCTCTCGGGCGGCGCCGGCTCACTGAAGTGGCTGCCGGACGGCTCCGGCCTGATCCTCGTCTCGCAGGTCTACGCCGACTGCGGCGTCGAGCCGCAGTGCACCGAGAAGAAGGCCGCCGCCGGGGAGAACGCTCCGACGCAAGCCCGCATCATCGACAACCTCCTCTATCGCCACTGGAACGAGTGGCAGGCGCCGACCCGCGCGCACATCATCCACGTCCCGCTCCGCGGCAACCCGCGCGACCTGACCCCGGGCGCCTTCGACGCGCCCCCCTTCTCCGTCGGCGGCGGCGACGAGTTCGACGTCTCCCCCGACAGCAGGGAGCTGGTCTACGCCCGCAACGTCGAGGAGCGTCCGGAGCGCTCGACGAACGCCGATCTCTACCTCGTGCCGCTGACCGGCGGCGAGGCGAAGCGGATCACCTCCCGCACCGGCGCCGATACCTCCCCCAGCTACTCCCCCGACGGCAAGTGGATCGCCTATCGCTCGCAGGCACGCAACACCTTCGAGTCCGATCTCTGGGAGCTGTGGCTCCTCGACCGCGCCACCGGGCAGTCGCGCCGCGTGGCCAGCGACTTCGCCAACTGGGTGCAGTCGATCACCTGGGCCCGCGACAGCAGGTCGCTCTACGTGACGGCGCCGCTGGCCGGCAAGGTGCCGATCTACGAGATCGCCCTCGACGGCAAGACCACCGTCATCCACAACGCCGGCGCCGCCCACAACATCGACGCGGGCCGGAACGCGATCTACTTTGCGATGTCCACCCTCCGCCGGCCCGACGACATTTACTCGCTCGACACGAGCGGCAAGGTGGTGAAGCTGACCACCGAGAATGACGCGCTCCTCGCCCAGCTCTCCCTCGGCGAAACGTCCGACCTCTGGTGGACCGGCGCCGACGGCGCACGCGTGCAGGGGCACCTCATCAAGCCGCCCAACTTCGACCCGTCCAAAAAGTACCCGGCCCTCGTGCTGATCCACGGCGGCCCGCAGGGGGCATGGAGCGAGTCGTGGTCGTACCGCTGGAACCCGCAGCCGTTCGCGGCGCGCGGCTACGTGATCCTCATGCCGAACCCGCGCGGCTCCACCGGCTTCGGCCAGCAGTTCGTCGAGCAGATCTCGCAGGACTGGGGCGGCCGCGTTTACACCGACATCATGAACGGCGTCGACACCCTCGCCGCAATGCCGTTCGTCGACGGCAACCGTCTCGGCGCCGCCGGCGGCTCCTACGGCGGCTACATGGTCAACTGGATCCTCGGCCACTCCACCCGCTTCAAAGCGCTGGTCTCGCACGCCGGCGTGTACAACCTCGAATCGATGTACGGCGTGACCGAGGAGCTCTGGTTCCCGGAATGGGAGTTCGGCGGCACGCCGTGGGACAACCCGGAGCAGTACGAAAAGTGGTCGCCGCACCGTTTCGCGAAAAACTTCGCCACCCCCACCCTGGTCACGCACGGTGAGCTCGATTTCCGGGTGCCGATCGGCGAGGGGCTGCAGCTCTTCACCGCCCTGCAGCGCCGCGGCGTCCCCTCACGGCTGCTCTACTTTCCGGACGAGGGGCACTGGGTGCTCAAGCCGCAGAACTCGAAGCTCTGGTACCAGACCGTCGGGGAGTGGTTCGACCGGTACCTGAAGTAGGGCTGAGGGCCAGGGGAGAGACGGGCCCGGCGGGGCGGGAACCGGGCGTGTCACGGCGAGAACCAAGCGTGTCCTGGCGAGAATCAGGTGTGTCTCGCCGAGAATCAGGTGTGTCGTGGCGAGAATCAGGCGTGTCTCGCCGAGAATCAGGTGTGTCGTGGCGAGAATCAGGCGTGTCTCGCCGAGAATCAGGTGTGTCGTGGCGAGAATCAAGTGTGTCTCGCCGAGAATCAACTGTGTCTCGCCGAGAATCAACTGTGTCCCGGCGAGAATCAGGTGTGTCCCGGCGAGAATCGAGTGTGTCTCGCCGAGAATCAACTGTGTCCCGGCGAGAATCACCCGTGTCGCGCCGGGAATCGACCGCGTCCTGACCGAACCAGGGCGAAGAACTACGGGCGGGTGGTGCCGGTCGGCGTAGCCACGCCGGTGCCGGTGCCGATGCCGCCGCCACCTTCGCCGGGTCCGAGGGAGGGACGGGCGACGGTCGAGGTGATACCGACCGCTTCGGCGTACTTCAGGTATGTATCGATCGAGGCGATGACGACGCGGGCTTCGACCGTGATCAGGTCGATGCCGACGAGCGAGATGCGGACCCAGGCGTCGACGACGATGCCTTTGTCGAGAATTCGATCGAGGACATCGATGAGACTCGTACCGCCCGGTGCGCGTTCGACAGCCATGAATTACCTACCTTTCCTCTCTCTCAGGGAGGGTCTTGCCTGCGTTGAGTTGCCGCTCGAGCTCGGCCACGCGATCGCGGAGGGCGTCCACGTCGTCGGCGCCGCCGCGGAGGGCGCGCGGATCGCTCGAATAGAAGCGGTCCGAGCGCCACCAGTTGATGCCGATCGCCTCTGCTTTGTCGATCGAGCAGATGACCAGGCGCAGCTGGATGGTCAGCAGCTCGACGTTGGCCAGCGACACCTTCACGTCGCCGGCAACGACGAGCCCCTTGTCGAGAATCTTGTCGAGGATGTCCACCAGACCCTGCGGCTGGCGCTGGAGCGCTCCCCGATCGTCAATTGCCATGGTCAGACGTGTACCGGATGTGCGGCGTGCGAGTCAATGGTTTACTCCCACATCTTTACCGGCCCCAGCTTCAGGTTGAGGTCCTCGTCGGAGAGGCCGAAGGTCCGTTTCAGCTCCGCCATCTTCTCCTCGAGCTTCATCAGGGCGTTGCCCAGCCTCTCGATCTCCTCGTCCGTCAGGTTGCCGGCGTCCATGCGCCGCAGGGCCTGTTTCTCGAGGAGACGGCGCACCAGCTCGATGATGGAAAGCACCAGTTTCGCGAGCCCGTTCTCGACGATCTCCGAATCTGCGGAGATGCGCTCCGGCACCACCGACTCGGTGAAGGTCAGCGCCTCGCGCAGCTCTTTTTCTTCATTCGCGATCAGCATCGGCAAAGACCTCCAGCGGCCACGGTCCGGAGAGGAGAAAGGCGACGCCGGTGGCCTTGAGCGCCTCCCCCGCTTCGCGGACCTGATCGATCGACGCGCGGTCGACCAGCATCGCCAGCTCGATCGACTTTTCGTCGCGATGGCTCCAGCGATGCTGCACGGCCAGCGGCACCATCCGCTGCTCGACCTGCTCCCCGAACTGCGGATCGACGCTCGCCCCGTGCGTCGCCGCGTGCAGCGCTTTCAGGTACTCCGCGCCGCTGGTGAACTCGCGGCGATCCGGCCGCGCACGCGGTGACGCCGCCGCGACCTTGAGCGTCATCTCCACGCGGTCGCCATGCGCCTCCAGCGTCGCCTTCCACTGCGCCACATGCGCGGCGGTCCTGGCCCGCGCGTCGTCGTCGCTGGAGATGGTGAAGCCGTAGCGGATGGCCAGGAACGTCGCTTTCTCGAGCAGCCGCGCGCGCGTCTGCGCCACGTGCAGGAGCAGCTCGCGATCGCCGAGCGCCTGCTGCTCCGCGACCGGGACCGCGCTGAGAAAGAGATCGGCGGAGGGGATGGCCCGCGCCAGCGGCTCGACGTCCTCGCGGCGCAGGTGCGCGCCGATGACGATCGACTTCATTTCGGCCGGCTCGTGCGGATCACCGCATCGACGTTGGCCAGAATGACGTTGAGGCCGAGGTAGAGCAGATCGACGTCGCCGATGGAGATCACGGCTTCGCCGGCAATCACCACCCCGCGGTCGAGCAGGTGGTCGAGCGTCTCGAGCAGGGCGAGTTCTTCGATCTGGTCGTCAGGCATAGTGGATTCGGAAGCGATGAGTGATGAGAGATGAGCGATGAACACGCTCCGCGTCAGTCCCGTTCATCGTTCATCTCTCATCGTTCATCGCTCGTTCCTGCAAAGCTGTACGGCGGCCACGGCCCCGTCACCCCCACCACCACCCCCTCCGGCTCGTAGCGGGCCAGCAGTTCATCCTGCAATGCCTGCAACGCCGGTTCCTCGTCGCGGTTGATGAGGACGTTGATCTGCGGGAAGGCGCCGCCGCGGCGTTCGCGGGTCTCGGCGATCGACTCGCACTTCAGGCGGCCGAGGAGCTCGCGTTCGACTTCGGCCAGCAGGTCGTGCTCGGCCTGGCGCGCGGCGCTTTTCTTCTGCTCTTCGAGTTTCTTGCGCAGCAGGAACGCTTTGCCGGCGGCAGCCGATTCGATCTCCGTTTGCAATGCACGCAGCGAGGCCACGCGGGTGACGATCGAGGCGTTGAAGCGCTCCGGGTCGATCTCCAGGCGCAGCGTCCACTCCTGCTTACCGTCCAAACGGTCGAGCGTCTTCGCCAGCAGCTCGCGGTTCTCGTGCAGGTAGGCGCGCAGCGCTTCGGCGCTGCTGAAGAGGGTGAAGGCGCGCAGCGGGACGATGGCGGTCTGCTTCATCAGCTCCGCAACGACGGCCTGGTGGCGGTAGCCGATCGCGCCGAGCCATTCCAGGTCGTTGGCGCGCTGGTCGATGACCGCCTGCGAGAACGCCTCTTCGGCGACGGGAGTGAACACGGCGGCGATGTCGTCGATCGAGACACTATCGAAGCGCCGCGAGCCATCGACCGCCTCGACGTCGGCTGTCGCGGGCTGGCGCGTCACGGCGTAGACGTAAAGCACGCTCACGTTGCGTCAGTGTATCGGAACGAGCGTCGCCAGTTCGGCGAGCCTGGTGACCGGCTCGTCGCGGCGCTCGATCAGCATCAGGTTCTCGCCGAGTGGTGCGAGCGCCGCGAGCTCACCGGCGCGCGTCCCACGATCGCAGGCGCATTCGTTTTCGGGAGTGACGTAGTTGGCCACGATGCCCCCCACCCGCAGGCCGCGCTCTTCGATGGCGGCGATGAGTCGTCGCGTTTCGGCGACGACGATCGGCTCCGGGCGGGTGACCACGATGACGGTGGTGCGCTCCGACTTCATCGTGGCGTCGAGCTCCTTGAAGGCGCGCGAGGCGTTGACCAGCTCCTCGCCGAGCGAGCCGGGGGCGACGAGATCGCGATAGTTGAGGAGGATGCGCATCAGCTCGCGCACCCACTCGCCGGCGCTCTTCGGGAGGTCGAGCAGGCGGAGGAAATGACCGGTTGGCGCGGTGTCGACGAGCACCTGCGTCTCTTCGCCGATCAGGTCTGCGAGGCGGGTGATGGCGAAGATCTCGTCCGCACCCGGCGGGGCGACGTCGAGCAAGCGCCGCATGGCCTCTGTGTCGTGGCTCAGCGAGAAACCGCCCGGGGCGAGCCCTTCCACGGCCCGCTCGATCTCGCCGCCGAGGGACTGGCGGAAACGGCGCCACTTCGCGCGGGTGTCGATGGTCTCTACGGTGAGGTTGGGGGGCGGCGATTCGTGGGCGAAGACGTCGCGGAGGGAGTGGGCGGGGTCGACGGAAATGAGGGTGTATTTCTGCCGCGGGTTTGCTTGCGCGAGCTGCAGGGCGATGGAGGACGAGGTGGTGGTCTTGCCGACGCCGCCTTTGCCGGCGAAGAAGGTGAGCTTCGTGTGGTGTGGGATCCCAGCCCACCCCTGGGGGACGGATACGGTGGAAGCCGACACCACACCAGCTTCTTCGCAGAACCTTGCGAGGTCCGCGACCGGCACGCCCACCTTCTCCCGCGCCTCCGCGTCTCGCTGCGCACGACGCTCGTCCAGCGGGCAATCCACCTTCAGCACCGCGCGATTCAGCACCGCGAACGGGACGTCGATCCCCTCCTCCCGCACCTCCGCGATCAGGCGGACGGTCTGCTCGACCACCCATGGCTCGCTGAGGAGCACCGGGATGAAGGCCGCCCGGGCCGGGTCGTTGAGCAGTTCCCGGCGCGCCTTCGCCTGGTCCGCAAAGTCGTAGATGTAGGTGTCGAGCGCATCGCGCACGTCGCGGCGGGTGAACTGCCGGACCATGGCCCGATGCTTCTCCTGCATGGCGTCGAGCGCCTCCGCGAACTGCGCGAAGTGCTCGGCGGAGGAGAGCATCCGCAGCGTGTGACCGGTCGGCGCGGTATCGACGACGATCAGCGCATCGGGATTGGCCTCGGCCAGCTCGCCGATGCGCATCCACGACATCAGCTCGTCGATCCCCGGCAGCGAGAGCTCGAAGAAGCGGCGCAGCTCCTCGCGATCGAGGTACGTCCCGCGATCGCCGATCTCCAGCAGGTTCGCCAGGTTCTCCGAGAGAAAGCGCGAGTAGAGCGTCTCCGCGTCGACCGATTCGACCGTCAGGGATGCCGGCAGAGCCAGGTCGCCGAGGTTCGAAGCGGGGTCGGTGGTGAAGAGGATGACCCGGCGCGTCTCGGCAAAATGCAGCGCCGCACGCGAAGAGAGGGTGGTTTTGCCGACGCCGCCTTTGCCGCCGAAAAGAACAACTCTTCGGGTGGACAGCGATGAGAGATGAGAGATGAGCGATGAGCGTCCGCCCGGTTCATCGCTCATCTCTCATCTCTCATCTCTCATCTCTCGACGATCATCGCTCGCCGTAGCCGGTATAAATGCCGATGCCACCTTCGTCTTCGCCACGCTCGGCGGCCATCTGCCGGGCGATCGCCTCGCGCCGCGCGCGGATGTCGCGCAGCGCCTGAAAGATGACCTGCTCCTCGGCCACGTAATCTTCCTCGCTGATGTCGCCCACCTCGAGCCGCATCTGCAGCTCGATCAGCCGCTCTTTCCACGGCTGGTCGTTCATCAACTCCTCGTCCGCCAGCTTCTGGATCGTGTGCATGACCCAGCGGAAGCCGGCGATCGGCCCGGTGATCGGGAGGAGGAGGATGTCGTCGAGGAGAAAGGCCATGTTTTTGAGCGATTCAGCCGTTCAGCTACTCAGCTACTCAGCTACTCAGGCAGTGTACGCCGCGCTCGCGGCCTGAACAGCTGAACGGCTGAGTAGCTGTGCAGCTATCTTTCCGCCCGCTCCAGCTTCAGCCGGATATTCACAAAGTTGTACGGCGGCCACGGCCCCGTGTAGAGGAACGAGAGCTTGTTCTCGTACTTTTTGGCGATCTCGGAGATCTGATCGTCGAAGGCCTTGGTCTTGTCGCGCTCCACGAGGAACGCGGCGTTCATGATCATCTTGTCGCCGATCGGTTTGTTCGAGCGGGAGGCGATGGCGGCGTCGCGCAGCGCTTCGTAGATCTCGGTGACATACGCATCGGCCTTGGCCTGCAGCGCCGATTCGACGACGCGGCCGAGCTGCATCCGCGAAAAGTAGGTGGAAGTCGATGTGTTCGAGGAGATCTCTTCCTTCAGCCGGCGGATCTCTTCGTTCTCCTGCTCGATCTCCCGCACCACCTGGTCTTTGTCCCAGTTCACCTTCAGGCCGAACTCGATCTTCCCCTCCATCTTCTGGAGGACGTCGCTCAGCGCTTCGTACGTTCCTTTGAGGAACTCCTTGATGTCGTTCTCGGTGCGGAAGACGGTGCCGAAGGACATCGGCAGCACGGTGAAATCCTTCATCACGAGCTCGTTCACATGCTCGTGGGCCAGGGCGTTCTCACGGGTCGGGTCGAAGACGATCAGCGGGCAGTTGGAGACGACGGCGGAAAACTCTCTGTAATGCACGGTGTAGACGCGGTCGCCGCGGCCGCCGATGCCGACCCCGCCGAAATCCTTCGGCAGGTCGGTCTTGATGATGCAGTACACGTATTTGCCCTGTTCAGCGTCGTTCGACGGAACCTGATCACTCATTGCATCCCCTTGCTGAAACGACCCGAAGAATACAAGATCGGCCGGTTGCAAGCTCCAGACCCTGCCAAAATCGCACAGCGCATCGAATCATGGTTCGCGCGCCATCAGCGTTCCCTGCCGTGGCGGGCGGCCTATGACCCATACCACGTCTGGGTCTCGGAAGTCATGCTGCAGCAGACCCGGATGGAGGTCGTGCTCCGCTATTTCCCCCGATTTCTGGAACGTTTTCCGACCCTTCACGCCCTCGCCACCGCCACCGACCATGACGTCATGGCCGCCTGGTCGGGCCTCGGCTACTACCGCCGCGCACGCATGCTCCGCGCCGGCGCCGCCGACGTCGTGGAGCGCTTCGGCGGGGTGATCCCCCGCGAGGTCGAACAGCTGCTGACCATCCCCGGCATCGGCCGCTACACCGCCGGGGCGATTCGCTCGGTGGCCTTCAACGAGCGCGCCCCGATCGTCGACGGCAACGTCTCACGCCTCACCGCGCGCCTGTTCGCCGTGGAAACGCCGTGGCTGCACGCCGAAGCGCTGGTGGAGCAGGCCCGCTCGCCGCGCATGCTCAATCAGGGACTGATGGAGCTCGGCGCGCTGATCTGCACCCCGCGCAACCCCTCCTGCCCGATCTGCCCCGTGCGCACCCACTGCGTGGCGCTGGCGAAAGGGCTCGTCGACGAGCTGCCGCGGCCGAAAGAGAAGCCGGCCACGCGCGCGCTGAACATCCCGCTGTACGTGATCTCCGACAGCAAAGGGCGCGTGCTGATGCGCCTCGAATCGGGGCCGCTCATGTCGGCGATGTATCACCTCCCCCACGGCGACACGCAGCTCCTGACGGGCGCACCCCTCGACGCGCAACGGCGCGAGCTGCTCGGCAAAGTGCGCCACACCGTGACCACACGGCGGATCGAGTTCGAGGTGTGGCGGGCGGAGGTCGCCAAACGCCCGCGAGCCGGCGAATACCGCTGGATCGACCGCCAAACGCTCGGTGAGATCCCCCATCCCTCGTACGTACGGAAGGCTCTCGCGCTGCTCGACTAACCCACGCACGAGGAGACGACCGGAGGCCTCCGGTACAATCTCCCCAAACTATGCGCGGGCGTGTTGCGGTCCTCCTCTTTCTCTCGGTTCTCGCTTTCCCCATCTATCCCCAGTGCTCGTGGGCTCCTCGCACCTCGATGCCCTTCCGCGCGTCGGTGCTCGACGTGGCGGTCGACGGCGCCGATCTCTGGGTGGCCACCTCGTACGGCGTGCAGCTGCTCGACCGCACGATCGATCCACCGGCACTGGTGGCCTCGCTGGCCATCCCCGGCACGACGCGCGTGGCGCGGCCGCACAACGGGCTGGTCTACGTCGGGAGCGGCTCGAAGATCGTCATCGTGAGGAAGAACGGCCGCACGCTGCAGCTCGTCCGCAGCGTCGAGGCGGGCGGCAACGTGAACGACTTGCACTTTGCCGGCTCGTACCTTTTTGTCGCGACGTCGAACGGGCTCGCGCACTTTGATCTGCTGGAGCCGGCGAATCCGGTCCGCACCAACGTCTCCACGCTCCCGACCTCGAACGACAACGTGACCTCGCTGGCCGCGGCCGGCAACACGCTCTACGCCGCCGATGGCGACAGCAGCGTGCACGCGTTCACCCTCGTCTCGCCGGCGCTGCCGCAGCACGTCAACGCCATCGAGTCGCTGCCGGGCGCGAGCTCCGTCAACGCCACCAACGGCCGGCTCTACATCTCCGACGGCCAGAGCACGGAGGTCTTCAGCGGGACGGTCAAAGAGACCACCCAGCCGTACGGTGCGTCGGCATTCGGCACGCTGGCCGGCGAGATCCATTTCGTGGCCGGACGCGATCGCACCCTGCGCGCGATCGACTTTTCGCTCGCCACGCGGCCGGCCGGCCTGTTCGAGGACGTGCTGCCGATCAGCGGCGGCAACGTGAACCGCATCTCCGCGATCGCGCTCGCATCGAATCGCGCCTACGTGGCCGCGGGTGACATCGGCCTGATCACGTACGACCTCACGAACTTCACCGCCCCTTATCCGCTGCACATCCAGCCGAACGGCGGCACGACCTCGACCCTGCTGATGAACCGCGTCTACGGCACGAACGCGATGCCGGCCGGCGGCATCACGGAGTACGAGCTGGCGGGCGACGGCTCGCTCAATCCGCGGCGGACTTGGGCGTCCGAGGCGCGGCACACGCTGCTCGACGGCAACGGACTCCTGCTGACGGCGAACGGCACCTCCCTCTTCCTGTGGGACGTCGCCCCGTCGACGCCGCAGAACCTCGCCACCGCGGAGCTCGACCTGCCGGTGCGCGCCGCGGCGCTGATGCACACCGCGCTCGCCTTCGCGCTGCTCGAAGACGACTCGCTCTGGCGCGTGAACCTCGTGCCGGGCGGCGCGTCGACGAAGACGAAGCTCACCGGCACGGCCATGCGTCTGGTGCGCAACGGGACGGCGCTCGCGACGGTGTCGGTCGATCCGGAGAGCGGCAACACCACGCTCCGCTACTACGCGACGGGTGACCTGGCGGTCGCGCCGACGCGCGTCGTGGAGATCCCCGGCGCCGCGAACGGCACGCTGGCCCTCGGCGCCAGCCGCGCCGCCATCACCACCTTCCGCGGCATCAACGTGGTCGATCTCGCCACCGGCAACGTCTCGGTGCTGAAGGACTCGCTGATCACCATCAGCCCGTCGCTGCGCATCGAAGGCAATCGGCTGCTGGCCCTGACCAGCGACCAGCTGGCGGTGTGGGACCTGGCCACCGGCGCGCGGCTGCGCAGCTTCGCCGGCGCCGGCGGAACGCAACTGCACGTCTCCGGCACGACCGCGACCATCGCCAGTGCCAGCGGCATCACCACCGTCGCGTACGAATCGCGCAGCGGCCTGCCGGCCCGCCTCGAGGCGGCCAACCCGAGCCGCTTCCACACCCGCGTCGTGGCCGGCGCCGGCCGCGCGTATCTCTTCGGACGCGACGGCGTCGACATCTACGACACGCAACGCGGCGCCACGCCGCACTTCATCACCCGCATCCGCCCGGCCGGTCTGCTCGACGCGACCGCGGCCGCGGGGGCGCTCTTCACCCTCGCCTCCAACGGCGTCGTGGCGAAGTGGTCGCGCGACGGCGCGCCGCTCGCGCAGATCACCATCAACGAAGGCACCGACGCGCAGATGCTGAACATCGGCTCCGCCGGCAACGCGGTCTGGGTGGCGATCTCGAAAGGCTGCTTCTCCGGCGCGTGCGAGAAGAAGACGCTGATCTTCGATCCTGCTTCGCTCGCCAACACGTCGTCGCTGAGCGGCGGCATGATCGACGTCGTCACCTCCGGCGCGCGCGCCTACGCCCTCTTCCGCCTGCCGAACGAGATGCGCGTCTACAACATCTCGGACCCGCTGCGCCCCTCGCAGGTCGTCGCCGCCGCTTCACCGGCCGGCGCGGTGTCGCTGGCCTTCGCCAATGGCGCGCTGCACGTCCTCGCCGACAAGGTCTACGCCTTCAACGAAACGACCCTCACCGCCAGCGGCGAGCAGCTCGCAGCCGCCACGCCGAACGACGCCCAGCGCCTCCGCATCGACGGCAACTGCGCCGTCGTCAGCGGACGCGGCGCATCGCCGGAGCTCTTCACGCTTCCGGCGTGGAGCAGCGCGCCATCGAGCGAAACGCCCTCCGTCGTCCGCTCGATCGCTGTTGAAGGAGGGAAGCTGTTCGTGCTGACCGATCACTCGCTGGAGATGTGGTCGGAGCTCACCGGAAGTACGCCGAAGAAGCGCGCCACGCGATAGAGCGAGCGATGAGCGATGAGAGATGAGCGATGAACTGTAGCTGCCGCTCGCACGTTCATCGTTCATCTCTCATCGTTCATCGTTCGGCGGAAGCCAGTCCCCATCCCCGCCGCGCGTAGAATCCGCGCCACCATGAAAATCACCCTCTGGTCCGACGCGAACGCGTACCACATCACCCTCAACGATCCGCCGCTGCACATCCTCGACGTCGAGATGCTGGGGGAGCTGCGCGAGGCGCTGGCGCGCATCCCGAACGACCGCCACGCGCTGATCATCGAGGCCTCAGGCGAGAAGGCTTTCTCCGCCGGCGCGAGCGTGCAGGATCACCTCGGCGAGCGCGTCACCACGATGCTCGGGCTCTTTCACGACTGCTTCCGGATGCTGGCCAGGCTCGATCTCGTCACGGTCGCTCTGGTGCGCGGCGCGGCCCTCGGCGGCGGCTGCGAGCTGGCCATGGCGTGCGACTTCGTCCTCGCTTCCGACCGCGCGCAGTTCGGCCAGCCGGAGATTCACCTCGGCGTCTTCCCTCCCGTGGCCGCCTATCAGCTCTCGCGGCAGACCATGCCGCGCAAAGGACTGGAGCTGCTGCTCACCGGCGATCCGATCGATGCCGCGACCGCGGAGCGGATCGGCCTCGCCAGCGCTCTCTTCCCCGCCGGGGAGTTCGATACGCGGTCCGATGAGTGGCTGCAGCGCCTCTATCGCCAGAGCGCGTCGTCGATCCGCTTCGCGAAGAAAGCGTTCCGCATCGCGCAAAGCGCCGATTTCGACGAACGGCTGGCAGCGGTCGAGCGGCTGTACCTCGACGAGCTGATGCAGACCAGCGACGCCAACGAAGGGCTGAACGCCTTCGTGGAGAAGCGCAAGCCGGTCTGGCGGGGAGAGTAGAGCTGCTCAGCTGCTCAGCTCCTCAGCTGCTCAGCTATTCAGCTGTTCAGGCGGCCTGAATAGCTGAACAGCTGTGAAGCTGAGCGGCTGGCTAGTCCTTCTGCTCTTCGAACTCGACGGTCGTGTTGGCGTCGAGCTTCACCAGCGTCTTGCCGCTCGGCACGGTCACCAGCGGGAAGGTGGCGACGATGACGACGCCGGAGGTCTTGCCGTCGCAGCCGACCGGCATGGGGCGGACGACCTTCAGCTCGCCGAACTGACGGGCCACGACTTTCCCCCTCGCGTCGACGATCTCCAGCGGCGGGGCCGACTTTGCCTGAATGGCCTTCGCCAGCGCCTGCGCTTCCTGAAACGTCAACTTGCCGGTCAGGAGGGTCAGGATCTGGTGGGGACGGCCGCGCTCGGTGCGGGCGACGAAGCGGTTCACGCACGCGGCGGAAGCAGCGTCGGCGACGAGCACCGCGAAGGAGAGGACGAGAGCGAGACGCGTGGCTTTGATCATCTTTGCGGCTCCGGAAGGACCGAAGCTGAAGACAACGGCCGCGCCCGCGGAATTTCCCCCCTCCGGCGCAACCCGTATCGCGGCCACCCGTAGTAGAAGTTGCGCCGCAGTGACGCGGCCGTCATGATGACCCTCCAGATGAACGACCCGACCCCGGTCCGGAAGCGGCGCCTCTCGCCGGCGTTCCTCGTCTGGCTGATCGGTGTCGGCACGATCGTCATCATCGACCAGATCGACCGGCTCCTCGACCGGATCGGCTACACCTCCGGCCCGCTGGCCTTCGTCGCCTTTCTGGCGTGGCTGGTGGTCATCGGCCTCACGCTCTACGGTTTCGCGCTGGCCGCGCGCTTCCTGCTCCGCCAGCTCTTCTGGACCGTCGGCCGCCGGCTCTTCCTGAGCTACATCATGATCGGCGTCCTGCCGTTCGCCCTCTTCGCGATCCTGCTCGTGGCGATCCTCTACGTCATCGCCGGGGTGGCCAGCCAGACCGCGTTCAAGTTCGAGCGACAGGCTTCCCTCGGGCAGCTCGAAGCGCTCAACAGCGAGTACGCGCTGCAGGGACGCCGGCCGCGCTCGGACGGCATCGAGATCTACGACACGGAGAATCCAAGTGGCGAAGGGATCCCGGAGTGGCTGCGCTCGACCACCTACAGCGGCCTCGCCCTCCGCGACAAAGAGCCGCTGCTCGTCTCCGCCCGGCAGTACCCGATGTTCGACGACGAATCACGCACGGTCGTGCTGGCGCTGCGGCTCGACGACAAGTGGGCGCGCCAGATCGAAGAGCGCAGCGGCATGGTGGTGCGCACCGACATCGCCTCCCGCGAGGGCGAAGGGTTCTCGATCCAGAGCGACGACCGCGACTTCACCGACTTCCGCGAGCGCGGCCTGCGCTGGAACCGGATCTACTTCTACGACATCACCGAAGAGAACGGCCTGATCGACTGGAGCAGCGGCAAGCCCGATCCGGCCAAGCGGCTGTTCACGCTGATCTCGAACCCGTTCCGCAACCTGATCCAGTTCTACTTCGGCGGGGCGACGAACTCGCAGATCATGCGAGTCATCTTCACGATCATCATCGGCCTCACCACCGCGCTGATGCTGATGTACTTCGTCGCCACCGCCTTCGCGGCGGTGCTGATCTTCTCCATCTCACGCGCGGTCAACCGCATCGAGAAGGGGACCAAGGCGGTCGAGCGCGGCGACTTCTCGTACCGCATCCGGATGAAGCCGTCGTATCAGCTGGGGGCGATGGCGCAGTCGTTCGACCGGATGACCGAGTCGATCGCCTCGCTGCTCACCACGGTCGCGGAGAAAGAGCGCCTGCAGAGCGAGATCGCGATCGCCGCCACCATCCAGCGCAACCTCCTGCCGAAGGAAGGGCCGCTCTTCCGCGGTGTCTCGTTCTCCGCGCACTTCGAGCCGACCACCTCGATCGGCGGCGATTACTACGACGTCTTCAATCTCGACAAGACCCGCCTGGCGGTGGCCATTGGCGACGTTTCGGGACACGGCCTCTCCACCGGCCTGGTCATGGCCATGGTCAAGGCGGCGATGACGACCCTGGTCGAAGAGGGAGCCGACGAGACCTCGCTCTTCCGCCGGCTGAATGAGCTGGTCTATCGCTCGACCGAGCGACGCGCGTTCATGACCCTCGCCTTCACGATCTTCGATCTCGAGCGCGGCACGATCCGCCACACCAACGCCGGCCATCTCTACCCCTACCTGCTGCGCGAAGGGGCCACCACCACCCGCTCCATCGAGTCGCCGTCGCTGCCGCTGGGCGTGCGCAGCGAGCTGCTGACCTCCACGGTCGAAGTCGAGCTGCAGGAAGGCGACACGATCGTCTACCTCTCCGACGGCATCGTCGAAGCGCAGAACGAGAACGGTGACCCGCTCGGCTTCGATCAGCTCGAGGCGTTCCTCGCCTCGCAAACCGACCGCTCGCCGAGCGCCATCCGCAACGGCATCCTCGACGCCGTCGCACGCCACTCCGGCAGCCGCCCCGCGGACGACGATCGCACCGTCATGGTGCTGCGCTTCGACGGTTTCAAGGCGCCGCTCGAAGTGGAGCCGGTGCTCGAAGAAACGCCCGCTGCCGTCTGATTCACCGGTTGATGCCGATGATGAAGCTGCGTCCCGCTGCGTGCACCGATGCGGCGTCGGCCGATCCGAAGCGATCCACGTTGGTGAGGTTGTGGATCGCCACGCGCAGCTCGAACCGATCGGAGACGCGCCAGCCGGTGCCGACGTCGATCGTGACGTAGCCGGGCCGCTCCACTTCCACCGGACCGGGATATTCGTCGCGGCCGTAGGCGGAGCCGAGGAGGAAAACGGAGGCGCTTTCGGCAGCCCAGCGGAGGCCGGCGTGCACGACCGGCGCGGAAATGTCGTCGAGCGCCGCGCCGCTGCCGAGGTCCTCGCCGCGGGCGATGGCCGCACCGAGGTTCAGCTCGAGAGCGAACGGAAGCCGGGTGGTCAACTCCCCTTCGAGGCCGCGCACTTCGGCTTCGCCGCGATTGCGGAAGAAGAAGTCGTTGCCGCTGCGATAACGCTCGACGAGGTTGCGGATGCGGTATTGATAGGCAAAGAGGGCCGCGGTCGTGCGGGAGCCGCTCCAGCGCACCGCCGCGTCGAGCTGGCGCGTGCGCTCCGGCTCGAGCGCCGGATTGCCGGTGATGAAGCCGCGTCCGGAGACGCCGCGGAAGAAGCGGTCGGAGAGTGTCGGCTCGCGATAGCCGCTCGCGATCTGCGCCGTGGCGGTGATGCCGTTCCACGGTCCGGCGGTCGCGGCAAAGTAGCCCGACAGCGCGACGTCGTCGATCGACTGATCGCCAAAGTGGCCGCCCTCGTTCTGCGTCGAAACGTAGTCGGCGCGCGCGCCGGCCGCGAGCTGCAGTGCCCGCGAGAGGCGCGTGTCATACGACGTGAAGAGGCCGAAATCGTAGCGATCGGCATCTTCGATGGAGCCGCTCGCGCGGAGATTGAAGCGGCTGACGAAGTCGCTGCCGACGACGAAACGCGCCTTCGCGCCGTGATGCTCGACGGAAACGCGGAACGAGGCGTCGCGCGCCTTCACCGCCGACGATTCGATCTGCGTCGCCGAGCGCTCGCGGGTGGTGGTGATGGAGTAGGCGCCGAGGGAGGCGCGCACCGCGGCCACGTCGAAGAAACCGGAGGGCTGGAGGTCGAGGCCCCCCGTCAGCAGCGTCGCCCGCTCGTCCGGATAGTAGGTACGGCCCGGGTCGGTCGACGGCGCGCCGGTCTCGCGGGCGATGCTGGTCATGAGGCCGAGCCGCAGGCGGCCCCAGTCCGCATCACGGATGAAGCGAAACAGCGCCCCGCGATCGCGGAACTGCGAGTTCGGGATGACCTCGCCGTCCGCGTCGCGCAGGTCGTCCGCGGCGCGCACGTGAATCGCCGCGAGCACCGCTCCGCCGAACGCATCCTCGGTCACCTCGGCCGAAATGCTGCGGGTGGTCTCCCCGCCGAACGCGCTCCAGGCGTCGTAACGGAAGCCGGGCGCGCCCGGGATCGGATCGCGCGTGCGCATGTGCACCGTGCCGCCGATGGCGTCGGAGCCGTACGCGACGGAGCCGGGGCCGCGGGCGATCTCGATCGAGCCGAGAGTCAGTGGATTGATGAACGTGGCGGAAGGACCAGCCCGGCGCTCGGCGACGATGCGGGCATCATCGACCAGCAGCAGCGTCCGTCCACCGGCCAGGCCGCGCACGACCGGGACGGCCGGCGCTCCTTCGCCGCGGATGGTCACGCCGGGGACTCGTGCGACGGCGTCGGCGATGTGGGCCGGCTTGCGCTGCTCGAGCTCCTCCCCGCCGACCACGACCGGCGCGGCAGCGGGCGGCGCTTCGATGTTCGGTGCCGCGCCGGTGGTCACGGTCACGGTCTCGCGAAACGCTTCCTGCAGCGTGAGCGTCGGCGCGAGCCGCTCGACGTAAATGGGCGGATAGATCTCGCCGCGCGTGCCGATCACGATCAGCGTGGCGGGCAGCGGAGGATCGGGGGCCAGCGTGAAGCGTCCTTCGCTGTCGGTGCGCGCGGAGCCGGTCTGCCCCACGACCGAGATCTGTGCGCCGGCGACCGCTTTGCCCGACGCGTCGACGAGCTTCGACTCGAATGCGAAAAGAGAGGTGGAGAGGGAGAGCGCGACGAGGAGCGTCAGCGCGTGGCGGCGGAGGGACGCGCTTCGGCGATGTGCTTCGACTCGATCGCCTTGCGGATGTGCTTCGCGATGCGATTGATGTAGTTCACGGTCTCGCGGAACGGCGGTACCCCGTTGTACTTCCAAACGTTCCCCTCTCCGGCGTTGTAGGCGGCTACAGCCAGATCCGCATTGCCGTCGAATTTGTTCAGCAGCCACCGAAGATACTTGGTTCCACCATAAATGTTCTCGGAGGGATCAAACGAATTCGTTACACCGAAGCGTTTGGCGGTCGCGGGCATGAGCTGCATCAGGCCACGGGCCCCTTTGTGCGAGACGATGCGGGGGTTGTAATCGGACTCCGCCTTGATCACCGCGGAGACGAGCGCGGCGTCGACGTCGTGCAGACGCGCCGCGCCGATGATCAGCTCGTTGTACTTGGAATTCCACAGCGGCATCGAGTCGGGGTTGAAGCGCCAGGAGCGCTTGGGGAAGACGCCTCCCTCTTCGACCGCCTTCTTCACCTCGGCGACCACTTCCGCGATCACCACCTCGTCATCGACGATCCGGTCGATGCGGTACATCGGCAGCGACATCTGCCCGCCGCCGGCAAACTGGAGGTGGATGGTCTCGTCCTCGACGACGTAGGCGTCGATCTTCATGTTCCGGCCGTCGGTGAAGATCGCAATGCTCGCGCTCGCCGTGGAGGCGGACAGGAGCATGGCTGTGAGGAAGAGTCGTTTCATCAGGACCCTGTCAGAACGGTCGTAGTGGTGACGATTATGCCCGTGAAACAGTTACGGTCGCAGATTGCGCGCTCACGCACGCGGATTGCGCACTCACGCACGCGGATGGAATGTCTCGTACATCTTCTGCAACCGGGCGCGAGAGACGTGGGTGTAGATCTGAGTGGTGGAGATATCGGAGTGCCCGAGCATCATCTGCACCGACCGCAGATCGGCCCCGTTCTCCAGCAGATGAGTCGCGAACGAATGCCGCAGCACGTGCGGCGAGATGTGCGCGCGGATGCCGGCCTGCCGCGCGTGGTGCACGATCTTCATCCAGAAGGCCTGCCGCGACATCGGCCGCCCCCGCCGGGAGAGAAAGAGGTGCGGGTCGCCGTACGTGTCGAGCTCCGGCCGCCCTTTGGTCATGAATTCCAGGATGGCGTCCCTGGCCTGATCGCCGAACGGGACGATCCGCTCTTTCGAGCCTTTGCCCATCGTGCGCAGGAAGCCGGCGTCCATGACCAGGTCGTCGATCCGGACGTTGATCAGCTCACTGACGCGCAGCCCGGTGGCGTAGAGCAGCTCCAGCATGGCCCGGTCGCGCAGCCCGTCCGGCGTGTCGCGATCGGGCGCGGCCAGCAGCGCCTCGACGTCCGGCGGCGCGAGCGACTTGGGGAGGTTGGTCCAGAGCTTCGGATTCTCGATGTTCTCCGTCGGGTCCTTCTTCAGGTGCCGCTCCGCCACGAGAAAGCGGAACATCCCGCGGATCGCCGCCAGCGCCCGCGCAACCGACCGCGCCGAGATACCGGCGGCGCGGATGGTCTGAAAGTACTTCGTGAGATGCAGGCGCTCGACCCGCTCGAGGTCCAGCCGCTGCTCGAGCAGCCAGTGCCCGAAGTGGCGCAGGTCGGTGCGATACGCGGAGAGCGAGTTCTTCGCGAGCCCTTTCTCGATGGCCAGGTAATCGAGAAAGATCGGCAGATAGGTGACGAAGAACGGCCCGGCGTCTTTCTTCTCCGGATCAATTTCCCGCGGCTTGGGCATAGTGAGTTTCAGTGTATGCCGAGCTCCTCACGATGAAGTGGCCGTTGCGGCGACCACGTCCGCCATGTACGAGCTGCGAACGAACGGCCCCGAAAAGACGGCCCGGAAGCCGATCTGCTCGCCGATCACACGGTACTCCTCGAAGACGTCGGGGTGTACGTATTCGACGACGTCGAGCTTCTCGCGCTTCGGCTGCAGGTACTGGCCGATCGTGACGATCTCGCATCCCGACTCGTGCAGCCGCTCCAGCACTTCGACCACCTCGTCGCGCCGCTCGCCGAGTCCGAGCATGAGCCCCGACTTGGTGGCGATGGCCGGATCGACGCTCTTCGCCGCACGCAGGACAGCCAGCGAGCGCTCGAAGCGCGAGCCGGGACGCACGTAGTCGTACAGCCGCGGCACGGTCTCGACGTTGTGGTTGTAGTAATCGGGCCGCGCCAGGGCCACGACGCGCACCAGCTCTTCGTTGCCGCGAAAGTCGGGCGTCAGCACTTCGACGGCGGAGGAGGGCAGCAGCTCGTGCAGCTCGCGGATCGTCTCGGCGAACTGATTCGCCCCCTGATCCGGAAGGTCGTCACGGGTCACCGACGTCACCACCACGTGCTTGAGGCCGAGGCGCCGCGCGGTCTCGGCGACGGCACGAGGCTCGTCCGGCGACGGCGGAGCGTAGGGACGGCCGGTGGTGACGTTGCAGAAGCCGCACGTCCGGGTGCAGATGTCGCCGAGGATCATGAAGGTGGCCGTTCCGCGCGAAAAACATTCGGAGCGGTTCGGGCAGGCCAGCGACTCGCAGACGGAATGGAGATCGCGCTCGCGCAGCATCGACTTCATGTCGCGCAGCGAGGCGAGGTTCAGCTTTTTCTCACGGATCCACTCGGGGAGCAGGGGGCGGGTCATCGCAAACGCATCCTATCGCTAAACGGCGGACGCTCTCCCCGCCCGCGGAAAACAAAAATGCCACCCTCGCGGGTGGCACTTCCGAGCACTGCGGCGCAGCGTCGATCAGTGACCGTTGGGTCAGTGACCGCTGAGCGCCTTATCCAGCGACTTGTGGATGAGCTTCTCCGCGTCTTCGTCCGTGATGCCCTTGACGATCGCGACCTCGGAGACGAGGAGGTACTTCGCGCGGTCGTACATTTTTTTCTCACGGAACGACAGGCTCTTCCGCTTCTGCACCTCGTGCAGATTCTTGAGCACCTCGGCTACGTCTTCGAGGCGACCCGTTTTCATCCGCTCGAGGTTGTCGCGGTAGCGACCCTTCCAGTCCGACTGCGACTTGACCGGTTTTTCCTCGAGCAAGCTGATGAGGCCCTTGATCTCTTTCTGCTGGTACAGACGGCGCAGGCCAACGCGGTCCGTGTTCCCGATCGGCACCATCAGCCGCGAGTTATTCGCAAGCAGCCGCAGGTGGTAATAGCTGTCCTGTCCCGGACCCATGATCGGGTTTTCGCCGATGTGCTCGACGACCGTAACACCATGGTTCGGATAGACGAGCTTTTCCCCGACCTTGAAACTCAACTTAACTGACGACAAGTGAGGCTCCTTTCGGAAAGCTGGAAAACAACTGAAGGGACGCGCATTTTACGCTACGGCCCCTGACGCGTCAAACCACTGATAATGTGGGGTGCGGCGCGTTTGTCCTCGATGGGTGCTGCGGCGCGCGCTCGGCGCGTTGCAATTTTCGGGCACGATCCTGTTGCGAATCGTGGTCGGCGTCCGTGGTCGTAGTGACGCTACCGGCGCAGACGCCGCACCAGCTGGTGCAGCTTGTCGAGCCCTTCCCGCCGCTCGTTGTCGTTCCCCGTCAGCAGATCCTCGATGAGCTGCAGCTCCGTGTACAGCTCGAGATCGGTAGCCGCGTCGCGCTGCGGAGTCACCGTAACCGGAGGCGGCGCGGACGGACGGACCGGCGTCGCGAGCACGGCCGGGTTGAGCGAATCACGCAGCCGCGCGGCCATCGCCCGAATGGATGGTACGTCACTGCTTCCGAGCGCTCGCTGGATCGCTTTCGCGCTGGTGACGGCGTCGGCGTAGGGACTGTTCGGACTGTCGACGATGCGCGCCTGCACGAGCGACACGACGATGTTGCCGTAGCCGCCCTTCTCTTCGGCGCGCGCGTGGATGCGCACCGTGGCCTGACGGGCCACGACCGGGATGTCGATCGGACGGACCTCGCCCGGCTGCAGCAGCGCCTTCACCTCGAGGACCTGCGTTTCCGAGCGCTGGGACCCCTGCGGCAGATATTCGATCTCGACGCGTTCGAGCCAGACCGGGCGATTCTTCGCCACCATCATCCGGCGCGAGGGCGACTCGATGATCACACGATAGATGAACGCGCCGCGCGTCTCGACGGTCTGCATCGAATCGCCGCGCGGCTGGATCGAAAAGTCGTGCGACGTGCGGCCCGCCTCGAAGCGCTCGTAGGAGGCGTACTCGTACGTCCCGTCGGCGCGCGGCACGCGCAGCCATTCGATGTCCTGGGTGATGATGCGCTGCAGCAGATCGACCGGCAGATCGCGCTTGCTCGCTTCCGCCACGCGGTCGAGCACCATCGCATCGGCCGCCACGCGAGCCGCCGGATCCTGCGCGAAAAGAGGAAGGGCGAGCGCAATGGCGATCGCCAGCAAGGTCCGTTTCATTCTTTCACTCCCAGTTCCGGCAGCACGCTGCGGCCGGCGATGCCATCACGCGACAGATCGAGGTACTCGCAGATCGTGGCGCCAAGGTCGGCGAAGGTGCTGCGCGTGCCGAGCGGCTTCGCCTCGCGGATGCGCGGCCCCGCCACGAGCAGCGGAACGTATTCACGCGTGTGATCGGTCGAGACGTCGGTCGGATCGCAACCGTGATCGGCGGTGATGAAGAGCAGGTCGTCCCGGCGCAGCGAATCGAGCAGCGCCGCGAGCTCGCCATCGAACGTCTCCAGCGCCTTCGCATATCCCGGCGCGTCATTGCGATGGCCGTACTTGGAATCGAAATCGACCAGGTTCGTGAAGATGAAATCGGCGTCCGACTCGCGGATCAGATCGATCGTCTTGCGCATTCCGTCCGAGTTCGACTCGGTGCGGATCTCCTGACCGATCCCCACGCCGTCGAAGATGTCGGAAATCTTCCCCAGCCCGATCACCTGCCGCCCGGCGTCGTGCGCGCGCTCGACCACCGTCTCGCCGGTCGGCCGCACCGAAAAGTCCTTCCGGTTCGCCGTGCGCTTGAACTGACCCCTGCCCGTACCGACGAACGGCCGCGCGATGATCCGGCCGATGTTGTGCTCCCCGCGCATCAGCTCCCGCGCGATCGCACAGATCCGCCAGAGCTCCTCGACCGGGATCACCTCCTCGTGCGCCGCCACCTGGAACACCGAATCGCCCGAGGTGTAGACGATCGGAGCGCCGCTGCGCATGTGCTCCTCACCCAGCTCATCGAGGATCACCGTACCGGAGGCGGGCTTGTTCCCCAGCGTCTTCCGCCCGATGCGCCGCTCGTACTCGTCCATCACGTCGGGCGGAAAGCCGTCCGGATACGTGCGGAACGGATCCGTCACCACCAGCCCCATCATTTCCCAATGCCCGGTGGTCGTGTCCTTCCCCGCGCTGACCTCCGCCATCCGCCCGTACGCGCTGACCGGGGTGTCGGGACTGGCCGGGGTCGGAAGCGTATGCAACAGCCCGATGCGGGTGAGGGTGGGAAGGCTCGGATGCTGGCTATCGAGGATGTGGCCGAGGGTATTCGAGCCCTCGTCGCCGAAGTCTTTGGCGTCGGGAAGCTCACCGACGCCGAGAGAGTCGCAGACGAGAGTGATCACTCTTCTTTTCATCGAGCGATGAACGATGAACGATGAACGATGAACAGTCAATTCTTGCGACGGCGCTTGATCGTGCGAACAGAGGCGACGCCCATCGCGATCAACTCGTCCGCTTCCTGCATCAACGGCTGTAGCCTGGCGGCGGGCACGATCTCACCCTCGATCAGCAGCTCCATCCAGTACAGGCTTTCATCGAGCTCCTGGAGCGCCGTTTCGATCTTACTGATCATCTCGGCATCAGAACGGGAGCGAAACGCCTCGCGGCAATGCGCGCCGGGAGACGTTCCAGACCGCAGCAACTGCATCCGGATTACGCCCGCCGCATCGTTTCGGGGCAATGTCGCACACACGCGTATGACTCGAATTGCGAACGCTTTCGAACGATCGCGAAGCGTGTTCATCGCTCATCTCTCATCGTTCATCGCTCAAACGATCAGCTCATGCACCAGCGGCCTCTTCGCCGGCTCCTCGTCTCCGATCTCCACGAATGCCGCAAACCGCTCGCGCAGTTCGCTCGCGTCGCGCTCGCGCTCTCCCAGCTGAATCTGGGCGATGACGTCGCCTGCCTTCACCTCGTCGCCGACGTTGCGTACGAAGAGCACGCCGGCGGCGTAGTCGATCACATCGTCCGCTTTCTTGCGGCCGGCGCCGAGGTCGACGGTGAACATGCCGGCTTGATACGTATCGATCTTCGTCACGAAGCCGCTGCGGTCCGCCTTCACGTCGACGGTGGAGCGCGGCGTCGGGAGCAGCGCGTAGTTGTCGACCACCTCGGGGTCGCCTCCCTGGGCGGCGATCCATTTGCGGGTCTGCTCGAGGGCACGGCCGGAGGCGAGTGCCTCATCGAGAGCGCTGCGTGCGGAATCGGCGTCGAAGCGGCCCGACATGACCAGGATGCGCTCCCCCTGCGCCCGGGTGACTTCCACGAGATCGGCGGGACCGCGGCCTTTGAGCGCCTCGAAGGTCTCGATGATCTCGTTGGAGTTGCCGGCCGCAATACCGAGCGGCCGGTCCATGTCGGTGATCAGCGCTTCGACGCGCGTACCGGAGCCGGCCGCGGCGGCGATCAGGCTCTGCGCCAGCGCTTTTGAATCCTGATAGAGCCGCATGAAGGCGCCGCTGCCGGTTTTGACGTCGAGGATCAGCGCGGAGGCGCCCATGGCCAGCTTCTTCGACATGATCGAGGCGGTGATGAGCGGGAGCGACTCGACGGTGCCGGTGACGTCGCGCAGCGCGTAGACCTTCTTGTCGGCCGGCGCGATCCCCTCGGTGGACGTCGAGATGACGCAGCCGGCGTCCGCCACGCTCTGTTCGAACTCGGCGCGGGAAAGACGGGCGTTGAAGCGGGGGATTGCTTCCAGCTTGTCGAGCGTGCCGCCGGTGTGCCCGAGGCCGCGACCGGAAAGCATTCCGACTTTCACGCCGCAGGAGGCGACCCACGGCGCGAGGACCAGCGAGACCTTGTCGCCGACGCCGCCGGTGGAGTGCTTGTCGGCGATGAATTCGTAGCTGTCGCGCAGGTGCCACTGCTCGCCGGAGCGCAGCATCGCCTGCGTCAGCGTCGCCATCTCGGCCGCGGTCATGCCGTTGATGGCAATGGCCATCAGCAGCGCCGACATCTGGTAGTCGGGAATCGTTCCGCGCGTGAATCCTTCGACGAAGAACTCGATCTCACGAGTCTCCAGCGGCCCGCCGCGGCGCTTGCGGTTGAGGAGCTCGTAGACGCTGTAGTCGGCCATAGGGGGGCCATTCTACGGCGAGCGATGAGAGATCAAGGATGAACGATGAGAGATGAGAGATGAGCGATGAACACGGCGGATCCGCGTCGTTCATCGCTCATCGCTCATCTCTCATCGTTCGTTGTTACGATGCCCCCCGCCATGCAACGCGCAGTAATTCTTCTTTCCGGCGGCCTCGACTCCGCCACCGTCCTGGCGATGGCAAAGTCCGAGGGGCGGGTCTGTCACGCGCTGTCGATCACCTATGGACAGCGGCACGGCGTGGAGCTCGAAGCGGCGCGGCGGGTGGCGGAGGCGATCGGCGTCGAGGAGCACGACGTGCACGCGCTCGACCTGCGCGTCTTCGGGGCGAGCGCGCTCACGAGCGACATCGCGGTCCCGAAAGACGCCGTCGGCGCGCCGGGCATTCCGGTCACGTACGTGCCGGCGCGCAACACGATCTTTCTCTCGCTCGCCGTCGGATTCGCCGAAGCGCGCGAGGCGGCGGAGATCTGGATCGGCGTCAATGCGCTCGATTACTCCGGCTATCCCGACTGCCGGCCGGAGTTCATCGACGCGTTCCAGGAGGTCATCCTCAAAGGAACGCGCAGCGGCATCGAGCGCGGTGAGCCGCGTCTCGTCGCGCCGCTACTGCACATGACCAAGGCGGAGATCATCCGCCGCGGAATCGAGCTCGGCGTCGATTATTCGATCACGCACTCGTGCTATGACCCTGACCGCTCCGGTGCCGCGTGCGGACATTGCGATTCGTGTCTGCTGCGGCGGAAAGGATTCGAGGAGGCGGGCGTGCCCGATCCGACTCGCTACGCATGATCCACATCGAAGGATTCGAGGTTCGCGAGCTCTCCGACGACGACCAGCCGTCCATCGACGATCTCTTCGCTCGCTGCGCCGATCTCATGGCCGTCGATCCGCACGCCACGCCCGATCGCGTGCTGCACCACCTGCCCGCCGACGCGGTCCCCGAGCGCGAGCACGCCTTCGGCCTCTGGCGCGACGGAAAGCTCCTCGGCATCCTGGCCATGCTCTTCGGCTACCGCGAGGAAAAGGACTGGTGGATCGGCCTGCTGATGCTCGACCCTTCCGTGCGCGGGCAGGGCATCGGCCACGCCGCGCTCGAAGAAGCCCTGCGTCTGGCGCGGGAGTCCAACGTCGCCAAAGCGATGTGGCTCGTGGTCGCATTCGACAACACGCGCGGGCAGAAATTCTGGTTCCGCGAGGGCTTCGTCGAGCGCGGCCGCACCGAGACCCATCTCATGCTTTCGCGCGCGATAGACTGAGCCCCGCGATGCTGCGCATCACGGAGATCTTCTTTTCGATCCAGGGCGAGTCGTCGCACGCCGGCCGGCCGTGCGTCTTCGTCCGCCTGACCGGCTGCAACCTCCGCTGCCGCTGGTGCGACTCCGAGTACACCTTCACCGGCGGCGAGCGGATGCCGATCGACGACATCATCGAGCGCGTCCGCGGCTACGGCTGCAACCTCGTCGAAGTGACCGGCGGCGAGCCGCTCGCGCAGGCCGAGGCCTTCCCCTTCATTCAGCGCCTCTGCGACGAGGGTTTCGAGGTGCTGATCGAAACCTCGGGGTCGATCGACATCACCGCGGTCGACGAGCGGGCCAGGCTGATCCTCGACATCAAGACCCCCGGTTCCGCCGAGGTGGCGAAGAATCGCTGGAGCAACCTCGAGCAGCTGCGGCCGCACGACGAGATCAAGTTCGTGATCGACAGCCGCGAAGATTACGAATGGGCGCGCGAGCTGGTGCGGGAGAAGAAACTCGATCGCTGGACCGTGCTCTTTTCCCCGGTCTGGGGCGAGCTGCCGATGAAAGACCTCGCCGAATGGATGCTCGCCGACCGCGTTCCGGCGCGCTTTCAGACGCAACTGCACAAACACATCTGGGGCGCGGACGTGAAGGGGGTATAGAGCCGCTCAGTGGTTCAGCCGCTCAGCTATTCAGGCCGCCTGAACAGCTGAATGGCTGAGAAGCTGAACAGCTATGAAAAAACCAACCCTCGACCACATCGGCATCGCCGTCCGTTCCATCGAAGCGGCCGCGATCTACCAGGCCCTCGGGCTGACCATCGAGCACGTCGAAACCGTGACCACGCAGGGCGTGAAGACGGCGTTCCTTTCGGTCGGCGATTCGAATCTCGAGCTGCTCGAACCGACCGGTCCGGATTCCAGCGTCGCGAAGTTCATCGAGAAGCGAGGCGAGGGCATCCATCACCTCTGCTTCCGCGTCGACGACATCGAGGCGCACCTGGCCACGCTCAAAGAGCGCGGATTCCGCCTGATCAACGAGGCGCCGGTGCCGGGCGCGCACGGCTGCCGGGTGGCCTTCCTCCATCCCGCCGCCGGCAATGGCGTGCTCATTGAACTGAGCGAGAAGGTCGAATGATCGAAGGTTTCGTCGAGAGCTCGCTCGTGATCGTGAATCTGATCACGCCGAAGGAGAAGTTCTTCGGCGTCCTGCGGGCGCTGTCGCCGGCCGGCGTGACGATGCGCGCCATCAACCTCGATTCGTTCGATGACTGGATCCGGCAGATCGCGCGCGGCGAGGAGCCGAACATCGACCTGGTGACGATGTTCGTGCCGCTTTTCCGCGTGGAACGCATTTTTCTCGACGAGCCGTCGGGCGTCATCAAGTCGTACTCGCAGCGCTTCGAGGACGTGGTCGGCCGCCCGGTGGCCGACTATCTCGAAGCCGGACCCGACGCCGGAAACGGCCGCTCCGTATAATTCGCGCCAATTCGTCACCCTTGGAGGGATTCGTTGTTCCTGAAAAACGTACGCATCATGCTGGCCGCCGCGATGGCCCTCACGCTCGTCGCCGGCTGCCAGAAAAACGAAACAGCCGCGCCCGAGGCGGAGGCATTCAGCTTCGTGATCTACCCGAACTCGCGGTATCTCGGGCAGATCACCGAGATGACCAAACAGGCCCACAAGACGGCGCGGCCGAGCGAAGAGCCGCCGCCCATCGCGATCTACGACACCGAGGCCTCCGTCGATGAAGTCGCGAGCTACTACGCGAAGGAGTACGGCTACCCCAACGTCGCGCCCGACGCCACGAACAACCTCAGCTCCGCGAAGCCGCCCGCGTACTACCGCACCGGCGACCTGCAGACCGACAACCGCGCCATCGAGCCGGTGCTCAAGCAGATGAACGCGCCGACCGATGTCTCGAAGGCGGTCGGCACCTATCGCGCGGCCGACATCGAGCCGCGCCCGAACCGGCCGCGCGTCACCGTGCAGCGGCCCTACTTTGACGTGACCACGTCGCAGGTCGTCGACCGGACGTTGATCCTGATGTCGAAGTAATGCGCAGCGCGTGCATCGCCGGCCTCGGGCTGATCGGAGGGTCGATCGGAATCGCCCTCCGGGCCCGTGGCTGGTATGTGCGCTACCGCGATCCCCACGTCTCTCTCGAGGACGCCCGCCGCCTTGCCGCCGCCGATGCAGCCGCGGACGACGTGGAAGGTGATTGCGACGTGCTCGTGCTGGCGCAGCCGGTGGATGTGGCCATCCGCGACCTGCAGCGGATGCACGCGGCCAGCGGCATCGTCACTTCGGTCGCCAGCGTCATGCAGCCTCTGCGCGACGTGGCCCGCGTGCCGTTCGTGGCCGGACATCCGATGGCCGGCTCGCACGAGAGCGGACTGCGTGCGGCGCGCGGCGACCTCTTCGCCGGCAAACGGTGGTTCGTCGATGACGAGCATCCGTTCGTGGAGGAGCTCGTGCGCGACTGCGGCGGCGTGCTGACGCGCGTCGATGCTCGCGAGCACGATGCCGGCGTCGCGCTGACCAGTCACCTGCCGCAGGTGCTCTCGACCGCGCTCGCCGCCTACCTCGCCGATCGCGACGTGCTGCGGTTCGCGGGGAGCGGCCTGGCCACGTTCCTCCGCCTGGCCGGCAGCGACGCCAGCGTCTGGGCGCCGGTGCTGGAGGCGAACCGGGAGAACCTCGCGCCGCATGCGGAGAAGCTGGCCGAACTGGTGCGCGAGATCATCGAGGGCGATCCGCGCGAAGCGTTCGAAAAAGCGCAAAAGGTTGCGCGTGCGCTGTCGTGATCTGGACTGCGGTGGCAACGCCACCGCTCTGACATACGCGACGGAGTCGCGCGCCGCTCCGCGGCGTGAAGAGCGGTGGCGCTGCCACCGCAGTCCAGATCGTTCGCGCCTGAAACAGGCGGTCTCTCACTCGCGGAGAGACGAAGGGTCGGCTGGAAGCCCACACCACACGGGCAAACCATGAACCTCGCCTGGCTCCTCGTCGCCGTCGTCTACGCGCTCGCGATCTTTCTCGCGCGCCGTTTCGGCGTCCCCCTCTCCCGCCGCGCGGCGCTGCTCTTCTACGCGCTGACGCTCCTCTTCCTCTGGCAGCCGCTCACGCAGCGCGTGGTGCATGCGCCGATGGACGTCATCCGGTTCGTGCCGCCGTGGACTGCCACCGCGCCGCCGGGGCTCACCAAAGAGACGGCCTCGAACTACGAGCTGCAGGACGTGCCGATGCAGATGCTGCCGTGGGCCGAGCAGGTGCGTTCCGCCTGGCGACAGGGCAAAGTGCCGCTCTGGAACGAGCTCTCGGGCTGCGGCTATCCGCTGCTCGGCAATGCCCAGAGCGCGGCGCTCTCGCCATTGCGCCTCCTCGCGCTGCCGTTGCCGCTCGCGTATGCGATGTCCGCCGAAGCGGCGATGAAGATCGTGATCGCGCTGACGTTCACCTTTCTCTACTGCCGGCGGCGCTATGAATTCTGGCCGAGCATCGCCGGCGCGGTGGCGTTCGGGTTCGGAACCTTCCTCATCGTCTGGCTGCACTTTCCCCACTCCACGGTGGCGGCCTTCCTGCCGGCGGTGCTGTACCAGATCGACCTGCTGGCCGAGAAGCCGACGCGCGGGCGCTTCGCCTTCGCCGCGTTCCTCGGCCCGCTGATCCTCTTCGGCGGCCATCCGGAGACCACCGCGCACATCGTCTTCTTCGCCTCGCTGTACGTGCTCTGGATCGTCCTCACCGAGCGGCCGAAGAGGTTCCTCGTGACGCTGATCGCCGTCTCCGCGGTGGCCGCGCTGCTGTCGCTGCCGTTCCTCGTGCCGGTGGCCGAGGGGGTGACGCAAAGCTCGCGGCATCTCGATCTGCAGACGCGGCCACACGCCGGGATTCCGTTCTCCGACTGGCCGTCGCTGCAGCTCCTGGCGAATCCGCATCTCTACGGCAGGCTGCCGGGGCCGGAGTGGAGCACCGCCGCCGCCGCGGAGTCGATCTGCGGCTTTGCCGGCCTGCTCGGCCTCGGCGCGTGGCTCGGTCTGCTGCTGCGCCGCGACTGGCGGTCGCGGGAGATGTTCTTCGTCCTCGCCACGGCCATCCTCTTCCTGCTGCTCGACGACTTTTCGCCGCTCAGCGAGCCGCTGCGCACGCTGATGCCGCTCGTCTCGCATTCGCGATTGCGGCTGCCGTTCATGCTGATGACCGCGCTGATGACCGCGGCGGCGCTGAACGACAAAGCGTCGCGCATCCCGACCATCGGCTTCGCGCTGGCCATCGTGGCCACGATCTTCATCCGCACGCCCTGGCCTGATGATGCCGCACGCAACGCCGCGCTGCTGGCGTTCCTGCCGAGCATGGCCGTGCTGGCGCTGTTCGCATTCAAGCTGCGCGTGGCCGTCTTCGCCGCGGTCTTCGTCGAGCTCTGGTTCGCCGCGCATCACTGGAATCCCATTCGTCCCATCGACGAGCTCTATCCGCGCACACCGCTCATCGAAGCGCTGCTGCAGCAGGACCGCGAGGGGTGGAGGACGCTCGGCATCGGCGGCCATCTGTTTCCGAACACGAACGCGATGTTCGGCATCGAGGACGCCCGCGCGCACGATCCGATGGCCAACGGCCGCTACATCGCCCTGCTGCAACGTGAGACCAAAGGCTTCGACACCGCGCAGTACTACGCCAAGTGGGTCGATACCGGGACGCCGCTCATCGACTACGTCGGCGCGCGCTGGATCGTCGCCGACCGTCCGCTGCCGTACCGTCTGGTCTATGAAGGAAAAGACGGCCGTCTCTACGAGAACAGGAACGCGAAACCACGCTTCTTCTCCTCGCAGGCGCTGGTGAAGATCCGCGACAAGGAGACCCTCGAGGTGCACGCGCCGGCGCAGGCGCTGATCGAGACGAACATCGCCTGGTGGAAGGGGTGGCGCGTGACGCACAACGGCAAACGCCTCACGCCGAGGCTCATCCGCGGCGCGTTCCTCGGCTTCACCGTGCCGTCCGGCCACGCCGTCGTGAAGGTCGAGTACGTGCCGGTCACCTTCTACGTCAGTGCAATCGTTGCGCTTTTGACGGCGGCCGCGTTGATCGTCATCGCCCGTCGCTGACGTATCATCCGCGCCCGTGTTCAACCCGACCTGGTTCTATGTGGGCGCCGTTTATGCCGGCGCGGTCTGGCTGGCCCGGCGCCGGGGAATCGAGCTGCCGGTGCGCGTGGCGGCGTTCTTCTACGCGCTGGTGTTCGTCTTCCTCTACCTGCCGCTCACGCAGGACTACGTCAACCTGCCGGCCGACTTCCTCAAGATCCTGCCGCCGTGGTCGGAGCTGACCCGCGACCGCGAGCTGGCCAACTCGCAGATCAACGACCTGGTGCTGCAGATCGTGCCGTGGGCGCATCAGGTACGCGAGGGATGGACCTCCCTCACGGTGCCGCTCTGGAACCCCTTCGCCGCGTCGGGCTATCCGCTGCTCGGCAATCCGCAGTCGTCCGCGCTCTCGCCGCTGCGCCTCCTCACGCTGCCGCTCTTCGAGCTCGGCCAGGCCATGACCGCCGAAGCGGCGATGAAGATCCTGATCGCGCTGACGTTCATGTTCCTCTGGTGCCGGAAGCGCGGCTACTCGGAGCTGGCCAGCGTGACCGGGGCGGTGGCCTTCGGCTTCTCCACCTTCATCATCGTCTGGCTGCACTTTCCGCTGATCACCAGCGCCTGCCTGCTGCCGGCCATGCTCTACCTGGTCGACCTGCTCGCGGAGCGCGTCACCTTCGGCCGCTTCGTCTTCGGCGCGGCGCTCTGGGCGGCGATGCTCTTCGGCGGCCATCCGGAGACCGCCTCGCACACGTTCTTCCTCGCCCTGCTCTACGTGCTCTGGCTGATGTTCGTGGAGCGCGTGGTGCGGCCGAAATTCTTCCTCACCCTCGGCGCGATCATGACGGTCGCCGCTCTCCTCGCCGCACCGCTCCTCGCACCGTTCGCCGAAGCGCTGACCCGCTCGAAGCGCTACCACGAGCTCAAAACGAATCCCCCCACGGCCGCCGTGCCATACTCCGACTGGCCGTCGGCCATGGTGCTGCTGCAGCCGCATTTCACCGGCGAGGTGCCGCACGAAAAACCGTGGGGACCGGCGCACGCGGAGTCGATCACCGGCTTCGCCGGCTTCCTCGGCATCGCGGCGTGGTTCACCCTGCTCGCGCACATCATTGCCACGCGTGCCTGGCGCTCGCGGGAGATGTTCTTCGTCCTCGTCACGGTGCTGATCTACGCCATCCTCATGAGCTGGCCCGGCATCGTGGAGGTCTTCCACTTCCTCTTCCGGCTGGCGGCCAACGCGCGCCTGCGCCTGTTGTTCGCGCTCCTGCTGGCGATTCAGACCGCGGCGGCGATCGACCTCGTGCAGCGCGGGCATCGCCGCTCGTTCCTGATCGGCATCCTCGGCGCGTGCGGCGTGATGGCGATGCTCTTCCTCCGCTCGCCCTTCCGCGCACCGCACCAGATCGACACGGCCGTTCTGGCCGTCCTGCCGAGCATCGCCGTGCTGCTGGCGGCGACGCTGGTGGCCTTCATCGTCAGGCGGCGCGAGCTCGCATTGATGCTCCTGCTCGTGGCGGTCATCGCCGAGCTGTGGGAAGTCGGCCACGACTGGAATGCCACCGTCGAGTCGAAGTGGATGTATCCGAAGACGCCAGCCATCCGCACGCTCGAGTCGTTGCGCGCGCAGCAGAAAGAGCCGTTCCGCATCGTCGGCACCAACGCGCAGCTCTTCCAGAACACCCCCGCCATGTACGGGTTCGAAGACATCCGCGCGCACGACCCGATGGCCAACGGCCGCTACCTCGGCATCCTGCGCCACCTCACCGGCTACGACACCGCCGACTACTTTGCCAAGTGGACGAACGTCGAGACGCGCGTCCTCGACTATCTCGGCGTGAAGTACATCCTCACCCACCGCCATCACGACCTCCCCGACCGCGAGCGCTTCCCGCTGCTGTACGAAGGACGCGACGGCCGGATCTTCGGCAACATGGACGCGCTGCCGCGCTTCTTCCCGGTGCACAACGTCGTGCTCGAGTTCCGCGACGACGCCTTCGCGAAGCGCCTCAAGGCGAACGACGACTGGAAAAACACCGCCGTGCTGGAGCAGCTCGAGGTCGAGAACGACCGCATGCGCCTCGACCTGCTCGCGCCGCGCGCCGATCACCGCGTCGCCGCGGTGAAGCTGACCGGCTCCACCCCGACCGACTACCGCCTCAACGTCCGCGCCCCGCGCTACACGCTGGTCGTCAGCAGCATCCCCTGGTGGCCGGGCTGGAAAGTGACGCGCAACGGCCAGCGCATCGACCCGATCGAAGTCAACGGCGGCTTCCTGGGATTTGCAGCGCCCGAGGGGGAAGTCGACGTGCGGGTCTGGTACGACCCGTGGACGTGGAAGGTGGGGGTGGGGTTGTGCCTGGCCACGATCCTGGCACTGATCGGTTTCGCACTGCGGCGGCACAGCCGCCGCTCCGGCGAGACAAAAGCGGTGGCAGTGCATGCCGAAGCCGATCCGTCGAGCCCTGATTCACCGAAAGAGATGACAGTCGATCGCACCAGTGGTTGAAAATCATCAACGGCGCTGATGACGTAACACCAGGGTCAGATGCGCGCGCCAGACGGCTCGAGAAGGGCAACCGCATGGCATTCGTCGAGGCGTCATGTCGAACGTGACGACGCTCCATGTCGAATCTGACGATGTTTCACGTTGAACCTGACGACGCTCCATGCGCGATGTGACGATGCTCCACGCGGGATCTGACGATGTTCCACGCGCGATGTGACGATGTTCCACGCGCGATGTGACGAAGCTCCATTTCAAAAGTGATGAAGCGGCATCTCGAAAGTGATGAAGCGGCATCTCGAAAGTGACGATGCATCACGTCGCATGAATGAACTCACCACATGCCGCGTGGCCTGCGGACGCAGACGTGCGTGAGATCTCCACATGTCGGAAGCGATTGCGTCACGTCGCGCGTGGAGCGGGATCACTGTCCACGAGCGAACGCCTCACGTGCGACATGGAGCATCGTCACGTTCGACACGGAGCGTCGTCACGTGCGACATGGAGCATCGTCACGTTCGACATGACGCCTCGACGAATGCCATGGGGGATACACGCCTCGAGTGGCCGTCCAGATCCGTCACCGGAACTTGCGGTTCAGCCGCTCCCGCGCGTAGTTGTCGACCCGGGCCCGGATCGGTGCGAGCACTTCATCCTGCGCTGCCACCAGTTTGGCGATGCCGCTCCTGGCGAGGCCGACCATCGCGGTCATCTCTTCCTCGCTGAAGCTGGCCCCTTCGGCGGTGCCCTGCAGCTCGATGAAGCGGCCCTTGCCGGTGGCGACGACGTTCATGTCGACGCCGGCCTTGGAGTCCTCGGCGTAGTTGAGGTCGAGCATCGCCTGGCCGCCGATCATGCCGACCGAGATCGCGGCGACGGAGTCGACGATCGGCCAGCTGCCCATGTGGCCGTCGAGGTAGATCCGCGACAGCGCGGTCACGAGCGCGACGTAGGCGCCGGTGATCGACGCGGTGCGGGTGCCGCCGTCGGCCTGGATGACGTCGCAGTCGAGCCAGACCGTCCGCTCGCCCATCATCTCCGGATTGACGGCCGCCCGCAGCGAGCGCCCGATCAGGCGCTGGATCTCCATCGTCCGCCCGCCCTGCTTCCCCTTGGCGGCCTCGCGGTCGACCCGCTCGGTGGTCGCGCGCGGGAGCATCCCGTACTCGGCCGTGACCCACCCCTTGCCGGAGCGGTAGAGGAACGGCGGGACCTTCTCCTGGATGGAGGCGGTGCAGATGACTTTCGTGTCGCCGACCTCGATGAGGACCGAGCCTTCGGCGTGCTTGGTGAAGTTGGTGCGGATGACGACCGGGCGCAGCTCATCGGCTGCGCGTCCGTCGATGCGTGGTTTTCCGTTCATGCAGGCGTCGTGACTTTCTCTTCGATGACCGCGCCCTTCGGAACCACGACGATGCCGGAGTCCGTGACGGTGAAGCGTTCGCGATCGTGTTCGAGATCGTATCCGATCGAGGTGCCGGCCGGCACCTTCACCCCTTTGTCGATGATGGTCCGGCGGATCTTGCAGTGCCGTCCGATCTCCACGCCATCCATCAGGATGGCCTCGTCGACGTCGGCGTACGAGTGGATGCGCACGCGCGGATGCAGCACGCAGCGGTTGATCGTGCCGCCCGAGATGATCGTGCCGTCGGAGACGAGCGAATCGGTGGCGATGCCGACGCGCTGCGACTTCGAATCGGCGAAGACGAACTTGCCGGGCGGCAGATGCTGCGGCGCGGAGACGATCGGCCACTTCTGGTTGTACAGGTTGAAGAGCGGCGTGACCGCCACCAGGTCGAGCGCCGCCGCGAAGTACGAGTCGACCGTACCGACATCCCGCCAGTAGCCCTGGTTGTGCGGCTCCTCCCCCGCGATGTAGTTCGTCGCGAAGTCGTACGCGTGCACCTTCATCTTCGGGTACATCTCCGGGATCACTTCCTTGCCGAAGTCGACGCCGGCGTTCTTGAGCGCGTTGCGCTGCAGCACATCGGTCATCACCTTCGCCTTGAAGATGTAGTTGCCCATCGAGGCGAGGATCATGTCGGGACGGCCGGGGATGGTCTTCGCCCCTTCCTTCGGCTTCTCCACGAAACCGGTCACGCGCCAGTCGGAGTCGACTTCCACGACGCCGAAGTGCACCGCGTCCTCCACCGGCACCGGGATCGTGGCGATGGTCAGGTCCGCATCGTTGTTGATGTGGTCCTGCAGCATCTGGTTCACGTCCATCTTGTAGATGTGATCGCCGCCGAAGACGCAGACGTACTCCGGGTTCTCGTCGAAGATCAGCTCGAGGTTCTGGAAGACCGCGTCGGCCGTACCGCGGAACCAGAACGGGCCGCGACGCATCTGGGCCGGGACGATGTCGACGTACTGGCCGATCTCCGGCACGAGACGCCAGGTGCGGGTGATGTGCTCGATCAGCGAGTTCGACTTGAACTGCGTCAGCACCTTGATCTTGAAAAAGCCGGAGTTGATGAAGTTGTTGATGACGAAGTCGATGATCCGGTAGCGGCCGCCGAACGGCACCGCCGGCTTGGCGCGGTCCTTCGTCAGCGGGAACAACCGCTCGCCCTGCCCGCCGGCGAGGATCATCGTCAATACGTTTCGTCGCGCTAGTGATCCGTACATGTCTGTGGTCGGCCTCGTGCGAGATTCTTTCCAACAATGGCGCTCCGCGCAATGGCCTCTATACTTCGCATCGATGGCCGAGAAGGACTATTACGAGATCCTCGGCGTGAGCAAGACCGCCTCCGACGACGATCTGAAGAAGGCGTATCGCAGCCTCGCCAAGAAGTACCACCCCGACAAAAACAAGGGGAACAAGGACGCGGAGAACCGCTTCAAAGAGATCTCCGAGGCCTACGCGGTGCTCTCGGACAAAGAGAAGCGCGACCAGTACGACCGGCTCGGAAGAGAGGCATTCGGGCCGGGCGGCGCGAATCCGTTCGCCGGCTTCGATTTCTCGGAGTTCATGAGCGGCGGCGGCGGACGGACGCGGCGCACCACCACGCGCGGCGGACGCGGCGCCGGGCCGATGAACATCACCGACATCTTCGGCGATCTCTTCGGCGGCGGCGGTGCGGCAGGCTTCGAGCCGGAGCCGCAGGAGCTGCAGGCCGAGACCACCATCGACTTCCGCGACGCGATCCACGGCACCATGCTGACGCTGAGTCTCAACGGCGAGCCGATCAAGGTAAAGGTCCCGGAAGGGATCGCGGACGGACAGAAACTGCGCGTCCGGCGCGGACAGCAGCCGATCCAGATCACCGTGCGCGTCCGCCCGCATCCGCTGTTCGAGCGCAAAGGGAACGACATCTACGTCGACCTCCCGCTGACGATCGGCGAGGCGATCCGCGGCGCCGATGTCGAGGCGCCGACCATCCACGGGCCGGTACGTATGCGCATCCCCGCCGGCACGCAGGCCGGGAAGACGATGCGCCTGACCGGCAAAGGGGTGAAAACGAAAAGCGCGACGGGCGATCACTACATCCGCATCCAGATCGTCCTGCCGCCCGAGGCTCCGGCCGATGCGGTGGAAGCCATCGAAGCGGCGTATCGTGAAAGCCCGAGGGCCAGCCTCCGAACCGCCCTCTGACCGCCATGCACATCGAGCTGCTTCGTGCCGACATCAAGTCGCTCAAAGTTGACGCCATCGTCAATCCGGCGAATCCGCAGATGCAGCACGTGGGGGGACTCGGACGCGAGCTCGTGCGCGAGGGGGGGCGCGCGATGCAGGAGGCTTCGGCCGTGCCGGAGCCGCTGCAGCCCGGTGCTGCCGTCGTGACCACCGGCGGCAACCTGCTCTGCCGCTTCGTCATCCACACGGTCGTGCCGCGCATGGGAGAAGGCGACGAAGACGCAAAGCTGCGCGCCGCGACGTGGGCCGCACTGGAGAAGGCCGAGGAGCTGGCCATCGCGGCCGTGGCGCTGCCGGCCATGGCCACCGGGGCGTCCGGCTTCTCGTTCGAGCGCTGCGCGCGCATCATGATCGGCACGACCCTCGATTTCCGCGCGCGCGCACGCTCGCTGCAACGGGTGGTCTACTGCCTCTTCGGCAAGGACCCGCACGACACGTTCGAACGCGTGCTCAAGGAGCTCGAAAGTTGATTCCACCCGGACAGATCTTCGTCATCGGCGACTCGCACATCGGTCTCGGCGACGGCAGCGAGACGAAGGTCAACGCATGGCTGGAGCGCTTCGCGGCGCTCAAGCCAAAAGCGCTCTACCTCAACGGCGACCTCTTTCACTACCTGATCGCGCACGAGAAGTTCCGCACCAATGCGGTCACACGCGTCTTCGAGAAGTTCCGCGAGGTGCGCGACCGCGGCACCGCCATCCACTACGTCGAGGGCAACCGCGACTTCTTCCTGAAGGGCTCGTTCGCCGAGGAAGCGGTGACGGACGTCGGCCTCGAGTACAGCGTCCCGGCCGGCTCGCGCCGCTACCTGATCGTCCACGGCGACATGATCAACGACCGCGACCTGCCGTACCGCTTCTGGCGCTTCGCCTCGAAGAACCCACTCTCGAGGATCGGCCTGCACCTCATCCCGAAGAAGACCGCGCGCAACTTCGTCGACAGCGTCGAGAAGCGCCTGTCGAAGTCGAACTTCAAGCACAAGTACAAGCTCCCGCTCGAGCTGATGGAGCAGTACGGCATCAAACGCGGCGCGCAAGGCTTCACCCACGTCGTCTTCGGCCACTTTCACCACAAGATGGTCATGCCGGCCGGCGACACGACCGTGACCGTCCTGCCGCCGTGGTACGAGAGCGGAGAGGCGATGATGATCTCGCCGGAGAGTGGCGAGTTCGAGTTCGTGGTGATCTGAGCGGCTTCGCCGCTCGAGCGATTGAGCTGTTCAGCTGTTCCGGAGGACCTGACGGCAGTGCATCGCGACGAGCGGCAGTACGAACTGACGTGCGGGTCTTCAGCAGGTTCAAGCGAAGCACTGCCGCCACGTTCTCCTGAACAGCTGAGCAGCTGAGCGGCTGAGCAGCTGAGCAGCTGAGCGGCAAAGCCGCACTACAATCCCCCTCCCATGCTCGTCACTTTCCTCGGAACCGGCACTTCCACGGGTGTGCCGGTGGTCGGCTGCCACTGCCGGATCTGCACGTCCGAGGAGCCGAAGAACAAGCGCCTGCGGCAGTCGGTGAAGATCGAGGCAGAGGGGAAGCACTTCCTCATCGACACCACGCCCGACCTGCGGCTGCAGCTGCTGCGCGACCCGATGCCGCGGCTCGACTTCGTCCTCTTCACCCACTCGCATTCCGATCACCTGATGGGGCTCGATGACATCCGGCCGTTCAACTTCCGGCAGCGCGAGCCGATCCATGCCTATGCGAATCCGAGCACCGCGAAAGCGATCCGCCGCGTCTTCAGCTACATCTGGGACGACGCCACGCAGATCGGCGGCGGGAAGCCGCAGCTGGAGCTGGTCGAGGTCGACGAGACGTTCGCACACGGCGGCATCGAGATCACACCGATCCCCGTCACCCACGGCGACTGGACCATCCTCGGCTTTCGCATCGGCAACTTCGCGTACGTCACCGACACGAACGGCATCCCGCCGGCGTCGATGAAGCTGCTGGAGGGGGTGGAGATCCTGGCGCTCGATGGCCTGCGTCCCGCGCCGCCGCATCCGACGCACTTTACGATCGAGCAGGCCATCCGCTGCGCGAACGAGATCGGGCCGAAGGTCACGTACCTCATTCACCTGACCCATGACATCGATCACCACCCGTTCGAGGCGACGCTGCCCGAAGGATTCCGGCTCGCGTACGACGGGCTGCAACTGACGATATGAAGTCCATCCCGAAGCTCGACCGCGCCAACGCCACCGTCACCGCGCCCCCCAGCAAGTCGTACTCCGTGCGCGCGCTGCTGCTGGCAGCGATGGCGGACGGCACCACCACCGTCACGAACTGCCTCGACGCCGACGACACCCGCTACGCCCTCGAAGCGCTGCGCACGATCGGCTACGACGTCGCCGGCACCATCGGCCGCGAGATCTACATCGGCCAGCGCAAATCGATGTCGGCGAACGAGGTGCCGATCTTCATCGGCAACGCCGGCACGGCCATGCGCTTCTTCACCGGCTGGCTGGCGTTCACGCCGGGACGCTACCTGTTGCGCGGCGAGGAGCGGATGCACGAGCGTCCGATCGGCGACCTGGTGGAGGTGCTGCTGGCCATCGGTGCGGAAGTGGAGTACGTCGAGCAGGAGGGCTTCCCTCCCCTGCGCATTCGCGGCAAGAAGATGCGCGGCGGCTCGGACGTCACGATCTCGGCCGAGACCTCGAGCCAGTTCGTCTCGGCGCTCATGCTCGGCGGCGCGACGCTGCCGGACGGCCTCACGTTGCGCATCTCGCGGATGGCCTCCGGGCCGTACATCGACATCACCGCCGACATCCTGCAGACCTTCGGCGCGCGCGTGGAGCGGGACGGCGACGTCATTCGCGTCCGTGCCAGCCGTCTCGAGAAAAGCGAATACCGCGTGGAGGGCGACTACTCCTCCGCCTCCTACTGGTTCGCCACCGCCGCGGCGACAGGCGGCGAGATGCGCGTGCGCGGCCTCGCGGTTCCGACGGCGCAGGGCGACTCGGCCTTTCTCGATATCCTGGCATCGATGGGCTGCGAAGTGGTCGTCGGCAGCGAGGAAGTCACCGTTCGCGGGCCCCGGACGCTGCGTGGTGGCACGTTCGATTGCAACGCCACGCCCGACATCGTCCCGACGCTGGCCGCCATCGCGCCGCTGGCGGACGGGCCGGTGGAGATCGTCAACGTCGCCAACCTGCGCGTCAAAGAGTCCGACCGCCTCGCTACCGTCACCTCCGAACTGCGCCGGCTCGGCGCGACGGTCGAAGAGCGTCCCGACTCGCTGCTGATCCAGCCCGGCTGGTCGGACGAAGCGGTCACGATCGAGACGCACAACGACCATCGCATCGCCATGGCCTTCGCCGTGGCCGCCCTCCGCCGCGGCAACGTCACGATCGGAAAAGAGCAGGTCGTGTCGAAGTCCTACCCTCGCTTCTGGCGCACGCTGGACGAGGTCATCACGGCGTCGCGGTAAACTCTCCGGCCATTCATGGATGTCTGGTTAATCCTCCTGGCTCTTTTGTTCGTCGCGGCGAACGGCTTTTTCGTCGCCGCCGAGTTCGCGATCGTGAAGGTGCGGTCGACGCAGCTCGCCGAGCTGGCCGAGGCCGGGAGCGTCCGCGCGCGCATGGCGCGCAAGCTCACCAAGCACCTCGATGCCTACCTTTCGGCGACGCAGCTCGGCATCACCCTCGCCTCACTGGCCCTCGGCTGGATCGGTGAGCCGGCCTTCGCGCATCTCCTCACGCCGCTCTTCACCCGCTTCGGCGGGATGGCGGAGAAGCTCGCCCACTCGGTGGCGATCACCGTCGCCTTCGTGATCATCTCCGTCCTGCACATCGTCCTCGGCGAGCTGGCCCCGAAGTCGCTCGCCATCCAGAAGCCGGTCGGCGTCTCACTCTGGATCGCGCATCTCCTGCACGCGTTCTACGTCATCACCTATCCGGCCATCTGGCTGCTGAACGGCATCGCGCGGCAGACGCTGCGCCTCTTCGGCATCGACCCGATGTCGGAGATGGAGGCGGCCCATTCGCCGGAGGAGCTGCGGATGATCCTCGCGAACTCGGAGAAGGCGGGCATTCTCTCCGAGGAAAACCGCGAGATCATCGAGGGGGTCTTCCAGTTCTCGAAGCGCACCGCGCGGCAGATCATGGTGCCGCGCACCGACGTGACGATCCTTTCGACGACCCGCTCGATCGCCGAGAACCTCGAGACCATCCGCACCTCGACGCACACGCGCTACCCGCTGTGCGAGGGCTCGCTCGATCAGACGGTCGGCCTCATTCACGTGAAAGACCTGCTGCTCGCACAGTTGCGCGGGCCGGGACGCGGCCTCGAGGAGCTGAAGCGCGACATCCTCTTCGTGCCGGAGAACAGCACCGTCGAATCGCTGCTCTCGCAGTTCATCGAAAAGAAAACGCACATGGCGGTGGTGCTCGATGAATACGGCGGCGCCTCCGGCATCGTGTCGCTGGAGAACATCACCGAGGAGCTGTTCGGCCAGATCCAGGACGAGTTCGACCGCGAACGTCCGGAGATCGAGCCGCTCGGCAACGGCCGCTACCGCGTCCGCGGCGACTACCTGATCGAAGATCTCGCCGACCGCCTCAAGATCGACCTCGGCGAGCCCGACGAAGAAACCGTCGGCGGCTACGTCGCCGCCCGCCTCGGCCGCGAAGTCGCCATCGGCGACAACGTCAACCTCGGCGACCTCGACGTGACCGTCCTCGACGCCGAACGCTTCCGCGTGCGCTGGGTGATGGTGCAGGTCGCCCTGCCGGCGACCGAGGAAGTGTCGGAGGACGCGGAGTAGCGGGGGCGTAGCTGTTCAGCTGTTCAGCTGTTCAGCTACTCAGCTACTCAGCTCTTCAGGCGTAAACACGGGGCGCCCGCCGCCTGAACAGCTGAACAGCTGAACAGCTGAACAGCTGAGTAGCTGAACAGCTGAGTAGCTGAACAGCTGATCCCCTAAAAACACGAATGCCGCCAAGCCCGAATGAGCTGGCGGCATCCGCAGAATCAACTGCTTCTGTAGGGTTACTGCTTCCGGAACATGCTCGTGAGCTTGCTCGGGAGGGAGGAGACCATGTGCAGGACGCGGGACATCATGCCGGACTCGTGCTCTTGCTCGTGACCGACGTGGTTGCGCGCAATGCGGGACTCTTTCAAGATTCGATCAGTTTCCTGGATTCGCATCTGTAACCTCCTGTTACTTCTATACTTTGCGAATGAGATGCCACTATTGACGAAGCCGGATCAGGGCGGTCTCGACGAGCTTGTCGCCCGGCAGGCCGGTCTGCCACGCGGTGGCACGAATCTCACCCGTTTCCTTGAACGTACCGAACGCCGTCCGGACGCGGAAACGGATCGTGGAGCGCTCCGTCGGCTGGATGTTGCCGAAGGTGAAGCGGTACATGTTCGAGCCCGGCGTGTGGATCACGTTCACGCCGCGGTCGTTGGTCTGATCGAGGACCACCAGCTGCGGCGGCAGCTCGACCTCGAGCATGATGTCCTGGATGTTGTTGACGCCGGTGTTGCTGATCTGGATGTCGAGGTTGTCGACCCCCTGCTCCGGCAGGTCTTTCGGATGCTCGATATTGATCTTCAGCAGCTGGCCGCGCGTCGTCACGGCCATACCGCTCGACTTGCAGGCGGTGAGGCCGACCAGCGTCAGCGCGAGGATGGCGATCAGGGCGATCGTCTGTTTGCGGTTCATTTGTTCTCCTTCATGTTCGTTCCGCGGCGAGAGGCCGCCGCGTTCGACAGGAGTTATTAGCAAGTCGCGGACCCGGCTGGTTCGTTGCATAGGGCCGGGCTCGGAATGACGTACTTCATCGGCGTAGACGGCGGCGCCTCCAAAACCGCCGCGCTCGTCACGGACGAGAAAGGGCGGGCGCTGGGACGCGGACTGGCCGGCCCTTCCAATCACCTGCGCGTCGGCATCGAAGAGGCCACGCGCAACATCGAGCGGGCGGTGAACATCGCCCTGGTCGAGGCCGGCATCGCGATTCGCAACGTCGAGTACGCCTACTGCGGCATCGCCGGCTCGGACCATCCCGCGCACCGGCAGAAGGTCATCGACTCACTGAAGATCTTCTTTCCCCGCGGCAACTTCATCGTCGACACCGACGCCCGCATCGCCCTGACCGGCGCGATCGGCTTCGGCGCCGGCGTCGTGATCATCGCCGGCACCGGCTCGGTCGCCTTCGGCCGCAACGACGCGCAGGACGAGGCGCGCGCCGGCGGCTGGGGGCCGACCCTCGGCGATGAGGGCAGCGGCTTCTGGATCGCGCGCGAAGGTCTTTCGGCGATCGTCCGCGCGCACGACGGACGCGGCTTCGCCACGCAGATGACCGACCACCTCTGCAACGACTACGACATGTGCCAGCCGGAGGAGCTGCCGCGCTTCGTCTACGCCGCCACGACGCACGTCGACGACATCGCCAAGTACGGACGGCTGGTGATCGAGGCGGCGAACGAAGGCGACGACGTCGCACGCGACATCCTGGCGCGGGCCGGCTCCGAGCTGGCCGAGTGCGTGCTGGCGGTCGCCCGCAAGCTGCACCTCACCGACAGCGTCTTTTCGGTCGCCTACGTCGGCGGCGCGTTCCACGCGGGCGACCTGCTGCTCAATCCGATGCGCCTCCGCCTGCGCCGCGATGCGCCGGGCGCCGAACTGCACCCCCCACAACGCGAGCCGGTCGAAGGGGCCGCGCTGATGGCCATGCGTGCCGCGGTGATGCCGCGGGAGGGTAGAGTCTAAGCATCATCATCGACGTCGACCTGCTGCTCGTCCTGTTCGCCCTGCTCGTGACGGTGGAGACCCTCCGCGCGTCGGGGTGGCTCGATCTGCTCGTGGCGCGGAGTGTGCGCCGCTTCCGTTCGGCGCGTGCGTTTGCGCTTGCGCTGGTCGCGTTCAGCGGCCTCCTGGCCTGCCTGGTGACGAACGACGTGGCGCTCTTCGTGGTGATCCCGTTCACGATCATCGCCGGGCGGATGAGCGACTTTGACGTCGAGGACGTGGTGATCCTCGAGATCGTCTCGGCGAACGTGATCGGCTGCCTCACGCCGCTTGGTAATCCGCAGAACCTCTTCGTCTTTCACCGCAGCGGCTGGAGTGCGATGCACTTCGTGGCGGTGATGGCGCCGTTGGTGGCGTGGTGCGCGGTGGGGCTGGTCGCCTCGCTCTTTCTGCTGAAGCGCTCGCGTGAGCTGGTCAACAGCGAGACCGCGCTGCCGCCGCGCAACGACCGCATGGCCCTGGCCGGGGCGATCTGCTTTGCGCTGGTGGTGCTGGAGGTGCTGCGCGTCACCAGTGCGTGGCCCGCCGCAATCGCGGCGCTCGTGGCCGGGGTGTTCTTCCTCAAGCGGCGCATGCTGGCGATCGACTTTTCGATCATCGCCATCTTCTTCGTGGCGTTTCTGGCCATCGGCTGGCTGCAGTCGTTCGGCTGGACGCTCTCCACCAACCTCTACGTCACCGGCATCGCGCTCTCGCAGGTGATCTCGAACGTCCCCGCCACGATGCTGCTGTCGTCGTTCACCAGCGACTGGCGCGAGCTGTTGTACGCCGTGAATGCCGGGGGCTGCGGGACGATCATCGCCTCGCTGGCGAACCTGCTGGGGTGGCGGATCTACGTGCGCGAATCGGGCCGCGAGCCGCGCTTCTTCCGGCGGCTCACGGCCATCAACTTCGTGTTTCTCGGGTGGGTGGCGACCGGCGGGTGGCTGCTGTTAAAAACGCAGTGAGAGGCCGGCCGACAGGATGATCGGGTTGATCTCGAACTGGCTTTCCTGCACGCCCGCGGTGCGACGCGCGGTCGCCGATGCTTCGAGCGGGACGTACTTGCCGTCGAGGGTGATGCCGAAGTTCTCGGTGATGCGGATACCGAGACCGGCGTTGATGACGAAGCCGTAGTCGTCCTCGAAGTCGATCGATTCGAAGTCGATGTTGTTCAGCTCGTCCGGGGCATCGACGTCGTCGAGCAGCACGTAGGCGACGCCGCCGCCGATGTACGGATCGAGGAAGCCGTTCGGCGCAAAGTGCCACTGCACGACGCCGGTGATCGGCATCATCTCGACGGTGTCCCCCGCGGCGTTGACGGCGCGGCGGCGGAACGTCACGTCGTTCTCGACGCGCATGATGGCGAACTCGGTCGAGATGCGGTCGCCGAAGAAGATGTTCGCGGCGATGCCGTACCCGAGCGTGCCGTCGAACTCGACGCCCACCGGGTCGTTCGGATCGTTGAGGTCGAACGTCCCTTCGCTGCTCGTGTCGACCCATGATGCGTAGCCGGTGAGGTCGAAGGAGCGGTCCTGGGCCGCGGCCGGAACTGCAGAGAGAAGGAGAAGAGCGAATACAGCAGGAATGATTTGCTTCATAGAAAACAAAAGGCCTCCGGGAGGAGGCCCAAAGCACTACGGATACCAATTGAGGGCCGAGGGGTGAGGGCCGAGGGCCGAGCAGCAAAGGCCGACGGGTTCCCCCTCGGCCCTCAGCCCTCGGCCCTCGGCCCTCTTATCTCGAGGCCGCCAGCGCCTTGTCGCGCACGGCACGGAACTCCTCGCCGGGCAGCCAGTTCGGCAGTTGGGCAGCGTTGGCCGCTTCGTAGCCGAGCCAGAACGAAAGCTCCGCCATCTGCACGGCCGAATCGAAGTTCCAGGTCGGATCGAATTCGTCGCTGGCCTGGTGATAGTCCTTGTCGCGATACGACTTTGCGCGGGCGATGCCGTACTCGGCGTCCTGGCCGGTGATGTCGTTGCCCTGCTTGATCGAGAAGGCCGGCACGCCCGCCTTCGCCAGGCTGAAGTGGTCGCTGCGGTAGTACGAGCCCTGCTCCGGCGCCTGATCCGGAACGATGGTCAGCCCGAGCCCCTTCGACACGCGCTGCACGGCCGGGAAGAAGGTCATCCGGTCGGCGCCGATCATCGTCACGCTGCCGACCCGGCCGAAGAGCGACAGCGCGTCGAGGTTCACGCCGAGGGCCACCTTGCCGGCCGGAATGGGCAGGTTCTCGCCAAAGTACTTCGATCCAAGGAGCCCCTGCTCTTCGGCAGCCACGGTGGCGAAGACGATGCTGCGCTTCGGCTTCGCGTTGCTGCTGTTCCAGACGCGGGCGAGCTCGAGGACCGTGGCCACGCCGCTGGCGTTGTCGATGGCGCCGTTGTAGATGTTGTCACTCGGGTCGGCGGGCGACGGCATGCCGATGCCGAGGTGATCGTGGTGGGCGCTGTAGAGCACCGCCTCGTCCTTCAGCTTCGGATCGCTGCCGTCGATCTTCGCCACGACGTTGTAGGTGTCGAACGTGCGCATCCTGCTGGCCACGGTCCCCTGCAGACGGATGCCGCCGAGCGGCACCGGCTTGAAGTCGCGCGAGCCGGCCGCTTTCGTCAGCGCGTCGAGATCCTGTCCCGCGGCGCGGAACAGCTCGCGCGCGACGTCCTGCGTGATCCAGCCGGCGAAGCTGAGCGCGTGCGCGCCGGGGGCCAGCTTCACGTACGAGCTCTCGCCGCCCCAGGAGTTGCGGACGACGCTCCAGCCGTAGCCGGCGGCCTGGTCGGTGTGGATGAGGATGACCGCCTGCGCGTTCTTCGCGGTCCCTTTCTCCAGCTTGTACGTCCAGCGGCCGTAGTAGGTGCGCGCCCTGCCGCCGAAGAGGTTCGGCTCGTCGGCGGTGGCCGGCGGGTCGTCGACCAGCATCACCAGCGTCTTGCCGCGGGTGTCGAGGCCTTTGTAGTCGTCCCACTTCGCCTCGGGCGCTTCGACGCCGTGCCCGACGAAGACCAGCTCCGAGTCGAGCGCGCTCGTCTCGCGCTGGGTCTGATCGCCCCCCGAGAACTGATCGCGGAACTTGAGCGGCCCGATGGCCCGCGCGCCGTTCTTCGTGAAGCTGATGGAGGTCTTCGGCTCGTCGAGCTCCACGCCCAAAAGCGAGACCTTCTGCAGGTACGTGCCGTTGTCGCCGGCCGGCTTCAGCCCCGCCGCTTCGAACTGGGCGGCGATGTACGACGTGGCCAGCGCGTCGCCGCGCGTGCCGGGGCCGCGCCCTTCGAGCAGATCGCTCGAGAGGAACTTGATGTGCGCGCGGATGGCATCGGCCGACAGGCTGTTGATGGCCTTCGTCACCGCGGCCGGCTTCGCGTCACCGGCCTTCTTCGCCGGCTCGTGTGCCGAGAGCGTCAGCGCGAACGCGGACAGCAGTACAAATAGTTTTCGGAACATCCCACTCTCCTTCCGTTTCAGATGGAACAGTATCGCGAGCGGCGTTCCATCGCCCCACCAGTCTGTTGCGCGGTGACAAAAAGGTAACAGCCGCACCTCCCGGTGCGGTCGAACGACCACGTCGAGCGATTCGCGGACCGCGCGTGAGTGGTGCCACGACCACATCGATGGATTCGCCGACCACTCGTGAGTGGTGCCACCACCACATCGATCGCTTCGCCGACCACTTGTCAGTGGTGACACCACCACATCGATGAATTCGCCGACTACACGTGAGTGGTGACACCACCACATCGACTGATTCGCCGACTACTCGTGAGTGGTGACACCACCACATCGATCGATTCGCCGAATAGGCGTGAGTGGTGCCCCGACCACTCGCGTCTGGCCGATCGACCGGAATCACGAGGCTATCGACTTCAGCCGTGAGGCTGCTCATCCACTGCATCAAGATCCCGTAACCAAAACGTCACAGCCCACAGGGGGTAGATACAGGGTAGGGAATTGGGGACGGAAGTCACTCCTAGGCAGAGTGAAATACCAAGCCCTCGAATTCGACGCCATGACCGCCGTTCATCTGCCGATGTCGGAGAGGGTTCTCGACAAGCTCGCGGACATCCTCTTTGCCACGGACGAGATCCTCGACATGCTCCAGATGGAAGAGCAGCTCCCGAGTCCGGCCAGTTCGGTCGAGGAGTCCGTGAGGAGCGTCTACGACCAGGTCAACGAGCTGATGAAGCAGCTGGCGGACTGATCCCCCCTCCGCTGCTGGCAAAGCAGCACCTTTCTAAAGTTGTCCCTTGACTTCCCGAACGTTGCGCCATAGCTTAACAGCGTTAAGTAACGGAGCGACGTTTGGGACCAAGAGAACGCAGAGAACGAGAACGCGAGGAAATCCGGGGGAAGATCCTCGATGCCGCGCGCGAGCTGTTTGCCAGCGAGGGGTATGAATCGGTCACCATGCGCGGCATCGCCGAGCGGATCGAGTACTCCCCCACCGCGATCTACTTCCACTTCAAAGACAAAGAGGCGCTCCTCAGTGAGCTCTGCGACATCGACTTCCGGGTGTTCGCGCAGCGGTTCGCGGAGGCGGCCCGAATCGCCGACCCGATCGAACGGCTGCGCGCCGCCGGGTACGCCTACGTCGAGTTCGGGCTCAAGCACCCCAGCCACTACCGGCTGATGTTCATGACCCCGCGGCCGCCGCAGATCGAGTCGAAAACCATCGTCAAAGGCAATCCGGAGGAGGACGCGTACGCCTTCCTCAAAGGGATCGTCACCGACGCCCGGGCGCAGGGGCTGATCCGCGAGGACGCCGGCGACGCCGACCTCGCCTCACAGGTGATCTGGTCGGGCATGCACGGCCTCGTGGCGCTCGAGATCGCCAAGTGCAACGACACCTGGGTGGCGTGGCAGCCGATCGAAGCACGCGCGAAGCTGATGATCGACGTGCTCATTGCCGGAATCACAACGGGCAACACGAGGGAGCAGTAGCCATGGCCGTCGATCTCGCAACCAAAAGTCTGCTGCACGATAAGCTGCGCTTCTTCATCACCGTCTCCGGCGTCGCCTTCGCCGTGACTCTGGTCTTCGTGCAGGTCGGTCTCTTCCTCGGGCTGATGGACAACGCGTCGCTGACCATCAACCAGATCGACGCCGACCTCTGGGTCACCTCGCGCAACACCCCGAACGTCGACTTTGCGCACACCTTTCCGGAGACGTACGTGAAGCGGGTGCGCTCCATCGAGGGGGTCGAGCGGGCCGACAACCTGATCGTCTGGTTCATGAACGTGAACCTCCCCACTGGCGCGGTGGAAGGCACCGAGGTGTATGCGCTGGAGGACTTTGGCCGGTGGAACTTCCCGTGGAACGTCGCGGAGGGGAACCTGCAGGACCTTCGCCGCGGTCCGTACTTCATTCTCGATGATTCGGCGAAGAAGCGCTGGGGCGCCTTCGAGGTCGGCCAGTACCGCGAGATCCTCGGCCGCCGCCTGAAGATCATCGGCAAGACCGTCGACGCCAAGTCGTTCACCACCACGCCGCTGACCTTCCTGGACTACCGGCTGGCGCAGTCGCTCAACGAAGGCGACCTGCGCGGCAACACCACCTATATCCTGGTGAAGCTCGCGCCGGGCACCAATCCCGAGACCGTCCGCGCCGAGATCCAGCGCCGCCTGCCGTTCAACGACGTCTACACGAAAGCGGAGTGGGCGAAGCGCTCCCGCTCGTACTGGATCGACTCGACGGGGCTCGGGCTGAACATGTACATCACCGTCTTCCTCGGCTGCCTGGTCGGGATCGTCGTCGTCGCGCAGACGCTCTACACCTCGACCATGGAGCACATCCGCGAGTTCGGCACCGTCAAAGCGATCGGCGGCGGCAACGGCGAGATCTACGCGATCCTCGGCAAACAAGCCACCATCGCTGCCATCGCCGGCTTTGCCCTCGGCGCCCTGCAAGCCTTCGCCATGCGCCCGGTCATGGCAAAGATCGACCTGAAGCTGATCATCCCGATGGAGTTGTATCTGGCGGTCTTCGCCGGCGCGGTCCTGCTCTGTCTCTCCGCCGCGATCATCTCCTTCCGCAAAGTCGCGTCGATCGATCCCGCGCTCGTCTTCCGAACATGACAGCTCTCAGCTGTTGGCTCTTAGCTCTTAGGAGAGCCGGCAGCAGCGACTTCGCCCCTCGTCTTCCTAAGAGCTAAGAGCTAAGAGCTAACAGCCATCCAACCAAGGAGACACAATGTCCATCCTCCAGGCCCGTTCTGTCGAAAAACACTTTCAGGAAGGACGCGAGACGATCTCGGTCCTCAAGGGCATCGACTTTCACGCGGACCGCGGCGAGATCGTTTCGCTCGAGGGTCCGTCCGGCTCCGGCAAGACCACTTTCCTCTCGATCCTCGGCTGCATCCTGACGCCGACCTCCGGCGAGGTGATCATCGATGGCCAGCAGGTCTCGGCGAAGAAGCTGGCCGAGGTGCGGAGACGCTCGCTCGGATTCGTCTTCCAGCAGTTCAACCTCTTCCCTTCACTGACCGCGCTCGAGAACGTCGAGTACTCGCTGAACGTCAAGGGGGTGAAAGGGGGCGAAGCACGCCGCGAAGCGGAGCGGGTCATCGAAGCAGTGGGCCTCGGCGATCGCCAGCACTTTCTGCCGCGCGAGCTCTCCGGCGGCCAGAAGCAGCGCGTGGCGATTGCGCGTGCGCTGGCCGGCAGCGCGCCGATCCTGCTGGCCGACGAGCCGACCGCGAACCTCGACTCGGTCGTCGGCGCGCAGGTGCTCGACCTGTTCCGCACCCTCGCCAAGAAAAAAAACCGCGCCCTGGTCATCGTCACCCACGACCCCAAAGTCCGCGACGTCGCCGATCGCGTCGTCAAGATCCACGACGGCCGTCTCGCCGCGTAAAAAGGAGCCACTCATGAAGAAGATCCTCTATCCCGCGCTCGCCGTGCTTCTCCTCTCCGCTACCGTCGTGCAGGTGCGCGCCACGCGCAACGTCAGGAGCGTGCAGCCGGCGCAGCAGATCGTGGCCGAGAAGCCGGTGGTCGTGGCCGAAGGCCGCCTTGTCGCGTATCCCGGTGCGGAAGTGACGGTCGGCAGCGACGCCAACGGCACGATCGAGCGGCTGCTCGTCGAAGAAAAGCAGACCGTGCACGCCGGACAGGTCATCGCCCGCATTGCCGCGGACGACACGAAGGCCGCACTGGCGGTGGCCCGCTCGCGGGTCGGTGAGGCCGACGCCGACATCCGTCTCTTCGCAGCGGAGGTCGCCCGCGCGCAGCATCTCTTCCGCGAGGACGTCGGCTCCAGGCAGGCCGTCGACAAAGCGGAGCGCGATCTCGAAGCGTCGCGCGCCCGCCGCGGCTCCGCCGTCGCCGAAGTGCGCCGCCTCGAAGCGCTGGTCGAAAAGAGCGTCATCACCGCCCCGATCGACGGCGTGGTCATCACCCGCTACGCGCACGCCGGCGAGACCATCACCAACGGCGACCCGGTCATCACCATCGCCGACCTGAAGCGGATGCGCGTCGAAGCAGAGATCGACGAGTTCGACGTCGCCCGCGTGCAGCTCGGCGGCAAAGCGGTGGTCAAGGCGGAGGGCTACAAAGGGCAGTGGCGCGGCACGATCGAAGAGATCCCCGACAGCGTCGTCAACCGCCGCCTCAACCCGCAAGACCCCTCCAAACCGATCGACGCCCGCGTGCTGCTCGTCAAGATCGCCTTCGACGAAACCGCGCCGCTGAAGCTGGGGCAGCGCGTGGAGGTGCGGATCGAGTGACACTCCCCGGCACCCTGAGCGAGCGCCAGCGAGTCGAAGGGTCAGCCAAGGCGCGGCGCTGCTGCCGATGACGTACTGAATCGCCGCGCCTTGATTGACCCTTCGACTCGCTGCGCTCGCTCAGGGTGTGGGCGAGTAATCACCGCCGCCGGTGATTCCCTTTCGGTTGCGGCGTCCTGCGCAGCTGCGCGCTTCCCTCCCGCCCCTCCCCTTCCGGCAGCACGATCTCCACGCCCTGTTCGCCGCGCCGGCCCGCCCCGCCGCGGCGCGCTTTCTCCAGCGTCATGAGGAAGCCGAAGGCGGGGTCTTTGAACTGGAGGTGGCGGAGCATGCCCCAGTGCTTGCGCACGTACATCTGCAGGTACTGCAGGACGTGGCCGAGGGAGATGATGCGGCAGGGAGGAACCGGGGCGCCGGGGGGGAACGAGCCGAAGGCCACCAGCCGGACGGTGTAGTCGGGGTGAATCTCGGCCGTGCCGGTCTTGAGGAGATGCTCGACGACCGCTTCCGGATCGCCGACCTGGCCGAAGCGATCGACGACCGCGCGCAGGACCTCCGGGTCCCGAATGCCGGTGTTGATGCCGACCCGCCCTTCCTTCACCTCACCGATGATCATATCGACCGAGCCGTTCGGGATCGAGAGGCCGGGATCGAGATCGGAGACGTCGAGTCCCTTCGGCGAGGTGCGTCCGCCGTTGCGAATCGGCTCGCCGGTGGGAAAGCGAAAGGCGAGGATGTCGATGTCGGTGATGGTGCGGAAGCCGTTGCGGCCCGCGCCTGCAATGATCGGGTACTCCGCCGAGGTGAAGTAGCCGTTGAGCTGGAGGTACGCCTGTACGAGTGCGACCGCGTGATCCATGTAACTGGCCTCCTATGCAAGAGACGGTACAGGCCGCTCCTACTTGCGTTCGAGGGTCAGCGCTTCCGCGGTCGCGGCCTCGTCGAACCACGCACGCGCGGCACTGTCATTCAGGAGAAATGCGCGCAGAAAGGCGATCGTCGCGCGGGCGATCTCCGCGTGATGCCGCTCTTCGCGCGCCGAGAAAGTGTCGTGCGTCACGCCTTGGAACGTCAGCAGGTACTGACCGGTGCGTGAGGACGATTCGAACGGGATGCGCCGGTGCCGCGGAAACGTCCGCCAGATCAGGCTCGTGTCGCAGGTGCCGGTCATGTGCAGCGTGGGGATGGTCACCGCGTCATAGCCTCCCTCCGCCACGACCCCTTCCAGCCGCGGCATCGACATCGAGATGATCGCCTTCACGCGCGAGTGGCGAAAGTCGCCGCCCGCGGCGAGCTTCACCCCGCCGGCGGCGAACGCGGTGAACGCGCCGGCGGAGTGTCCGGCCACGGCCACGCGCGACAGATCGGCGTCGCCGCGTGAGGCCAGCCGGTCGAGCACGAACGTGACGTCGAGCGGCCGCGCGATCCAGTTCCGCGGGTCTTTCGTGGCGCGGTAGAGATAGCGATAGCCGCGCTCGAGCATGGCCCGGTCGGTGCCGGCGTGCGTGATGTGCACCGCCAGAAAGCCGTGCCGCGCCAGCGCCTGGCCGAGCCAGACGTACGAGTCGCGATCCTCACCGATGCCATGCGAGAAGATCACCACCGGTGCGGGCGTGCTTGTCGGCGTTGCGGCCGGCGCATAGATGCGCACCGGCACGTCGCGGCGGCGTGCTTCATCGCGCCAGACTTCACTCGATTCACGGACGCCGGATGCGGGAGAGAACGGGGGTAAGTCGATGCGTTTGCCGCTGACGCGCGGCAGCGACGTGCAGCACGCGCTGGTCAGCAGCATCGCCACGAACGCAAAGAGGCGCTTCACTGATCGTTCGGGTCTTCGTCGCGCACGGCGTTGTCGGGGAGAGGCTCCGGCGGCGGCGGCACCGGATGCGTTTCGCGCTCGAGCGGCTCGATGGCCTTGTCGTACTCGTCGCGGCCGCTATCGATTTCCTTGTCGTATTTGCTCATGTCGTCCTTCCGAAGCCATCGCGATGCCAGTAAACTGCGATGCATCCATGTCAGCCCACTACGACTGCCTCAAGTGCCCGGCCTACTGCTGCAGTTACGATCGGATCGTCGTCGAGAAGAAGGACCTGAACCGCCTGGCGCGGCACTTCGACATCGACCCCGAGACCGCGAAGCGGCGCTTCACCAAAACCGTTTCGGGCGAACAGGTGCTGCGCCATCAGAAGGACAAGGTCTACGGCAGCATCTGCATGTTCATTGACTCCAAGACGCGCCGCTGCACGATCTACGACGCGCGTCCCGGCGTCTGCCATGAGTATCCGGCCCGCTCGCGCTGCGGCTACTACGATTTTTTAAAGTGGGAGCGGCGGCATCAGGAGGATGAGGATTTCATCCCGCTGAAGAAGGAGTGATGCTTCAGCTGCTCAGCTACACAGCGATTCAGCTGTTCAGGCGGCCTGAGTAGCTGAGTAGCTGAATAGCTGAACGCCTTCTCCGTGTTATTTGCTGTCATGCAGTCACGCCTCAGCGCACTCGTCCTTCTCGCGCTCCTCGCTTTTCCTGCCGTTGCGCAGGATTACGGCGAAGAGGTCGCGGTCAGCTATGTGATGGTGCCGTTCACCGTCCTCAGCGGCAGGGGCGTTCCGATCACCGACCTCAAGCAGAGCGAGGTCTCGCTGCTGGTGGACGGCAAACCGGTCCCGACCGACATGTTCGAGCTGTCGCGCAACGCACCGGTCTCCTGGACGATCCTCCTCGACGGCTCCGGCTCGATGGCGCTGGCCGGCAAGATGGAAGCGGCCAAGGCCGCCATCAACGCCATCACCGCCAGGCGCCGCGAGGGCGATGACTTTGCGCTCTTCGTCTTCGACTCGCAGGGGAACGCCCGCGAACTGGTCCCCTTCACCGAGAACCCTTCCGCGATCACCCGCGCCCTCGACGTCGTCAAACCGTGGGGCAAGACCGCCTTCTTCGACGCCCTTTCCGAGATGCCGGCCCGCAGCGAGCTGGGACGCAACGCCTCGCGGGCGATCATCCTGCTCAGTGACGGAATCGACAACGCCTCGAAGCTCACCCGCCCGCAGATCGAGAAGAAGATGGAGGGCGTGGCCATCCCGATCTACGCCTTCAGCCTGCGCGAGCCGGAGGTGGTGACGAAGAAGAAGGTCGTCGCCGAAGACGAATCGAACATCAACCTGCTCGAAGAGCTGACAGCCGCAACCGGCGGAAAACTGTTCGTCGGCAACCGGCCGGAACAGCTCACAAGTGCTGTGAATGGAATCGAATCGGTGTTGCGGGCGCAGTATTTGATAGGGTTCCCGCCAACCGGTAAAGGTACAGTCAGGTACCGCCGCATTTCGCTGAAGACTGCGGGCCGCGTGCGTTCCGTCCGCGTCCGTGCCGGCTACCGAGGCACGGAGCCGCCGGTGCAGAGCGCTGCGACTCGTGAGACCCGGCGCAAAAACGAAAGGAAAAAGAGTTGATGAAGAAGTACAACAAGGCTCTGATGGCTGCGCTCGTCGCGGTCTCTCTCGGCGCATGCGCCACGTCGCGCTCCGTCGACGAGAAGATTGCCGCCGCGCAGAATCAGACCAATACGAAGATCGAATCGGTCGCCACGCAGGTGGAAGACCTCCAGCAGCGCCAGCAGCAGACCGACGTCAAGATCGAGCAGCTGAGCCAGTCGGCGCAGGAAGCATTGCGCCGTGCCCAGGAAGCGGGCGTGCTGGCGAAGGGTCAGGTCGTCTTCGAGCAGTCGTTCTCGGAGGACCGGATCAAGTTCAAGCTCGACTCGTATGAGCTCGACGACGCGGCGAAGGCCGCGCTCGACGAATTCGGCACCCGTGTGAAGGGTCTCCAGTCGCAGTACTTCATCGAGATCCAGGGCCACACCGACGACAGCGGCGGGGAGCGTTACAACGAGGAGCTCGGCCAGCGCCGTGCCGACTCGGTGCGCCGCTACCTTTCGCGTCAGCACCAGCTTCCGCTCGCGCGCCTCAGCACGATCTCGTACGGCGACACCCTGCCGGTCGAGTCGAACAAGACGCGTACGGGCCGCTCGGCGAATCGCCGCGTGGTGCTCGTGGTCCTCGAGTAGTCACTCGTCACCAGGTGACCCAAGGCCGGCGTAACAGCCGGCCTTTTTGTTTTTGGGGGCGTGATCGATCGGTAGCATCGATCGCGCCTCGAACACCCGCTATGAGAACGTAGCCAGCACCGGTGCGTGATCGCTCGTGCCGAACTCGCGCAGCGACGGGCAGGAGACCGCCCGCTTCGCGAGCGACTCGCTGGCCAGCACGTAGTCGAGCCGCCAGCCGATGTTGCGGTCGCGCATCTGGCGCCACGGCGCCCACCAGGTGAAGTAGTCGTCGGCATCGGGATAGAGCATCCGGCCGACGTCGACCAGGCCCTGCCCGATGAGGCGCTCGAAGATCTCCCGCTCCTGGGGCAGCTGCCCGATCACGCGCTTGCGCTCTTTCGGATGGACGTCGCGGTCGGTGCGGGCGATGTTCATGTCGCCGCAGAGCACCAGCTTCAAGCCGCGCTCGCGAATCTCCGCCGCGTAATTGATCATCGAATGGAGGAAGGCGATCTTCGCGTCGTAGTCCTTTCCGCCGTTCGGAACGTACACGCTGGTGAACACAGTGTCCTCAATTTGAGCCTGAACGATGCGCGTCTCCATGTCGAAGGCGGGGTGCGTGTAATCGATCCGCGGCGCGAAGTCGCGGCGGATGTGCAGCCCCACCCCGGAGTACGCGCCGGCGCCGTGCCAGTAGCACGTATACCCTTCCAGGAAGCAGGTTTGCGGCACCTGCTCGACTTTCGCTTTCAGCTCCTGAAGGCAGACCACATCGGGCTGATGTTCTTCGACGAAACGGACGAACTGCTCGTGCCGGGCGCGGATCCCGTTGACATTCCACGTCGCGATTTTCATGGCTCGCGGATTGTAACGATGCGCTGCCGTGACTGGAGGTCTACCTGATGCGTAAATACGCTTTTCTTCTTCTGTTGCTGTTGATTCCGACCACCCTGTTCGCGCAGTCCTCGCGCGATGACGACTGGCGCAACCGCCGTTATGCGCCGCGTGAAAACGCCTTCGAACTGACGCCGTTCATCGGCTACCGCTGGGGCGGGACGATCTTCGCCGATCAGACGTTCATCTTCGGCGAAGACGTCGACGTCGCGCCGGCCATGAACTTCGGCGGCTCCCTCGGTATCCCGCTCGGCGACACCGGCATGAAGCTGCAGCTGATGGCCAACCGTCAGTCGTCGGAGCTGGAGACCGGCAGCGGTCTGTTCGAGCCGGACGATGAAATCGCCGACATCGACGTCACCTATCTGCACGCCGGTCTCGAGATCCCGTTCGCCCGCTCGCGCAACGCCACGCCGTACTTTGTCGTCAGCGGCGGCCTCGCGAACATCGACCCGCAGGTCACCGGCGTCTCCGCGGAGAACCGCTTCTCCGCATCGGCTGGTCTCGGCGTGAAGCTGCCGGTCAGCAACAATCTCGGCATCAAGCTCGAAGGGCGCGGCTACTTCACGGCGCTCGAAGAAGAAGACGACTGCGCCATCTGCGACTACTTCTACAACGAGGATTTCTATCAGGGTGAGGTGAACCTCGGTCTGGTATTCTCGTTCTGACGTGATCGTTCGCAGATTGCTCGCCGCGCTGGCTCCCGCCGGCGCGGCGTTTTTGTTTGGAGTGGCCCTCGGCGAGCGCGGTGAGCTCGGCTTCGTGCAGTACCTCTTCCTCGGCGGCATCCCCGCGGCGGTCCTGGTGATGGCCTGGTTCGCGAAACACGCCCGGCGGCAGATCCTCACGATCGGCTTTGCGATGGTGGCCGGCCTCTTCGTCGGCCAGCGCGAGTTCGCCCGCGCCTACGACGAATGCGTGCAGCGCTCGACGCAGGTGCGCGACGCCATCGAACGTTACGAGGACGAGCACGGCGAGTACCCGCAGCGGCTCAGCGACCTGCCGATCGACCTGCCGTGCGACTGCCTGATGCGCGACACGATCCTGCACTACTTCTCGAACGAGCGCGGCTATCGATTGTGGTTCACCAACGACTTCGAAAAGGTCACTGCCACCGGAAGATCCTGAGCCCCACCGCGTACGCCACCAGCGTCCACGCCACGAGATAGCCGAGCTGCGGCGCCACGCTGAGGAGGCCCATCCCATCGTTCATCACCGCGCGTAATGCGTCGTTGAGCGCCGTCAACGGCAGCGCGCGGATGACCGGTTTGGCCACCTCCGGAAAGCGCTCGTATGAGAAGAAGACGCCGGAGCAGATCCACATCGGCATCATCACCAGGTTCATCATCCCGCTCACCGCTTCGAGCGTCTGCGCGCGCGAGGCCACGAGCAGACCGATGCCGGCGAAGGCCGTCCCGCCGAGGAGGCAGATCAGCGCAAAGAGCGCGATCGAGCCGTGGATCTTCACGCCGAAGACCAGCCTCGCGAAGATCACCAGGATCGTGACCTCGAACACCAGAAAGACCAGCCGCGAGAGGAACTGCGCGATGAGGTAATCGCTCTTCCGCATCGGCGTGGCCACGAAGCGCTTGAGCAGCTTCTTGAGCCGCGCGTTCACGACAGAGAAGCCGAGGCTCCACATGCCGGTGCCCATGAGGTTCATCCCCAGCAGGCCAGGCACTAAGAAGTCGACGTAGCGTGAGCCCTGCTCCTCGACGTGCACGTCGCGCGCGGCGACGATGTCGCGCCGTCCCGCCGCTGATTGCAGCGCGTCATCGACTTCCATCCGCGCCTGACGCGACTCGGGACGCGTCTTGTCGAAACGGTACACCGGCGCGGCGTCGCCTTCGACCAGCAGCGAGATCCGGCCGCGGCGCAGATCCTCTTTCCCCGCCTCGGGCGAAACGATCTTCGGCATCAGCGTCGGCGACTTTGATAGCGCTGCCAGCCGCGCCTTCGCCTGCGGTCCATCGAGGATGCCGACCGGCACGCGATCGGGCGCTTTCTCGCGGAACGCAAAGCCCAGCGCCAGCGTCAGGATCAGCGGGAAGACGAAGACCCAGAACACCGCCTCCGTCTCGCGCATGAACTCTTTCAGGCGGACGATCGTCAGCTCCGCCAGCGCGGAACGAACCGGCTTATGCATCGCGCAACTCCCTTCCGGTCAGCGCCACGAACAGATCCTCGAGCGTCGCGGCGTGCGTCGACAGCGTCTTCAGCTTCGCGCCACGCCCTTCCACCATCGCGAGGAGCTGCGGCACGGCCACGACCAGCGCATCGACGCGCAGCTGGAAGCCCTCGCCGCGCCGGCTCACGCCGTGGCAGCCGGTCACGCCGCGCAGCGTCTCTTCATCGAGGGCCGGCTCGCTCGAGAACTCGATGATGTTCGGCGCCTCCAGCTTCGCGATCAGCTCCTGCGGGGTGCCGAGGGCGATCAGATGACCGTGATCGACGATGGCGATGCGGTCGCAGAGACGCTCCGCTTCTTCCATGTAGTGCGTCGTCAGCAGCACCGTGCCGCCGCGCGCACGGAACCGCGCCACGACGTCCCACAACTGCAGGCGGCTCTGCGGGTCGAGACCGGTGGTCGGCTCGTCGAGAAAGAGAATGTCGGGGTGACCGATCAGCGCACACGCCACCGCGAGCCGCTGCTTCTGCCCGCCCGACAACTTGCCGACGCGCGCATCGCGTTTCTCATCGAGCGAGAGATCGCGCAGCAGGTCGTCAGGATCGGGCCCCTCTTTGTAGAACGAGCGGAAGAGGCGCAGCGTCTCGATGACCGTCAGCTTGTCGCTGAGCTGCGTTTCCTGCAGTGAGAGACCGATCTTCTCGCGCAGGTCGCGCTCGTTCTCACGCCAGGTCATGCCGAGGATGCGCACCTCGCCGGCGTCGGGCGTGTTCAGCCCTTCCAGGATCTCGATGGTGGTCGTTTTCCCCGCTCCATTCGGCCCGAGAAGACCGAAGCATTCGTTACGGAAGACGGACAAGTCGAGACCGTCCACCGCCTTCACGTCGGAATAGTGCTTCTTCAGATTGCGGCATTCGATGACCAGGTTATTGCTCACGGCGGCGGGAAAGATAGCATCCCGGCATGAAAGCGATCCTCATCTCCACCCCGGGTAGTGAAGAGGTGCTCCACCTCGGCGAGACCGAAGCCCCGGCGATCGGTCCCGACGACCTGCGCATCGCCGTCCGGGCGACGTCAGTGAACCGCGCCGATCTCCTGCAGCGCGAGGGCCACTATCCGGCCCCTCCCGGCGCATCCCAGATCCTCGGCCTCGAAGCCGCCGGCGTCGTGAAAGAGGTCGGAGTGCGCGTGCGCGGGTGGAAGGAAGGTGATCGAGCGATGGCGCTGCTGGCCGGCGGCGGCTACGCGGAGGAGATCGCGGTTCACGCCGGCTCGGCGATGCACGTCCCGGAGGCGCTGTCGTTCGAAGAAGCGGCCGCCATTCCGGAGGTCTTCCTCACCGCATTCCTGACCATCTTCGAGCTGGCCCGCGCGCGCGAAGGCGAGACGGTGCTGATCCACGGAGGTGGCAGCGGCGTCGGCACCGCGGCGACGACGCTCTGCAAGCTGGCCGGCATGCGGGTCATCGTCACGGCCGGATCGGCCGAGAAATGCGCGCGCTGTCTCGAGCATGGTGCCGACATGGCCATCAATTATCGCGAAGAGGACTTCGTGGAGCGCGCCCGCGGCGCGAACGTCATCCTCGATCACATCGGCGCGCGCTATCTGTCGCGCGATCTCGACGCGGTGGCTGTCGGCGGGCGGATCGTGATCATCGGCACGATGGGCGGCGAGCGGATGACGGAGCTCGACGTGACGAAGCTGCTGATGAAGCGCGCATCGCTGATCGGCTCCACGCTGCGCGCCCGGCCGGCGCACGAGAAGGCCGCGCTCGTGGAAGCGTTCCTGGCGCGGTTCGGCTCGCACCTCAAAGCGGGACACATCCGGCCGGTGATCCACGAGGTGATGCCGCTCGCCCGCGCGGCCGACGCGCATCGCCTCATGGCCGCCAGCGAGCACTTTGGCAAAATCGTCCTGAGTGTTGGAGCGTTCTGATTCTTAGGGCCGAGGGCCGAGGGGAGAAGCGACGCGGGTTTTTCCTCGGCCCTCGGCCCTAACGAAAGACGCCCGCTTTCGCGGGCGTTTTCGTCTATTGCGGTGTGAGTGCGTCTTCGACGCGAGGCACCAGCAGCACCTCGTCGCCCTGCATCGTAAAGTCGATGCGCTCCGGCACGGTGTCCTTGTGCCGGATCATGTACTCCGACAGCTCGTCCTCGATGTAGCGCTGGATGGCGCGACGGAGCGGGCGGGCGCCGGAGTTCGACTCTTCCTGCGATTTGGCGAGCAGCCAGACCACGACCGAGTCGTCGACGGTGATCTGCACGTTCTTCTGCAGGATGGCGATGTTGACGTCGTCGATGAGCAGCTGGCAGATCGCGCGGAGCTCCGAGTCGGTCAGTGGGTTGAAGATGATGACCTCATCGATGCGGTTGATGAACTCCGGGCTGAACTCGCGCTTGAGCTCCGTGTGAATGAGGTGCTCGGCCGACTTCTGATCGACCTCGAGACCTTTCTCGCGGAAGCCGAGATGGCCCTTGGTCGCCAGGTGCCGCGTACCGAGGTTCGAGGTCATGATGATCAGCGTGTTGCGGAAGTCGACCTGATTGCCGAGCGAATCGGTGAGGATGCCGTCCTCGAGGATCTGCAGCAGGATGTTCGCGATGTCGGGGTGCGCCTTCTCGATCTCGTCGAGCAGGACCACCGAGTACGGATTCCGGCGAACGCGCTCGGTGAGCTGACCGCCCTCCTCGTGCCCGACGTAGCCGGGGGGCGAGCCGATGAGCTTCGACACCGCGTGCTTCTCCATGTACTCCGACATGTCGAAGCGGACCAGGTGTTTCTGCGAACCGAAGAGGAACTCGGCCAGACGCCGCGCCACTTCGGTCTTACCGACGCCCGACGAGCCGAGGAAGATGAAGGAGCCCATCGGACGGTTCGGTGATGCAACGCCGAGACGGGAACGGCGGATCGCACGCGAAATGGCGCGGATGGCCTTGTCCTGACCGACGATGCGCCGCATCAGGATCTCTTCCATGTTGATCAGCTTCGCCGCTTCGTCCGCCTCGATCGACGTGACCGGGATGTCGGTCCAGGAGCTGATGATCTCCTCGACGTCGCGCTGGGTCACTTCCATCATCTCGTCGCCGGCGATCTCGCGCTCCTGCTTGAAGCGCTCGATCTCTTCCTTGAGCTCGATCTCGCGCTCGCGGAGGAAGACCGCCTTTTCGAAGTCCTTGTCGGAGATGGCTTTCTTCATCTCCTTCACGATCGAGCGCGTTTCGGCCTCGAGGCGACGAAGGTTCTGCGTATCGGCCACCCGGCGCAGCTTCACCTTCGCGCCGGCTTCATCAAGGATGTCGATGGCCTTGTCGGGGAAGAAGCGGTCGGTGATGTAGCGGTTCGACTGGAAGACCGCGCTCTTGATGGCGGTTTCGCTGTACTTGACCTTGTGGAACGACTCGTACCGCTCTTTGACTCCTTCGAGGATCTGCAGCGTCTCGTCCTCGGTCGGAGGATTGACGGTGATGGCCTGGAAGCGGCGGAGCAGCGAGCGGTCTTTCTCGATGTAGCGGCGGTACTCCCGGATGGTCGTCGCGCCGATGCAGGAGATCTCGCCGCGCGAGAGAGCCGGCTTGAGGATGTTGGCCGCGTCGAGCGACCCCTCGGCCGAACCCGCCCCGATCAGCGAGTGGATCTCATCGATGAAGATGATGATGTCCTGGTTTTCCTTCAGCTCTTTGATGATGCCTTTGAGCCGCTCCTCGAACTGACCGCGGTATTTGGTACCGGCCACGATCAGCGAAAGGTCGAGCGAAAGGATGCGCTTGTTGGCGATGAAGAGCGGCACGTTGCCGTCGACGATCCGCTGCGCGAGGCCCTCGACGATGGCGGTCTTGCCGACGCCCGGCTCGCCGAGGAGGATCGGATTGTTCTTGGTGCGGCGGGAGAGAATCTGGATGATCCGTTCGACTTCTTTTTCCCGGCCGATGAGCGGATCGAACTGCTGGCTGTGGGCCATGGCAGTGAGATCGCGGGCGTACTCGGCGAGGAACGGCAGCTCCTTCTTCTGCTTGTCGGCCTCACGCTCCTTGAGGATCGAGATCGTCTCTTCGCGGACTCCGTAGACGTTCAAGCCCTTGGCGGTGAGGATGCGCGCGGCGGTCGACGACTCCACGCGCAGGATGCCGATCAGCAGGTGTTCGGTGCCGACGTACTGGTGCAGCATCGACTCCGCTTCATGAGCCGCGTAGGCGAGGATCTTCTTCGATTCCTCGGACAGCGGCAGTTCGGCGGAAGACGAGATGCGGTCGACGAACAGGCGGTCGCCTTCGACTTCACGGCGGATCTGTTCGGGTTTCACGTTGAAGCGAGAGAAGATCTCTTTGATGATCTCCTCCCCCTCGCGAAGCACGCCGAGGAGGATGTGCTCGGATTCGATGACGCGAGAACCGAGCTTCGACGCTTCGTATCTGGCGAAGAAGAGTGCGCGGCGGGCTTTCTCGTTGTATTTCTCGAACATTTGTCAGTTGAATCGCTGCTGCTTCATCTCGAAGATTCGGTCACAGCGTGCCGCTAACTCCGGGTTATGGGTCACGATGACTGAAGTAAGGCCACGCTTATTGTGGCACTGACGCATCAAGTCGAATACTTTTTCGCTGGTTGCGAGGTCGAGGTTCCCCGTCGGCTCATCGGCGAGGAAGAGGAGCGGGTCGGCCAGGAGCGCACGCGCGATGGCCACTCGCTGCTGTTCGCCGCCGGAGAGTTGGTTGGGAAAGTGACGACTTCTCGCACCCAGGCCGAGCTCTGCGAGCAGGTTCTCCGCACGATCCAACGCCTCGTCTTTGGCGATTCTTCCGATCCACCCCGGCATGGCCACGTTCTCGACCGCCGTGAACTCGGGCAGGAGATGGTGGAACTGGAAAACGAAGCCGACGTTCTTGTTGCGGAAACGCGCCAGCGCGTCGTTGGACATCGAGGTGAGATCCTGCTGATCGACCCGCACGGAGCCGCCGTCCGGTCGATCCAGACCGCCGAGCAGATGGAGGAGCGTCGACTTGCCGATGCCCGAGGGTCCGACGATGGCGAGCATTTCGCCTTTCCCTACTGCGAGATCGAGTCCAGACAGCACGCTCACCGGCACTTCGGCGTTGCGATACGTCTTCGACAGAGTTCGCGCTTCCAGAAATGCCATTCGTCCCGATTATAAGCACGCGGCGTGCTCAACCTCTGTGACCGTCCGGTGTGGCTTCCAGCCGGCATCCAGCGACCACACCGCATGCGATCATGCGCCATGCGCCGCATCCTGCTGCTGCTCCTCGCCGCCACCGGTCTCTTCGCCGACGAGGCGTCCGACCTCCGTAACGCGCGAGCGGTGTTCGAGGAGAACATCGCCGCGATTCACGCGAAGGATCGCAACCGCTACCTCGCGGTCTATCTCAACAGCGACAAGCTGGTGCGCACCGGCCCGGGCGGGTTCCAGACCGGTTACGAAGAGTTCGCGAAGGGGGCCGGCGGCGCGTGGCCCGACACGCTCGAAGCGACCGACCTGCGGCTGACGCCGATTCGGCCGGGCGTGGTCTACGGCACGTACCGCTACCGCGTGCGCACGGGCGCCAACGAAACCAGCGGCATCTCGGAGCGCATCTTCGTCGACACGCCGCAGGGATGGCGCGTCGCGCTGACCGGCGCGATCGGCACGCCCGGGGTGCCGCCGTCGCCCCGCGCGATCACCGGCGCGACGCTGATCGACGGCCGCGGCGGTGCGCCTGTTCCGAACGCCACCATCGTCGTCCGCGACGGTAAGATCGAATGCATCAACTGCCCCGTGCCGGCCGGTGTCGACGTCGTCGATGCGCGAGGGATGTTCGTGACGCCCGGCCTCGTGGACGCGCACGTGCACTTTTCGCAGACCGGCTGGACCGACGGGCGGCCGGATGCGTTCGACCTGCGCGCGGAGCACCCGTACGAGAAGGTCCTGGCGACGCTGGAGAAGAATCCGGAGCGTTTCGCCCGCTCGTACCTCTGCTCCGGCGTGACCGGCGTCTTCGACGTCGGCGGCTACCCATGGACGCTGCGCCTGGCCGAGCGCTTCGCGGAGGACACCGCGGCGCCGCACGTGCGGGCGGCGGGACCGCTGCTCTCAACGCGCGATCACTGGCTGAACGTGCCGGCCGCGCGGCAGTTCGTCCACCTCAGCTCGGAAGAGATCGGCCGCAGCGGCGTCCGTTACCTCGCCGCCGCGGGAGCGAACGCGGTCAAGGTCTGGTTCATCGTCAGCCGCGACCTGCCGGTCGAAGCCTCGACGCCCTGGGTCATGGCCGCGGGCAACGAAGCGCGCAAGCAGAACCTGCCGCTGATCGTGCACGCCACCGGGCTCGCCGAGGCGAAAGCAGCGCTGCGCGCGGGAGCGAAACTGCTCGTGCACAGCGTTTGGGAGCCGATCGACGACGAGTTCATCGCCCTCGCCAGACAGAACGGCACCATCGTCACCCCGACTCTCACCGTCTCGCGCGGCTACACCAGGCTCTACGGCTCGGTCGTCTCCCGCACCGCGCCGGCCATCGACGACAACGGCTGCGTCGACAAAGTGACGCGCGCGAACGTCGCCTCGACCGCCACGCTGCCGGCCACGCTCGCCAATGCCGAGGGACTGCAGGTACGCGAGACACGCGTCGCCGCGCTGGAGCTGCTCGCGAACATGAACCTCAAGAAGATGGTTGCGGCCGGCATCCCGATCGCCACCGGCACCGACGCCGGCAACCCGCTCACGCTGCACGGCGCCTCGATCAACGCGGAGCTCGAAGCGATGCAGAGCGCTGGCATGACCGCGATGCAGGTCGTCGTCGCCTCGACCTCCGTCGCCGCCCGCGCCGCCGGAATCGACAAAGTCACCGGCACCATCGAGCCCGGCAAAAGCGCCGACCTGCTGCTCCTCGCCGCCGATCCGACCAAGGACGTGCGCGCCTTCCGTCAGTTGCGGCAGGTCATGCGCGCGGGAGTGATTCGGGGAGTGGAGGAACTGCGGGCGATGGCGGCGCAATAGCAGCGTTCGCGGACGCCGCTACAGATCCACCCGCGCGATGCCGTAGCTCTTCCCCACCTCGTCCAGCACGCCTACCGCGACACGCTGCGCGAGCGGGTTCACCGTCAGCTCGAGGTCGTACGTAAAGTGCCCCGCTTTGGCCTTCGCCAGGTCCCTTGCCGGGATCTCGAAGGTCTGGGTCTTCTGGGTCACGTCGCTGACCTGCTCGAGGCGCGCGCCGGTCGCGACGTAGACGGAGAACGAGCCCGCGTACTTGCCGTCCTGCCGCTGCAACACCGTCAGCGCGCCGATCGGAATCCGCACGCGCAGCAGGCGCGTCGAGCGGAAGATGGAAGTCTTCTTCGGTTCCGCCACCCCCGCCGCGATCGGAATGGTCGCGTCGCCGCTCGGACGGAAGAGGGCGCCGATGACCCGATCCTTCATCCGCGTCTCGTCGGTCTTGTCGACGTACTGCCGCCGCGCGCGGACAACGTAGGCCGGGTTCTTCGCCTTCACCACCACCTGCCGCGCCTCGTCCTTCCGGCCACCGGCCACGCGGTACGCCAGCGAGTAGTAGTCGCTGATGTCCTCCTCGATGCGCGGCAAGAGGTCGAGAATGTCTTTCCCCTGCGCGGTGAGGCCGCCGGTCTGCCGGGCGATGTTTTCCATCGAGATCACTTCGTTCTGCAGCGTCAGCGCCTCGGCCGCGGCATAGCCCGGCGCCGCCGCCCCGGAGTTCGTGAAGACCCCTGGCGCCATAGCGTCCGCTCCCGGTTGGTTGTTGCCGAAGCCGAACGGATAGACCGGGTAGATCGTCACGCCGGCCGAGTTGGCGTTCTCGGTGAGCGTCTTCATCAGCTGCGCGGTCCCATACTTTTTCTTCACGTCGAAACTCGGCGCCTGGCCGCTGGTCACGACGTATTCGGCGCCGGCCACGTCGCCGAGGCGGTGCGCGGCGAGCAGCAGGATCTTCTTTCCCTCGGCCGCGCCCATGCTGTTGATGGTGGCGTTGATCGCGGCCACGCGGCGGCGCATCTCGAGGAACGCTCTCATCATCTCGTTCTCCGAGCGCATCTCGGTCGCTTCCTGGAACGTCACCATCGTGACCGGGCGGGTGTTGACCCCATTCGCGATCGCGACCTGCTGCACCGTGTTCTGAAAGTCCATCACCTCGAGCACCTCGCGCCGCAGCATCTCCACGCCGTCCGAGTGCACGCCGACCACTTCGCGCCCCAGCCGGTCGAGCGCGACCTCGGCCAGGTCGAGGTTGTCCGCCGCCTCCACCTGCGCCGCGCCGCCGACGCTCCAGAAGACCAGCGACAGCGAATCGCCGGGACGGACGGTGCGGCGCAACAGCGCTTTGAGCTGGACGATGAGCGGATCGACCTTCAGCGGCGAGAGGCGCGTCCGCTCAAAGAAGACCACCATGGTCCGCTTCTGCGCGGGCGGCGGCGTGGCCACCGGCTTTTCCGACGGCGCGTCGGCAGTGACGGTGACGTTCGTCGCCGCGGAGCTGTACTCCGAAAAGTTCGAGATAGTTTTGCGCGATCCATTTTCGAGCAGCTCGAAATCATCCTTCGTCAGGCCGCGTACGCGGCGCCCGGGCTTGTCCGTGACGAAGACGTCGACGTTGACGATCGACACTTCCATCGTCTCGGCCAGGGTGGCCGGCGTCTCCGCCGGCGTGGACTGCGCCGCCGCTTCACCAACGGCAACAACGCAGAGGACGAACCACCGCGCGATCCTGCTTGTCATGATTGCGATCGATTCTAACGCGCGCTGAGCTGGTTCATCCGCTTCTCGAGCGCCTCGACCGAGCGGTCGTCGAGCGCTACATGCAGCGCTCGCCACTCCCGGCCATGCTTTTCGATGAGTCCCACGGACACCGGATAATCGAAACGGCGTGGCCCCGCGCTGGCCGGATTGAAGTAGAGCACGCCACTGATCCGCTCGTGATGCGGCAGATGACTGTGGCCGAAGATCACCACGTCTGTGGGCCTCTGACGCAGCGACTCGACCACCCGCCTGGCCGGTTTGTGCGGCCGCGGGAGGATGTGCGTGAGGAGGATACGCAGCCCCTTCACTTCCGTACGTACGATCTCCTCGCCGGTCGCCTCGTCGTTGTTTCCGTCGACGCTCGTCACCGGCGCCACGGCGCGCAGGGCAGCAAGGACGTGCTCGCCACCGATGTCGCCCGCGTGCACGATGTGGTCGACGTTCGCGAAGACGTCCGCCACCCGTGGATGCACCAGTCCGTGCGTGTCTGCGATGATCCCGATCCGCGGCACGTCGCATATCCTACGCAACCGGAGCGCCCATCGATGACAGACGACCCCACTCGCGAGAACTTCGAGCACATGAGCAGCGAATACGCGCAGGCGCTGCAGGCGTTCGCCGCCATCGAGCAGCAGGCCCCCACTCTCCTCCTCCTCGGCCATCGAGACGAGCTCCGCCAGTTCATCGATCAGTTCATCGCCATGGCCACCAACGCCAAAGAGCAGGCCATCGAAAAAGACGAGCCGAACTTCGTGACCTGGTTCGGGGAGCTCATCCAGAAGGCGATGCAACTCCGCGCCGGCGTTCCCGACTGAAACAAAGACGGCGCGCGCCCCGTGTCGAGGCACGCGCCGCTGCATTGCCACTACGGATCAGCGGACCTGCGTACCGCCGGTGCCGATCGTGATCCAGTAGAGACGCGTCGTTGTCGGGATGGTCTGCGTCGCCTCCGAGGGCGCCGCATTGCAAGCTGCCGGTCGCGAGGCGTACATCATCCCGGTGGCGAAATTCAGCGATGCCGTGCCGGCGCAGACGTTGCGGATGCCGAGATCGCCCTGGAAGACGTACGGCCACGGATAGAGGAAGTACGCGTTCGCGCCGTACGACACCACACCGTAGGTCGGCACCGTGTTGGTGTTCTCACTGCGCTCGAGCAGCGTCGCACGCACGCCGGGCCAGGCCACGATGTGGTACGTCATGTAGGTCTTGAGCCCGGTGCCGAGGTAGCTCGCCACGAAGTTCGCCGGCAGCGTTTCGTTGTTGATGAGGTCCCGTAGCGCCGTCGCCTCGCTGGCGGTCAGGCCGTAGGCGTTCGACGGCGGATTGACGATCGTCGCCCACCCCTGTTCGACGGCATCGCGGATTCGTTTGAATTCCAGCCAGCCGTTGCCGGTGGTCGGGAAGCCGATCGCGCGGCCGAGCATGATGTTACGGTTGGATTCGGTCCAGAAGCCCCACGGGGTACGCTCGCCGGCCAGCGCGGCATAAGGGCCGGTCCATGGATCGGTGACGCTGAGCGACTCACCGTTGGCGTGGAGCGTTGCAGGCTTCTGCGTCATCGCCGCCGCCGAGTGCAGCGCCCAGGTTGCCCGCAGCCACCGCCGGGCCAGCGCGGCAATCTCGGTCTTGCCGTTCTTCTGCGCGTGGTAGTGCACCGCCAGCACCGAGGAGAGGTTGAACTTCTGGTAATCGCCGGAGAACATCTCCTTCCCGCCAAAGTACCAGGGGGAGAGATCGCCCAGCTCGCGCTTGAGGTAGTCGCGCCAGAAGGTATCCATGTTCCAGCTGTAGCCGGTCCCCAGGCCGTACGGCGCGCGAAGAAAGGCGATCGCATTCGCGAGCACCGGGATGTTGTACGAGCCCTCGGGCGCCCAGTAGCTCGAGAAGCCGGGACGCACCTCGTCCTTCCAGACACAGTACTCGGGGCCGTTCGTCAGCGCGGCCGAGAGCGCATTGGTGAGCTCGACCGGACCGGCATTCGTGCAGCTGACGACGAGCGTCGCCGCGGCCGACTGTACGCTGCCGCAGGAGTTGGTCACGACCGCGTGATACGAGCCGCCGTCGGCGCCCTCTTCGACGCCCAGGACGGTGAGGGTCGCGCTGGTCGCCCCCTGGATTTTGTTCGTGATGTTGTTCAGCGCCACGCCGTTGCGATACCAGCGATAGGACGTCGCCCCCGACGCGCCCACCGTGAACGAGGCGTTCTTCTTCACCATCACGCTGCGGCTCACCGGCTGACTCGTGATCGAAGGCGGGACGCATGCCGTGAACCGGATCCAATCGAGGTTGAACGCCCCCTGCGTGAAGAGAATCTTCAGAATGCGGCCGTTGCCGGCGGTGAGATTGCCGACGTTGATGCTCGGCGAGGTGACGTAATTTTCCCAGCCGCCGGTGCTGGTCACGCTGCGCGTCGTCAGCAGGACGTTATCGAGGTAGACCTGAAAGCTCGTGGCCAGCGTCGTGTTCGATGAATAGCGGTAATCGATGCTGAAGTTGGCGGTGGCCGGGATGTTCACCGTGTACTCGGTCCACTCGCCATTCGCGAGCGCGCCGATGTGATGGCCGCCCGCGGCGATCGGCCCGACGTCGGGATCGAGGAAGCGGTAGACGCCGAACAGATTGCCGGCCGTCGAGTCGCTGTACGCCTCCCCCGGATTGCCGTTGTCGAAGTTCTCCGCCTCTACGGTGCCGGGAAGCGACGGGACCGCGCCGTACGGCGTCTGGACCGCAAAGAGAGGCATGGCGAGCAACAGCACGACTGCGAGATACCACCCAGGTTTCTTCATACGTTGTCTCCTTTGGTCATTGCGGGCACGGTCCGTTTGTAGAGGCCTCTCGCGCGCGCCGCAGCCGTTCGGTGACGGGATGGATCTGGAAGGTGTCGAGACGAGCGGCGACCGGCCTGCTCCGGCTACACTGCGCGGCATGCTCGCGCTCCTGCTCGCCCTGGAGGTCTCGATGTCCGCTGCCGCTCTGCCGCCCACCGATTCCCGCATCGACGCCGCCGTGGCGAAGGTCGAGTCGAACGTCATCGCCGTCCGTCGCGACATTCACCAGCATCCGGAGCTCGGCAACCGCGAGGTCCGCACCGCGAAGCTGGTCGCCGATCGCCTCCGCGCCCTCGGCATCAACGTGCAGGAGAAGGTCGCCCACACCGGTGTCGTCGGAATCCTGAAGGGCGGGAAGCCGGGCAAAGTGGTCGCGCTGCGCGCCGACATGGACGCGCTGCCGGTCACCGAACAGGTCGACCTCCCCTTCGCCTCGAAGGTGCGCACCACCTACAACGGCCAGGAAGTCGGCGTGATGCACGCCTGCGGGCACGACGCGCACGTGGCCATCCTGCTCGGCGTGGCGGAAGTACTGGCCGGCGTGCGGCAGGACCTCCGCGGAACGGTGAAGTTCATCTTCCAGCCGGCCGAAGAAGGGGCACCGCAGGGTGAAGAAGGCGGCGCGGAGCTGATGGTCAAAGAAGGGGTGCTCGACAATCCGAAAGTCGACGCCATCTTCGGCCTGCACGTCACCTCACGCTTCGCGGTGGGCGAGCTCGCCTATCGCCCCGAAGGAATGATGGCCGCCGTCGACAGCCTGAAGATCGTCGTGCGCGGAAAGCAGACCCACGGCGCCTATCCGTGGCTGGGTGTCGATCCGATCGTCGTCTCCTCGCAGATCGTCCTTGGCCTGCAGACCATCGCCAGCCGCCAGATGGACACCACCGTCGCGCCGGTGGTCGTTACCATCGGCTCCATTCACGGCGGCGTGCGCGGCAACATCATCCCGGACGAGGTGGAGATGGTCGGCACGCTGCGGGCACTCGACGCGAAGATGCGCGAGGAGATCCATCGCCGCGTGAAGCAAACCGCGGAGACGATCGCCACCGCCGCCGGCGCGACCGCCACCGTCACCATCGACCGCGGCTATCCGATCACCTACAACGATCCGGCCCTGACCGAGCAGATGGTCCCGACCCTGCGCCGCGTCGGCGGCGCGACGAGCGTCCGCCTCGTCAACCCGGTCCTCGGTGCCGAAGACTTTTCCTTCTTCCAGCAGAAAGTGCCCGGGCTCTTCTTCTGGCTCGGCACCCGTCCCGCGAACCAGACGCCCGAGCAGGCCGCCTCGAACCACTCGCCGATGTTCTTCATCGACGAGAGCGGGTTGGGGCTGGGCGTGCGCGCGCTGACGCACGCGGCGGTCGACTACCTGAACGGGCGCTGAGCGAGGCGCTCACGATTTCGCGGCCGACGGCGTCACCTGCTCGAGGCGCGTAAAGTAATCGGCGCCCGACAGCCATTGCCCGCCGTCGATCACGAACGATTCGCCGGTGACGTACGATGAGTAATCGCTGAGCAGATACGACGCCGCCTGCGCGACCTCATCGAGGTTCGCAAAACGGCGCAGAGGGATGGTCTTGGATGCCCTCCATGATCATCGGATCGGGAAGAGCCGCTCCGCCGCGCCCGGCGTATCGACCGGCCCCGGCGCGATCGTGTTCAGCCGGATCCTATGGCGCGCCCACTCCACCGCCAGCGGTGCGCGTCATCGCCAGCACCCCCGCCTTCGCGGACGCCGAATGCACGACTCGGGGCCGCCCGTCCAGGCGTAGGCGATGACGTTCAACATCACTCCAGCGGTCTGCTTCTCGATCATCCGCTTGCCGACCGCGCTCGTGCAGTAGAACGTGCCGTTCAGCACGATGTTGATGACCGAGTTCCAGCCGTTGACGGACAGCTGCTCGGCCGGCACGATGAAATTGCCCGCCGCGTTGTTGACAAGGAAGTCGATGCAGCCGTGGTCGCCCACCTTCGCCACCATCGCCTCGACCGCCTCGGCATTGCGGACGTCGAGCACGTGATCGTGCGCCGCCGCTTCGCGTCCGGTGCGGCCTTCGAACGTTTTCTCTGGAAGCGCGCCCCAACTCCTCAGGCCAGCGTCAGACCGGCCCTGACGAAATGTCGAAAGTCGCGATCATATGTGATGAGCGGGACGTCGTGATCGATGCAGGATTGGGCGATGAGACAGTCGGCGAGTTTGGCTTTGAGGCCACGCGCGTGAAGGTCGGCGCGGAGGAAGCCGGCGCGTTCCCAGTAGCCGTCCCGAATAGGGAGAAGACCGAGCGTGATGACGAAGCCACGAATGTCGGCGGGCAGCAGCGGGTGACTCAATATTTCGGTCACGACCACAGGTGGGAGCGACAGCTTTCGACGAGAGAGGAACTCGCGCACTTTGATCGCGTCTGGAGCCATCGAGCCGGCGAACGTGCGAGAAAGAGAGCTCGTGTCTACCGCGGCAGCGCTCAATCCCGATCCTCGCGCAATTCATCAATGTCGTATTCGAGATGCACTCTGCCCATCATCGCGAGCAGCTTTTCATACACACCGGTTGCCGCCACCTCCGCCATCTTCCGCTCCACCTCGGCGTGGTTCACTGCCTTCTGCTCCGATGTGAGCTGAATCGACTGGTAGTACTCCCACGTGTCGTAAGGTTCCGCCTGCTGCGTTGTCTTCCGGCGCGCCATGAGTCAATTCTCCTGCAAATCCACGTCCGGCATCACACGCGATCGTCGCGCAGTTCGTCCAGCTCTTGCCGCAACTCCACCCGCGCCGCCGCCTTCTGCTCCGGCGTCAGCTGCACAGAGCGGTAGTGTTCCCACGCCAGCTCCTGCGGTGTTTTCTTCTTCGCGCGCGCCACCCTTCCCTCATTCTCCCTCGGTGCTTCCCCGCCCGCAAATCCGCTACCAGGTGTAGTCCCCTCCACTACAATCGCCCCGCATGCGCCGTGTACTCCTTCTGGTGATCCTCGCTCTGCTCGTTGCCGCCTGTTCGGGGGGGGAGCCGGAGAAGCCGCTCAGCGAGGCGGGGGAGAAGCTGTACGTGGTGCGCGGCAAGATCCTTTCGCGCGATGCGGGGCGGAACGTCGTGAACATGGACCATGAGGCCATTCCGGGCTTCATGGAGGCGATGGTGATGGACTACGCCGTGCGGGGCGTAAAGGTGGAGACGCTCCCCGCGGACGGCAAGCGCGTCGAGGCGAAGCTGCACGTCACCGAGCGCGCGTACTGGATCACGGACGTGCGGCCGATTCCGTGAACGCCGAGCGACGACAGTACCAGCGCCTGAACCTGATCCGTCCGATCGACGGCTGGTTCGGCGACTGGCCGGTGCGCCTCCTCGACGTCAGCGTGAAAGGGGCGCTGGTCGAGTCGGAAGAGGAACTGCCGGACGACGCCCGCGCCCTGCTCCGCTTCTGGTGGCGCGGCGAGGAGCTGGAGGTGCTGGCGCACACCGCGCGCCGTGACGATTCGCGCACGGGCCTTTCCTTCGTCGATGAGAGCGACGATCTGCGCCGCCTCATCGCCGAGTCCGCGGCCGAGCTCCTGCGTGCGCAGGAAGCCAATGCCCTCGGCGACCGCGCCGCCAATATCGTCGATCACGAGGCCACGCTCACCGCCGCGTCGTTCTCGCTGTTGACCGGCTTCGTCAGCTGGATTTTCCGCGACGGCAAGTGGAAGCGCCGCCCGGCCATCGTCCCGGATCAGCCGGAGGATGGCTTCACCATCTCGGCCGGCGAGCCGGAGGATCAGGTGGAGCTGCTGCGCGCCACGTACGAGAGCGGCGACACGGAAGCGCGCCGGATGACGCGGCTCTTCGCGGAGCTGAGCGTCAACGCGTCGAAGCAACAGGACCGATGAGCAGCGCCGCGGCATTCGCGCCGGCGTCGATGGCGGTCACGCCACGCTCGACGATCACCAGCCCGTTCGCGCCGACCATCGAGGTGAGCGCTCCCGAGCTCTGCGCGGTCATCGGATGCGCGACCAGCTCCCCCTCCACCGCCGCCACCCTGGCGCGAACGTAGACGCGCCGGTCGCCCGCCGAGCGCAGCGGCGACGCCACGCGCACCGTGACTTGCGGTGGAAGCAATCCGTCCGCCTCACCGGCCGCTTTCCGTAGCGCCGGCAGGACGAAGAGGTGGAACGACACCATGCAGGAGACCGGGTTGCCCGGCAGTCCGAACACGAGCCGCTCGCGCAGCCGCGACAGGACGACCGGCTTGCCCGGCTTCATCGCCACCCGCCAGAACTTCGTCTCCGCGCCGAGGGCGTCGAGCGCGTCCTTCACGAAATCGAAAGCACCGACCGAGACGCCACCCGAGGAAAGGATAAAGTCGCACGCGGTGGCGCGATCGAATGCATCAATGGTGGCCTGGCGATCGTCCTTTACGATTCCGAGTGGCACCGGCACCGCACCCGCTGCCCGCACCAGAGCCGCCAGGGCGTAGCCGTTCGAGTTCACGATCGTTCCCGGACGCCGCGCCTCACCCACCTCCACCAGCTCATCGCCCGTCGAGAGAATGGCCACCGTCGGACGCCGCGCCACGTCGACGGACGTCTTCCGAATGCCGGCCAGCAGCGCGATCTCCGCCGCGCCGAGCAGCGTGCCGGAAGGCATCAGCAACGCTCCCGCACGCACGTCCTCGCCGCGTTTGCGGATGTTCGCGCCGCGCGTTACGGAGCGATGCACCTCGACCACTTCGGAGCCAGCATCGGTCCACTCGACCTGCACCACCGCGTCGGCCCCTTCCGGCACGTTCGCCCCGGTCATGATCCGCATCGCCGTCCCCGCTTCGACACGATCGAGCGCCACGCGCCCGGCCGGTACGTCTCCGATGACCCGCAGCTGCGCCGGAACCTGAGCGACGTCCTCCGCGCGCACCGCGTAGCCGTCCATCGCACTGTTGTCGGCGAACGGCGCATCGTCAGGAGCCAGCACATCCTCCCGCAGCACCCGCCCGACGGCGTCGTCGAAGCGGACGCCCTCCGTCTCCAGCACGCACACCTCCGCCAGCACCCGCGCCTGCGCCTCCTCGACTTCGAGTAACGGTTCGTCACTGTTGCGGCTTTGAAAGGTGGTCACATCGCGATCATAAGACGCGCGGCGGACAGAGCCGCCGCTTGGGGCTCGGTAATCTGGACTGTGGTGTGGGAAGAGCGGTGGCGCTGCCACCGCGGTCAGATCGCTCGCGCGTGCCCCCCGCGGTGACCGGCAGTGGCTTTGCGAGCTTAGAATCACTCAGCCATGACCGAAACCGCCGTACTCGATCGTCCCGCCGCCGCCCGCCGCACCGAGCGCATTCCGGTCGCCGTCCTCGGCGCCACCGGCTCCGTCGGTCAGCGCTTCGTCCAACTGCTCGAGCACCATCCGTGGTTCCGCCTGCACGAGGTGGTGGCCTCCGAGCGGAGTGCTGGCAAGACGTACGGCGAGGCGGCCGACTGGCGGCTCGAGACGCTCCTTCCCGAAAGCGCCAAAGCGCTCGCGGTAAAGTCGCTCGGCACGACGCTCGAATCGCCCCTTCTCTTTTCTGGCCTCGACTCCTCGGTGGCCGGGGAGGCGGAAGACGAATATGCGAACCGCGGTCACGCCGTCGTTTCGAACTCGCGCAATCACCGCATGGCCGCCGACGTCCCGCTGCTGATCCCGGAGATCAACGCGGAGCATCTCGACGCCATCGAGCTGCAGCGCCAGCGCCGCGGCTCGCGCGGGTACGTGGTCACCAATCCGAACTGCTCGGTGGTCGGCCTGGCCATGGCCCTCGCGCCACTCGAACGCCGTTTCGGCGTCGAGGCCGTGCAGGTCACGACCATGCAGGCCATCTCGGGCGCGGGCTACGCCGGCGTCGCTTCGTATGCCATCCTCGACAACGTCATCCCCTACATCGGCGGCGGCGAGGAAGACAAGATCGAGAAAGAGCCGCGCAAGATCCTCGGCAACTGGAGCCACAACGCCTTCAGCGACGCCGCGATGCGCATCTCCGCGCAGGTCAATCGCGTGCCGACCATCGACGGTCACCTGATGGCCATTTCGGTCAAGCTGCGTAGCGCCGGCTCGCTCGACGAAGTGCGCGAGGCGCTGGAGAGCTTCACCGGCGAACCGCAGCGCCTCAACCTGCCCACCGCACCGCGCCGCCCCATCCATTACATCGACGCCGTCGATCGCCCCCAGCCGCGTCTCGACCGCGATCGCGAGCGCGGCATGGCCGTTTCGGTCGGCCGTCTGCGCCCCTGCCCGATCCTTGACCTGCGCATGGTGGCGCTGGTGCACAACACCATCCGCGGCGCGGCCGGTGCGGCGATCCTCAACGCCGAGTTGCTCCAAGCGAAACAACTGCTTTAGACGACGGCAGAGGGCGGCGCGTACAGAAGGTTGTATGCGCCACGCGCTCGCAATCCTCGTCGCCCTCCTCCTCGCCACGACCGCCACTGCCGCGCCGGAGCTGACGGCCGGCCACGAAACCTTCATCCCGGCGGCGACGTGGGGAGGCGGTGCGGCCATCAACGCCGCGGGCCGTCTGCTGACGTACAACAGCTTCGAGGCGACGTACGTCTCGCAATGGCCGAACGTCGAGCGGCGCGTCGCGCTGCCGAAGTGGACGCCGAGCGGCAGCTGGCACGACGGCCCTCCCGCCATCGCCGCCGGTCCGTCGACCTTCCTCGTGATCTGGAGCGAGACCACCAACACCACCACCAGCTATCTCGCCATCCGCCTGGCCGCCGATCTCACGCTTCTCGACGCCCGTCCCATCTTTCTCAGCGCCACCCGCCGCGACCGTCCGACCGCCACGCCGAGCGCCGTCTGGAGCGGGAACGACTGGGTGGTCAGCGTCGGACCGCTGGTCACGCGCATCAACGAACAGGGCGTGGTCACGGAGCTGAACAGCATCCCCTCGGTCTCCGCCGTGGCCGCCTCCGACGACTCGGTCTTCGTCGCGTATATCGGGCAGCAGGGCTTTACCCACTGCGGCTTCAACCCGCAGATGTGCACCTTCGCCACCTTCTACGTCACCGGTCAGTTCCTGCGCCGGAACGGCGTGGCCGTCGACGGCCCCCGCCTCACTTCCGCCGAGCGCTATCGCACCTTCCTCGCCGCCGGCGGCGGCAGCGCCGGCTTCATCGTCGCCTCCGTCGTGCAGCCCGCCTTCAACGCCGAAGGGACCATCACCATCGCCACCATCGGCAAGGACGGCGTGGTGCACGAGGAACGGATCCTCGACGGCACGAAGAACGTCAACAACACCCGCGTGGCCTTTGCCGGCGACGGCGATCGTTTCCTCGCCGCCTGGTCGGCCGAACAGGCGGGCGGCTCCGTCCTGCGCGCCGGCATGCTCGATGCCGAAGGGCGCCCGATCGGCAACACCCTGCTGATCGGAAACCGCAACGAGGCCGCCGGCCCGATCACCCTCACCCGGCTCAGCGAGAACCGTTACCTGATGGTCTACTCGCGCGGTCCGGCCGCGGGCGGCGCGGGCCTGCTCGTCCGCGAGCTGCGCTATGGCGGCAGCGGCCGCACGCGCGCGGTGCGGTAAGGGCGAAAACGGCGGGGAGGCCCTCCTCGCCGTTCCCTCTCTCCGTCATAATGCCGCCCGCATGATCGTCATCAAATTCGGCGGCACGTCCGTCGGCGATGCGAACCGCGTCGCGAACGCGATCGACATCGTCGGGGAGCGGCGGGAGCGCAGGCCGATCGTCGTCGTCTCCGCTCTGGCCGGTGTGACCAACGCGCTGGTTGCGGCCTCGGAAGCGGCACGCGCGTGCAACATCGCCGAGGTCGACCGCATCATCAAAGACGTGCGGGCGCGGCACGAGGACGTTGCACTGCAGCTCGTGCAGCACAAGGCCGACTTTCTCGAATCGTTCCTCAAGCAGCTCGACCGGCAGATCGAACAGATCCACACGATCCTCAAAGGGATCGCCATGCTCGGCGAGATCACCCCGCGCGCGAAAGACCGCGTCTCGGCCATCGGCGAGAAGCTCTCGTCCGTGCTCTTCGCCTACTCGATGAAGATGCGCGGGCTGGACGGCGAGCATGTCGATAGCGAAGAAGTCGTGATCACCGACGACCGCTTCGGCGAAGCGTCGCCGATCATGGACGCCACCCGCCAGGCGGCGCATCGGACGCTGCTGCCGCTCATCGAGCGCAACCTCATCCCGGTGATGGGCGGCTTCATCGGCCGCGCACTCACCGCCGGCGCGACGACCACCCTCGGCCGCGGCGGATCGGACTACAGCGCCGCCATCGTCGGCGCGGCGGTCGGCGCGGAAGAGATCCAGATCTGGACCGACGTCGACGGCATGATGACCTGCGATCCGCGGCTCATCAAAAGCGCGCGGGTCATCGATCGCATCTCATACGTTGAAGCGGCGGAGCTGGCGTGGTTCGGCGCGAAAGTGCTGCATCCGAAGACCATCGCCCCCGCCGTCGAGCAGAAGATCCCGGTGCGCGTGCTCAACACCCACAACGTCTCCTCCCCCGGAACGCTGGTCACCGAGGAAGGCGATCTACGCGAGAGCGGCCCTCGGGCCATCGCGCTGAAGAAAGGCATCACCGTCGTGCACATGACCTCGAGCGCGATGCTCGGCGCCAGCGGTTTCCTGGCACGCCTCTTCGCGATCTTCGAGGACCTCGGCGTCTCGGTCGATCTCATCACCACGTCGGAAGTCTCGGTGTCGGTGACGATCGATGAGAAGCAGAGCGTCGACGCGCTCATCGAGGGGCTGAAGAAAGTGGCCACGGTGGACGTGCGCGACAACCAGTGCATCATCGCCGTGGTCGGCCGCAACCTGATGGCCCACTCCGAGGTCGGCGCGCGCATCTTCGAGGCGATGGATGGGGTGCAGATGTCGATGTTCTCCCTCGGCACGTCCGGTCTGAATCTGAGCATCGTCGTCGACGACGCGGATGCCGATCGCGCGGTGAAGTCGATCCATCACGCGCTCTTCGAAGTGCCGGTGCCTGCATGAAAGTCGCGCTGCACGGCTACGGAAAGATGGGCCGCACCATCGAGCGGATCGCACGCGAGACCGGCCACGAGGTCGTCTGCGTGTTTGACGTCGATCGCAACGATGATCTCAACGGCGCCGAAGTGATGATCGACTTCTCGCACGCCGCCGCGCTCGATCACGCGCTCTCGATCGCCTGTGACCACGGGCTCGATCTCGTCATCGGCACGACCGGCTGGAACGAAAAGCTCGCCGAGGTGCAGCAGCGCATCGAGCAGGCCGGGATCGGCTGCGTCTACGCCTCGAACTTTTCGCCCGGCGCGAACGTGATGTTCGCGCTGGCGCGGCGCGCGGGAGAGCTCTTCGCCCGCTTCCCGCAGTACGCGGCGGGCATGGAAGAGCGGCATCACTCGCAGAAGAAAGACGCGCCGAGCGGCACCGCCATCAAGATCGCGTCCGAGGTGAAAGACGGCAGCGCGGGGAAACTCGACCCGCCGATCGCCTCCTCGCGCGTCGGCGCCGAGTTCGGGCTGCACACCCTTTTCTTCGACTCCGGCGACGATCTGATCGAGCTCTCTCATCGCGCCCGCGGCCGCGACGGCTTCGCGCGCGGCGCGGTCCTTGCTGCCGAGCTGGTGCGCGGGAGAAAAGGCTTGATGCGATTCGATGAGATGGTGATGTCATGACGTTTCGCGGAGTGGGGACCGCCCTCGTTACACCGTTCCGTGCGGATGGATCTCTCGACAAAGAGGCGCTGCAGAAGTTCGTCGACTGGCAGATCGAAGAGGGGATCAACTTCCTCGTCCCCTGCGGCACGACCGGCGAGAACCCGACTCTCACGCCGGAGGAGCACGCCCGCGTCATCGAGCTGACCGTGAAGACCGCAAACGGTCGCGTGCCGGTGCTGGCCGGCGCGGGAAGCAACTCCACCGTAAGAGCGGTCGAGCTGGCGCAGCAGGCCATCGACCTCGGCGCCGACGGCATCCTCACCATCACTCCCTACTACAACAAGCCGACGCCGGACGGCCTGCTCCGCCATTTCGGCGCGCAGGCGGAAGCGGTCGAGAAGAAGAAGCCCGGCTTCCCCTTCATCATGTACAACGTCCCCGGACGCACGGGGTTGAACGTGACCGCGGAGACGACGCTGCGCATCGCGCGCGAGATCCCCAACGTCATCGGCGTCAAGGAAGCCTCCGCGAACATGGAGCAGATCCTGACGATCCTTCGCGATCGCGCCGAAGGCTTCCTCGTGCTGAGCGGCGACGACGCCTGGACGCTGCCGCTGCTCGGTGCCGGCGCGGACGGCGTGATCTCGGTGGCCAGCAACGAAGTGCCGCGTCTGATGCGGCAGCTCGTCAACGAGCGCAGCGTCGCCGTGCACGAGCGGCTGCTGCCGATCCTCCTCGGCAACTTCATCGAGTCGAACCCCGGGCCGGTGAAAGCCGCCATGGTGATGATGGGCATTCTCGAAAGTGATACCGTGCGCCCGCCGCTCGCGGCGATGACCGCGGCCAATCGCGAGAAGCTGCGGGCGATCCTCGAGGAGTGTCAGTTACTCGCATGATCACCATCGAAGAGCGCGTCCGCGCGCTGGGACCGAACACCGACCGCGTCGAGGCCGTGAAGACCGTGGGGCTGTTTCTCACGGAGCTCGAAAAAGGGATCATCCGCTCCGCCGTGCGCGACGCCGACGGCGTCTGGCAACCGCAGACGTGGGTGAAGGAAGGGATCCTCGCCGCGTTCCGCTACGGCATCCTCGCCGAGTTCGCATCGGGGTCGCTCAGCTTCATCGACAAAGACACCATCCCGGCGCGCCGCTTCAAAGTGGCCGACGGCGTACGCATCGTTCCGGGCGGCTCGTCGATCCGCCGCGGCGCGTACATCGCCAAAGGCGTGGTGATGATGCCTCCGGCGTTCGTGAACGTCGGCGCGTACGTCGACGAAGAGACCATGATCGACTCCCACGCGCTGGTCGGCTCGTGCGCGCAGATCGGCAAGCGCGTGCACATCTCCGCCGCCGCCCAGATCGGCGGCGTGCTCGAACCGGTCGGCCAGGTGCCGGTGGTGATCGAGGACGACGTCGTCGTCGGAGGCAACTGCGGCATTTACGAAGGGACAATCGTCCGCACCCGCGCCGTCATCGGCGCCGGCGTGGTGATCACCGGCTCGACCCCGGTTTACGACACCGTACGCGGCCAGGTCTATCGCCGCACCGCCGACCGCCCGCTCGAGATCCCGTACGGCGCCGTGGTCATCCCGGGATCGCGTCCGATGAAAGGCGCTTTCGCCGAGCAGCACGGTCTCTCCGTCACGACCCCGCTGATCGTCAAATACCGCGACGAGAAGACGGACTCGGCGACGGCGCTGGAAGAAGCGTTGCGGTAGCGGCTTGCGCAGCAGCGCGGACCGAACGATGAACGATGAGAGATGAACGATGAACGTCCGAGCGGCAGGACCCGTTCATCGTTCATCTCTCATCGTTCATCGTTCGGCCTGCGCTGCGGTCAATCCAGATCCGCCCTCGGGAACACGCCCCCACCCTCCGCCCGTTCCGCCCGGCATGAACACGAAGAAGATCCTCGCCATCGTCGCCCTGGTCACCCTGGGCGGTGTCGCTTCCGGACTGGCGCAGTCATCTGGTCAGCTCGCTGGTGAAGAGCTGCTGCGCGCCCTGCTCGAAGAGCTGCGTGCCCTGCGCACGACCATCCAGCGGAACAGCGCCGTGGAGATCCGCGGGCAGCTGCTCATCGAGCGCGCCCGGATGCAGAACGAGATCGTCCGCGATCTTTCCCGCGAGCTCGAACAGCGCCAGATGACCGGCCCGATGTCCGACGACGAGGCGATCGTCGACGAGGCGATGGAGTCGTTCGAAGACCGCATCCGCACCGAGACCGATTCCGAGAAGCGCCGCCAGCTCGAGCGCGAGCGCGAGCAGATGAAGCGCCGCCGCGAGATGCAGAAGCGCTACATCGAGGAGGCGCGCCTGCGCCAGCAGCGGCTCGAAACGCGCCTCTCCGAGGAGCGGGACAAACTGCAGGACCTCGAGAAAGAGATCAACTCCCTGACCCGCGATATCGGGAAGTAAGATCGGCGGCTGATGAACGCCGCCGACCGCCTCTCCGGCATCGAGCTCTCGCTGATCCGCCAGATCAACGCCCTGGCCACGCCGCTCTCGGTGAACCTCGGCATCGGCGAGCCGAACGTCGAGCCGGACCAGCACCTTCGCGAGCTCGCCCGGCGCGCCGCCACCATGCCGTGGCAGTACTCCGCCAATGCCGGCACGCTGCCCTTGCGCAAAAAACTTTGCGAAGGGACGGTGTACGACCCGAAGGCGGAAGTCTGTGTGACGGCCGGAACGCAGGAAGCGCTCTTCTCGATCTTCACCGCCTACCTCAACCCCGGCGACGAGATCCTGATCCCCGATCCCGGCTTTCTCGCGTACGCAACGGTCGCGAGGATCTGCGGCGCGACGCCAGTGACTTATGGGCTCGAACCGCCCGACTGGCAGCTCGACGCCGACGCTCTGCTGAAAAAGATCACCCCGCGCACGAAGCTGATCGTCGTCAACTCGCCGTCCAATCCGCTCGGCTCCGTGATCGACCGCACCACGCTGGAGACGATCGCCGGGAGCGGCATCCTGGTCGTCAGTGACGAGGTCTATCGCGAGATCTGGTACGACGCGCCGCCGGCCTCGATGCTCGGGATGGGCGACAACGTCATCGTCCTGAACGGACTCTCAAAGTCGCACGCCATGACCGGCCTGCGGCTCGGATGGATCCACGCAAAGGCGGAGGTGATGACGCCGATCGTCACCGCCCACCAGTACATCGCCACCTGCGCGTCGGTCTTCTCGCAGGCGCTGGCGGAGATGATCTTCGACGACGCGGAGTGGAACGCCTCGTGGCTCGAGCGGGTGCGCTCGCAGTTCACCACCCAGCGTGAGGCGGCGCTGTACGCGATCGGGCACGAGCTCGAAGCGGAGATGTATCCGCCCGCCGGCGCGTTCTACGCCTTCGTCCCGGTGCCGCTCTGCGGGACGGAAGGGTGGGCAAAGTCGCTGGCCACCGATGCGGCGGTGCTGGTCATTCCGGGCATCGCCTTCGGAAAGCGCGGCGAGGGCTTCGTACGCATTTCGTACGCCGCGTCCGTAGAGCAGATCACGGCCGGGATCGAGCGGATCGGCCGCTATTTGCGCGGCGCCGGGATGTGACTTGTGCCTGACCTGGAACTTGCACGTTAAGATGCGGCCCCAGATGGCAGCGAAATCACAACCGCAGGAGAGGATGCCGGTCGCGCCGGCGAAAGACTCGGTCGCTTCGGCCGAGGTCTCGCTCTATCGCAACGTCCTCAAGATCAAGCGCGATCACAACCTCGAGAACCTCGGCATCTCGTTCTATGACGCCGAGACGACCATCCAGTGGTCGTACAACGCCGACCACTACTTCCACGCGGCGTCGACCATGAAGCTGGCGGTGCTGCTGGGCGTCTTCCGGCAGGTCGACCGCGGCGAGATCACCCTCGACGCGCCGGTCCACGTCCGCAACCGCTTCACCAGCATCGTCAACCAGGAGCCGTTCATGCTCGACCTCGGCCGCGACGCCGATCCCGACGTGTACGGCCACCTCGGCAAAGCCCTCAGCATCCGCGAGCTCGCCTACTGGATGATCACCAAGTCGAGCAACCTCGCCACGAACCTGCTCGTCGACGTGGTCGGCATCCCCACCATCCAGCGCGCGCTCGATGAGATGGAGATCGACGGCATCAAGGTCCTGCGCGGCGTCGAGGACTCCCGCGCGTTCGAGGCGGGGCTGAACAACGAGGTCACGGCCAACGGGCTGCTCAAGCTCAACCGGCTCATCGCGGAGGGGCAGATTTACTCGCGGGAGTTGTCGGAGGAGATGCTGGCGATCATGCTCGACCAGCAGTACCGCAGCGGCATCCCGGCCGGCCTCCCCGGCGCGGCACGCGTCGCGCACAAGACCGGCAACATCTCGACCGTGCATCACGACGCGGGCATCGTTTACCTCGAAGGGCGCAAACCGTACGTGCTGGTCATCCTGACGCAGTTCGCCGCGGAAACCGGCCGCGGCACCGCGGTGGCCGAGGTCTCCCGCGACATCTTCAATACCCTCGCCGGAAGTGTTTATGAGCAGCAGTAACGTGGTGGAAGCCGAAGGGCTCCTGAAAGTCGTCGACGCCTTCGACCTCGACGACGAGCTTCGCGCGATTCTGAAACCGGGCTCGATGGTCCGTGATACCGCCGGGCGCCGTCACCGCCTGCCGCGCTACTTCTACGAGATCCCCTCGCACGAAGTAGCGATGAAGACCCGTCTGACGCCGCATTTCAGTCTCAACGAGTTCATCCTGACCGACCTCAAGGAAGCGCCGCGGCTGCAGGAGTATCCAAAGTACGTCCCGTGCGCGGTGCGCCTCCTGGCGTTTTACCTCGAGCAGTTCCGGACGGCCGTCGGGGCATCGGTCCACATCGCGGTGAACGGCGCCTACCGCTCGCCGTCGCACAAGCTCTCCCTCAACGCCACCCCGCACATGTGGGGCACCGCGGCCGACATCTTCCGGATCGGCACGACGATCGTGAAGACGCAGGACCAGATCGAGAAGTACAACGAGATCGCCGAGGACCTGTCGGAAGACATCCGGGTCCTGCCGTACGGCCACATCACCGGCAAGGCTGCCGACGATCACGTGCATATCGACCTCGGCTATGTGATCTACGTCCCGCGGGAGATCAGCGAGGACCGGATGGAACAGCCACAGGAAAACCGTCCGCGCTTCGCCTTCGAAGAGCGGAGGCGGAAAGACCGCCGGACGATGGCCGAGGCCATCGAAAACGAGGACTGAGGCTCGGCTTCGCCTCGCCCGAGCTGTTCAGCTGTTCAGCTGTTCAGGGGGACCTGGGGTGATTTCTGGCCGGGGCCTGCAGACAGAGGCGCAGGCCAAAAGCTCCCCCAGGTCCGCCTGAACAGCTGAATCGCTGAACAGCTCCCCGTTCCCAACCCGGCCTGCCATTTGCTTCAGGACGAGTCCGCAGTTCACCGTCCATGCATCTTCCGGAGTCAAATGCTGCCGCCTTCTGATTGGAAAAACGAGCTCGAAAGCGAAGTTCTTCGCGGCCGGCGCACATGGCTGGATATGCCTGTGATCGGCATGGAGTCCGAGTTCAACGTATGGCTCGACGAAGTGGAGATCATCCCGGAGGACTACTGGAAGCACCCCCAGAACTTCATCGACGTGCCTCTCCTGGCGCGTGAGAAGACTTCCTCGCAGCTTCCGACCGGCGGGGCGGTCTACTTCGATCGCGGTGTGATCGAGGTGGTCACGCCGGTCATCGAGCTCGCCGAGCACAGCACCGCCCGCATGGTCCGCAACCTCTGGGAGCAGATCGGGTTCGTCCGCGATCAGCTCACCCGCTGGGAGAAAAAGACCAGCCACACGGTGCGCCTCAAGGCGTACAGCACGCACTACAACATCTCCTACGAGATCCCGAAGTCGCAGCAGACGTCGCGGCGGAATATCAAAAAGCTGGCGCTGCTGCTCGCCTACATCCTGCCGGCGCCGGTGATGCTGGTGGCATCGAACCGCCGCTCCACCGGGGTCGGCGTCCGCCCGCGCGGCAACCGCATCGAGATCACGGTCGACTTCACCCCCGACGCCGGTCTGATGATCGCGGCGGCGACGCTGATCGTCGGCATCGTCCGCGACGTCATGTGGTGGCCTTCGTACGAGCTGTCGCTCCTCGAAAAGCTGCCCATCCCGATCATCAAAGGAGTCATCCCCGGCAAGCACACCACCCGCAAAGGGTGGCTGACCAAAGACTTCCATTACGAGCAGAGCCCGTACACCTGCGACGTGAACGAGCGGATCTGGGAGACGCAGTTCGGCGAGAAGAAGTCGCTGCGCGAGATCGCCCGCGAGACCGCCTGGTTCTTCCGGCGCTCGATCCGGCAGTACTCCGACCCGTTCAGCTTCCGGCTGCTCTTCGCGATCCTGACCGGCCGCGCGCCGTCGATGCTCGAGCTGGTCGATCGCCCCACTGCCTATGAAGACGTCGGCCGCCTCTGCCGCTGGGGAATGGTCATCCACGAGCTGAAGGCCTACGAATCGGAGATGCGCCTCCTCGGCACGACGCGCGAGGCGTGGATGCCGCAGTCGATCGACGAGTTCATCGTCGAGCGGCAGAGAGCGCGCGAAGCGCATCGCTCCGAAATGGCCCACGGCAGCGCGCGGGAACCGGCCGCGCGTCAGGCCCGGGCCGCCTCCCTCGACGTGAAATCACCCGGCGCCGAACTGCTGGATGAGCTGGAAGCGCGTCCGATCGTCGCCAGCGGGACACCGCGCCGCAACGCGCGGCCGAAGTCGCTGCTCTCCCGCCGCCGCAACGACCGGCCCGGGAAGCTCGTCCCGCCACGTCCCGCTCCTTACGTCGACCGGCGCGGCATGTCGCTGCTCGATCGCGTCCGTAAGCCGTCGCAAGACCGCCGCCGCAAGAGCGACCGCCGCCGGCGGCAGTACGCCATCCCGTTTCCCGATCGGCGGCTCACGAGATCCGCGTATGAACAGGTCTTCCTCAAGCTCGTCTCCGGCGGCCGCCTGCGCGTCGGCGACGACCTCTACACGCCGATCGGCATGAAGGGCTGGTACCACGCCATCTTCCGTCGGGAGTCGGACGGCGCCGAAAAACTGCTGACGATCGACCAGTTGCTCAAGAAGATGTCGGACTGGGTGTAAGCACGGGTGGTGTGGGCTTGGAGCCCACCCTTGCCCCGGCGCTACTCCAGCTCTTTCGAGCGCCGCTCCAGATCCTCGCGGATCGCTTTTCCGGGCGAGCGGTCTTTGAGCCGCGGCCGTGAGAGAAGATTGGCCAGCATGTCGGCCACGCCCCAGGTGAGGAACGTGGTCACCGCGATCGTGAAGAGCTGCGAGAGCGTCTGCAGGCGCAACAAAAGGAAAAGCGTGACCGGGACGAGGATGCCCATCACGATCACGCCTACCACCAGTCGAACGCCCGTCACGCGCCGGCTATTGAATCACAACTACCGGGCCGCGGCCGTCATGTCGTCCGCCGTACCGGCGTCGGCAATCCGATTCTCCACGCGGTTCTTGAAGTCCTTCTCGTAGTCCCGCACCTTGGTCACGTACTTGCGCGTTTCCTTGAAGGGCGGTATGCCACCGAAACGCTTCACGTTGCCCTCGCCGGCGTTGTACGCGGCGATGACTTTGGTCTCGTTCCCATCGAAGCGCTCGTGGAGATACTTCAGGTACTTCGTTCCGGCGGTGATGTTCTGCACAGGATTGGTCAGGTCGCGCGCACCCATCCAGCGGCCGGTCCTCGGCACGAGCTGCATGAGGCCCACGGCGCCGGCACCCGATCGGGCGGTCGGCTTGAAGCGCGACTCCGCCTGCACCACGGCGGCCACCAGCTCCGGCCGGATGTTGTTCTTCTTCGCCTCGCGATAGATGATCGAGCCGAACGGGACCTCTTTCTTGAAAAAGTCCTCGCGCACCTGCTCGGTGACGATGGTCAGCTTCTGCGGCGCCTCGGCGACGGCCTGGAGCGGCGACTCGGTCGCACTCTGCACGCCCTGCGTCACCGCGGCCACACCGCCGGCCACCTGTGTTGCGATCGAACGCGCCGTCTGCAGATCTTTCTCGAGCGTCGGGTCGAGCGTCTCAGAGGCGGCACCGCGCGTCTGGCCGGTTTTCCCCCCATTGCTCTGAGTACCCTGCTGGATCATCGTCAGCGGTGCACCGATGCCGCCGAGGGCCAGGGATGCCCCGAGAGCCCAGGACGTGTATTTCTTTTTCAGCCCGGAAAATCGCGGGCGCTGCCGTGGTTTGACCGCCTCGACTTCGCGGCGCAACTGCGACCGATCGAAGTTATCGAGGAAACGCTCCTGATACGGCCGTTGCGGTTTCAGCTCGCCCATGATGTGTTGTTCCTCCTGCCTTGACACTTTGATTATTTGCAATCGCGGCGCCACGTTAAATTGATGAGGCAAAAAGAGTTACTGCTGAGCGGCGAATTGCCTTTGGCACACTTCATGCCCGGGGCTAGAATGGCGCGAGCGATGAGAACGGCAGCACTGCTTCTGGTTGGATGTCTCGTCACGGCGCCCGGAGTTGCCCAGGAAGCCGTTCCGGAAGGTGTGCCTCCACTGGCTACGGAAAGCGCCCCGGAGCACGTCCCGGCGGTCTGCCCGAACGTCGATCCGCTCGCCGCACCGCTGCCGGGCGTGGCCGATCCGGGCCTCCTCCAGCGCCTGCTCAAGTACAGCCAGTTCCACGTCAAACATCGCGTCTCGGGGCTGGCCAGCTACTACTCCTCGTTCTTCCACGGCCGCAAAACGGCCAACGGGGAGATCTTCCGGAACAACCGCTACTCCGCGGCGCATCTCACGCTCCCGCTCGGCTGCTGGGTGGAGGTCAAGGCGCGCGCGACCGGCAAAAGGCTCCGCCTGCGGGTCAACGACCGCGGCCCCTACGTGAAGAAGTTCGCCATCGATCTCTCCCAGGCCGCGGCCCGCTACCTCGGCGTCGACACGGCAAGAGACCGCTACGTCGAGTTCAAGGTCATCGCCCTGCCGGGGGAAAAGCCGCTGCCGGAGGACGTCGACTGGACGCTGCTCGAGCGGACCCAAGTGTCCGAGGCGATTAGCCCGAAAGGCTGATTCAGCCCGGGATCGTGAAGCAGAAGGTGCTTCCCTCGCCCATCTCCGACTCCACGCTCAGCTCGCCCCCGTGTTCTTCGATGATCCGTTTGGCGAGATAGAGCCCGTAGCCGGGGCCGCCGCCGCGCGACTTATCGAGCTTGCTCATGCCGCCGAGCTCGAACACCTGCGGCGCGTAGCGCGGATCGATGCCGGTGCCGTTGTCGCGGATGCAGAAGCGGACGCCCTGCCCGTCGTTCGTGCAGTCGATCGCCACCTGCCGCTCCCCTTTCGGGCGGTCGGTGAAGAAGACGGCGTTCGAGAGCAGTGCGCCGATCGCTTCGCGGAGCTTCTCCGGATCGACGTTCACCACCGGCAGGTCGGTCGGCAGCGCCACCTGCACGCCCCCCTCCTCGATCGCGTAGTTCTGCTTGAGGATGACTTCTTCGACGATCTCCCGCAGCGGCGTCGGCTTCTTCGCGTTCGGGCGCGCCAGCAGCTTGACCATGTGCGACATCTCGTCGAGCACCTTCTTCATGTACTGCGCGCTCGAACGGACGCGCCGGAGAAAGTCCACGCCCTCCTCATCGAGTTTGTCCCCGTAGTCGCTGAGCAGCAGCTCGCTGAAGCCGTCCACCGCGAAGATCGGCGATTTCAGATCGTGCGACAGGACGGAAAAGAAGCGCAGCAGCTCGTCTTGTGTGACCGGCTTCTCTGCCGCGGGGGAGTGTTCCAGTGCCTCGATGATGCACCTCCGAAGGGACGCGTCAGTCGCAACGCCCAAAAGGGCGCTTCTGTGCAACGCCCGCGCCTGTTCACCCTGCTGCAGGTTTGCGGAACGCGGCGATCTGTCCGTCGCCGAGAATCTCGGTCATTCCGTCGTGGCCGATGGAGATGGCCGTTTTCGCCGGGATGCCGAGGCCGAGGTCGACGTTGGGGACCGACATGAGCCGCCGCAGCGTCGTGTCGTTGCCCGGCTCGAAGCCGGTCTCGATGGCCGTCGCCTCGATCCAGGCCATGCCCGGCAGCGCCGAGGCCCCGCGCATATCGCGGGCGAAGACACCAAAACAGGAGGCAGCGGCGCCGATGGCCGCGATCACCGCCCCGCTGGCGGCCGCATCGCGCATCGCCAGATCGGCAGCCGATTCGAGCATCGTGTCGAGGAGGTTGTTCGTCACCCCGCCGCCGACGTAGATCATCCCGGCGCCGGTGAGGGTGGCTAGGTTCTTCGGGCGCCGGCTGTCGCGTCCGCGGTAGATCGGGACGTTGATCACCTCGACCGATGGGTCGAGCTCGCGCAGGTACTTGCCGAAATGGCTCGCGTACTCGGCCGAGCCGGAGGCGGTCGGGAGGAACGCCACCGTGCGCCGGCCGGCCGGCATGCGCGAGAGGAGATAACGGTCGATCTCCTTCGTCTCGCCGAACGAAAACTCGCCGCCGCCGATCAGAACGAGTGTCCGTACCGGGACCGCGAGGCGGAGCTGCAACTGACTCATTTCGCCGCGCATCGTACAACGGGCGCACAATGTGCGCATGCGCCGAGCGGCCGTCGATCCAGCGGCTGCGTCGCGGTGGCACCAGAGATCCCTCCCTTGCGGTCGGGATGAACTCAGCCACTGAGCTACTGACGCTTCCAGACCTCTTCGATCCGGCGTCCCATGTCGCTGGGCGCCTTGACCACGTGAATGCCGGCCGCCTCGAGCGCGGCCATCTTCTCCGAGGCCGTCCCCTTGCCGCCGCTGATGATCGCGCCGGCGTGGCCCATGCGCCGTCCCGGGGGAGCGGTCTGGCCGGCGATGAATGCGACCACCGGCTTGGTGACGTTCGTCTTCACGAACTCCGCCGCCTCTTCCTCCGCGCTGCCGCCGATCTCACCGATCATGATGATCGCCTCGGTGGCCGGGTCGGCCTGGAACGCCGCCAGGCAGTCGATGAAGTTCGTCCCCGGCAGCGGATCGCCGCCGATCCCGACCGCGGTCGACTGGCCGATGTGGCGCGTCTGGCCCACCGCCTCGTACGTCAGCGTTCCGGAGCGCGAAACGATCCCGATCGGACCGGCCTTGTGGATGTGCCCCGGCATGATGCCGATCTTGGCCTGATCGGGCGTGATGATGCCCGGACAGTTCGGGCCGATCAGGCGCGACGGAGCGCGTCCTTCCGCCACGCGGCGGCCGTTCAGCTTCTTCAGAAAATCGTGAGCCTTGATCATGTCGTTCACCGGGATGCCCTCCGTGATGCAGACGATCAGCTCGATGCCGGCGTCCGCCGACTCCATCACCGCGTCAGCCGCGAACGGCGGCGGCACGAAGATGAGCGAGCAGTTCGCGCCCGCTTTCTCCCGCGCCTCGGCCACGGTGTTGAAGACCGGGAAACCCTCGTGCGTCGTACCGCCCTTGCCGGGGGTCACGCCGCCGACGACCTGCGTCCCGTAATCGCGGCAGCCGATCGCGTGGAACGTCCCCTCGCGGCCGGTGATGCCCTGAACGATGACCTTCGTGTTCTTGTCTGCCCAGATAGCCATTACGCCTGTCCCTTAGCCGCGGCCACGACTTTCGTCGCCGCATCCCACATACCGTCGGCGGTGATCAGTGGCAGTCCCGAGTCTTTGAGGATCTGCTTGCCCAGCTCGACGTTCGTTCCTTCGAGGCGGACCACCACCGGCACCGGCAGGCCGACTTCGCGCGAGGCGCTGACGACGCCCTCGGCGATGCGATCGCCGCGCATGATGCCGCCGAAGATGTTGATCAGGATCGCCTTCACGTTCTTGTCCGACAGGATGATGCGGAACGCGTTCTTGACCTGCTCCGCGCTCGCGCCGCCACCGACGTCCAGGAAGTTGGCCGGCTCGCCGCCCGCCAGCTTGACGATGTCCATGGTGGCCATCGCCAGCCCGGCGCCGTTGACCATGCAGCCGACGTTGCCGTCGAGCTTGATGTAGTTCAGCCCGAACTTCGACGACTCCACTTCCAGCGGATCTTCCTCGTGGTAGTCGCGCATCTCCACGACGTCCTTATGCCGGAAGAGGGCGTTGTCGTCGAAGTTCATCTTGCAGTCGAGGGCCAGAACGTCGCCCTCCTTGGTGATGAGCAGCGGATTGATCTCCGCCATCGACGCGTCGGTCTCGACGTACGCGCGGAAAAGCTTCTGCACGAAGTCGACGCACTTTTTGTACGCATCGCCGGTCAGGCCGAGGCCGTATGCGATCTGGCGGGCTTGGAACGGCTGCACGCCGAGGACCGTGTCGATCGGCTCGCGGAGGATGGCGCCGGCGTCGTGCGCGGCCACTTCCTCGATGTCCATGCCGCCCTGCGCGGAGGCCATGATGATGTTCATGCCGGAGGCGCGGTCGAGCGTGACGGCGAGGTAGAGCTCCTTATCGATGTTCAGCGCTTCCTCGATCAGCACCTTGCGCACGAGGCGCCCCTCGGGGCCGGTCTGGTGGGTGACCAGGGTCATGCCGAGGATTTTTTTTGTCAGCTCGGCCGCCTCATCCGGATCTTTGGCGAGCTTCACGCCGCCGCCTTTGCCGCGGCCGCCGGCGTGGATCTGCGCTTTGACGACGACGCGACCGCCCAGCTCCTTGGCCGCCTGCCGCGCCTCTTCCGGGTTGTCGACCACGATCCCGCGGGGCGTGGGAACGCCGTAACGGCGCAGAATCTCTTTCGCCTGATATTCATGGACTTTCATAGCGCGCGGCGTTTTATCACAAACAAAGCTCCTACAATCGCGGGCCGATGCAGCCGGGCGACGTCATCACCATCGAAGCAGGCGAGCTCGTCGCCGGTGGCGATGCCATCGCGCGCGTGGACGGCTTCCCGGTCTTCGCCAGCAGCGTCTTCCCCGGCGACGTCGCGCGCGTTCGTCTCTACGAGGTGAAGAAAGGCTTCGCGAAAGCGGAGCTCGTGGAGCTGGTGAAGCCGAGCCGCTGGCGCCGCCTCGAGCCGTGCCCCATCGCCAACGAATGCGGCGGCTGCGACTGGACGGCGCTGCGGCTCGACAAACAGCTCGAAGCGAAGCGGCGCATCCTGACGGAGTCGCTCCGGCGGATCGGCAAGCTGGACGTGGAGACGCTCCCGCCGATCCGGATTCACGCCTCCCCATTGAACTACCGTTTGCGCTCGCGCCTGCACCGGGAGGGCGACGCGGTGGGGTTTTACGCGATGCGCTCGAACCGGGTGGTGCCGCTGGTGGAGGAATGCGAAGTCGTCGGCGTGCAAACCGCACGCGCCCTCGGCTCCCCCTCCCCCCACCCCTGTCATCCTGAGCGAAGCGAAGGACCCCCTGCGACAGGCGCGACACCTGGTGCCTCGCTCGTGGGGAGGGGGTCCTTCGCTGATGCTCCGGATGACAACCGGGAGCTCTGGGAGCTCAACCGCGAGGTCATCGCCGACAACCGCGAGCTGACCCTCCGCGTCGACCAATACCACTACCGCCTCGCCACCGGCGCGTTCTTTCAGGTCAACCGCCATCTCCTCGGCACGATGCTCCGTCTCGTGTCAGCGCACGCGGCAAAGACGCCGACGAAGAAGCTGGCCTACGACCTCTACTCCGGCGTCGGTTTCTTCACCCTGCCGATCGCCGAGCACTTTTCGCGAGTCTACGCGGTGGAGGGCTCGCGTCTCTCCACGCACTACGCACGGAAGAACGTGGCCGGCAACGTGAAGGTGGTCGAGGCGCCGGTGGAGCACTACATCTCGAAAATCCGTGAGGCGGACTTTGTCTTTCTCGATCCTCCGCGAGCCGGCGCGCGGCGCGAGGTCATCTCCACGGTGGCCGAACGGACGAAAGAAGTCATTGCGTATCTCTCCTGCGATCCCGTAACCTTTTCGCGGGACGCGAGCCGGCTGATCGCGTCGGGCTGGCGTCTGTCGACGCTCGACCTCCTCGACCTCTTCCCCAATACACACCACGTCGAAACGCTCTCTTCGTTCGAGCGTGTACGATGACGTCCCTGCCGCACTCCCGCTTCTAGCCCTCTCCATCGGACTGGCGTCCGGTGCGAACTTCCCCGAGGCGCTGGCCTTCGCCGCGATTGCCGTCCTGCTCGCATTCCTGCGACAGCGGCGCGCCGCCGCGTCGACGCTCTTCCTCCCCCTCGGCATCCTGCTCGCCCTGCACGTGCAAACGCGCACGGCCCGCGAGACCGCTGCCTTCGCAACATTCGACGCGACCCGCTTCGTCACCATCGAAGCACCGCTCGAGCGCGACTGGGCCGCGCGCAGCGGTGCGTTCGTGCTGCGCGCTTCGCGCTTCCGGGCAGGCGACTTGGAGTTCGACGCGCCGCTGGCCGCCTACGCCCGCTTCGAGCCGCCGCCGATGGAGCTCGCCGCCACGCTGCGCGCCGAAGGCTTTCTCCGCCGCAACGAGAACGGCGTCTACTCCATCACCATCAAATCGCCGCGCCTCATGAGCTACGAAGGGGCACTCGATCGCCGCACGCCGCGCGCGTGGAACCGGATGCTCGCCAATCGCCTGCGCCCCTTCGCCCGCGAACATCCGGCCGAGGTCGCGCTGACCGAGGCGCTGGTGCTCGGGCGCGGCGAACGGCTGACGGACGAGATCCGCGAAAGCTTCCGGCGCGGCGGCACGTACCACCTGCTCGTCTTCAGCGGGCTGCAGATCGCCCTCGCGGCCGGCGCCATCGCGATGCTCCTGCGCTGGCTGCACAAGCCGCGCGCCTCCGACTGGCTGCTGCTGACGTTTGCACTCCTGGCGCCGCTCTTCATCGGTGCCACCGCGTCGGTCTCGCGGGCCAGCCTCGGCATCGGCCTCTTCGCGGTCTCGCGCATCCTCAAGCGTCCCACGCCGGTCGAGAACCTCTGGTGTCTGGCCGCGCTGCTGCGCCTGATCGTCGAGCCCCGCGATCTCACCGACGCCTCGTTCCACCTCACCTACGCCGGCGCCGGCGCGCTGCTCTTCATCGGCAAGCCGTGGACGAGAGGGCGGGTCGTCCCGCATCTCGTCGCGGCGGAAGTGGCCGTCGCCCCGCTCACCCTCTTTCACTTCCGCCAGTACGCCCTCGGCGGCTCGATCCTCACCCTGATCCTCTCGCCGTTTCTCTTCGCGATGCTGATCGTCTCCGCGTTCGCCTGCGCCTTTCCGTCGCGATGGCTCTTCCGCGCCATCGCGCTGCTGCATCGGCTCTGCGCGCAGGTGAACGAGCTCGGCTCGTTCGCCTCCGGCGTCTACGCGCGGCCACCGCTCGCCGCGATGATCGCCGGCTTCGCGCTGGCCGCCGTGGCCATCGCCCTCCTCCGTGGCAGACGCCGCGCCCTGGCCGCCGCGCTCGCGCTGACCATCCCCTCCTGCGCGGCCGTCCTCCACTCCCGCGCCCAACGGACGGTCGACCGTCCGCAAGCGCTCTTCCTCGACGTCAGCCAGGGCGATGCGATCGCGCTCCGCGACCGGCAGCACGTCGTGCTGGTCGACGGCGGCATGAGCGCGGGCCGCCTCCTGCCGATGCTCGTCGATCGCGGCGTCCACGCCGTCGACCTGATGGTCCTGACCCACGCTCATCCCGATCACTGCGGCGCGCTGCCGCCGGTCGTGGAGTGGCTGGAGGTGCGCGAGCTCTGGATCTCCACGCGGAGGCTGCATGGCGACTGCGTCTCGAAGCTCGTCCGCGCCGCCGCCGATCACGGCACGCGCATCCATCACGTCCGCGACGGCGACACGCGCACCTTCGGCACGCTCGAGCTGCGCGCGCACATCCCCGACCGCACCTTCAAACGGGCCAAAGAGAACAACGCCTCGATCGTGCTGCACGCGCGTGCCGGAGGGCGCTCGATCCTCCTGACCGGCGACGCCGAGCGGGAGGCCGAGCTCTGGCTCGCCGACCGCGATCTGCGCGCCGATGTCCTGAAGGTTGCGCATCACGGCAGCCGCAGCTCGACCACGCGCCTCTTCCTCGATGCGGTCCGGCCGCGCGTCGCCGTCATCTCCTGCGGCCGCGAGAACCAGTTCGGTCATCCGCACGAGAGCGTCCTGGAGACGCTCGCCGCGCGGCGCATCCGCGTCTGGCGCACCGACCGCGGCGGCACCGTCACGATCGAGCTGAAAGACGGACAAGTCCGGGTTTTCCCGCAGTTTGACACTCCACGCGCAGCGCCCTAGAGTGAGGGGCCAACCGCATGTACTCGACGTTTCTTCGACTCGGCCTCTGGACGCTCATCCTCGTGCTCGCGACGTACGTCTTCCGCGAGAGCCTGGCCCAGCCCCATGTCGCCGAGATGATCCCGACCGGCATGCTGCAGCAGGCCATCGTCCTGGCCGGCATCCTGATCGCCCTCGGCGTCATCGCGCGCATCTTCGACAAAGGTGCCTCCAAGGTCCGCAAGAACCGCTGCCGGACCTGCCAGAAGCCGATCGCTCCGGCCGCGCTCTACTGCCGCGAGCACCTGCGCACGATCCTCGCCGAAGAGGACGAGAAGACGCACATGACCCGCGTGCGCCGGTGAGCCACCCGCTCATCGTCATCGCCGGACCGACCGGCTCCGGCAAGTCCGAACTGGCGCTGCGCCTCGCCCAAACCCTCGGCGGCGAGATCGTCAATTACGACTCCGTGCAGGTCTACCGCGGGTTCGACATCGGCAGCGCCAAGCCGTCGCTCGCCACGAGAGCGCTCGTCCCGCACCACCTCTTCGACATCATCGAGGCCGGCCAGGAGCTGAACGCCGCCGAGTGGGCGCGCCTGGCCCGCGCCGTCTGCCACGACATCCACGCCCGCGGTAAGCGGGCCATCCTCGCCGGCGGCACCTTCTTCTATCTGCGCGCCCTGCTGGCCGGATTGCCGGAGATGCCGGCGCGCGATGAAGCGCTGCGCCAGCGCATCCGCGCCATCGCCGGCCGGCCGCGCGGCGCCGCGCGCCTCCATCGCTGGCTGTCGAAAATCGATCCGCAATCTGGCAGAAAGATCGCCCCCGCGGACCGGCACCGCGTCGAACGGGCTCTCGAGGTCTGGCTCCGCAGCGGCAGGCCGATCTCGAGCTGGGGGCTGCCGGCCGACGACCACGTGCCCTCGATCAAGATCGCCCTCGACCTCGATCGCCCCCACCTCGCGGAGCGTCTCGACCAGCGCGTCGAGGCGATGTTCGCGTCCGGCCTGATCGAAGAGACGCGGGCGCTGCTCGAGCGCTTTCCCGTCACCGCGCGGCCGTTCGGCACCATCGGCTACAAAGAGGCGGCCGCGGTCGTGCAAGGCGAGCTCACCCGCGAAGAAGCGATCGCCGAAACCCGGCGGCGCACGCGCGCGTACGCCAAACGGCAGCGCACGTGGCTGCGGGCGGAGCGGAATGTGCAGTGGCTTCGCGCCGACTCCATCGACGATACACTGACGGCCGCGCTGCGGCTGATCGAGGTTCACACGAAATGAAACGGACCATCCTCTTCCTCCTCGCGGCGGCGGCCCTGCTCGCGAGCTGTGCCCCGGCCGCTACGCCGGCGCCCACCGTGGCGCCGGTCCGGAACGACCGCTTCATCATCGATCCGCGCACCGGCTCGACCGCTCCCGCCGATCCGCAGCTGGCCCGCCGCTTCGACGCCGCGTGGCGCTCGGCGGTGTCGGGCGATGAAGCGCTGGCCCGGACGCGGCTCGCCGAGATCCTTCGCACCCATCCCGACTACGCCCCCGCCACGCTCGCCCTGGCGGCGATCGACATCCGCGCCGAGCGGTGGAACGAGGCCGAGAGCGCGGTCCAACAGGTGCTGGCGGTCGACCGCAACAACCTGCCGGCCCGCATCTACGCCGCGGAGATCGCCTATCGCCAGCGCCAGACCCGCCGCGCGTACGACCTCTATCGCAACCTCGCCGCCGCGCCCGACGCGCCGGAGTTCGCCCGCGAGCGGCTGACCGAGCTCGAAACGAACCTCTTCTCGGAGCTCTACACCGCCGCGCAATCGGCCACTCCCGAAGAATCGATCCGCCTGCTGCGCGAGGCGCTGCTCATCAACGCCGGCGCCACCGAAGCGCGCATCCTCCTCACGCAGCGCCTGGTCGCGCAGCGGCAGTGGGAGGAAGCGCGCCGCGCGCTCGATCCGATCCTCAGCGGCCCCGACGTCGACCGCTCCGAGGTGCAGGAAGCGCTGGCCGAAATCGACGCCGGCCGCGGGCGGTATCAGGAAGCGATCGTCCGCTACGACCGCCTCTCCCGCCGCACCAAAGAGCCGCGCTACGCCACCCGTCTCGAGGAGATCAAGGAAGAGTGGAGCGCGCAGAACATGCCCTCCCACTTCCGCCAGGCGCTGGAGAGCGACGCGCTCACCCGCGCCGAGCTGGCCGTCCTGCTCTACTGGAAAGTGCCGTCGGTCCGCTTCGCCCAGAACGTCAGCGCCCCGCCGATCGCCATCGACATCTCCGAGGTGGCCGGCCGCGAAGAGATCATCCGCGCCATCGCCCTCGGCCTCTTCGAAGTCGACCCCGTCACCCGCCGCGTCGGCCCGCATCGCCAGATGACCTCCGACCGCCTGGCCCGCTTCCTCACCCGCGTGCTGCAGGTGCGGGGGGCGGCGTGCGCGCGATCGATTCCGGGCGACCGCGTGCTCAGCGCGTGCGGGGTGACCGATCCCGCGGCCGGCGATCCGAACGCGCCGGTGAGCGGGCGGACGGCGTCGAGGATGCTCGAGCAGGTCGCCAAGGCGCTGCAGTAGCACCCTGAGCCAGCGTCAGCTCGCTCAGGGTGAACATCGCTACCGAAACAACGTCAATCGCGGCAGATCAAACCGATCGCGCACCAGCCGCCGCAAATTCGCCTCTTCGGTCCGCCCGCGCGTCTTCTCGTCCAGCTTCGACGTATCCCCCAGCGCCCGCGCCACGGCCGCCCGGATCTCCTCGGCCACCGATCGGGGCAAGGCCGCAAACACGGCCGCGAACAGCTCCGCCTCGAGATCGATCAGCAGTTCCTCGATGCGCGGCACGGCCTTCTCGCTGACCAGCGCGCGAACGCGGACGGCGTACTCGGCAACGACAGCAGCCGGCGCCGACGAGGCTTCGAGGTCGTGGGCCAGGGCGTCGAGCAGCGGCCCGGCGCCTTCCTCCGGCGCCTGACCCTCGGCGCCGACGTGCAGCTCGCGGCGCTCATCCCACAGCTCCTTCACCGCGTGCTTGCAGTACGAGAGGCTGTTGATGGCCTTCTTCCGGCCGGCGGTCTCGTTCTTCTCGAAGACCGAGTCGATGGCCTCGATCACCACCGGCAGCGGCACCCCCTCCTCGTGCCATTTCTTCATCAGGACCCAGTCCTTCGACGAAAGGATGAAGGGGGTTCCGCGCCGCATCGCGAAATGCGATTCGATCTCCAGAAAGTAGTCAGCCGACACGGCGGCGTACGCTAACACGCCTGTTACAATTCGCCGATCGTACCCACGGAGCTTCGGATGCAACCGGTCCCGCCGCGCGCGGAAGTCACTGTCTATTCGCCCCTCTTCTCTCCTGCCCGGCACCAGCTCGAAGGTGATGCGGTATCGATCGGCCGTGCCTCCGACTGCGCCATCCCCATCAAAGACCGCTACCTCTCCCGCAAGCACGCCGAGATCGTGGCCATCGGCAACAACTGGGTGCTCAAGGACCTCGGCAGCGCCAACGGCACCTACCTGAACGGCTCCCGCGTGGAGCGCGATCATCCGCTCAAGACCGGCGACCGCATCCGCCTCGGCGACACCGAGATCGTCTTCGAGGCGGAGGAGCATCACACCGACCGCATCTTCGCCGTCGCCGAGACCACCGCCAGCCCCACCATCTCCATCCCCGTCCATGAGATCTCCGACCGGCCGGAAGCGCAGGACGTGGAGCGGCTGCACACGCTGACGATGCTCGCCCGCGAGCTGATCGAAGACCGGCCGATGGAAGAGCTCTTCGGCTTCATCGTCGACCGGATCATGGAGCACCTGCGTCCGTCGCGCGCCGCCATCGCCCTGCTCGGCTCCGACGGAAAGTCGTTCACCAAGGTCGAAGTGCGCCGCCAGGACCGCGGCGACTCGAGCGAGCTGACCATCTCACACACCCTCCTCACCGAAATGGTCGAGGAGAAACGGGCCCTCGCCTACATCGACGTGACCGTCGACGAAAAGCTGAGCCGCGCCAAGTCGATCATCATGCAGGGGATCCACTCCATCCTCTGCGCGCCTCTGACCATCGGCAACGCCGTGGTCGGCGTGCTCTACGTCGACTATCTGGTCACGCAGCGCCAGCTCTCCGAGGATGACGTCAGGCTCGTCGCGCAGATCGGACGGTTCGCGGCCATCAAGCTCGAAACCACCCGCCTGCGCGAAGAAGCGATCCAGAAGCGGATCATGGACGAGGAGCTCAAGACCGCCTCCAGCATCCAGCGCCGCCTCCTCGGCGACCCACCCGATGCCATCGACGGCTACACCTTCGTCGGCCGGAACCAGCCGTGCCGCACCGTCAGCGGCGACTACTACGAATTCGCGGTCCGTCCCGACGGCAAGGTCTACTTCGTCATCGGCGACGTCAGCGGCAAAGGCGTCACCGCGGGCCTGATGATGGCCGGCCTGCAGGTCGCGTTTCGCATCTTCGTGAAGACCGACCCCGATCCGGCGTCGCTCGTCACGCAGCTCAACGTCACGCTGAAAGAAAACCTCCCGCAGTCGAAGTTCGTGACGCTCTTCCTCGGCCGCCTCGACACCGCCAGCGGCGTCGTCGAATATGTCAACGCCGGCCATACGCCCCCGCTCTACCTCAGGAAACGCGGTGTCACCGAACTGACCGACAGCGACCTCCTGCTCGGCATCATCGCGAAGGCGGAGTTCGTGAACCGCACGCTCACCCTCGAGCCGGGAGACTCGCTCGTGCTCTACACCGACGGCGTGACCGAAGCGCGCAACGCCGAAGGAATCGACCTCGCCCCGACCGCCCTGGCCGACGCCATCGCCCCCATGCACGGCGCCGACGCCAACGACCTGGCCATCTGCGTCAACGACACCGTACTGGCGCACGTCGGCGACGCGGAGAATCTGGACGACGACGTAACGCTGGTGATCGTCAGCCGGAAAGCGTAGCTGGCCCACACAACCGGCGAGGCCAATAGGGAAACGCGCTCGGTCCTTAGACTCTAACGCCCAGTCCTTCATTTTAGGGCGTCATCCTTGAAGGCTCCGGCCAGTAGGGGGGTCACCGGCCAGTAGGGGGGTCACAGCTTCGTTCTTCTCATCCCCCGATCCAGCTCTACGCGCTGTAGCGACATCTTCCATTCCGAGGAGTTTCAGGCAGCGAAGTTCTACCGGGATGAGAAGACCTCGGCGGCAAGCAACAGCCGAGGGATCCTCGGTGTCGCTATGGCACGACCCTTACGCATCGAATTCGCTGAAGCCCTGTATCACGTCACCTCACGCGGCAATGAACGCCGCGCCATCTTCCGCAGTGACCGCGATCGCCGGACCTTTCTCACTCTGCTCGGCGAGGCGGTGAAACGCTTCCGCTGGTCCGTTACAGCATACGTCCTGATGACGAACCACTTTCATCTCGTCATCCAGACACCAGACCCGAACCTCTCGCGTGGGATGCAGTGGCTGAACGGGACGTACGCCGCATGGTTCAATCATCGGCACAACCGTGCCGGGCACTTGTTCCAGGGAAGATTCCACGCCTTCCTCGTCGAAAAGGAGGCGTACTTTGCGGAACTGCTGCGGTATGTCGTTCTCAATCCCGTTCGCGCGAAGATGGTCGAGCGGCCGGAGGTTTACCGCTGGTCGAGCTACCGCGCGACCGCGGGACTGGAAACCGCCCCGGCATGGCTCGATGTTGCTTCGGCGCTGGCGTGGCTGGACGCTGATCCCGCAGCGACGGAGACGGCCTACCGCCAGTTCGTCCTGGACAAGATCGGCTGCGAGGATCGACTGTGGGACAAGGTGACGAATGCGATCTACCTCGGCGGCGAAGAGTGGACCAAGCGGATGCGGAAGCTGGTGGAGTCGCGGCCGCGCTCGACCGACCACCCGAAACCACAGCGCGCGGTCGGCCGCCCCGACATGCGCGCCATCGTGAAAACAGTTGCCGTCGTCGGCAGCACTTCGCACGAAACGGCGCGATCTGTCAGAGGCGGCCCGTTGCGCCGCCTCATCGCCTGGATCGGCTGGCATGAAGGGCTGGTGACGCTCCGAAGCAT
>DASWOB010000096.1:0-167495 GCA_036398925.1 Thermoanaerobaculia bacterium
GCCTCCGCGACTCTCTGTCGAGAGATCCGAGGCTGTGTCGCGGAGGCTAGGCCAACCAACGGGTCCGGGCCCGCGGCCCGGCCGCCGGAGGCCTCCCGTCGTTCCCCTCATCCGTGGGCGCAGTGCGTGCGTTCTGCTTAGCCGCTGCTGACCCAGCCGGCGAGATGTTCCTGCCGCGGGAAGGGGCCGTCGCCGCCGCGACGCTCGGTCAGTGCCGCAAGGCCGACCACCTGCACGCGATGTGCGCCGTCGGCGTCCCACACCGTCAGCGCGTCGATGTCTTCGCCGCGAACGGTCGTGTCGACCAGAAATGGTGTGATGACGTCGGGACCGAAGCCCGGCGGCACCGAGAAAAAGAGGAACTGCGGGGGATAGATTTGGATGGGTGACAGCTCGAAGTAGTTGGTCCAGCCGCCGCTCGGATTGGCTCCGAACGCGAACAGTTTGACGATGCGGCCGATCCGCAAGGCGAAGTAGTTTGCGCGTCCGAGGTCTTCGCGGGCGCCGTCACTGCGGAGCTGGGGTTGCTGTAGATCTGCTTTCATCGGTGGTCCTCCGAAAGCGTTAGTAGGCCCGGCGGCCGCTTTTCCCCTACGCCTCCTCCGGCTCCCGCGCGTCCTCCTCCACCGGCACGTCCGCCCGCTGGTCCCTCCGGAATCCCCACGGACAATGCCGGCATCCCGATTCGCAACAGTAGCCGCGCTCGCGCAGGTATTTTTCGGTGAAGACGACGTACGGTCCTTCCTTGTAAAAGTCGACTCCTTCGACCAGGCGGCCGTTCATCGTTCATCCCTCATCATTCATCGTTTATAGTCGCCTCGTGTTCAGCCGCTCCCGCCTGCTGCAGCTCACGGAGGCGATGAAAGGGAAGCTGGTCGTCGTCTACGGCGACATCGTAGCGGACCGCTTCATCTACGGAACTCCGAAACGGATCTCGCGCGAGGCGCCGGTGCTCATCCTTCGCCAGTACCGCGACGACGTCCTTCTCGGCGGTGCGGGCAACGCGATCAACAACATCTTCTCCCTCGGCGGTCTGCCGATTCCGGTGTCGGTGCTCGGCGACGACGCGCCGGCCTCGAGCCTGCTCGAGCAGCTCAGCGCGCACGGCATCGAGTGCGGCGGCATCCTCCGCGCCGGGCGCTATCGCACGCCGACGAAGGTGCGCATCCTCGGCGGCATGCCGCACGCCAGCCGGCAGCAGATCGTCCGCTACGACATCGAGGACACGTTCGCGATGACCGACGAGGAGTCGGATGCGTTCGGTAAGCTGCTCCGCGATCAGATGGCCTTCGCCGACGCCGCGCTCATCAGCGACTACGGCTACGGCATCGTCACGCCCGTCGTGGCGTCGGCGCTGATCGGCAGCTCGCGGGGAAAAGCGGTGACGCTCGATTCGCGCTACGACCTCCTGCGCTATCCCGGCGTGACCGCCGCGACGCCGAACGAAGAAGAAGCCGCGGCCGCCGCCGGGACATCGCTGTGGGACGATCAGAATGGCGACCGGATCGGCGAGGTGGCGACCTCGATCCAGCAGTGCCTCGACTCGGAAGCGGTGCTGATCACGCGCGGCAGCCGCGGAATGGCGCTCCTCGAGCGCGATCGTCCGGAGCCGGTGCTCATCCCCGTTTATGGAACGGATCAGGTCGCGGACGTGACCGGTGCCGGCGATACCGTCATCGCCACCTTCACGCTGGCGCTCGCGGCCGGAGCTTCGTTCGCCGAAGCGGCCAAGCTGGCGAATTACGCCGGCGGCATCGTGGTCATGAAGATGGGTACGGCCACGGTCTCGAACGACGAGCTGCGGTACTCCATCGAGCGGGACGAAGAGCTGAATGCCTAACGCGCCGATCCTCAGCGAAGCAGAGCTCGTGGCGGCGCTCGAGATAGAGCGCGCGAACGGAAAGACCATCGCCTTCGCGAACGGCTGCTTCGACGTTCTGCACGTCGGCCACATCCGCTATCTGCAGGATGCCGCCCGCGTCGGCGACGTGCTGGTGGTCGGCGTAAACGGCGACGGCTCGGTCCGCGAGCTGAAAGGCGAGGGGCGCCCGGTGATGAACGAGGCGGAACGGGCGGAGATCATCTCCGCCATCAACGGCGTCGGCTACGTCACCATCTTTCACGAGCGCAGCCCGGCTCGTCTGCTCTCCACTCTGAAGCCGAACTTTCAGGCGAAGGGGACCGACTACACCGCCGACTCGGTACCGGAGGCGGAGATCGTCCGCGCATACGGCGGCGAGGTGGTGATCGTCGGCGACCCGAAAGATCACTCCACCACGGCCATCCTCGACAAGATGAAGGCGAAGGGATGACCTCCCCGCCGCGGCGGCTCCTCGTGGTCCGTCTCTCCGCCCTCGGCGACGTCATCCACACCATCCCCGCCGTTGTCGCTCTCCGCGACGCCCTGCCGAAGACGCAGATCGTCTGGGCGGTCGAAGCGCCGTATCGCGAGCTCGTCGAGATCGTGACCGGCGTCCAGTCCATTCCGGTGCGGATGAAGCGCTGGGGCCGCGAGCCGCTGGCCTCGCGCCGCGATGCGATGCACGCGCTGCGGGCGATGCGGCAGTGCGATGCGGCCGTTGATTTTCAGGGGTTGATCAAATCGGCCGTGCTGGTGCGTCTCTCCGGCGCAAAGACTCGCTACGGTTTCGCAAAAGAGGCCATCCGCGAGAAACCGGCGGCGTGGTTCACCAACCGGCACGTGAAGGTCGACACCACAAAGCACGTCATCGAGCAGAACCTTCAGCTCGCGAGTGGTGTGCTTCCGCTGCCCCGGAAGGCCGGGCTGGAAGCCGGCACGGCCCGATGGGACGCTTTCCCCGCCGATCCGGAAGGCAAACTCGCCGAATCCCGCAACGCCATCGTCCTCCTGCCGGGCGCCGGTAAACCGAACAAGCTCTGGCCGATCGGGCGTTTTCGGGAGCTGGCGAAGAACCTCGGCGACCGCGCCCTGGCGGTCTGGGGACCGGGTGAGCGCGATCTCGCGCACGCCATCGGCTGCCGGATCGCGCCACCCACCGATCTCCGCGAGCTCGCCTGGCTCCTCCGGCACGCGAAGGCGGTCATCGGCGCAGACACCGGCCCGCTGCATCTCGCGGTCGCGCTCGGCACGCGGGTGATCGGCCTCTACGGACCGACCGATCCGCGCCGGAACGGGCCGTACGGTCAGCTGGAACAGTGCGTGAACGAGTTCGACAGGACGAAATTGATGACCGCCATATCTGTTCAAGACGTCATGACGACCCTCGATCGGGTGGGCGTGGCGTGAGTTTTCTCCTCGCCGTGGTTCTGGCGGCAACGCAGTTCGTCACCCCTGCTCCTGTCCAGCAGTCCTTCCAGAACGGAGAGACGCTCGACTTCACCGTCACCTGGATGCGCATCTCCGGCGGCACGGCGCGCATGACCATCTCCTCGCCCAACGAGAGAGAGTACCGCCTCACCAGTGTCGCCAAATCGGGCGCCGCCTTCTCCCGCTTCGTCAAAGTTCGCGATGAGATCGAATCGACCGTCTCCCGGGAGAACTTCTCCACCCTTCGCTACGTGAAGCGGCTGGATGAAAAAGGGGAGAAGAAGGTCGAAACCACCACCGTCGAGGACGGCGTGGCCACGCGCAGACGAAAGAAAACAAAGAGTGTTCGCGTCCCGAACCCGGTCTACGACCCGCTCAGCGTCATGTACCACCTCCGCACGCTGGATCTCACCGTCGGCACGAAGCACGAGCTGACCCTCGTCGCCGACGCCAAGCTCTACAATGTGCATGTCAACGTCCGGAGGAAAGAGCGGATCCAGACGCCGGCCGGCACGTTCGACACGGTCATGGTCGAGCCGACCATGGAAAGCGGCGGCGTCGAGCGCGAGGAGCGCCTCTTCATCTGGTACACCGACGACGAGCGGCGGCTTCCGGTCCGCATCCGCACCGAGGTGAAGATCGGGGCGATCACCGCCACCCTCACCAAGGTCACCAGCGGCGTCGAGTCGATCGACCCGCCGCTGATCAAAGGGCAGTAAATTACAATAACCCGAATCGTTCAACAGCGCCCCCGCGCGGTGGTAAAGTGACGGGCCGCGCAATACGTCGGCCCGCGCGTCCGTGACAATTCAGCCGGTCCTCGAAGTTCAGGCAGGTACCCACATCTATGAGCGTTCGTCTGGGTGAGTTGCTGACCAAAGCGAGCTTGATCACTCAGGATCAGCTCAAGGAAGCGCTCCGTGTACAGAAGGAAACTGGTGGAAAGCTCGGCGAGACCCTGATCAAGCTCGGGTTCGTCTCCGAGGAAGACATCACCGAGTGTCTTTCCCAGCAGTTCGGCGTCCCGTCGATCAACCTTCAGCACTTCGAGATCGACGCCTCCGTGATCAAGCTGATCCCGGGAGACGTCGCCCGCAAATACAACATTCTTCCGGTCAACAAGACCGGCGCGACGATCACCATCGCCATGGCGGACCCGACCAACGTCTTCGCCATGGACGACATCAAGTTCATGACCGGCTACAACGTCGAGCCGGTGGTCGCGTCCGAGCTCGGTATCAAGGCCGCGATCGACAATTATTACGGCACCACCTCCTCGCTCGAGCTGAAGAAGGTCATGGAAGACCTCCAGCAGGCCGAGACCGCCGACCTCGAGGTGCTCGAGGAAGACGAGGAGATGGATGTCTCCGCGCTGGCCGATTCGGCCGAGGAAGCGCCGGTCGTCAAGCTGGTCAACCTGATCCTCACCGACGCCATCAAGCGCGGCGCGTCCGACATCCACATCGAGCCGTACGAAAAGGAGTTCCGGGTGCGCTTCCGCATCGACGGAATCCTCTACGAGATCATGAATCCGCCCTTGAAGCTGAAGGACGCCATGACCTCGCGCATGAAGATCCTGGCGAAGCTCGACATCTCGGAAAAGCGCCTCCCGCAGGACGGCCGCATCAAGCTCAAGATCAAGCTCGAGGACAAGAACAAAGAGCTCGATTTCCGCGTCTCGGTGCTGCCGACGCTCTTCGGCGAAAAGATCGTTCTGCGACTGCTCGATAAAGACAACCTCAAGCTCGACATGACCAAGCTCGGCTTCGAGGCCGATTCGCTGGCGCGCTTCGAGGAGGCGATCTTCAAGCCGTGGGGGATGGTGCTGGTCACCGGCCCGACGGGCTCCGGCAAGACCAACACGCTCTACTCCGCGCTCTCGAAGGTCAACTCGCCCGAAGTGAACATCATGACCGCCGAAGACCCGGTCGAGTTCAACCTCCCGGGTATCAACCAGGTGCAGATGAAGGAGTCGATCGGCCTCAATTTCGCCGCCACGCTCCGGTCGTTCCTGCGGCAGGATCCGAACATCATCCTGGTCGGCGAGATCCGCGACTTCGAAACGGCCGAGATCGCGATCAAGGCCGCGCTCACCGGCCACCTCGTGCTCTCGACGCTGCACACCAACGACGCGCCGTCGACCATCAACCGCCTCATGAACATGGGCATCGAGCCCTTTCTCGTCGCGACGGCCACGCAGCTCATCGCCGCGCAGCGACTGGCCCGCCGCATCTGTTCTCTCTGCAAAGAGGCGGTCGAGGTCGCGCCGCAGGCCCTCCTCAACATGGGCTACAAGAAGGAAGAGATCGGGACGTTTACCGTCTACAAGGGACGCGGCTGTGAGAAGTGCAACAACACCGGCTACAAGGGCCGCGTGGCGCTCATCGAGGTCATGCAGATCGACGACGACATTCGCGACCTGATCCTCTCCGGCGGCACGGCGGTGGACATCAAGCGTAAAGCGATGGAAAACGGGATGATCACGCTCCGCCGCTCCGGGCTGTATAAAATCAAAGAAGGTGTGACGACCGTCGAAGAAGTCGTTCGCGAGACCGTGCTGTAATCGGAGACAAGATGCCCGTAACCCTGCACCAGCTTCTGAAGACCATGGTCGAGCGCGGCGGCTCCGACCTGCACGTGACCACCAACTCCGCTCCCCAGATCCGAATCGACGGCAAGCTCGTGCCGCTCGACATGCCGGCGCTCACGGCTCCCGAGACCAAACAGCTCGCCTATTCGGTGCTGACCGACGCGCAGAAGCACCGCTTCGAAGAGGCGCTCGAGCTCGACCTCTCGTTTGGTATCAAGGGGCTGGCCCGCTTCCGCGCCAACATCTTCAATCAGCGCGGCGCCACCGCCGCCGTCTACCGGCAGATCCCTTACGAGATCCTCGGCTTCAAGGACCTCGGCCTGCCCGCGGTCGTCGAAGAGATCTGCAACAAGCCGCGCGGTCTCGTGCTCGTCACCGGCCCCACCGGCTCCGGCAAGTCGACCACCCTCGCCGCGATGATCGACAAGATCAACCGCGAGACCCACCAGCACATCATCACCATCGAGGATCCGGTCGAGTTCCTCCACCAGCACAAGAACTGCATCGTCAACCAGCGCGAGCTGCACGCCGACACGCATTCGTTCGCCGCCTCGCTCAAGTCGGCCCTCCGTCAGGATCCCGACGTGGTGCTGATCGGCGAGATGCGCGACCTCGAGACCATCGAGTCGGCGCTGCGCATCGCCGAGACGGGCCACCTCACCTTCGGCACGCTGCACACCAACTCCGCGGCGCAGACCATCAACCGTATCGTCGACGTCTTCCCCTCGCACCAGCAGCCGCAGATCCGCGCACAGCTCTCCTTCGTGCTCGAGGGGATCATGTGTCAGGCACTCCTGCCGAAAGCGAACGGCAAGGGGCGCGTCATGGCGATGGAAATCCTCGTTCCGAACGCCGCCATCCGCAATCTCATCCGCGAGGACAAGGTCCACCAGATCTACTCGATGATGCAGACCGGACAGGCCAAATACGGAATGCAGACTTTCAACCAGTCGTTGGCGACGCTGTACTTCAAGAAGATGATCACGCTGCAGACGGCGCTCGCGCGCTCGTCCAATCCCGACGAGCTGCAGGAGATGATCTCCCGCGGCGCAGGGACGCTGCAGCCGCAGGGTCCACCGGCCGCGGGAGCGGCACGGCCGCGCCCGGCGTAGGCGTTTAGACGGAGGAGAGCATGCCGACTTTCGAGTGGAAGGGTACCGGGCGGAACGGGCAGAACCAGACGGGCGTGCTCGTCGCTGACTCGAAGGATGCCGTCATCGCCATGATGCGGCGCCAGCAGATCGTCGTCACGGCGGTCAAGGAAAAGGGGAAAGAGATCGCCCTGCCGAAGTTCGGCGGGAAGGTTCCGCCCCAGTCGATCGCCATCTTCACCCGGCAGTTCTCCGTCATGATCGACGCCGGTCTGCCCCTGGTGCAGTGCCTCGAGATCCTCGGCTCCCAGCAGGACAACAAAGTCTTCAAGCGGACGCTGATCCAGATCCGGCAGGACGTCGAGTCGGGCTCCAACCTCGCCGATGCGATGCGCAAGCATCCAAAGGTCTTCAACGACCTCTACACCAACATGGTCGCGGCCGGCGAAGCGGGCGGTATTCTCGACACGATCCTGCAGCGCCTCGCGACCTACATCGAAAAGGCCGTCAAGCTCAACTCGCAGGTCAAGTCGGCCATGATCTATCCGGTGGCCGTCATCTCGATCGCGGTCATCGTCGTGATGGTCATCCTCTGGAAGGTCATCCCGGTCTTCGCCTCGCTGTTCGAGGGTCTCGGCGCCGAGCTGCCGATGCCGACCAAGGTCGTCATCGCGCTGTCGAACTTCATCGCCAGCTTCTGGTGGATGATCACCCTCGCCATCATCATCACGGTCTACGGCCTGCGCCGCTACCACGAGACGTACAAGGGCAAGCGCGTCCTCGACAACATCCTGCTCAAGGCCCCGGTCCTCGGCATGCTCCTCCGCAAGATCGCGGTGGCGCGTTTCTGCCGCACGCTGGCCACGCTCACCTCGTCGGGTGTTCCGATCCTCGACGGTCTGACCATCACCGCCCGCACGGCCGGTAACTCGATCATCGAAGACGCGATCATGAAGACGCGCAAGTCGGTCGAGGAAGGGAAGACCATCTCCGAGCCTCTCGGCGACACCGACGTCTTCCCGCCGATGGTCGTGCAGATGATCGCCGTCGGCGAGCAGACCGGTGCGCTCGATACCATGCTCTCCAAGATCGCCGACTTTTACGAAGACGAAGTCGACACCGCGGTGGCCGGTCTCATGAAGCTGCTCGAGCCGGTGCTCATCGCGTTCCTCGGCGTCGCCATCGGTGGCATCGTCATCGCGATGTACATGCCGATGTTCACCCTCATCGGCCAGGTGGGTTAATTACAAGGGCCGAGGGCCAGAGGGCCGAGGGCCAAGGGGAAACACGCTTCTCCCTCGACCCTAGACCCTCGGCCCTCGGCCCTCGGTCTCATGTCCAACGACACCAGACTCCTGATTGCCGTGCGGGTCGTGGTCGTCACGACGCTGCTGCTGGCCGCCCTGATCATTCAGTACACCGTTCGCGCGGTCCTGCCGATCAACTATCTCTACATCGTCGCGGGGCTGGTCTACGCGATGACGCTGCTCTACATCGGACTCGCGCACTGGATCCCCTCCCGCGGCGTGAACCTGATGATCCAGACCGGCGGCGATCTGGCGATCGAGACGCTGCTGGTCTACTTCACCGGCGGCCTCGACTCCCCCTTCTCGTTTCTCTACCTCGTCTCGATCATCACCGCCTCGATGCTGCTCTACCGCCGCGGTGGGCTGCTCGCGGCCTCCGGCGCGGCGATCCTCTACGGCGGCCTGACGGACCTGATGTACTACGGCATCGTGCCGATGGCCGAGCAGGCGCTCTTCCTGCCGACCGCCTGGACCTCCTCCCGGCTCTACTTCAACCTCACCGCGAACTTTGCCGGCTTCTACGCCACCGCTCTGTTGACGTCCTACCTCTCGGAGAAGCTGCAGAAGACCTCCAAAGAGCTCGACGCAAATCGCCAGAACCTCGCCGCGCTGCGAGCGCTCAATCAGAACGTCGTCGACTCGATTCCCTCCGGTCTCATCACGATCTCGGCGTATGGCACGGCCTCGTTCGTCAATCCGGCCGGCGCGCAGATCCTGCAGCTCTCGCCGCTGGCGATCCTCGGGCGTCACGTGACGGAGCTCGGCTTCTTCACGCTCGCCGAATGGGACGAAGCGCGACAACTCCTGCTGGAAGGCGCCGTCGTACGGCGCGAGATCAACGACTTCCCCGTCGCGGCCGAGCGGCGCAGCATCGGCTTCGCGGTCAGCCCGCTGACGACGCTGGAAGGGCTCGCGGCCGGCTACACGCTCATCTTCCAGGACCTCACCGAGATGAAGAAGCTCGAAGCCGCGCTGCGCCTCAAAGACCGCATGGCCGCGGTGGGCGAGCTCTCCGCCGGAATCGCTCACGAGATCCGCAATCCTCTGGCCGCGATCGCCGGCTCGGTGCAGGTGCTGAAGAACTCGAATTCGCTGACGCCTCAGGAGCAGCGCCTGATGTCGATCGTGCTGAAAGAATCGGAGCGGCTGAATAAGTCGATCTCTGACTTTTTGCGCTTCGTCCGCCCGCAGGAAAAGCGCGCGCTCGAATTCGACGTCGCGGCCAGCCTCGCCGAGACGCTCGACCTTCTTGCGAACTCGTCGGAGCTCCACGAGAGTCACCAGATCGTTCGCGAGATTCACCCGGCTTCCTTCCACATCGTCGGAGACGCCGATCAGATCCGCCAGGTCTTCTGGAACATCGCCCGTAACGCCCTTCAGGCCATGCCCAACGGCGGCGTACTGACCGTGAGCACGAGGATCGACAACGACGCGTACCAGATCATCTTCTCCGACAGCGGGCGAGGAATGTCCGACGCCGACCTGCAGCGTCTCTTCCAGCCCTTCCGAACCAACTTCCCGAGCGGCACCGGACTCGGGATGGCCATCTCGTACCGCATCGTCCAGGAGCACGGCGGACGGATCGAAGTCGAGTCATCGCAGGGGAGCGGCACCGCAATCACCATCGCTCTGCCGACGATGGTGCAACGCAAGGCAACCGCATAAACTGCAAGCACCAAGTGGACGACCGCCTCCTCTCCGCAATCCCCGTCGCCGAAGACCTCCAGACGGAGCTCTCGCTCCGCCCGAAGCGCCTTCGCGAGTACATCGGGCAGAACAAGGTCAAGGCGAACCTCGAGATCTCCATCGCCGCGGCGCGCAAACGCAGCGAGACGCTCGATCATGTCCTGCTCTTCGGCCCCCCCGGCCTCGGCAAGACCACCCTCGCGAACATCCTCGCCAACGAGATGGACGCCAGCCTCCGCGTCACGTCCGGCCCCGCGCTCGAACGGCCGGGCGATCTGGTCGGCATCATCACCAACCTCCAGGAAGGCGAAGTCCTCTTCATCGACGAGATCCATCGCCTGCCGGCGCAGGTGGAGGAAGTCCTCTACTCGGCCATGGAGGATTTCCACGTCGACATCGTGATCGGGGAAGGCCCCGCCGCCCGCACGATGAAGTTCGAGCTGCCGCACTTCACCCTCGTCGGCGCCACCACGCGGGCCGGGCTGCTCACCGCGCCGCTGCGCGCCCGCTTCGGCATCGTGCATCGCCTCGATTTCTACGACGTCGACGCCCTGACGATCATCGTCCGCCGCTCGTCGGAGATCCTGAACATCCCGATCGAGATCGAAGCCGCCGTCGAGATCGCCCGCCGCTCCCGCGGGACGCCGCGTATCGCCAACCGCCTCCTCCGCCGCGTGCGCGACTTCGCGGAGGTGCGTCACGAAGGGCGCGTGGAGATCGCCATCGCGCGCGAGGCGCTGCAGATGCTCGAAGTCGACGAATACGGCCTCGATGAGATCGATCGCAAGCTGCTCACCGCGGTCATCGAGCGCTTCAATGGCGGTCCGGTCGGCCTCAGCGCGCTCGCGTCATCGACAGCCGAGGACCGCGGCACGATCGAAGATCTGTACGAGCCGTACCTCATCCAGATCGGCTTTCTCCAGCGCACCCCGCGCGGCCGCATGGCCACCAAGCTCGCGTTCGATCATCTCGGGTACAAGATGAGCGCAAGGCATCAGCGGGATCTGTTTTAAATTTAGCTCTTGGCTGTTAGCTCTTGGCTCTTAGGCTATACACCGCGCGTCGGGCGAGACTCGCCACGTCCTCCTAAGAGCTAACAGCTAACAGCCAGGACACTCACACCACGCCCAGATCCCGCAGAAACTCGTCGCGCGCCTTCGTGTACGACTCCGGCATCGCACCGCCGCGGCCGCTCGCTTCGACGATCAGGATGTGCGAGAGCGATCCGTAGTCGAGGGACTTCTCGTGTCGCTCGAGGTTCTGCAGCTCCGGGTGCGTGCTCTGGCCGTACTCCACGCGAACGATCTGCGAGAAGCCCGCTTCGTTGAGCGTCGCGCGGAGGGTGGTCTCGTTGTAGAGGAACTGATGGCCCCAGCCGCGGAAAGCGCGGTTCATGTAGAAGCAGGCGTCGTTCGACTCCTGCTCGGTCATGCCGAGTCGATAGTGCGTGGCCCAGACCCAGTCGAGGTTCGGCGTCGACAGGCGGAGCACGCCGTCATCGCTGAGGACGCGCCGGCATTCGCGGAGGAGGTTCACCGCCACCGGATAGGGGATGTGCTCGATGAAATGCTCCGCGAAGACGAACCGCGCGTTCTCGAACGGCAATCCCTGCGTCACGTCCAGCACCTGGTCGATGCCGGGATACGGCTGATTGTCGATGTTCACCCAGCCCGGCAGTACGACCGGACCGCATCCGAGGTGGAGCTTGGTCATGTTCAATCCTTGCGAAAATGGGCGCCGCGCGACTGCGGATTGCGGATCGCCGCCTCCGCCACGATCAGCGCCATCTGCTGTCCGTGGAACAGTTCGACGATCGTCTTCGTGACGCGCGCCTCGTGGTAGTACTTGGTCAGGCGCGCACCGAGCTGGCGCAGGTCTGCCACGGAGCGTTTCAGCCGCTCCACCGTACGCACGATGCCGACGTAGTTCCACATCGTGTGCTGGATGGTCGTCCAGTCCTGAAGAATCAGCGCCGGGTCCTCGAGATTCTCCGCACCGGGCGTCTTCCAGTCGGGGATCGTCTCGAGCAGCGACGTCGGCACGAAGCCGATTCCCGCCGGAATGGACGAATAGGCGCGGCGGACGGCGGCGCTGTTGTTGCCCTGGACGCTCGTGGTCGCGCGCTGCATCCGCTCCTGAATCGACTGCGCGGCGTAGAAGCCCCACGTCAGTCCTTCGAGCAGCGAGGTCGAGGCGAGCCGATTCGCGCCGTGCAGTCCGGAGCACGACGTCTCGCCGATCGCATAGAGGCGGCTGAGGGTCGTCTCGCCCGAGGTGTTCACGAGCACGCCGCCGCAGAAATAGTGCGCGGCCGGCACGACCGGAATCGGCTCGCGCTCGATGTCGACGCCCATTTCCGCGCACGCCTTCCTGATGTTCGGAAAGCGCTCCGGGATCGGCTCGTGGCCGTTGTAGAAGTTGGCCAGGTCGAGGTAGACGAATTCGTCCTTGCTGCGGGTCATCTCCTCGACGATCGCGCGCGCCACGATGTCGCGGGGCGCCAGGTCCTTCAGCTCCGGCGAATACTTCTCCATGAAGTACTCGCCCTTCTTGTTGCGCAGCCGCGCACCTTCGCCGCGCAGAGCCTCGGAGATGAGGAAGTGGTTGGCCTTCTTGTCGGCCAGCGCCGTCGGATGGAACTGCACGAACTCCGCGTTCATGATCCGCGCGCCGGCGCGATGCGCCATCACCACGCCGTCGCCGATCGAGCTGCGGGTGTTCGTCGAGTGCAGGTAGATCTGCCCGATTCCGCCCGTGGCGAGTACGGTGTAATCGGCGAAGATCGTGAAGACCTCGTTCGTCTCGTTGTCGAGCAGGTACGCGCCGACGCACTCGTTGGTGAGGCGATAGCGCACCTGGATGTCGACCGGATGATGGTGCGTCGTCAGGAGGTCGATGGCCGTCACGCTGGTGGCCAGGGTGATGTTCGGCTCGTTCTTCACGCGGTTGAGCAGCGACGTCTCGATGGCCCGGCCGGTCGCGTCACCCGCGTGAATGATCCGCGAGACCGAATGCGCCCCTTCGTTCGTCAGGTCGAGCTCCCCCTCGACGGTCGTCGAAAAGGGGACGTGCACCTCATCGAGCAGCAGCTGCTTGACGACGCGCGGCCCTTCCTGCGCGAGAAAGTCGACGGCGTCGTGATTCGAGACCCCGGCGCCGGCGCGCATGATGTCGGAGACCAGCGAGGCGGGCGAATCGTTCTCGCCCTGATAGATGATCCCCCCCTGCGCCCACGAGGTATTGCAGTCGGCCGGATCCTTCGCCTTCGTCACCAGCAGGACCTTCACTCCCGCGCCGGCCAGCGTGAACGCCGTGGTCAGGCCGGCGATGCCGGTGCCGATGACCAGGACCGGATAGTGCTCGCGGTTGCGCAGGTTCGCCAACGTCAGGCCGCCGGTTGCGCGAAGCCGGTGATCACGTACGACCCCGACTTCAGGTCCTTCTTGATCTTGATGATGTTGTTGTTCTGCGCATCTTCGAGCAGGTCGCTGAAGGTGTTGTAGCCGTAATACTCCTCGTTGAAGGTCGGCTTCTTGCGCTGCATGGTCTGCTTGACCATCGAGCCCCAGAGAATCTCTTTGTTCTCGCGCATGAGCGCTTTGATGGAGTCGATCAGCAGCTTGAACACCTCGGACTTTTTCTTGTCCTGGAACGGCACGGCCGGCGCCTTGGTGATGCCGCGCACCAGATCCTCGTAGAAGATCCACTCGTCGCAGTTGTCGATCAGCAGCTCGCTCGAGGAGTTCTTCACGCCGCAGCCGATGACGTACTTGTCGTTCTCTTTCAGCTTCGACACGAGCGGCGAGAAGTCGCTGTCGCCCGACGCAACCACGAAAGTGTCGATGTGCTCTTTCGACCAGCACATGTCCATCGCGTCGACGGCCATGCGGATGTCGGCCGAGTTCTTCCCAGAGTACTTGCGCCCCGGGATCTCGATCAGCTCGATGGCCGCCTCGTGCAGCTCGCGCTTGTAGTCCGGAAACTTGTCCCAGTCGCAGTACGCGCGCTTGACGACGATCTTTCCCTTCTCGAGCAGGCGTTCCAGGAGGAGGGCGATCTCGAACTTCTTGTACTTGGCGTCCGTGACGCCGATGGCGATGTTCTCGAAGTCGATGAACAGCGCGATTTTGCTTTCCTGCATAGTCCGTGTGCTCCCCGCCGAGAGGTCGTCGTCGGCGGAGTCATTCTCAAAGTTCGGTCGCCGCGGCATAGTCGGGGGAACAATAACAGAAGGACGGCAGCTCTCGGAGGGCTGTCGCCCAGCTCTTTAGCTGTTAGCTCTTAGCTCCTAGCGGCCAAGCGCCGACTGTCGTGCCGAACGCGGCACGCCCCCTAAGAGCTAAGAGCCAACAGCTAAGAGCCAACGAGACAGGTACACTACCGCCCGCTTTGAAGCTCTACGCCACTCTCGCCCGGCCGTTCACCCTGCTGCCGCCGCTCCTCGGTATCGTCTCCGGTGCCGTCTGCGCGTGGGGCTCGGCGCACAATCCCGATCCCTCCCGCGCGCTCACGGGTTCCGTGATTATGACCGTGGTGCTCGGATCGGTCTGTGCGGCTTTTCTGAACGCGGCCAACAACTCGCTCAACCAGATCTACGACCTCGAGATCGACCGCATCAACAAGCCGAAGCGGCCGCTCGTCACCGGCGAGCTCTCCCTCCGTCAGGCTTGGATCTTCACCTGGATCATGTACGCCCTTGGCACGATCCCCACCTGGCTGGTCGTGCCGTATCCCTACACCACCTGGCAGCAGAAGCTCTTCGCCCCCATCGGCGAGCACGAATGCTTCTTCATCTACCTGATCGCCTTGGTGGCGACGTTCATCTACTCCGTCCCCGCGCTCGGCCGCACCAAAGCGCATCCCCTCGGCGCGAACATCACCATCGCCATTCCGCGCGGCTGCCTCCTGAAAGTGGCCGGCTGGACGATGGTCGCGTACGCCTTCTCCGCGAAGAGCGTCTTCGCCTCCAGTGAGCCGTGGTTCATCGGCGCGATCTTCATGTTCTTCCTCCTCGGCGCCGCCTCGACGAAAGACTTTTCGGACATGGAAGGCGATCGCGCCGGCGGCTGCCGCACCCTGCCGATCGTCTACGGCGTGCGCAAAGCGTCGTGGATGATCGCGCCGTTCTTCATCTTCCCCTGGCTGCTGATCCCGCTCGGCACCACGATGAACGATCCCCTCTCGCCGGGCGACAAGATGCTCACCGGCAACCCCACCTTCCTGTCGATGTTCGGCCTCTTCCTCGCGGCATGGGGCGCCTACACCGTCTGGCTGATCGTCCGCGATCCCGACCAGCTCGCGGCGACCGAGAACCACCCCTCGTGGCGGCACATGTACCTGATGATGATGGCCGCGCAGGTGGGGTTCGCGGCGGCGTACCTGGTTTGAGGGTTGGCTCTTAGCTCTTAGGAGCACCGGCCACGCGCGGCGCTCGCGTTTCGGCCCTTCCTCAATCCTCAATCCTCAATTCTCAATTTCTCCGGCATCATGCAGCCTTGCTGTCCTTCGAATCCGAAATCGAGGCGTCCCGCGATCTTCTCGGCAGCACGAACGCCGATGCTCTCCTCGCCCGTGAGCGCCGCGAGGTCTTCTCGCTGCACCCCGAGCTTCGCTTCCTGGCGTGGGCCGGCGCGTCGCTGCTGGCTGCTGCGGCGGCGACGTTCATCGCCAGGAATCACGAGCGCATCGGGCCGCTGGTCATCGCCATCCTGATCGGGCTCGCCGCCGCGGCCTGCTACGGGTTCGCCTGGTGGCGCCGCGATCGCGCCTCGATGATCGACGACTATGTGCTCCTCCTCGGCGCGCTGCTGCTCAGCGCCGACGTCGGCTTCATCGAATCGCAGTTCCATCTCTTCGAAGAGAGCTGGACGCGGCACTTTCTGATCCTGGCGCTCGTGCACGCGATCGCCGCCTACAAGTTCGATTCGCGGATGGTGCTGACGCTGTCGATCACCTCGCTGGCGGCGTGGTTCCGCGTCGACGTCGGCGCGATCGACTTTTCGCCCGGCGCGCAGGCCATGCGCTTCTTCGCCTGCGCCGGCGTGACCCTGGTCTGGACGCTGCTCGACCGCCGCTTCCGGCCACTCCGCTCGTTCGATCGGACCTTTGAGCATTTCGCGGCGAACCTCGCCTTCTTCGGTGCCATGGGGCTGGTCTTCGAAAACAACACGCGATGGATCGGCCTTCTCCTCGCGCTCTCCATTGCCGCCATCGTCATCGTTTGGGGCCTGCGCATCGGAGCGCAGCCATTCGTCCTCTATGCGATCGTCTACGCCGTCATCGCCGTCGATTCCGCCTTCTTCAGCGTCATCCACGAGGACGCGCTGCAGATGCTCTTCGCGATGATCTCCGTCATCGGCGCGCTGGTGCTGCTTTTCTTCGTGCACGCCCGTTTCCGGAGGCTGGCGTGATCGGCGCCGCCGACGAACGCGCCCTGACGTTGCGCAATCGCGTGCACCGCTGGCGCGACGCGAAGCTGATCGACGACGCCGGCGCGCGCGCGTTCATCGAGCGTTTCCCGACCGCCTGGCGCAGCAGCGGCCTGCTCGCGCAGATCGTCGGCTTCGGCCTCGCCGCGGCCGGTGTCGCGCTCTTCGCCGCGTTCTGGGATCTGCTCGTCGACTCGACCCTCATCGCCGGGGTCGTGGCCATCGCACTCGCGGAGTGGCTGATTCGTGGAAAGCGCTGGTGGAGCACCGGCGTCGAATCGGCGCTCTGGGTCGGCGGTCTCTTCGCGCTGATCTTCGCGTTACCGGGCGAGTCGAAACCGGAGGCGCTGCTGCTCTTCATGGGCGCCTGCATCGCCGGCGTGATCCGCCTCCGTCAGCCGTGGTTCGGCGCGCTGGCGACAATCTTCCTCTTCATCTATCTCGAACAAAAACAGCTCGAGCCGATCGCGCTCATCGCCGGCCTCACGATCGCCCTCGTCGCGCTGGCACTTCTCCACAGGACGTGGATGCGCCCGTCGACCGAATGGCTCCTGATCGCGCTCCTCCTCGTTGCGCCGCCGTGCGCCTTCTTCGCCTCGTACAACCTGCTGCCGAACGTCGTCACCGCCGCGATCTTCGGCCTGCTCGCGCTCGTGCTGCTCGTCAGCGGATTGCGCATGCGGCACCACGCGCCACTCGCCGCCGCGGCGATCGCGATGATCTTCGTCACCGCCGAGACGTACGACTTTCTGCCGCTGCTCGACGAGGCGAAGATGGCCATCGCTGGCGCGGCGCTGCTGCTCCTCTCCGCCGTCGTCTCCCGCGCGCTGCGCGATCGCACCACCGGCCTCGTTGCCACCCCGCCCGCCCGGAGCGACGCCGACGATCTGCTCGACCTCGGCAGCGCGATCGTTGCGACCCCGCAGCAGCCCCCCTCTTCAGCGCCCGCGGGGCGTCCGGAGGGCGACGGCGGATTCGGTGGCGCAGGCGCCACCGGCGATTTGTAGACGCTGAACGTTCCACGTGTCACAAACGCTGTGCACCTCCGGCCTCGGCCGCCGTGTCAAGCGCTTTCCGCGGCGAATCTCCACTTTTCCGCAGCCCCCGCACCTCCGCCTCTCTTTCGCTCTTTTTCTTCGCATGGCGCCTCCGGAAAAGTGATGAAAAAGCTGATGAAAAGCTGCGCGGGAATACTGTTGATAAAATAGATGGAAATGCTGTGTCAAAGCTTCGGAAAAGCCGAGGAAATCCGCCGGAAAGCTGATGTTCCGGCTTGTGCAAAAGCCTGTGGAATTCGTGTGGGAAAGCGGCGGAGAAGTCGCGGATCACCAGCGGAACACCTTCGGAAAAGCACTTCTCGCGCCTGCCGGACGCTGCCTTGTAAGTATCTGAAATAACGCAACTTGCGCAGTATGTTGTGGATCGTGTGCAGCGGACCACAAGATATTGTGGTCGCCTCTTGACTATCCGAGGGGACGGGCGTAGCTTACTCGCACCACAAACAACTCGGTGATGGCGAAGGGGGAACGATGAAGGATTGGAAGGATCAAACACGTCCTGGTAACCGCATTCCCATTCATTCCGTGTCGCTTCAGATCCGCGAATATCAGGTCACGATGAAGGTCAAATCCACGGTTCCGCAGGTGCGCAACACCGCCGTCAGAGCGGTCCGTTCGTCGTTTCGCTGAGTTGTTTCATCGTCGTCGCTGAACCCACCAAATTTGGTACGTTCAGCTGTGCAGGGGGAGGTAGGGGACGGCAGTTCGAAGAGGGAAATCGGAGCACCGGCGGAGTCCCGTAACAGGATCCGCGGAACATCGCCGGCCGACGTCCTTCACCCGAAGTTTCGAACTTCCCTCCTCTGCTTTTTTGTTTTCAGAGTCGAGTTGAAAGAGGAGAGTTGAGCCATGACATCCATCGATTTGCCGGTCCGCCCACGTTCATCCGCCGCGAAGAACGGAAAAGCTGCGCGGAAAGAGACCCGCACGGGCGGTATCGCGATCGACCGCTACTTCACCAAAGCCGGCGTCGACGTTTACGACACCTGCGAGTGGGAGATGCGCTCGGCCATCATCACCAATGAGCGCGGGGAAGCGGTCTTCGAGCAGAAGGACGTCGAGATGCCGAAGTTCTGGTCGCAGATGGCCACGAACGTCGTCGTTTCGAAGTACTTCCGCGGACACCTCGGCACCCCCGACCGCGAGACCAGCGTCCGCCAGCTCATCGGCCGCGTCGTCCGCACGATCACCGAGTGGGGCCGGGAAGGCGGCTACTTCGCGACGCCGGAAGACGGCGACACCTTCCGCGACGAGCTGACGCACATCCTTCTGTATCAGATGGCCGCCTTCAACTCGCCGGTCTGGTTCAACGTCGGGATCGAGCCGAAGCCGCAGTGCTCGGCCTGCTTCATCAACTCGGTCCAGGACACCATGGACTCGATCCTCGGCCTCGCCAAGACCGAGGGGATGCTCTTCAAGTACGGCTCCGGAACCGGCTCCAACCTCTCCAGCATCCGCTCCTCCCGCGAGCTCCTCGCCGGCGGCGGCACCGCTTCCGGCCCGGTCTCCTTCATGCGCGGCTACGACGCCTTCGCCGGCGTCATCAAGTCAGGCGGCAAGACCCGCCGCGCCGCAAAGATGGTCATCCTCAACGCCGACCATCCCGACGTCGTCGACTTCATCGAGTCGAAAGAGACCGAAGAGCGGAAGGCGTGGGCCCTCATCGACGCCGGCTACGACGGCGCGTTCAACGCACCGGGCGGCGCCTACGACTCGGTCCACTTCCAGAACGCCAACCACTCCGTCCGCGTGACCGACGACTTCATGCGCGCCTACGAGAAGGACGCCGACTGGACCACGTACTCGGTCACCGAGCCGCGCCGCCCGATGGAGACCTACAAGGCGCGCGACCTGATGCGGCGCATGGCCGAATCAGCCTGGGTCTGCGGCGATCCGGGCATGCAGTTCGACACCACCGTCAACGACTGGCACCCCTGCCCGAACACCGCGCGGATCAACGCCTCGAACCCCTGCTCGGAGTACATGTTCCTCGATGACTCCGCGTGTAACCTCGCCTCGCTGAACCTCATGAAGTTCTACAGCGAGACCAAAGGCCTCGACGTCGAGTCGTACCGCGCCGCGCTGCGCACCGTCATCACCGCCCAGGAGATCACCGTCGACTTTGCTTCGTACCCGACCCCCGCCATCGAGCGGAACTCGCACAAGTTCCGCCCCCTCGGCATCGGCTACGCCAACCTCGGCGCGCTGCTCATGGCCCGCGGCGTCCCGTACGACTCCGAAGAGGGGCGTCACTACGCCGCCGCCATCACCTCCATTCTCTCCGGCGAGTCGTATGCGCAGTCGGCGCGCATCGCCGCGAAAGTCGGCCCCTTCGCCGGCTACGCCGAGAACGAAGAGCCGTTCCTGCGCGTCATCGACAAGCATCGCCGCAGCGCCTACCGCCTCGACGTCCGCTCGCTGCCCGGCGATCTCGCCGACGCCGCCTGCGCCGTCTGGGACGAGGCTTACGCCCTCGGCCAGGAGCACGGCTATCGCAACGCCCAGATCTCGGTGCTCGCGCCGACCGGCACCATCGCCTTCATGATGGATTGCGACACCACCGGCATCGAGCCCGACATCGCCCTGGTGAAGTACAAGAAGCTCGTCGGCGGCGGCATGCTCAAGCTGGTCAACCAGACCGTCCCCACCGCGCTCAAGCGCCTCGGTTATGACGCCAAGCAGGCCAAAGAGATCGTCGAGTACATCGCCGAGAACGACACCATCGAAGGGGCGCCGCACCTCGTCGAGCAGCACCTGCCGGTCTTCGACTGCGCCTTCAAGCCGGCCAACGGCACCCGCTCGATCCACTACATGGGGCACCTCAAGATGATGGGCGCCGTCCAGCCGTTCATCTCCGGCGCCATCTCCAAAACCATCAACATGCCGACCAGCGCCACGGTCGAAGAGATCGAGCAGGCCTACTACGAAGCGTGGAAGCTCGGCCTCAAAGCGGTGGCCGTCTATCGCGACGGTTGCAAACGCTCGCAGCCGCTGTCGACCGGGAAGGAAAAGCAGCAGCTCGAGCAGCTCGGTGTCGCCGCGACCGCCGTCCGCCGGAAGCTCCCGGACGAGCGCGAGTCGATCACCCACAAGTTCTCCATCGGCGGCCACGAGGGCTACATCACCGTCGGCAAGTACGAAGACGGCAGCGCCGGCGAGATCTTCATCACCATGGCCAAGGAAGGCTCCACCATTTCCGGCCTGATGGACTCCTTCGCCACGATGACCTCCCTCGCCCTGCAGCACGGCGTCCCGCTGCCGCTGCTGGTCGACAAGTTCACCCACACCCGCTTCGAGCCGAGCGGCTTCACCAAGAACCCCGAAATCCCGATGGCCAAGTCGATCATGGATTACATCTTCAAGTGGCTGGCCACCAAGTTCCTCGACCGCGAAAGCCAGGCGCACGCCGGCGTCATCCTCCGCGACGACGCCCCGGTGCCGGCCGTCTCCACCCCCGCCCCGAAGCCGGTCGCCAACATCGCCGCCCCCACCGCCCAGGACGTCTCCTTCATCGAAAAGATCGCCGTGGCCGCCAACCAGCCGATCGGCTTCATCGCGACGCCCAAGGACGCCGACGGCCCCAACCCGAAAGGCGGCAGCGCGACCTTCCGCTACCAGCAGGACGCCCCGAGTTGCTCGGATTGCGGTTCAATCATGGTGCGCAACGGCGCCTGCTACAAATGCCTGAATTGCGGTAGCACGAGCGGTTGCTCGTAAGGAAAGGAAGACACTATGGCTAAGAACGAAGTCACCAGTAAGAAGGCTGCGACCGCAGCGTCACAAGTTTTGCGATCGCCTTCCTCGTCTCCCGCTGCGAAAACTGCCGCGGCCAGCGCGCTGACGCAGCGCCCTGGGAAAAAGAAGTAATCCGTCAGCAACGTGTTAACAAGGGCGACCGAAAGGTCGCCCTTCGTCGTTCTGCGACTTCCCGTGCGGCGACTATCTGGTAGGGGGAGCAGGTGCGAATTAGGGGTTGAGTAACGGAAGGCGGAGCTGAGGGGTAGGCGGAACCCGAGGCAGGGGCTTCCTGCTTGACGATTACCTGTCAGGCTGATAGGCTTATAGGCGTGGGAAGGAGATAACCGCATGGCAAAGAAGTTCGGTGCACTTTTACGAGAGATTCGAGAGCACGCAGAGGTGACGATGGGCCAGTTGGCTCGCCACCTTGATGTGTCCGTCCCCTATCTGAGCGACGTCGAGCGTGGCAATCGCCCTCCGCTTGTTGACAGCAAGATCTTCCGCGCAGCGGAGTTTCTTGACGTGCAGCCCGATGAGCTTCTGCGGGCGGCGGCTGAAGCTCGTGGCGCGTTCCAGCTCGATGCCTCTCGCGTGAGTGAGCCGGCACGTCAGCTCGGTGCGATGCTGGCTCGTCAATGGGGAGAAATGTCGGACAAGAAAGTGGAAAACGTGTTGAGGGCACTTCAGGAAGAGGAGGACTGAGTGTATGGCTGGGTATCAAGTACGGCCGCGTCGGCGGCAGGATGTGGAGGGGGTGGCGGCGAGCGTTCGGCGAGCGATGGATCTCGATCCGCTCTTGCCGTTACCGGGCGTTGAGCTGTTTGAGAAGGTGCGGCGGTATCAAGTCAGCTCGACTCGTGGCGCCATTTCGCTTTCTTACGGCGTGGAGGAGGTATTGGAGGATGGTGCGCTTGCGTGTGCCATGTACGACGAGATCGAAGGCGAGAGGGTAATTACGCTACTGCTGTCCGCCGACAGCTATGAGGATCTCGAGAAGCGTGGAGGGCGAGCCCGCTTTTCGGTCGCGCACGAGATCGGCCACGCCGTTTTACATGCCGATCGGCTGATCGACATAACGAAGATTGATCACAAGCGGCGAGCTATGTTGAGAAGCGATGCGACTCCGACGCCGCCGTACCGTGACAGTGAATGGCAAGCGAACGCGTTCGCCGCCGGGTTTTTGATGCCGGGGCCGGGTCTTGAGTATCTTGAAAAAGCAAGTCGCCTCACCCCCCGCGCGCTGAGTCGGATGTACGGCGTCTCCGAGTTGTCCGCGACGCATCGGATCAGTGCCTTCGACCGCAACCGCGTCGACATCCTCACGGGATGGCGGTAACGATTCAGGGAGAATATGAGCATGAAGCCCACAAAGAAAAGCCACGGCGATAGTGCCGTGGCTTTGAAGCGAAGGCTGTTCGGCTGCAACCGAAACAACCTTCTAAACGATCAACCCGAGATGGCGTCTCGGATGCGACAAGAACTGCGTGATACTGATCGCGAGATGACAGGTTGTCAACACGCGAAGTTGTCAACTATCACGATGCGAGAAGCATTCCGTTGCGCCATCTCCTTACGCCGGTCGAGTAAACGACCGGCACCAAGGAGTGCACCATGGAACCTCAACGCTGTTTCCCTGTAGGTGTCGATGAAGAAGGCAACATTCTGCTGGCTTGCAACTGGGTGAGAGGCCGTAACGGGCGGATCATTCAGAAGAAGGACGGCGGTTATATCGTCTTCGCCGACCGGCGGAAGAAGAACACCGCCACCGAGTAGTTCTACCGAGAGGAGAGGGGCGCGCCACGTCCCTCTCCTCTCATAGATCTCCGCATCATCTGGTTCGCCTCTACCACTTTTCGCAAGCCTCTGATCAGCACGGCTGAACGTAGGGACGCTCGCCGAGGACCAGCGCGACATCGCTGGAGAGGGCCGAGCCGGTCCTCATGTGTGACCTGGGTGCCGGTCGCGAGGCCGCTCGGGAGTGAGCGCCCCGCGTCAATGGCGCTTCTTCGGCAGAGCGGTCATCTGGTACGCAAACTCCAGCGCCTCTTCGAGCCACTTGAGCCGCTCCGACGGTGTGGCCGAGGCCCAGCGCGCCAACTACCGTTCCTCGGCCGCTTGAAAGTCGCCACGCCAGTCCTCCGGGATGTCGGCGGTTGGCTTCGGGTCAGCGGCCAGCGGTAGCGCCTCGAGCTTCTCGATGTCGGCCAGGTCCTGCGGTCGTCCGGACATCCGCTTCATGGCGATGAGATGGGGGAGGGAGGCGATGTGAATCGTACGCCCTCCGAGTTCGACCCGCGTCGCGTCCGTCCAGAGGTCCTCGAAGGGGAGGGGCTCGCGGGGGAAGAGGGCGACGGTCAGGATCGGGTTCTTCGAATCGACCATCGAGAAGACCTGCAGGTTGCTGTGGTCGATCCATCGTTGCCGGATTTCCGGATCGGCAAAGTCGGCGGCGTTCACCGGGAGCATCGGCTGGAGTCCGCGCGCGGTCAGGGTGTCGACGGCTCGACGGACGTTGTCGGAGGTCAGATCGAACACGAGGTCGACGGCCGCCGTGAGTCGGGCGTAGCCGTGGATCACGACCGCCACACCACCAATCACGACGAATCGCACGCCGGCCGCATCGAGGGACGCGAGCAGTTCTTCGAACATCGACGCGGTGGACGATAGCAGCAACGTGCTCACCGCTGCGGCACCCGCCCAGCCTCGCCAAACGTTCGTTCGACTGCACCTGATCGAGGGCAGTTTCCATTCTCACCGTAACGATAAGTCCTTTGGATTGAGGCTGGGGGACGCTAAATGAACCATGTGACGCGACGGTAACGGACGCTTTGAGCGTTTCGCGCTTCTCATTAAGTGGATGAGACGCGAGAAACGAACCGGCGGAGACAGACAGCACGCGAGCAGTCGCGCATCGCGCGCATGCGTTTGGATGTCGCATGCGCACGATCGTGCGACGCATGCGCACATTAGCTCAACGCATGCGAGCGATCGCTCAACGCAAGCGAGCGTTCGTGCAACGCATGCGAGCGTTCGTGCAACGCAAGCGAGCGTTCGTGCAACGCAAGCGTGCGTTCATGCAACGCAAGCGTGCGTTCATCGAACGCAAGCGTCCGTTCGCGCGACGCAAGCGTCCGTTCGGAGATCGCGTGCATCCGTTCGGATGACGCAAGCGCCCGTTGGCTCGACGCAAGCGCGCGTCGTGCGGACCCGGCGACGCGTCATGCCGGCACAAGGTTGCGGGGCTCGTGCACCGCCGGCCATCCGCGCCCGCACATCCCCGTCCATGAAATCAATTAAGGAGATTTGTCATGGCCAAAAATGAACCACTCGTCTCGCCGCATGTCGATGCGGCGAAGGCGTTGCTCGAGAAGGTGCGCGCGTTGCGTGCCGAGATCCCTCGTTTTCAGCCGGAAGTGCCGGGCGAGTCGCGGAAGCTGGCGACGAAAACGGCCGTTCCGGATGCATTCCTCGAATCGGCCAGTGTCGCCATTCAGGTTTCGGAGCGTCTCGCGGTTGCCGTCGGCACCAATGCGGCGACGCTGCGCGACTCGTTCGGCTACGCGCTGGCCTATGCCGCACTCGTTCAGGAGTTTCGCGCTCTCGAGCGCTCGGTGGCGCATACGATCCGCGTCGAGCGTGCCGAAGCGGCTTCGAGCGCGCTCGACATCTATGCGATCGCGCGCCGTCTCAGTAAAAAGAAAGACGGCGCCGAGCTCGTACCGTATGTCGAGGACATGCGGCGAAAGCTCCGTCTCACTCGGCGCAAGGCGAATTCGACCCCCGCTCCTGCGCCCGAGCTGACTGCAGCACCGTCGCGTCAAGTGTAGTTGCAAGGGCGGCCGCAAGGCCGCCCTTGTTTTTAAACCTCCGGTTCGCTCTCCGGGGAACGGGTGTCCAATTTCCATGATGCGTCGCGTCTTCGCGGTCCTTGCCGCGGTTTTTGCTGTCGTCTCCCTCGCGGCGATCGCGCTGTGGGCCGTCGCGAACTTGCCGTTCCGCCGGGAGCTCGGCGGCGGGTTGTCGGCATTCGACACGGTGCATGAGTGGACGGTGTGGTTCTTTCGCTGGGCGACGGCGCTGCTCGTCCTGGCGGCCCTGCTCCGGCGCTTCCGGCCGATCTATCTCGGTGCGCTGATCGGCATCACCACTGCCGCCGCGTTCTGGCCATTCTTCTACGTGACCCGGCCGCGCATCGACCGGCTGTGCGGGCCGTACGAGGAGCGGCAGCTCGATCTGCGCAACCTGGCAGTCATGGTGGCGGTGACGATCGCGCTGGCGTTGCTGTACGCGGTGGTGTTGCGCCGGGAGAGGGTGCGCGCGCTCGTGCCGCTGATGATCCTCTGCATGGTTCTCCTGCCGCTCTGGTGGCTGCAGGTCGTGTTGCCGGTCAGCTCGCACTGGCTGCCGGCCGAGTGGGATCGTCCCGACCGCCTGATCCCCTTCCGGTCGTGCCGCGGCGCGCTGCTCTGGCGAGTGCCGACCCGCCGCGGCTACATGGCGCAGATGGAGTTGCGTATCGACGAGCTGTGGGAACGCTTCGACGATCCGCGCGGCGGCGTGAGCCGGGCGGTCTCCGGCGAGGGACAGTGGTCGGAGGGTTACGTCTGGCTGACCGAAGAGGAAGCGCGCCGGCTCGCCGTCCGCCGCGATGATCCGAAGGTGATCGAGTGCGACAGCCGCATGCGCATGGAGCTGGTCCGCCCAGCGGCCTGGCACAAGCTGGGCGTCAGCGAGCCTTGAAGACCACGCGCGAGATCTCGGCCATCACCCGCTCCGCCTCCTCTGATTTCGCGAAGCCTCTGGTCAGCACGACCAGGACGTAGGGGCGGTCGCCGAGGATCAGCGCGGCGTCGTGAGCGATGGCGGTGATCGAGCCGGTCTTGTGGGCGACGCGGGTGCCGGGGGGGAGGCCGGCGGGGATGCCGTCGTTGAACTCCTGCGCCAGGAGGATGTCGATCATCGCCGCCGAGGCCTCGGGCGACAGCGCTTTCCGCTCGCCGAGGATGCGCAGGATCTGCATCAGGTCGCGGGAGGTGGTGGTGTTGTTCATGCCGGCGTGGTAGGCCTTGTCGTCCTCGACGCCGCGCAGCACCTGGATGTCGGTCGCGCCGATCTCGCGCATCAGCGCCATGACCCGCTTCGCGCCGACGAACTCGATGACGACGTTGGTGGCGAGGTTCGAGCTGCGCACGATCATCCGGCGCACCAGCTCTTCGAGCGGCACCTCGGCGCCGATGCGCTCGTAAAGGCTCTTGTCGGAGTCCTCCCGCGCTTCGAGTGAGTACTTCGAGCCGTCGAGGATGCTGGTGAACTCGTTGTGCACCCGCACCGGCTGGTCGAGCCGCAGCTCGCCGCGCGAGACCGCCTCGAAGATGCCGAGCATCACCGGCACTTTCATCGTGCTGGCCGCGTGAAAGACCACCCGCTCGTTGCGATGCAGCTCGCTGCCGGTGGTGAGGTCGCGGTACGAGATGGCGATGGTCTGCGCGGGGTGCTCGGCGAGGATGCGGTCGAGCTGCTGGTCGAGCGTCGGGCGGGAGGTGCTGCAGGAGGTGAGGAGGAGAGCGAGGAGGATCAGGCGGCGCATGGTCGGGGGAATTGTGAATTGAGAATTGGGAATTGAGAATTGGGAACGTCGAAATCGCGCTGTCATCAGTCGCTTCGCTCAGAAGGTTCGGAAACGATGCTGGGTTACACGCCGGAGGCGTGTCGTAGATTAGCCGGTCGCCAGTGCCGAAGGCACGCAGCCACCGGACATGATCCGCCCTCGCACACGACCCCGGCAGGGGTCGCGTCCTCGCCGATTGTCCGGCACCCCTCCGGGGTGCAATTCCTCGTTCGCAACCGAACCGGTGGCTGCGTGCCTTCGGCACTTGCGACCGGCTAATGTACGACACGCCTCCGGCGTGCAGGGAGGCCGTCTCGAGACGTGGCGAACCCTCTCACGATGACAACGAACGGGGCTCCGTTTTTCACCGCTTTGTGAACTGGATCACGCGCGCCGTTTTCGCGATTTGCGATCATCTGCGCCGCAACGCGCTGCGTCGCAAAACGACAGCGGCGCGAACGTCCAAGAGGGAGTCCATGAAACGAATCCAGTGGTTCAGCAGTGTGGCCGTGGTGTGTGCGGTGGCGTTCAGCGCGGCGGGCGCGGGCGATGTGTTCACGCAGCTCGGGGTGCAGAAGAGTGAGGTGGAGCGGCAGATCGCGTCGTCGTTCGCCGACGGTTACGTGCCGGTTGGCCAGGTCCGGAGCAAGCTGAAGGCGGCTTCGCCGGCAGCGCGGGCAGCAATCGTGGAGCAGGTGCTGATCGCGACGAAGGCCTTCGTGGCCACGCCGCAGTTCGCGAAGGTGTACGCGGAGCTGCGCAACGAGCGCAAGCCGCAGGCGCCTGAGGCGACGTCGGCGGCGGCGCTGATCGCGCAGCAGAAAAAGGACGCGCAGGCGAACGTCAACGACATCAGGAAGCTCGTCGCCCAGGCGCCGAAGGGGGATCGCGAGGGTCTCGAGATCATGCTGAAGGAGGCGCAGAGCCAGCTGTCGATGTTCGACTCGGCCGACTACCGAGAGATGATGGAGCAGCAGTTCGCCGCCGATCAGGAGTCGTACAAGGAGCAGCTGGCGGAGTGGAACGCGCAGTACCCGGCCGACCATCGCGTGGCGGTGAAGAAGCGCCTGCGCGAGTTTCTGGAGACGAGCAAGAGCGTCGACTACAGCGCGAAGCTCAACGGGCGCCGCTTCGCCAACGAGGCCTACGAGGACAAGCCGTCCGAGTGGAAGCTCTGCTATCGCGCTGGCAAAGAGCCGGTGGAGAAGGCGCGCGCATTCGCCTCTTCGTGGCTGGCTGAACTGAAGTAGTCGTCTTGAGTTCTATCAGTTTATTCCGACCGCAAGGGAGGGATCTTTGGTGCCATCGCGCAGTAGCCGGCGTACGTCGCGATGGCACCGAAGATCCCTCCCTCCGGTCGGGATAAACTTAGAAACGATGCACAAAGAAGCGAAGATCGCAGCGTTCGGCCTGATCGCGGCGATCGTCGTTTACGTCATCCCGTTCACCCGCTTCATCCTCTCCGCGCTCGTCACCCTCTTTCACGAGTTCGGTCACGCCGTGGCCGGCTGGCTTCTCGGATATCCGTCGCTGCCGGCATTCGATTTCGTCTATGGCGGCGGTTTCACGCATCGGGGGGAGTTCCGGACGTCGCTGGCCATCGCGATTGCGATCGGGATCGGCTATCTGATCTGGATCTGTCGCGAGCATCGTCCGATTGCGGTCGGCATCGCGGCGGTCGGCCTCTTCTGGCTGGCGATGGTCACGGTGGAGTGGCGGCGCGAGCTGGTGATCGGCGCGGCGGGGCATCTCGCCGAGTTCATCCTGGCGGGGGTGATGTTCTACAAAGCGCTGACGGGGCACGGCTGGCGCAATCCTGACGTCGAGCGGCCGCTGGGGGCGTTCATCGCTTTCTTCGTGCAGATCCACAGCATGCTCTTCGCGCGGCGGCTGCTGCGCGATCCGGAGTTCCTGGCGTGGTATCGCGAGGGGAAGGGGGGCGCGCTGATGAACGACCTCGAGGCGATCGCGCTCGACCTCCACATCTACACGCCGTTCAATCCCGGCCTGGAAGGGGTCGTGCGGATGCTGCTGGTGTTCTCACTGCTGCCGATCGCGGCGGCGACGTTCTGGTTTTTCAGAGAGAGACGCCGGGAATTGCGAGCACGAACTCCGCGCCGAATCTGGTCGACGGGGTCATCGCGCCCGGCCGCACCGCCTCGCCCAAGACCCGCTGCACCGCCGCGAGTGCCGAACGAACCGTGAATTCGTAGCCCTCCGGCGTCTCCATCGTCATCGTCACTTCGTCGCTCGCGTGGAACGCGCGTCCCCACAGGTAGGTGCGCCCCGCCTCGCGCAGCGTGGCGTCGGGGCCGGTGCGCTTCTCCGCGACCTTCTGCGCATAGCGGCGGATCGGGCCGAAGCGGAGGAGGGTCATCAGCGGCGCGATCCGCTTCAGCCGGGCCACGGCCTTCGGCGAGCGGGCGGTGTAGACGCGGATGTTCGGGATGCCGGTGCTGTGGAACGCGGTGGAGACGTCGCCCCACGGAATGGTCACGGAGAGCCGCGGACCGCTGGAGTAGGGGATCTCGCGCACGTCGAACATCAGCGGCACGCGCACGAGCTTCCCGTCGCGCCGGATCATCCCGCCGTAGCCGGCTCCTTCGAGCATGGTCTTCATCGTGCCGGGGCTGACGGCGGCGCGCGGCGCGTACCACGCCAGCCAGAGCTCGGTCGCGGTGGGGAGCTTCGCCTTGAGCATCGCCGCGAGGCAGTCGGTCGGCACGACGTCGAAGCCGACGCCGGGCAACAGCGAGACCCCACGCTGCTTCGCCTCCGCATCGCGCGCCATCACTGCCTCGAAGACCTCGATCTCGCCGGTGATGTCGAGGTAGTGCGCTCCCGCCGCGAGGCAGGCATCGACCATCGGTCTGCTGGTGCGGATGAACGGGCCGGCGCAGTGGAGGACGAGCTGCACGCCGTCGAGTTGCGGGTTCTCGACGTCGAAGACGCGCGACTCGAGGGCCAGCTCACGCGCGAGCGGCTCGACTTTTTCGGCGCTGCGGCCGGCGAGGATGGGACGCTGGCCGCGTTTCATCGCCTCGCGCGCGATGAGCTCGCCGGTGTAGCCGTTGGCGCCGTAAATCATCCACATGGGGGCGAGTCTATCCTGACCGGAGGGAGGGATCTCCGGTGTCATCGCGGTGAACTTGACAGAGATTGCGCGGCCGGCAGTAAAGATCCCTCCCTCCGGTCGGGATAAACTTGGCCATGCGCTCCTTCCTGCTCCTGCTGCTGTTCGCCTTCTCCCTCGGCGCTGAAGAATTCTGCGGCAGCGGCCCCGCCAACGATCTGCGTCTGCAGTCGCTGCGCGAGCGGCGGCGGGAGCGGATCGCCTCGCAGGCGGAGAGCGCTCCGCTGCAGCGCAACGGCGCGTTCTACGTCGGCACCGATGAGCGGATCGCGCCGGGGCGGCGGGCCTTCGACCTGAACGGCATCTCGCTGGTCTTCGAGCCGCGGGCCGGCTCGAAATACGCGGTACGGCGGGAGGCGCTGCGTTACGTCGAGCCGAGCGGCGCGCCGAAGCGGGCCTTCGACGCGGGCGGCGGCGCGGGATGGCATTACCTGCAGCACGATCTGACCGCGTTCCAGTTCCCGCTCTTCGGGCAGCAGGTCTCGCGGCTTTATCTCTCCGCGTTCAACGGCATCCACACCGCTGTGCCGGCGGAGAACGCGACGTGGCAGTTCGACGCGGTCGAGGCGGCGGTGCATCGGACGCCGGTGCTCTCTCCGCTCATGCTAACGAAGGCGACGCCGGCGCGCTACTTCACCTACCCGAGCGTCTACGTCGACGAGACGCCCGACGCGCTGCGGGTGACGTGGCGGACCGCGCAGACAAACTTCTTCCGCTACGACATCCAGGCCGAGCTGCGGAAGGATGGGACCATCACCTACTCGTACCGCGACGTGCCGAATTTCGAATGGGGGACGCCGATCGTCTCGGCCGGCTATGACGCCTGGAATCCGTCCGAGCGGCTGCTGGCCGCACACGACGACGCGAAGAACGACGTCTCCGCCTCCGCCGGCAACGCGCAGGCGATGCTCGACGTGCACCGGCTGGAGACGTACCGCCTGAATGAGAGCGACCTCTTCGTGGTGCGGGTCAAGCTCGGCGCGCCGATCGATCCGACGAAGATCATGGAGGCCACCTCGCTGCGCTATCAGGTGCGCATCGGCGGCGAGTGGCTGGAGCTGCAGATCAGCCGCACCGGCCAGTCGGTCGTGCTGGTGAACAACGCCACCGGTGCCGTCGCCAGCGCCAGCGCGCGCTACTCCGGCGACACGATCGAGATATGGGGCGCGCAGCGAGGCATGACCGGCGTGCAGAACGTCCGCGTGGCCACGCTGATGACGAATTCGAATCGCACCTGGGATGTGCTCAGCGGCTCGATCGTCCTCGACGAGCCGGCCCGGAGCATGGCCACCGATCTTTCAGCGGTCGCCAACGGCAGCGAGCTGCCGACGCCGATCGCGGAGCCGTTCGTGCTGCCGGCGCTCGACGTCTACGCGGTGTGGGAGAAGATCGCGGCGCACCATCGCCTCCGTCACGACGACGTCGACGCGCTGGCGATCTATCAGTCCTTCCTGACCGACATCATCTTCTACGCCGGTGCGTACTCGACCGGCGGCAATCCGCGCGTCGACGGCATCGCCGCGTTCGACCCCTCGACGTGGGGGACGACGGCGCCTCCCGAGGCGGCGATGCTGCACATGAACCAGCTCACGTACAACTACAACTCGGTGGAGACGCGGGCGGCGCAGGTGATGCTGCACGAGCTCGGGCACCGCTGGCTCTTCTTCGCGCGTATCCGCGAGGAGGGCTCCATCACGCGCATCCTCAATCCGCTCAGCGCGCATCCCGCCCAGTATGTCCACCTGCCGGCCGCGTACCGCGTCTATACCGACAACGAGTCGTCGGTCATGGGCGGCGCGTACTTTACGCAGGAGGGCGACGGCCGCTGGAAGGCACGCGTCGCGAACAACGGCTACAGCTGGCTCGATCTCTACCTGATGGGCCTGGCCTCGCCGGAGGAAGTCGCGCCGTTCTTCTACCTCTCCGGCACCTCGCCGGCCCTGGGCGGCGCCTACTCGCCGACGGACGGCACCGTCGTCAGCGGCACGAAACGCGACGTCGCCCTGCAGCAGCTGATCGAAGTCGAGGGCGCCCGTAAACCGACCACCGCCTTCAGCCAGAAAGGCTTCCGGGTGGTCTTCGCGCTGGTCACCGAAAGCGATCGCGAACCGACCGCCGCCGAAACCGCGAAGATCGACGAGTTCCGCGGCCTGCTGACGCGCAACTTCGTGCTGGCCACGGGCGGGCGGGGCGGGATGCAGACCGGGTGGACGATGCCGGTGCGGAGGCGGGCGGCGGGAGGAAATTGAGGATTGAGGATTGAGGATTGAGGATTGAGGATTGAGGAAGACGCTGCGCGTCAGTTGCCCTACGCGCGAGTGCCTTCCTCAATCCTCAATCCTCAATCCTCCAATCCTCAATCCGTCTGTTGCGGCACAACGCGTCAGCGTTTGACCGCAACGGACGAAATGTGGCCGCTGACGAGGTACCAGCGTCCTTTTTTCTTCGCGTAGACGTTCGTGTAGCGCAGGTCGTTCGCGAAGCGGATGCCGCCGAGGGTGTAGCGCTGCAGGACGCGGCCGGTGATGATCGCGGAGTCGGTGTACATCCGGAGGACGACCTCGCGCGGTTCGTACGGCTCCATCTGCATGCCGGGGGTGGCGAGCTCGCGGATGATCTCGCGCTTGTTCCTGGTGCCGCCGGTGGGGGTGACGAGGAGGTACTCCTCGGCGACGTTTTCTTCGAACCAGACCGCGTCGCCGGTCCAGGTGGCGACGGTGATTTCCTTGTCGAGCCGTTTCACCTCGTCGCCGTCATCCGCCCAGGCGGACGTGGCGAGGACTACCGCGATGAGGGCGGCCAGAACGGGGGCATGGGGTCTCATTTGGGCGGAAGCATGCTCGCGCCAGCCGAGCCGGTCAAGGCAGGGGGACCGGTTTGGCGCGGTTTCGTGACCGCCGCTACCGCGCTCCGACACCCTCCCGAATGCGGTAAAGGAGCGCGAGCCGCCGTTTTGCCTCCGTATCCCGCGGCGCGACGCGCAGTTCGGTCTCGAAGGCGCGGATGGCCTCGCCGGTGCGTCCGAGACTGCCGAGGACGTCGCCGAGGAGGAAGTGATAGCGGGGCGGATACGGCGGCTCGATCTGCCGAAGGATCTCCAGCGCGCCGTTAAGATCGCGGCGGAGGGCCTGAATCTCGGCGAGCATCAGCCGGGCCGCTTTCGGCTGCGTGGAGCGTTCGGCGGCGACCCGCGCATGCTGCGCCGCCTCGTCCAGCTTCCCCTGCCGCAGCAGGACGCCGGCCAGCGAGAGCGCCACTTCCTGCGCGAGCTCCGGCGTGGCGCGGATGGCCTCGCGATAAACGCCCTCGGCGTCCGGGAGGCGATTCAGCCGCTCGTACGCGAGGCCGAGATCATCGCGCAGATCGCTCCAGCCGGGGTTCCGCGCGAGCAGCGCTTCGAGCTTCGTGGCTGCTGATGCGAAGTCGTGGCGAGCCATGAGCGCGGCGATCTCCTTCCGCGCGTCCAGCTCGTGCAGGTGATCGCGCGGGTTCTTGTCGCTGCGCGTGCTGCTGATCGAGGTCAGGTAGCCGAGCGCGACCAGCTTCTTCGCTTCTTCCGCGTTGATCGTCGGCGAGGCGACGGCTTGCGGCATGGCGGCGAGATCGCCGCGCAGTTGTGCAAAGGCGCGGCGCTCGTTCTCGCGGATGTTGCGCGTTTCGCGCGGGTCGGCGGCGAGGCGATAGAGCTCCGGCTTCGGGCCGTCAATCAGGTGATGCGGGGCGCGGACGATCGAACGGAGCTCACTCCATCCGAGGTGAATGCGCGGGTAAAGCGTCTCGCCGTAGAGCGCGCGCGCGATCGGTTTATCGAGGAGCGACCGGCCGCGCAGGTTGGGCGGCGGCGTCGCTTGCGTGAGCTGGGCGATGGTCGGGAGCACGTCGATCAGCTGCACCGGCTCGCCGGCGCGCGTCGCCTTGCGGGCGTTGCGCGGCAGCTTGACAAGCAGCGGCACCTGCAGCGCCTCGCGATAGAGCAGGATGCCGTGCTCCTCCTCGCCGTGATCGTTCAGCCCTTCGCCATGATCGGAGAGGACGACGATCAGCGCGTCGTCATAGAGCTTGCGCGCCCGGAGCTCGTCGAAGAACTCTCCGGCCAGACGATCGGCGGCGAGGACGTCGGCGTCGTAGGTCGGCTCGTAGGGTGTGTGTGGCTCGAAGAGATGTACGAAGAGGAAGGGTGGTTTCTCCGTCTGCCCGTCCAGCCAGCGCAGTGCGTTCGCGATCGTGATGCTGCCGCGCCGATGCAGCGAGCCGGTGGGCGCGCCTTCGACGAACTCGATGGCGTCGTCGAAGACGTCGAAGCCGCTCGCGATTCCGCTGTCGCGGCGCAGCACGTACGCGGAGACAGCGCCGCCGGTGGCATAGCCGCGCGCCCGGAGCATCGTGGCGATGGTCGGCAGTTTCGCGCCCAACCGGAAGCCGGCGTTGTCGCGCACGCCGTGCTCCGGCGGGAGGAGGCCGGTCATCAGCGACGCGTGCGCCGGCAGCGTCAGCGGCGCGTGGGTCCAGGCGCTGTCGAAGGTGATAGCGTCGGCGGCAAAGCGCTCGAGGTTCGGCATCCGCGCGAGGCGGTCGGCGCGCAGCGTGTCGATGGAGAGGATGATCACCGGCGGGCGCTCCGGCTCGCGCGAGCAGGCGAGCGCGAGGAGCGCGAGGAAGACGAGCCGGCGCAGAGGGGGAATTGACGCCATCCGCCAGCATGTATACCTTGGCGCCATGAATCGCCGCCAGCAGGGCACCCGACAGCGTCAGCGCGTGGATCTCCCGCGATAGGCCGATTCTCATCTGCACGAAATCAGACTGAAAGCGGCCCACCGGGCCGCTTTTTTCGTATCGGAGAGCTCGATGACCACCACCGAAGCACCAGCGCGCAACCTCGATTTCATCCGCGAGATCGTGGAGGAGGACCTCCGCAGCGGGAAGCATCAGACCGTCGTGACCCGCTTCCCGCCGGAGCCGAACGGCTATCTGCACATCGGCCACGCCAAGTCGATCTGCCTCAATTTCGGCGTGGCCGGCGAGTACGGCGGACGCTGCAACCTGCGGTTCGACGACACGAACCCGGAGAAGGAAGAGGCCGAATACGCGCGGGCCATCATCGAGGACGTGCGCTGGCTCGGCTTCGAGTTCGACAAGAACGAGCCGTATCACGCCTCCGACTATTTCGATCAGCTCTACGAGTGGGCCGAGCACCTGATCACGCACGGCCTGGCGTACGTCGACAGCCTCACCGCCGAGGAGATGCGCGAGTATCGCGGAACGCTGACGGAGCCGGGCAAAGAGTCGCCGCATCGCAATCGCGGCGTCGACGAGAACCTCGACCTCTTCCGGCGCATGCGCGCGGGGGAGTTTCCCGACGGCGCGCACGTGCTGCGGGCGAAGATCGACATGGCCTCGCCGAACATGAACATGCGCGATCCGGTGCTCTACCGCATCCGTCATGAAGAGCATCACCGCACCGGCGACAAGTGGTGCATCTATCCGATGTACGACTACGCCCATCCGCCGTCGGATGCGATCGAGCACGTCACGCACTCGCTCTGCACGCTCGAGTTCGAGGCGCATCGCCCGCTGTACGACTGGCTGATCGAGAACCTGCCGGTGCCGGCGCGGCCGCGGCAGATCGAGTTCGCGCGGCTGAACCTCAACTACACGGTCATGTCGAAGCGCAAGCTGCTGAAGCTCGTGCAGGACGGCATCGTGCACGGCTGGGACGACCCGCGCATGCCGACCATTGCCGCGGTGCGCCGCCGCGGCTACACGCCGGCCGCGATCCGTAATTTCGCGGAGCGGGTCGGCGTGGCCAAGCGCGAGAACGTCATCGACGTCGGCCTGCTCGAGTTCTGCGTGCGCGAGGACCTGAACAAAACCGCGCCGCGCGTCATGGGCGTGCTGCGGCCGCTGAAGGTGGTCCTCACGAACTACGACGAAGCGGCCTCCGAGGAGTTCGAGACGCCGAACAATCCCGAGGATCCGTCGATGGGGACGCGCCGCGTGCCGTTCGGACGGACGCTCTACATCGAGCGCGACGACTTCATGGAAGAGCCGCCGAAGAAGTTCTTCCGCCTCGCGCCCGGCCGCGAGGTGCGCCTCCGCTCCGCCTACTTCATCACCTGCACGGAAGTGATCAAGGACGCGAGCGGCGAGATCGTCGAGCTGCGCGCGACCTACGACCCCGCCACGCGCGGCGGCGACGCGCCCGACGGCCGCCGTCCGAAAGCAACGCTGCACTGGGTCTCGGCGGAGCACGCCGTCGACTGCGAAGTGCGGCTGTACGACCGGCTGTTCACGGCCGAGGATCCGGAAGAGGGGGGCGACTTTCTCACGCACCTCAACCCGAACTCGCTGGAGGTCATCGAGAACGCGAAAGTCGAGCCGAGTGTCCTCGGCGCGTCGGTGCTTTCGCGCTATCAGTTCGAGCGGCTCGGCTACTTTTGCGTCGACCGCGAATCGACCGCGGAGAAGCTGGTGTTCAACCGGACCGCGACGCTGAAGGACAGCTGGGCCAAGGTTCGCGATTGAGTTTATCCCGACCGTAAGGGAGGGATCTCCCGGTGCTCGATCGGTCTGCTGTGCCACGTGCCAGGCACGTGACGACACCGCGGATCGAGCACCGGAGATCCCTCCCTGCGGTCGGGATAAACTGCGGATAAACTGAGAACCTGAAGAAGAAAACCGAGCTCGAGATCCTCGCCGCAATCGCGGAGGCGCTCAATTCCGCCGTCAACGTGCAGACGGCCCTCGAGCGGACGCTCGGCCTCATCGCGGAGCTGCTCGGCCTCGGCACCGGCTGGGTGTGGCTCGTCGATCCGCAGACGGGCCACATCTACAGCGCGGCGGCGCGCAACCTCCCCCCGGCGCTGCGCGAGCCGGTGCGGATGACCGGCGAGTCGTGCTGGTGTATCGAGCAGTTCCGCAGCGGTGAGCTGCTCCCGCGCAACGTCGACGTCATGGGCTGCAGCCGTCTGCGCGCGGCCCAGAGTGGGACCGGCGGCATCGCCCACCACGCCTCGGTGCCGCTCTTCTTCCAGGACAAGTCGCTCGGCATCCTCAACATCACAGCGCCGGCGCTGCGGCGGCTCGATGCGCGCGAGCTGCGATTGCTCTCGATGATCGGCATGCAGCTCGGCGTGGCCATCGAGCGGGCGCGGCTCGCGGAAGAGAGCGCGGTGCATGCACGGGCCGACGAGCGGACGCGTCTCGCGCGCGAGATCCACGACCAGCTCGCGCAGAGCCTGACCGCGATTGCACTGCAGATCGAATCGGGCCAGCTCGACGCCGCGCTGCAGACGACCCGCGCGACGCTCGACGAAGCGCGCCGCTCGGTGATGCACCTGCGCGCGGAGCCGCTGGCCGGAAGGCCGCTCGCGCAGGCGCTGGCGGGGCTCGTCCGCGAGTTCACCTCGAGCAGCGGCATTCGCGTGTCATTGAACGCGAGCGACGACTGCGCTCTGCCGCTGGCGTCCGAGGTCGAGCTCTATCGCATCGCGGAGCAGGCCCTCGCCAACGTGCGGCAGCATGCGCGCGCCAAGGGGGTGCGCGTCACGCTGGCGTGTACGAAACGGGCCGCGACGCTGACGGTCGAGGATGACGGCCGCGGGTTCGACGTACGCCGCGTGCCGGACGATCGGCACGGCGTGCGGGGGATGCGCGAGCGGGCGCGGCTGGCCGGCGGCTCGCTGCGCATCGTCAGCTCTCCCGCCGGTACGACTGTGACGGCGAAGGTGAGCCGATGAAGATCGCCATCGTCGACGACCACCCGATCGTGCGGGAAGGGCTGGTGGTCGCGCTCACGCAGCGCGGCTTCGTCATCGCCGGCGCGTACGGTTCCGCGGAAGAGCTGCTGGCCTCGCGCATCGACGCGGAGGTGGTGTTGCTCGACCTCGAGCTCCCCGGCATGAGCGGAGTCGACGCCGTCCCGCGCATCGACAAACCGGTGCTCGTCCTGACCGCCTACGCGAACGACGAACAGATCGACGCCGTGCTACGCGGCGGTGCGCGCGGCTATCTGCTCAAAGGGGCGTCGCTCGATGAGATCGAACGCGCCATCCGCGCCGCCGCGCGCGGCGAGACGTACCTCGACCCGCGCATCGCCTCGCGCGTCCTCGCCCTGTCGCACGCGCCACGCCTGTCGGCGCGCGAGCGCGAGGTGCTGCGGCACGTCGCGGGCGGCCTGTCGAACAAAGAGATCGCCGCGCAGCTCGGCATCGCCGAGCGGACGGTGAAGTTTCACGTGACCGCAATCCTCGGCAAGCTCGGCGCGGAGAACCGCGCCCAGGCGGTAGCGATCGGGCGGGAGCGGGGGATCGTGTAGATGTACTTTATCCCGACCGCAGGGAGGGATCTCTGGTGCCATCGCACTGATGCGGGCTACCGTCGCGATGGCACCAAAGATCCCTCCCTGCGGTCGGGATAAACTGCTGAACCCCCGGGATGAACTGTTGAACCCCCTGGTGCCATCGCGCTGATGCCGACTACCGTCGCGATGGCACCAAAGATCCCTCCCTGCGGTCGGGATAAACTGCTGAATCCCCGGGATGAGCTGCTGAACCTGTCCTTTCGTACAGGCCCGCCCCTGCCCTTCCGCCCGTGTGATCCCGTCAGCGCCGGCCCGACATTGAGGCTCATGAACCAAACCGCCATCATCACCGGCGCCTCGCAGGGACTCGGGCTCGCTCTCGCCCGTCAGCTCGCGGCGCGCCGCTACAACCTCGTCCTCAATGCCCGCCGCGTGGAGCGGCTCGAGACGGCCGCGCGTGAATTGTCGAAGCTGACCGATGTCGAAACGGTGGCCGGCGATGTCTCGGAGATCGCCGAGGAGATCGCGCAGCGCGCCCACGACCGGTTCGGCGCCGTCGACCTGCTCATCAACAACGCCTCGGAGCTCGGTCCGCTGCCGATGCCTGCCCTCGCGAGCTATCCGTGGTTCCCTCTGCTGCGCGTCTTCCGCGTGAACGCCGTCGCGCCGTTGCATCTCACGCAGCTCGTCCTGCCGCGCATGAAGGAGCGCGGGTCAGGGACGATCATCAACATCTCCTCCGACGCCGCGGTGAATGCGTACACGGGGTGGGGTGGCTACGGCGCGAGCAAGGCCGCGCTGCGCCATCTGTCGATGACGCTGAGCGTGGAGCTCGAAGGGACCGGCGTGCGCGTGCTGTCGATCGATCCAGGCGACATGAACACGGAGATGCATCGCGATGCCACCGGCGGCGGCGATCTCTCCCATCTGCCGCTGCCGGAGGACGTGGCGCCGGAGATCCTGAGGAGGGCGGTATGACCTCGCTCGACTTCGACCTCCCCGCGCATCTCGAAGCGAAGATGCCGGCCGAGCTGCGCGGCGACGGACGCGATGACGTGCGCATGCTGGTCACCCGCCGCGCCGACGACGCGGTCTTTCATGCGCACTTTCGCGAGTTGCCGTCGTTCCTCGAGCCCGGCGATCTGCTGGTGCTGAATTCGACGGCGACGCTGCCTGCCGCGCTCACGGCTACGCGCGGCAACGGCGAGGCGATCGCGCTGCATGTCTCGACGCCGCTGCCGGGCGGCCTGGTGATCGTCGAGCCGCGTCGCGTGCAGGCGCAGGAAGGCGAGCGCCTGCTGCTGCCGGACGGCGTCGAAGCGACGCTCCTGACGCGCTACCGCGATTCGGTGCGGCTCTGGATCGCACAGCTCAATCTGCGCGGCACGCTGCACGATTACCTCCGCGGGCACGGCCGCCCGATCACCTACTCGTACGTGAGCGAACGCTTCCCGCTCGATGCGTACCAGACCGTCTACGCGACCGAGCCCGGCTCCGCGGAGATGCCCTCCGCCGGGCGGGCCTTCACCAAACGGATGCTGGCCTGCCTCCGACGGAGCGGCGTGCGCCTGGCGAAGCTCGTCCTGCACGCCGGCGTGGCCAGCCTCGAAGATCACGAGCGGCCCTACGACGAGTACTACGAGGTGCCGGCCCGCACCGCGGAGGAAGTGCGCCGGGCAAGGGCAGGCGGTCACCGCGTAATCGCCGTCGGCACGACCGTCGTGCGTGCGCTGGAGTCATCCGTTCACGCCGACGGCAACGTGATCGCCTCGCGCGGCTGGACCGATCTGGTGATCACGCCGGAGCGCGGCGTGAGGGTGGTGGATGCGCTGCTGACCGGTTTTCACGAGCCAAAGGCGACGCACCTGGCAATGCTGGAGGCGATCGGCGGCAGCGCGCATGTGGAGAAGGCGTACCGGGAGGCGCTGAGCGGGGGATACCTGTGGCATGAGTTTGGGGATCTGCATTTGATGTTTAGCTCTTAGCTGTTGGCTCTTAGCTCTTGGGGTATCGGCCGGCCGCGGCGCAGACGGCGGCGGATACCCCGACAGCCAACAGCCAACAGCCAAGAGCCACCACCGCACACTAGGGAATTTGCGTCCGCACGCGATAGTCTTCCCGGCCGTGCGATTCCTCCTGACGCTCGCTGCCATGACTGCATTTGCCACCACGTCCCTTTCCGCCCAGACCGAACTGCCGAAGCCGCCTGTCGCGAAGAAGGTGCCGGTGCGCTTCGAAGCGCATGGGGAGACGCGCGTCGATGAGTACGGCTGGCTGCGCGATAAGAAGAGTCCGGAGACCATCGCCTACCTCGAGGCGGAGAACGCGTACGCCGACGCGTTGACGAAACCGCAGGCGGAGCTGTCGAAGAAGCTGTACGAGGAGATGCTCGGGCGCATCAAGCAGACCGACGTCAACGTGCCGTATCGCGACCGTGGCTACCTCTATTACTCGCGCACGGTGGAGGGGAAGCAGTACCCGATCTACGCGCGGCGCAAGGGGACCATGGAAGCGGCGGAGGAGATCCTCCTCGACGTCAATCAGCTGGCCGAGGGGAAGAAGTTCATGTCGCTGGGGGCGTACAACGTCAGCGACGACAACAACCTCCTCGCGTACACTACCGACGACAACGGCTATCGCCAGTACAAGCTGCACGTGAAGGACCTGCGCAGCGGCGCGGTCACGAGCAACATCGCGGAGCGGGTCGGCTCCGTCGAATGGGCGGCCGACAACAAGACCCTCTTCTACAGCACGGAAAACGACGCGAAGCGCTCCAACCGCATCTTCCGTCACGTGCTCGGCTCGACCGAGCACGCGCTGCTCTTCGACGAAAAGGACGAGCTGTACGACGTCTGGGTGGATCGCACGCGCGACGGTCAATGGCTGACGTTCTATACCGAGAGCAAGAAGACCAACGAGGTGCGCCTGCTGCGCGCCGATAGGCCAGCCGACACGCCGGCGGTGATGCTGCCGCGCCGTCAGGATCATCAGTACTACGTCGACAGCCGCGACGACCGGTTCTACGTCATGACCAATGACAAGGGGCTGAACTTCCGCATCGTCACGGCGCCGGCCGCCGATCCGGCGGAGAAGAACTGGGTCGAGGTGGTGCCGTACCGCAAGCCGGTTCGCATCGAGAGCGTCGACCTCTTCGCCAACCACATGGTGGTGCGCCTGCGTGAGAACGGGCTGCAGCAGTTCGAGATCTACGATTTGCGTGACGGCGGCAAGTCGCATCGCATCAGCTTCCCCGAGCCGGCCTACGCCGCCGGCGCGAGCACGAACGCGGAGTTCGACACGAACGTCTTCCGCTACGTCTACCAGTCGCTCGTCACGCCGAGCTCCGTCTACGACTACGACATGGACGCGAAGTCGCAGACGCTGCTCAAGCGCACCGAGGTGATCGGCTACGACGCCGGCAAGTACAAGTCGGAGCGGATCTTCGTGACCGCGCCGGATGGCGCGAAGGTCCCGGTGGCGCTGGTCTACCGCAAGGACCTCGATCCGAAGAAGAAGAACCCGCTGCTGCTGTACGCGTACGGCTCGTACGGCTCGTCGATTCCCGATGGTTTCAACTCCAACCGCTTCTCGCTGCTCGACCGCGGGATGATCTACGCCATCGCGCACATCCGCGGCGGTGGGGAGATGGGGAAGGAGTGGCACGAGGCGGGGCGGATGATGGCGAAGAAGAACACCTTCACCGACTTCATCGCCGTGGCCGAGTACCTCGTCAAAGAGGGCTACACCTCGAAGGAGAAGCTGGCCATTCAGGGCGGCAGCGCCGGCGGCCTGCTGGTCGGCGCGGTGGTGAACATGCGCCCCGACCTCTTCAAGGCTGCGCTGGCGTACGTCCCGTTCGTCGACGTGATCGGCACGATGTCCGACGCCACGCTGCCGCTGACGACGCAGGAGTACATCGAGTGGGGCAACCCGGCCGACAAAGAGGCGTACCTCTACATGAAGAGCTACGACCCCTACTCCAACATCGAGAAGAAAAAGTACCCGGCCATGCTCGTCCGGACCTCACTCAACGACAGCCAGGTCGGCTACTGGGAAGCGGCCAAGTGGGTGGCCCGGCTGCGCACGCACAAGACCGACGACAATCCGCTGCTGCTGCGCGTGAACATGGGCGCGGGTCACGGCGGCGCGTCGGGGCGCTACGACAAGCTGAAGGATGACGCCGCCGATTACGCCTGGCTGCTGGCGACGCTGGGGGTCGCACGCTGATGGCAGGGCACTAGCACCGCACAGGGCTGATGGAGACCACCCCGCTCACGAACCTCATGGCCTCCGGCCCGCTGCCGGTGGAGGAGGTCGTACGCATCGGCCGCGAGGTCGCGGCCACGCTGTCGAAGCAGGGCGGCTTCCACGGCGAGCTGTCGCCCAGCGTCATCGAGGTCGGCGATCAGGGGGTGACCGTCCTCCCGCCGGCCGAGTACGCGCGCTACTGGCCGTACGCCTCACCGGAGAAGATCCTCAGCAAGCCGATGTCCCCCGCCTCGGACGTCTTCTCCCTCGGCGCGATCCTCTTTCATGCGCTCTCGGGGCGCACGCCGTTCCGCGCCGATTCGCTGCCGCAGATGAAGCTTGTTGCGCTGGCCGATCAGCCCGCCGACCTGCTCTCGCTGCGGGCCGACGTCCCGCGTGAGATCGCGTCGGTCATCCAGCGCTGCCTGATCAAGGACCCGGCCCAGCGCTATCAATCGCTGGCCCTGGTGCGCGACGCGCTCGATACAGCCACGCCGAAGCTCGACGCGTTTCCGGGGAAGCGCATCCTCATCGCCGATGACGAGCCGGAGATCGGCCGCGCCGTGGCGCGGCTCGCCGCGCGGATCGGCGTCGAGGCGGACGTCGTCGCGAACGGCCGCGAGGTGATCGATCACCTCAAGTCGCGCCGCTATGCGCTCGCTCTGATCGACCTGAACATGCCGCGGCTCGACGGCTGGGGCGTGCTCGACTTCCTCCGCAACCGCAGCGAAGCCAAGCCGGGCTTTCTCTTCGTGGTGACCGGCTTCCGCGACCAGGCGGTGAGCATTGCCGACAGCGCGACGGTCGACGCCGTGATCTACAAGCCGGTCGCGCCGGAGGAACTGCGCGCGCTCATCACCGAGTGCCTCCGCGGCGGAAAGGTCGACTTTGCGTCGATCCTGCGGACGACGCCGCACCGGGTCGTCGTTTCGGCGGCATGACCATCTGACGGTAGAAGGCGTGCCGCAGGTTTCCGCTCTTCGTCCGCTCCACGAACTCCACCTCGATCCGCAGTTTCGGATGCACCCACTGCACGCGCCGTTCAGGCTCGGCGTCGATGAAGGGGTTCTCGTCCGTCTGCAGTGCTTCGAGGACCGTCAGCAGCTCGCGCCGGTTGAATGGTGTGAAGCCGTGTTTGAGGGTATGCACGAAGTGGAGGCCCTCGGCGCTCGGCGTTCCGATGAGCAGGCGCTCGATCTGGCCGCGGAACGTGACGTAGCCGCCGACGAGGAACTCGCCGGTCTCGTTGAAGCGCTTCTTCACCCACCACTGCGAGCGCTCGCCCGCCGCGTAACGGGTCCCCTTGCGTTTGGCGACGAGACCCTCCAGTCCGAGGCGTTTCATCTCCGCGATCAGGTCGGGGAGGGAGGCTTCGAGGGCCGGCACGAGACGGATCGGCTCCGGCAACTCGAGCGAGGCGAGCAGCTCCTTGCGCGCTTCCAGCGGCTCGCCGAGCAGGCGCTCGCCGCGGTAATGGAGCACGTCGAACGCGTAGAAGACGATCGGACGGCGGGTGGACTGCCAGTTCTGGAGATCCTGGAACGACGGGAGCCCTTTCGCGTCGAGAACCACGATCTCGCCGTCCAGGACGATGCTCTCGCCGATCCGCGCGAGCGCCTCGTGCACCTTCGCGAAGCGATCGGGCCAGCGGTTGCCGTAGCGGGAGTAGAGCATCGTCCCCCCTTTCGCGTCGCGCACGGCGCAGCAGCGGTAGCCGTCGAGCTTCACCTCGTAGAGCCACTTGGCCGGGTCGTCGGGCAGCTCCGCGACCGGCGTGCATTCCATCGGCTTGATGAACTCGACCGCGGTTTCAGCTGCGCGGCGCGAGCGACCACGATCGGTGCTGGGCATCGTCCTCGACTTTCTGCAGGATCCACTGGCCGGCCATCACCTTCCCGCTGAACCAGAGGTCGAAGCGGCGCGCGGCATAACTCCCCTCGATGATTTCGTACGCGCCGGTGTCTTCGATGGTCACGGTGTCGCGCCACTCCTTCGGAACGGTCGCCTCGTAGTAGAGCGGATGAATCGGGATGTCGCCGGCCGGCATGGCGATCAGCCGTGCGTCTCCCTCCCGATCGCGGCGGAGCAGCCAGCGTTTGAACCTGCCGTGCAGATCGAGCCACAACTCGTTGCCGCTGTCTGTCCTGGTGAGGACAAAAAGGCGGCGGCCGGATTGCGATTTGGGTCTGGGCATGCGCGGAGAAGCGGTTCCTCGGGTTCCTCGGGGTTCCTCGGTTCCTCGGGTGGAGGTCGCTCCGAGAAACTCCGAGGAACCCCGAGGAACCGCTTTTACCCCCAGCAACTTCTGCTTCTTCTTCAGCACCGGCGCAAACAGATCCCCCACCTTCGCCAGCCGCTTCAGCGCCGCCTCCGGCCCCCACTCCAGACCGCGCGCGCGCTCGACCTCCTCCCACGTCACCGGCATCGAGATCAGTGGTTCGTCGCGTTTGGCGCGAAGGGAGTAGACCGCAACCGTGGTCTTGTAGTCGGCGTTCTGGCTCCAGTCGATGAAGACCTTGTTGCGGCGCAGCGACTTGTCCATTTTCGCCACGATTCTTTTCGGATGTGCGCGGGCCAGCTCCTCCGCCACCAGCCGCGCGAAGGCCTCGGTGATCTCGTGCGGCACGCCTGCGCCATTCAGCGGGACGTAGACCTGCAGCCCCTTGGAGCCCGAGACTTTCGCGTAGCACTCGAGCGGCAGCGCCTCGCGCAGGAGCAGCGCCACCTCGCAGCAGTCGGCGAGATCGGCTCCCGGGCCGGGATCGAGATCGAAGACGATGGCCATGGCCCGGTCGATGTGCGGGATGCGGTGGAGGAACGGATGCAGCTCGATGCCGCCCACCTCCGCCACCCACTTCAGCGTGCGGGCGTTGTTGATCACGATGTAGTCGATGACGCTGCCGTCGGCGCGGCGTGGTACGGCGAAGCGCGGCACCCAGTCGGGCGTGAACGCGGGGGCGTCCTTCTCCCAGAACGATTCGTTGTGGATGCTGTCGGGGTAGCGTTTAAATGAAACCGGGCGGTTGCGCAGGTGCGGGAGAAGGTACTTGCTGACCGCCGCGTAATACGCCACCGCGTCCCGTTTCGTGAAGCCGGTTTCGGGATACAGCACGCGAGACACAAATGTGACTTGTTGCGAGTTCCGGACCGAGCCGGTACCATCTCTGCAATCCAGCCACGGTGGTGTGTCGATGAGCTTGAACGGGAGGGTGCGATGGGGGAGATCAGGCTTTTCCAGATCTGCTACGAGGGCGAGCTGACGGTCGCCGTTTCACACGCCATGCGCCGCCTCGGCGCCGAGCCCAATTTCGACCAGAGCTGGCAGGTGTTCCTCCCCGAGGGACGCCACGCCGCGCCGCTCGTCCGCTACCTCCGCTCTCAGCTCGGCGGCGAACCGCGCCTGCTTGTTGCCTGCACCCAGTTCACCCTCGCGCGCGACTTTCTCCTCGTGCGCCACAGCCTCACCCCCGGCGCCGACTACTCCGAGCTCCACGACGCCCTCGAGCGCCTCGGCAACATCATCCCGCTGCCGTTCGAGTCGACCTTCGTGATCGAGTCTGCCGACCGCACCGACGTGCAGACCCTCGGCAAGGCGCTGGGCGAGCTCTGCCCCGATGAGTCGCTGATGATCACCGGCGTGAGCCACGACTGGGCCTACTGCAACGACGGCCAGTCGGCGATGTTCGTCGCCGACGGGATGGAAGAAGCGCAGTTCCGGGCGTTCTAGAGAAAAGACGCGAGCGGTTGCTCGCACGACCCGAACGGCTCGACCCCAATCGTTTGCTGGCCGTGCCCGGCAAATATCTTGTATCGTCCGCGCGCAACGCGACATCCGAGAGGAGAGGTATGGCTACTGCGACCGTATCGACCGATAAGCATCCCAAGGGGTTGTACGTCCTGTTCGGCAGCGAGATGTGGGAGCGCTACAGCTTCTACACCGTCAACGCGATGCTCGCGCTCTACCTGCGCGATACGGTGCAGGGATTCGGCATGAGCTCCGCCGAGGCGACGGGCGTCTCCGCGACGTACCTCGCCGCCGTTTACGCCTCGCCGCTGTTCGGCGGCCTGATCGCCGATCTCTTCCTCGGCTTCCGAAAGTCGATCATCGTCGGCGCCATCTTCTTCATCGCCGGCCATGCGCTGCTCGGCGTTCAGGGCAGCATCAACGTCGTCTACGCCGCGCTGGCCTGCCTGGTCATCGGCAACGGCTTCTTCAAGCCGAACGTCTCCTCGATGGTCGGCAACCTCTACGAAGAGGGAAGCCATCTCAAGGACAAGGCGTACCTGATCTTCTACATGGGCATCAACATCGGCGCCACGCTCGCGCCGCTGATCGCCGGATTCGTGCGACCGAAGTGGGGTTTCCATCCGGCGTTCACGCTCGGCGCGGTCGGCATGATCATCTCGCTGATCGTCTTCATCTCCGGCACGAAGCACGTGCGCCACGCCGACCGCGTGCGACGCAAGGGCGGCGACTTCACGCGCGCCGACGGCTCGGTCGCCAATCAGGACGCGGTGACGACGGCCGAGGACCTGCCGCCGGTGCTCAACGAAAAAGCGCAGAACATGCAGAACGTGCCGGAGTGGAAGCGGATCATGGCGCTGATCGTCGTCTTCCTGATCGTGATCGTCTTCTGGATGATCTTCCACCAGAACTCGCTCACCCTCACCTTCTGGGCAGAAGACCACACGCGCTGGACGTTCATCGAGGCGGGCGGCATCCTCTCCAACGCCATCAACCCGCTCTACATCATTCTGCTCTCGCTGCCTCTGGCCGCGTTCTGGACGTGGCTCGACAAGCGCGGCAAGGAACCGTCGACGCCGACGAAAATGATGTTCGGCATGACCCTCACCGGTCTGTCGATGCTGGTGCTCTATTTCGCCTCGAACGCCAACGGCTTCGACAAGCCGGCCTTCCGCGTCGTCAAGTCGGATGGCGCGCAGACGTACGTGCAGATTGCGCCGGAAGCGCGCGACTACCTGAAGATCACCGCGCCGCCGACGCAGATCGACGTGGTCGAAGAGGGGAAGACGGTGCAGAAGGAAGCGTGGCCGGTGACGGTCACGGGCGGTACCGTCCAGCCGAACGACTTCGTGCGCCTCGAGAGTCACACTCCAACGCAGATCGCGACTTCGCCGACGACCAAGGCCTCACTCTGGTGGCTGCTGCTGCTCTACCTGATCATCTCGCTGGGTGAGCTGATGCTCAGCCCGATGGGTCTCTCGCTGGTATCGAAAGTCGCGCCGCTGCGCTGGCGCGGTCTGATGATGGGTGGCTGGTTCCTGGCCACCGCCATCGGCAACGGACTCACCGCGATCGGCGTCTACTGGGATCGCTGGAGCCACTCGCAGTTCTTCCTCACGCTGGCGATGATGGCCTTCGTCATGGCCGCGGTGTTGTTCGTGCTGCTGCGACCCCTGAAGAAGGCCATGCCCGGCGTTTGATGCAGATACAGGAACACGTTCCTCTCGCGCCGTTGACCACCATCGGGATTGGTGGTCCGGCGCGATTCTTTTTGCGGGCGAGCTCCGTCGATGAGGTACTGGCGGGGCTGGCGTGGGCGCGCGAGCGGTCGTTGCCGCTCTTCATCCTCGGCGGCGGCAGCAACCTGTTGATCTCCGACGCCGGCTTCGACGGTCTCGTGCTGCACGTCGACCTGCGCGGTGTGATCGTGGAGAGCGAAGACGCCGGTACTGTGATGGTCAAAGCGATGGCCGGCGAGCCGTGGGATCCGTTCGTCGCACTGACGGTGAAGAACGGCTGGGCGGGCGTCGAATGCCTCTCCGGCATCCCCGGCTCCACCGGCGCCACGCCGATCCAGAACGTCGGCGCGTACGGGCAGGATGTGAGCGAGACCATCGTGCGGGTCGAGGCGCTCGATCGCGAGAGCGAGCGCGTGGTCTGGTTCACGAACGAAGAGTGCCGCTTCGGCTATCGGGCCAGCTTGTTCAAGAACATCCAGAAGGATCGCTACATCGTCCTCTCCGTCACCTTCCGCCTGCGCCGCGGCGGCGCCGCCACCATCGCCTATCCCGAGCTGCGCAAAACGATCGAAGAGCGCGGGATCTCGCTCGACGACCTGCAAGGCGTGCGCGACGCGGTGATCGCCATCCGCAAACGCAAAGGGATGGTCGTCGACCCGAACGACCCCGACTCACGCAGTGACGGCTCATTCTTCATGAATCCGATCCTGAGCTTTGAGGACTATGAGCGCTTCGCCGCCATCGCACCCGACGCACCGCATTTCCCCGCCGACGACGGTGTGAAGCTATCCGCCGCCTGGCTCATCGAGCACGCCGGCTTCTCGAAAGGCTTCGTCCACGGCAACGTCGGCCTCTCCACCAAACACACCCTCGCCGTCATCAACCGCGGCGGCGGGACGGCGGCGGAAGTGGTCGAGCTCGTGCGGATGATTCAGGGCAAAGTGCGCGAGCAGTTCGGCGTGGAGATCCATCCGGAGCCGAATTTCATCGGGGTTTGACGACCTACGACACCCGGCGATTCGTCCCCGTTGGCCTCTTCGGCTCGTGGCTCACGATGCGGTCCTTGAACTTCTCGCCAACCTCCGCCAGGTGCTCGAGGTAGCCATCGAGGCCGCCGTGTTCTTTCAGCAGTTCCTCGCGCGTCTGATGGATCTCTTCGACGATCGGGTCGGTGGGCATTGTCAGGCCTCGGTCAGTTCATGCGGCGTGCAGATGAACGGCGGCTCGTATCCGTTGCTACGGCAAACATCGTACACGGTCGGCAAAATCACCGCATTCGCCATGTGCGTGCAGTTCCATGTGAGCAGGTAGTCCATGCCGTTGACTGCAGCAACGGCGATGTGGACAGCGTCGATTTCCGCTTTACGCGGGATGCGCGTGCGCGTCAGCAGCTCTGCCGCCAGCTTGCGAACGTCCGCGGTCACCTCGAAGAGGTGCACGTCGTTGAGATAGGTGAGCCTTTCTGTCGCGAGTGCGGCTACTCCGCGGGAGAGCTCGTCGGCCACCGCTGTCGACGCGTAAAGCTCGAAGTTGTGCCGGCGCGTCGACCACCACTCGCGTGTCAGCTCTTGATTCGCAGCGACATGCACACTGCCGCGGTTGAGCCAGCCGACGAGGTAGCTGATGATCGTCGTCTCGACATAAACGGTCGGCTTCACGCCGCGCAGCCTAACTGCAACACCTCGGTGTGTCACCACATCGCCCGATCTGGACTGCGGCGGCCGTCGCCGCCGCTCTCCCATACGCCGCGGAGCGGCGCGCGGCTCCGCCGCGTGTCGAATCGCGGTGGCGTTGTCACCGCGGTCCAGATCCTGACCATTCGCGTACCCCCCTGTTAACCCGCGAGGCCGCCGCGGCGTATATGCCCCAGAAAGCGGAGGTACTCCCCATGATCGACGTCATTCCTGTCCTCGGTATGCTCACCTCGACTGTCCTGGTCGTGGCCATCGTCTGGACCATCACTCGGGCGCGCACTCGCCGCGTGGAAGTGCAGGCGGAGGTGCAGACGAAGCTCATCGACCGCTTCGGTTCGGCGCCCGAGCTGATCAACTTCCTGCAGTCGCCGGCCGGGCGGCAGTTCGTGAGCGGCGTGCAGTCGGCGCCCGCGATCATGGTGCGCGAGCGGATCGCCAGCGGTTTCAGTCGCGCCATCGTGCTGACCATGCTCGGCGCGGCGTTCCTCTTCCTCACCTTCTTCTACGACGACGACTTCGCGGTGCCGGCGGCGATCCTCTTCTTTCTCGGGATCGGCTACCTGCTGGCGACGTTCGTTTCGCTCAAGCTCGCCGACAAGTTCGCTCCCGCTGAATTTCCCGTCCCGCCGCGCGACGAATACAAGCAGGCGTGATCGATGACCTTCGGGGGATTGACGCTGCCGGTACCGCCGATCGTGGCGGAAAGCCGGAGCCGGAACGGGAGACCGGGTCCGATGGATGAGGCGCGCTTCGAGGCCTTCTATCGCCAGACGGCGAGCGGTCTCTGGTCGTACCTCTTCCGCCTGACCGGCGACGCGGCGGCGGCGGACGATCTCCTGCAGAAGACGTTCTTCCGTTTCCTCAGCAGCAATCCGACGCTGGCCTCCGAGGAGCATCAGCGGCGGTGGATCTACCGGACGGCGACGAATCTCGCGCTCGATCACTTTCGCGAGACGAAGCGCCGCCGCGATCGGGAAGCGGAGCCGATGCCGTTCGGCGGCAGCGCGGAAAATCGCGAGCTGCGTCACGACATGCAGAAGACGTTCTCCGAACTGAAGCCTCGCGAGCGTGCCCTGCTCTGGCTGGCGCACGTCGAAGAGGCGGACCATGAAGACATCAGCGAGGCCCTCGGCGTGAAGAGCAAGAGCGTGAAAGTGCTGCTGTTCCGCGCGCGCCGGCGCCTGGCCGACCTGCTGACGAAGAAGGGGCTCGCCCCGACCGGAGGTGCGCGATGAGCGAGCCGTGCCGCTTCGAGCGCGACGTCGTGGCCGGCCGGATCACCGATACGCTGCGCGATCACATGTCCGAGTGCGTCGACTGCGCGGCCGCCGCTTCGGTCTCGCCGTGGATGCAGCGTTTCGCCGGCTTTTCCGATCGCGAGCACATCCTGCCGAATCCGGCCGTGCTCTGGCTCAAAGCGCAGCTCCTGCGCGGCAGCGCCGACGCCGCGCGCATCAGCCGGCCGCTGACCATCGTGCAGCTCTTCTCGTACGCGGTGATCGCCGCGGGATGGGCCGCTCTGCTGACGTGGAAATGGGACGTGGTCGCGGCGTGGCTGCGCGGCATGACGCCGAGCGGCATCGTGGCGAACGCCTCGAGCGCTTCCGGCGCGTCGCTGTCGTTTCCGTTCTTTGCGATGATCCTGGTCCTCGGCAGCGCGACGGCGATGCTCGCGCTGCACACCATCGTCGCGGACGAGTGAGCGGCGTGTCAGCGCCGCGCGTAGCGAACGATCGACCTGCCGATCGCCGCGAGGACGATCGCCCACTTGATGGCCGCCGCCGTGCCGACCACCGGCGCGAGGTCGTAGCGCTTCTGGTGGACCTCCAGCGCGATGCCGCCGTTCTCGACCAGGTCGAGCAGCCCGGCGGCGGCAATGGCTGCCGTCCACTTGCGCCCCGCACCGGCGGAGAGCGCGACCACGTACGCGGGGACGAAGATCGCGCTGTCGACGACCAGCGCCCGCGTCACGCGCGCGCGATGCTCGTCGGTCGTGTACTGCTCCGCGATCTCGGCGGCGCGATGCGGCTGGCAGGTGAACTCGAGCCGCTGTGCGCCGACCGGCAGTTTGCTGTCGTTGATCTTGAACCAGACCATGCAGGCGGCGACGACGCCGCTCGCAACTAGAAAGCGCCCCATAGCAGGATCCTCTTGTAGGTATAGAAGTACGGCCGCTCGTCGGCGAGGGCCGCCTTCATTCTCTCGCGGTAGACGTTGAGAAACTCCTCGAAGCGGTCGCCCAGCCGCGCCTCGTAATCGGTCAGCAGCGCGCCGCGCACCCACTCCACGACGTCGCCGGCCGACGGCAGGATGTGCCCGTACACCTGCAGGCGGACGTGCTGGCGCTCGTAGCCGAGGCGATGGAGCAGCTCGGCGTATTTCTCGACCGGCAGCATCGGCGCGTGACGCGGGGCGATGCCGAAGTCGTGCGCCACGCCGGCGGCGACGCGGTGCGAGGCGTGGTCGTCGTTGTACGGCATCTGGATGGCGATCTGCCCGTTCACCTGCAGGAAGTTCGTGAGCCGGGTCAGCAGCTGCTCGTGCTCCGGCACCCAGTGCAGCGCGGCATTGGAGAAGATCAGGTCGTACGGCCGGTCGGTGACGAAGGCCTCGATGTTCCCTTTCTCGAAGCGCAGCATCTGCTCCTGGAAATGCCCGCTCTTGAGCAGCATCGTCTCGGAGTCGTCGATGCCGAGCGTCTCCTCCGCGCCGAGTGTGTCGTGCAGCTCGCGCGTCAGTTCGCCCGTGCCGCAGCCGAGATCGACGATGCGCATGCGCGGCCGCTTTTCGACCAGCGCGAGCAGGTCGAGGAAAGGCTGTTTGCGTTCGGACTTGAAGCGCTCGTACTGCTCGGGGGACCACATGCGCGCGAACCTTAGCAGGTTCGCGGATTGAGGATTGTGGGATTGAGGATTGAGGAAGAGGCGACGCGAAGCGCTTCCTCAATCCTCAATTTCAGATATCGAGTCCGGTGATCTCCCGTACCTTCGCCCGGAACCTCCGGCTCAGCGTCAGCCGCGTGCCGTTCTGCAGCAGCACGACCACGTCGCCGCCGAAGCCGCGTTGCAGCTCGCCGATGCGATTGAGGTTGACGATGGTGCTGCGATGGATGCGGACGAACTGGCGCGGGTCGAGGCGCGCTTCGACGGCGGTGATGGCGTCGCGGATGAGGAACGACGCTTCCTTCGTGTGCACGCGGATGTACTTGCCTTCCGCTTCGATCCAGTCGACCTCTTTCACCGGGATCAGGTACATGCGGTCGCGCTTGCGGGCGAGGAAGTGCTCGAGTGAGCCGCGCCGGACGGTGTCCCACGCCTCGATCAGGTCGCGCACGCGCTCCGGATCGGTGGCCGCTTTGGCGCGCTCGATGGCCTGATCGAAGCGCTGGCGGTCGTACGGCTTGAGGAGGTAATCGACCGCGGCGACGTCGAACGCCCGGACTGCGTATTCGTCATGCGCCGTGACGAAGATGATTGCCGGCGGCTTCTCGACCCGGCGGAGGAGATCGAAGCCATCGCCACCCGGCATCTGGATGTCGAGGAAGAGGAGGTCGATCGCCTCGCCCGCGAGGACCGCCGCCGCTTCCTCCACGTTCGCCGCTTCCGCCGCCGTCTCGACGTCGTCACGCGTGGCGAGAAAGGTGCGCACCTTCTGCCGCGCGAGACGCTCGTCGTCCACGATCAGAGCGCGCAGTTTCTTCGTCACATGGGGATGATACGGAAGCGGCCGGAGTGCGGCGCGGCCGTTTGTGGCCCGCGCCGCACCGGTGGTGACATCACGAGCTGCTCAGCTGTTCAGCTATTCAGCTGTTCAGCTATTCAGCTGTTCAGCTATTCAGCTATTCAGCTATTCAGCTATTCAGCTGTTCAGCTGTTCAGGCGTACACGCGATCGTGCAGAGGCCTGAACAGCTGAGTGGCTGAGCAGCTGTACAGCTTCTAATTAGCGCTTCTACCGCAACCCATCCCAATTCATGATCGCGTTCAGCACCAGCGCGTACGACCCCGACGTGTTCTGCCGCCACATCGGGTTGTTCGCCATCAGCAGAATGGTGCCTTTGCCGCGCGGAGCGGCGATGACGGCTGGTTTGCCGGCGATCTCTTCGCCCCCTTCGAGCATGCCGGACATCAGCAGCTGGTCGGCTTTCGCGGCGAAGGAGATGATCACGCGGGGGCGGTCTTCCGGCTTCGGCATGGCGTGCTCGATGCCCCACGGCGCGTCCTCGGGCAGCTGGAATCCTTCTTCACCCGGAGCCGGCTTGGCGCGCTCGGGAAGGGGGACGAAGCCGCGGCCCTGCGGGACGTCGGGATCGATGCGGTTGCCGCGGCCGCTGGGACGCGCGTCGTTCTCGCGCTCCTCGCGGAAGCCGACCCGGAAGACGGGCGAGCCGGAGAAGTAGAGCGGCAGCGTGTCGTCGTACCCCCACGCCACCGGATGCTTCTTGTCGGTCACCACGGCGGAGACGACGGTGCCGGGCGCTTTGAGCTTGGTCGTGTCGACGACGCGCACCCAGCGCGCGAGGCCGTACTCGACGGCGAACGCTGACGTATCGCGCGCCGTCACCAGCAGCCCGCCCCCTTCGACGAAGCGCTGCAGGTTCGCCACGCCTTCGAGGCCGAGGCCGGGGCGCATGTCGTCGGTCTCGTCGACGCCGCCGAGGTTCGGGGTGAGGGGGGTCTTCTTCCAGGGGAGCGGCGGGCCGGGGGCGAAGCCGTTGACGATGTCCTGCGGCCCGACGCCGCTGCCGGCCGGTGGGAAGAGGATCACGTCGTACCGCGCGCCGAGGTCGGCCATCTTCGCCACGTCCTGCGTGGAGATGTAGTCGTACGGAATGCCCAGTGATTCGAGGGCCAGCCGCCACCACCCCTCATCCTGCGTGCGCAGCCAGGTGTGCATGAGGGCGATGCGCGGCGCGCGCAGCTCGCGCGTCTTGACGTTCGGCATCGCCGCAAGCGACGTCGTTGGCAGGTGCAGTTTGCTCAGCGCGTCGCCGGCCTCGCTGGCGGAGACGAGCACCGTCCCCGGCGCGTATTTGCGTTTGTCGGCGGTGAACTCCTCGGTCGCGACGAGCATCTTCGCGTTCGGATTGGCGAAGCGGAGGCGGGCCAGATCGGTCTCGGCGAAGTTCTCGATGGCCACGGTGCCGCGCAGCGCGGCGGGGGCGGCCGGCGTCCACGCGCGCATCTTCACTTTCAGCACGTCGGGATTGGCGACGCGCGTGACCGCGACGTTCTTCAGGTAGCCGAGGGTCCAGCCGGTGTCGTCGTAGACCCGCTCCTCGCCGCGGACGAACTGCACGTCGAGCAGCGTGTCGGCGAGACGGGAGTACGGCTGATCCATCCGCACGATGTAGGAGCCCTTCGCGAACTTCGCCGGCTCCTGCTTGTCCGTCTTGTTGGGCGACGGCGGCCAGTTTGTGGTGACGGAGAACGCCTCGTCGGCGGTGTGGATCTCGACGCCGTGCTGCTTCAGCAGGGCGAGCAGGTCGTGCAGCTGTCCCTGACGCTTCTGTCCGGCGTCGAGCACCCACGCGGCAGGGCCTTCGTTCTGTGCTTTGGCGATGGAGCGCTTGCCGAGCTGCCAGTAGCGCTCGAGGAAACGCTCACGATTGGCGGCCATGTCGCCGAGGGCGAAGAGGACGCCCGACTGCTGGAAGTTGACGTTGTTGCGCAGCGACCAGCGCACCTCGGGCAGCGGCGGGTTGGTGCGGTACCACTGGCGATCACTGAAGTTGCGCACCACGCGCCGCTCGGTGGTCGGCCAGCGATTGCCGAAGGTCTCGTAAAAGCGGGCGATGGTGTTGCGGCCGGCGCCGAGCCAGAACAGATAGTTCGGCGCCCAGCCGTCCCAGAAGCCGTGCAGCCAGACGCCGGGCACGCCGCGCTCCGTCATCTTGTCGACCTCGTTGAAGGCCATGCGATGCCACTCGTCGACCATCAGCGGATCGAGCGACGGATTGAGCGGGCCGGTGCCGGTCGAGATGTAGAGGAACGGAATCGACTCGTGCAGGTCGTGCATCACCTGCGGGCGGAAGTCGTCGTAGACCTTCATCGCGTTGCGGCTGAGGGCGAGCGCGAGGCCGATCTGGTCGCGGTTGTTGTCGTGCGCGACGTGATGGCCCCAGTAGATGAGCGGCGGCGTCGGCACGGTCGGATTGGCCTTGCGGTAATTCCAGAGGTCGACCTGCCGGTTGCGGCCGTCCACCTCCAGCACCGGCGTGATCAGCACGATCACGTTGTCGCGGATCGAGCGGATGAACGGCGTCTCCTCGACGGCCAGGCGATAGGCGAGCTCCATCAGCATCTCGGGGCTGCCGGTCTCCGGCGAGTGCATCGCGCCGGTGGCCCAGTACATCGGCTTGCCCTGCGCGATCAGCGCGCGCGCGTCGGCGTCGTTGAGCTTGCGCGGATCGGCCAGACGGCGATTGATCTCTTTGTATCGGTCGAGATTGGCGATCGTCTCTTCGTTCGAGGCGACCACCAGGATCGTCTCGCGCCCTTCCTCGCTCTGACCGACCGAGATGACCTTGATGCGCGGCGATGCCGCTTCGAGCGCGCGCATGTAGCGGTAGACGTCCTCGGCGTAGGTGAGATGTCCTTCCGCGCCGGCGATGTAGCCGTGGTGCTTCAGCGGCGAGGGAACGGTGTCGGAGGCGGGGAGGTGATCGACGAGCTCCGTCATGAAGCGCGGCTCGGTCGTGAACTGGCGGATCTGTTCGGTGTAGACCGTGTCGTTGACTTGCTGGGATGGCTGCTGTGCGAACGCAGTGGTAGCGGCGAGAAACAGAAACAGGGCGAGTCTCAAAGTTCCTCCTCGAAGCGGTGGGGGCGTTACTTGTCGCAGATGCCGTTGCGGAGGATATCCGCAATCTCCTTCACCACCTCGACCGAGTCTTTCGCGAACGGCTCGGCCACGCCGAAGAGGATCTCCAGCGAGAAGTAATTGAAGAAGAGGCGCGAGGTCAGGAGCAGCGCCGAGGTGGGGGAGACGCCGGGGCGGAGACGGGCCTGCGCTTTCTCGAGCATCCCCTTCTCTTCGAACCAGTGCGTGAAGCGCGCGGCCATGTCGCCGTAGAACTTCTGGATGTGGGTGCCCTCGAACTCGATGACGTCGACGTAGACCAGGGCCATGTACTGGCGGAACTGGCGAACGCTGTCGCGGGCGGCGAAGCCGAGCTCTTCGATGTTGTCGGGGAACGAGGCCGCCCCTTCGTAGAAGACGCGGGTGAAGGGGAAGCGCTGGCTGTCGACGGTGTGGCTGTACTCGTCGATCAGTTCGCGGAAGATCGCTTCCTTGTCGGGGAAGTGATGGTAGAGGTTGCCGGTCGACACGTCGGCCTTCTCCGCGATATCGCGGACGCTGGTGGCGCGAAAGCCCTGATGCGAAAACAGGTGAAGAGCCGCATCGAGGACGGCCCGGCGGCTGCGCTCGGACTTTTCCTCACGTTGCATGGTGTGGACAATGGCAGGCTAAACGGCTGAGGCGAAAGCGTCAACAAACGGTCCCAAACGTCTCCGGATTGTGACCGTTATACTCCGGCCGCCTTGTCGTTGCCCTCGCCTTACGCCGCCCTCCGGATCGCCGACTTCCGCAAGCTGCTCCTCGGCAACGGACTGGCCACGCTCGCGCGCGAGGCGCAGATCGTCGTGGTCGGCTGGCAGGTCTACTCGCTGACGCACGACCCGCTCTCGCTCGGGATGATCGGCCTCGCGGAGGCGCTGCCGTTCATCGCGGTGGCGCTCTACGCCGGTCACGTGGCCGACCGGGTGGTGCGGAGGACGCTCGCGCTGGCGGGGGTGTTCGGCCTGTTCCTCTCCGCCATCGCGCTGCTGCTGTTGACGATCATCCCCGGCGCGATCGGGCCCGACCGCGTCTGGCCGATGTATCTGGTGGTCTCGCTCAGCGCCACCGCGCGCAGCTTCGTCCGCCCCGCCTTCTTCGCGCTGTCGGCGGAGGTGATGCCGCGCGAGCTCTACGCGAACGCCATCGCCTGGCGCACCTCCACCTGGCATTTCGCGGCCGTCCTCGGCCCGGCCATCGGTGGGATGCTCTACGGCTTCGCCGGGGCCTCCGCCGCGTACGGCGCGGTGATCGGCGGGATGGGGCTGTCGCTGGTGATCATCGCCGTGCTGCAGCATCGCGTGCGGCCGGCTCCACCAGCTGAAGAAGTTCCGCTGGCCGAGAGCCTCGGAAGCGGCGTCCGTTTCGTCTTCCGCGAGCCGGTCATTCTCGGGGCGATGACCCTCGATCTCTTCGCGGTGCTGTTCGGCGGCGCGGTGGCGCTCCTGCCGGCATTCGCCACGCTGCTGAACGCCGGACCGGAGGGCCTCGGCGTGCTGCGCGCGGCGCCGGCCGTCGGCTCGATCGTGACCGGCATCGTCATCGCGCACCGCCCGCCCTTCCGCCGGGCCGGCTTCGCCATCTTCGCCTGCGTGGCGGCGTTCGGCGTCTGCATGATCGCCTTTGCCCTCTCGCGGATCTTCTGGCTTTCGTTCGCGCTGCTCTTCCTGAGCGGCGTCTTCGACAACGTCAGCGTGGTCATCCGCTCGACGCTCGTGCAGACCCGCACGCCGGAGCACATGCTCGGCCGCGTCTCGGCCGTCAATCAGATCTTCATCGGCTCGTCGAACGAGATCGGCGCCTTCGAATCGGGCCTCGCCGCGAAGCTGCTCGGCATCGTCCCGTCGGTCGTCTTCGGCGGCTGCATGACCCTGCTGGTGGTGGCGATCACCGCCTGGCGCGCGCCGAAGCTGCGGAAGCTGACGACGATCTGAATCCACGCGGAGTAGATTTATTTGACGTCCGCGTTACGCTCGTTCGATGAAAGGCCGCGGCGCGACGTGGAACCCGCAGAACCGCTTCGAGCGGCTCGAGTACGTCGTCGATGACGAGGCGCATGTCGACCCGGAGTCGATCGGCGTCAGCCCGAACACCATCTACCTGCGCGATCCGTCGCGCACGATCATCGCCACCAACGACAGTCCGGACATCGGCTTCGACGCCAGCATCAATCCGTACCGCGGCTGCGAGCACGGCTGCATCTATTGTTACGCCCGCCCCTCGCACGAGTACCTCGGCTTCTCGGCCGGCCTGGAGTTCGAGACGCGCATCCTGGTGAAGGAAGACGCGCCGGTGCTGCTGCGCGAGGAGCTGAACAGGAAGAGTTGGGAGCCGAAGGTGATCGCCATCAGCGGCGTCACCGATCCCTACCAGCCGATCGAGCGGAAGATGCGCATCACCCGCGGCTGCCTGGAAGTGCTGGCCGATTTCCGTAATCCGTGCGGCGTGATCACGAAGAATCACCTGGTCACGCGCGACGTCGACGTGCTGGCGGAGCTGGCGAAATACAACTGCGCGCAGGTCTTCCTCTCCATCACCACCCTCGACGCCTCGCTGCAGCAGAAGATGGAGCCGCGCACCGCCTCGCCCGAGCTGCGGCTGGAGGCGCTGGCCACGCTGTCCGCGGCCGGCATTCCGGTCGGGGTGATGGTCGCGCCGGTCGTGCCGGGCCTCACCGATCACGAGATGCCGGCCATCCTCGCCGCGGCGAAGAAAGCGGGCGCCACCCGGGCCGGCTTCGTCGTCCTGCGCCTGCCGTACGCCGTCGCGCCGCTCATGGAACAGTGGCTGGAAGAGCAGTTTCCCGATCGCAAAGAGAAGGTGCTGAACCGCGTCCGTTCGTTGCGCGGCGGGAAGCTGTACGACGCCAAGTGGGGCGTCCGCGGCAAAGGGGAAGGAATCTTCGCCGAGCAGATCCAGGCCCTCTTCGACGTCGCCTGCCGCAAACACGGCCTGAACGAGGATCGGGTCGAGCTGTCGACCGAGCACTTTCGGCGGCGGCTCGCGCAGGCGTCGTTGTTTTAGCGGTTCCTCGGAACCATCCAGCGACCCGGCCCTGCTTTTGCGAACCTCGCCGCTCATGCACACGATCTTCGAAAGCAAGCGCCTCCTGGTCCGCGACCGCGACGGGTGGGAGTTCGTCGAGCGCTCGGCGGCCAAGGAAGCGGTGGCCGTGCTCGCGGTGACGGAAGACGGCCGGGCCATCCTCACCGAGCAGTTCCGCAAGCCGGTCAACAAGCGGGTCATCGACTGGCCGGCGGGACTGGTGGGCGACGAGGGGACCAACGACCCCGCCGCGACCGCGAAAAAGGAGCTGGAGGAGGAGACCGGCTACGTCTGCCGCGCGGTCGAGTTCCTGGCCAGGGGCCCTTCCTCTCCCGGCATCACCTCGGAAATGGTCAGCCTCTATCGAGCCATCGACGTCGCCAGGCAGAGCGAAGGGGGAGGCGTCGGCGGCGAGGACATCACGGTCCATCTCGTGCCGCTGCGCGAGCTCGAATCGTGGCTGCGGAAGCGGGAGAGCGAAGGCATCCTGCTCGATCTGAAACTCTGGTCGGGCCTCTACTTTCTGCGGACGGTGGCGGAGCGGTGACGAATCGGCCGCGCCGGCCTGCGGCACGGACGCGGTTGCCATAACGAGTTAAACTCCGCACCCCCATGCGCTTCCTCGCTGCCGTCGTTGCGCTCGTCACGCTCACCGCGAGCGCGGAAGAGCGCGTCCGTGTGCTGGTCGCGGTGGGGGCGCCCGAGGTCTCGGCCAGCGCGCTGCGCGACACGGGTGCCTTGCGCGAGCAGGTCATCGGCTCGATCGCCGCCACGCGGCTGGAGCGCTGGGGCAGGACGCCGGTCTTCGCGGCCGAGGTGACGGCGGAGGAGCTCGAAGCGCTGCGTAGCGACCCGCGCGTCCGTGCCGTCGATCTCGATCTCGGCGGCAGCGGCGCGCTGCGCCAGAGCGTGCCGCTGATTCAGGCCGACATCGCGCGGGCCAACGGCTACGACGGCAGCGGCATCGTCGTGGCGGTGCTCGACACCGGCATCGACCGCGACCATCTCGACTTTACCGGGCGGATCGTCGGCGAGCAGTGCTTCTGCCGCAATGCCAACGGCTCCGGCTGCTGCCCCGGCGGCGAGATCGAAGAGGCGGGGCCGGGCGCGGCGCGTGACGACAACGGCCACGGCACGCACGTGACCGGCATCATCGCCGCGGCCGGGGTGACCGCGCCGCCGGGCGTCGCACCGGGAGCGCAGATCGTGGCGGTGCGGGTGATGGATCGCTTCAACCGCTTCGACAGCATCACCCAGATCTACCGCGCCCTCGAGTGGATCCTGCTCCATCGTCCCGACGTGCGGGTCATCAACATGAGCCTCGGCACCGCCGCGCGCTACCCCCCCGAGACCTGCGGCCGCACCGCCGCCGCGTGGGGTCTCCAGCCGATCATCGCCGAGCTGCGCCGCCGCGGTACGCTGATCACCGCGTCGAGCGGCAACGACTCCTCGATCAACGCCACCACCATGCCGGCCTGCATGCAGGACGTCCTCGGCATCGGCGCGACGTACGACATGACCGGCACCTTCGGCTCCGAGGCATGCTCCGAGCAGGTCACCAAGGCCGACACCGTGGCCTGCTTCTCGAACAGCAGCGAGTCGGTCGACCTCCTCGCGCCGGGCGCGCGTATCACCTCGACCGCGGAAGGGGGCGGCGAGACCACGTACGTCGGCACCTCGATGGCGGCGCCGCACGTCGCCGGCGCGATCGCTCTCATGACGCAGAAGAATCCGTTCCTCAAATCCGATCCGATCGAGCACATTTTGAAGATCACCGGCGTCGCGGTCATCGACGCCCGCAACGCGCTCCAGTTCTCGCGCATCGACGTCGCGGCAGCGGTCGCCTTCGTCGCGGACCCCCCTCCGGCGACGGGACCGAAGCGCCGCAGCGTCAGAAGGTGAGCGGGGGCGCCCTCACGATGCGGTGCCGCGGCTGGAATCGCCGCAACGATCGTGCAATGAACAGGTTACCAGGATTGCACCGGTGTGGTGCGGCGACCAGGCCGGTGTATTCACGCACCAGGTGGATGTAGCGCTCGCGCTAGGTCGACCGATTCGCCCAATAGGTGGATGTAGCGCTCGCGCTAGGTCGACCGATTCGCCCAATAGGTGGATGTAGCGCTCGCGCCAGGTCGACCGATTCGCCCAATAGGTGGATGCAGCGTTCGCGCTAGGTCGACCGATTCGCCCAATAGGTGGATGTAGCGCTCGCGCTAGGTCGACCTATTCGCCCAATAGGTGGATGCAGCGCTCGCGCTAGGCCGACCGATTCGCCCAATAGGTGGATGCAGCGCTCGCGCTAGGTCGGCCTGTTCGCGCACCAGGTGGATGCAGCGCTCGCGCTACGTCGACCGAATGCGAGCAATCGGTGGATGCGTGCAGGCAACGTCAAAGAGTTGCGCTGGAGCCCCGCGGCGCGTCCCCCTTGCCGCATCGCGACGGAGCCGCGCTGCTCTCGGCATCTCACGGTGATCCTGAGCCGCCGTGGCCCCGCTCCCCGAAGGTCAGAACCATTCGCTGCGGGGGTTGCCGTTGCCGTCGTAAAAGCGGACGCGGATCGCTTCGCGCGTGATCTCCATGATCGCGAAGCCGATCCGCTCCCGTCGCACCTCGCCGGGGAAGATGGTCTGGCGGCGGAGCAGGAGCGGCGGGATCGGATCGGAGCCGGCGCCGCTGACGAGGTACATCGGTTTGCCGCGCACGAGCTCCAGGTGATGGTCGTGGCCGCAGACGTAGTAATCGACCCGCGACGCCTCCAGCAGCGGGGTGATGGCGCGCATCCGGCGGACCTGGTCGCGCGGAAAGTAGCCGTGCCAGCCGGAGGAGAGGATCGGATGGTGGCCGACCACGATCCGCCAGCGGCTGGCCGACCTGGCGAACGTGGCCCGCACCGCATCCTCTGCTTCGGCTGACTGGCCGAAGACGTACGGCGTGGTGTCGAGCATGGCGAAATCGGCCAGCGGCGAGCGGAGGGCGTACTGCCGCGCGGGGAGGCGCCAGTGCGGCCACCGCAGTTGCGGCTCGGGCCCGCCGCCGCAGTGGTCGTGATTGCCGAGCACCGGAAAGAGCGGCGGTCCGACGGCCACGAGAGGGCGGACCAGGCTCCAGCGCTCGTCGTCCACCGACCGGGGCGAGCAGGGGTAGAAGTTGTCGCCGGTCAGCAGGATCGCGTCGAGCGGCGTGGCCCGATGGACGCGGGCGATCCCCTTCGCCACCGCCTCGGAGCCGCTGCCGGTGTCGCCCGCCACGGCGATGCGGAGCGTCCCGTTCCGGACCGGCAGCGCAATTTCCGGGAGATTCACCGCAAAGGCGGACGCGGCTGCGCTTAGAATCGCGGCCGCAATCATGCCTCTCGTCCGGATCACGCTTCGCAAGGGACTCACTCCCGACACTCTTCACGACGCCAGCCAGGTCGTGCACCACGCGCTGGTGGCGACGGCCAACGTGCCGGCGGACGACCTCTTTCACATCCTCGAAGAGGTCGAGCCGCATCAGATGGTGGCGCATCCGACCTACGGCGGGGTCGAGCCGCGCAGCGAGCGGCTGGTGATCGTGCAGATCACGCTCAATGCCGGGCGGACGGTGGAGGTCAAAAAGGCGCTGTACGCCGCGATCGCCGAGGGGCTTTCGGCCGCGCTCGGCATCCGGACGGATGACGTGCTGATCAACCTGGTCGAGGTCGTCAAGGAGAACTGGTCGTTCGGGAAGGGGCTGGCCACCTACGCGTAGCTTTGCGCGGGGCGGTAGAATGCGCCGCGTTTCCCGTCTGTTCAGGCTGTCCGCGTGACTTCCGTTCGCGTCACGCGTCTCACAAAAAACCGAGGTCTGTACGGGTTTCGTTTCGCATCAAATCGAGGTCTACGCGGTTTCGTCTCACATCAAACCGAGTTCTCTACGGGGTTTCATGACTCGACTAATCATCATGCTGCTTGCCCTGGTCCTCCTTGCGGGGGGCGCAAAGCTGCAGGCTCAGACTCAGAACCAGCAACAGCAACCCCAGCGGCCCCGCCCTGGAACGATCCTCGAGACCACTCCAAGTAGCGGACGGATCACGGACGCTCCGGTGCAGACGCAGCCGGGAACACAGCTGGCCGGACAATTGGTGGAACGGTTCGAGGCGGTGGGCAACACCTCCGTCGCCAGCGACACGATCCGCATCTATCTCGCCGTCGAGCCGGGTGAGCCGTACAACCCGGAAGCGATCCAGCGGAACTTCCTCAACCTCTGGCAGACCGGTCTCTTCGATGATATCCGCATCGAGACCGATCGCGGCGACACCGGCGTCATCGTCCGGGCGGTCGTCAAAGAGCGCCCCCGCATCGGCTCGATCGAGTTCCGCGGCAACAAGGAGCTGACCACCGCCAAGATCAACGAGGCGCTGGAGGCGGAGAAGATCGACCTGCACGTCGGCTCGACCATCGAGCAGACGCTGGTCAAGCGCGCCGCGGAGGTCATCCGCCGCACGTACTCCGAGGGGGGGTTCGAAGGCGTTCAGGTCGACACCATCACCGAAGACCTCACCGTCCCGGGCGAGAAGAAGATCGTCTTCGTGGTCGCCGAGGGCGTGAAGGCCAAGGTGGCGGCCATCGACTTCGTCGGCAACGAGAAGTTCTCCGACCGCCGCCTGCGCGGGGTGATGAAGGAGATCAAGCGCCACAACATCGTCACCTGGATCCGCAAGAAGAACCTCTACATCCCGTCGAAGCTCGACGAGGATCTCGAGCGCGTCAAGAACTTCTACCAGGACCACGGCTACCAGAAGGTGGCCTTCGGCGATCCGCAGGTGCAGACCGTCGGCAAGCGCGTGCGCATCACCATTCCGGTCAAGGAAGGCGCCGTCCACACCTTCGGCGAGGTGTCGGTCGAGGGCAACACCGTCTACACGGCCGAGCAGATCATCGGCGACTGGCCGCTGAAGAAGGGCGAGACGCTGGCGCGCAAGCCGATCCAGACGCGCGCCGACGCCTTCGGCGATGCGTACCGCTCGCGCGGTCACATCTACGCCTATGTCGACCCGGAGTACATCGACCGCGGCGACAACGTCGTCGACGTGAAGATCCGGGTGTTCGAGGGGGAGCAGTTCCGCCTCGGCCGCCTGGAGTTCGAGGGCAACACCACCACCAAAGACAAGGTCCTCCGCCGTGAGATCTTCCTCGAGGAAGGTCAGATCATGGACATGGAGACCTTCAAGCAGTCGCTCTACAAGCTCGGGCAGCTCGGCTACTTCAAGATCACCGACAACCCCGACTTCCGGGTCAATCCGGAGTCGAAGACGGTCGACGTGCTGGTCAAGGGTGTGGAGGAAGGGAAGAACGACATCCAGTTCGGCGGCGGTTACTCCGAGGGTGGCGGCTTCTTCGTCCAGGCCCAGTTCGCGACGCGCAACTTCCTCGGCGAGGGAGAGAACTTCGCCCTCAGCTATCAGCGCGGCGTCCGGACGAACTACTTCAACATCTCGTACTCCGATCCGTGGTTCCTCGATACGCCGAACAGCCTCGGCATCTCGCTTTATAACCGCGAGACCGAGCTCCCGGCGTCGTTCGGTTACCAGCAGCGCGGCAAGGGCGGCACGATCGCGTACGGCTATCGCCTGGGACGCTTCGACAGCCTCTCGATGATTTACGGTTACGAGCGCGCCCGCAGCCGCTACGAGACCACCGAGTCGCCCGACCCGAACGGCAACATCCCGCTGCCGACCGTGCAGGACTTCGACTTCGTCACCTCGTCGGTCGTGCCGGCCTACCGTTACGACTCGCGCGACAACCCGTTCGACACCACCCGCGGCACGCGGATGAACTTCAGCCTCGCGTACGCGGGCGGCCCGCTGGGCGGCACGATCGAGATGATCAAGCCGACCGTCGGCTTCACGAAGTTCCACCGCCTCTCGCGCCGCAGCTCGCTCAGCATGAACGTGGAGGGTGGCTACATCCACCCGCTGCGCGACGACTGCGCGCACCGCTACGACGACATCAACAAGACCACGCCGGAGCTCTGCGTCCCGACGGGCGACCGCTTCCTGGTCGGCGGTGAGTATTCGGTGCGCGGCTTCCAGTACGGCACGCTCGGACCGTACGAGAACTTCCCCGGCCGCGGCAACCGTCCGGCGGGCGGGTACAAGTACCACACGTACAACTTCGAATACATCTTCCGCGTGAACGACCCGATCCGCCTGGTGCTGTTCGGCGACGCCGGCAAGGCATACGGTCACAAAGAGAAGTTCGACTTCGGCGAGCTGCGGTATTCGCTCGGCGCGGAGATGCGCATCTTCCTGCCGGTGTTCCAGTTCCCGCTCCGCTTCATCTACGCCATCAACCCCGATGAGCGGAAGCGCGGCGTCGACGGCGCACTGCAGGACGACGAGTTCGAAGGATTCCAGTTCACGATCGGGAATACGTTCTAAATCGGGGCCGATTACGACGTTGTCCGATCAATTGAAAACGAGAGAAAGCACTGACCCGGCGAAGGCCGGGGCGGATCACAAAGGAGACTCCCCAATGAAGAAGTTCCTGGTTACGGTGGCGGTTGCCGCGCTCGCGGCCCCGATGTTTGCTCAGTCGACGCCGCAGCGCGTCGCCATCATCGACGTGCAGAAGGTCCTGACGCAGTCGACGGCCGGCAAGGCCGCGTACGAGAAGCTCAAGAAGATGCAGGACGACCGGGTCGTGCGCGCCAAGAACATGGACGACGAGATCCGCAAGCTGGATACCGAGATCAGCACCAAGCGCATCTCCCTCGCCGAGGACAAGCTGGCCGACATGCAGAAGCAGCTGGCCGACAAGCGCATCGCCATGCAGCGTTTCGCGCAGGACGCCGATCGTGAGATCGGTGAGGCCCGCGACCGCGAGCTCCAGGCGCTCGAAGTCCGCATCAAGCCGGTCATCGACTCGCTCGGCAAAGAGATGGGCATCGCCGCGATCTTCAACAAGTTCGAGTCCGGCCTGGTCTACGCCTCGGAAGCGATCGACATCACCGACACGGTGATCAAGCGCTTCAACGACGCTCAGCCGGCCGCAGCCGCCGCCGCGAAGAAGTAACCAGCCTCCCTCGCAGCAGCTCCGACCAGCCTCCCGGCGACGGGAGGCTTTTTCTTTTTGCGGATACAATCCGCGCCCGCCATGCCCGCCGTCGCCCTCTCGGATATCGTCGCATTCGTCTCCGGCCACTACAACGGGCCGGAGGTGACGATTCACGGCGTCGCGCCGCTCGCCGAAGCGGCCGCGGGAGAGATCAGCTTCCTCTCGAACCCGAAGTACGCGCCGCAGCTCGAGAGCACCCGCGCCACGGCCATCCTCGTGGCCAACGATCTCGAGGGCGACTCGCCCCGCTACGTCCGCGTGGCCAATCCATATTTTGCGATGGCCTCCGTCGTGGCGCGCTTCTTCGACGTCCGTCCGCGGCCGGTGGGGATCTCCGCGCAGGCCGCCATCGCCGCATCGGCGAAGATCGGGAACGACGCCGCTATCGGCGCGTTCGTCTCGATCGGTGAGCACGCCGTGATCGGCGACGGCGTGGTGATCTATCCGCACGTCACGATCGAGGCGAACGCGGTGATCGGCGACGGGACGATCATCTACCCGAACGTATCCATCTATTACGCCTGCCGCATCGGCAAGCGCTGCATCGTGCACAGCGGTGTCGTGGTCGGCTCCGACGGTTACGGTTTCGCGCAGCACGGCGGACGGCATCACAAGATCCCGCAGATCGGCATCGTGCGCGTCGAGGACGACGTGGAGATCGGCGCCGGGACGACCATCGACCGCGCCGCCCTCGGCGAGACGGTCATCGGCGAGGGGACGAAGATCGACAACCTCGTCCAGATCGGCCACAACGTGAAGATCGGCAAGCACTGCCTGCTGGTCTCGCAGGTCGGCATCGCCGGCTCGACGGAGCTCGGCGACTACTGCGTCGTGGCCGGCCAGTCGGGCTTCGCCGGACACCTCAGGATCGGCAGCCGCGTGCAGGTCGCGGCCAAGAGCGCCGTGCTCGAAGACGTGGCCGAGGGAACGAAAGTGATGGGCATCCCCGCGGTGCCGTTCCGCGAGTTCGCGCGGCGCGAGGCGACGTTGCGACGCCTCACGCGCCGCAGGGCCGGCGGTGCGAGGGCCGAGGGCCTAGGGCCGAGGGCCGAGGGTGGGGAGCCCCAAAATACGGAGTGAATTCTCTCGGCCCTCGGCCCTTGGCCCTCGGCCCTCAGTGAGGTAAGCATGTTGAACATCAACGAAATCATGAAGCTGCTGCCGCATCGTTACCCGATGCTGCTGGTCGACCGCATCCTGGAGATGGAAGAAGGGAAGCGGATCGTCGGCCTCAAGAACGTCACCGCCAACGAGCAGTTCTTCCAAGGGCATTTTCCCGGCGCGCCGGTCATGCCGGGCGTGCTGATCGTCGAGGCGATGGCGCAGTGCGGCGCGGTGCTGTTCCTGCGCTATCTCGAAGAGCGCGAGCGGAAACTGTTCCTGTTCGGCGGCGTCGACAAGGCGCGTTTCCGCCGGCAGGTCGTGCCGGGCGACACGCTCATTCTCGAAGCGGTCGTGCTGCAGAAACGCGCCAGCACGGTGAAGCTGAAAGGGACGGCCAGGGTGAACGACGTCGTCGTGGCCGAGGCCGAGCTGCTCAGCGTCATGGTCGACCGGCCGGAGTAAATCGCATGGCAGCCATCGCAGAGACCGCAATCATCAGTGCCGACGCCGCGCTCGCGTACGATGTCGTGGTCGGCCCGTACTCGATCATCGGGCCGCACGTCACCATCGGTGCCGGCACGGTCATCGGACCGCACGTGCGCATCGAAGGACCGGCCACCATCGGCGAGCGCAATCGCTTCGTCGGGCAGGCCTCCATCGGCACCGACCCGCAGGACCTCAAGTTCAAGGGCGAGAAGACCGAGCTGCGCATCGGCAACGACAACACCTTCCGCGAGTTCGTCACGCTCAATCGCGGCACGGTGGGCGGCGGCGGCGTGACCACCATCGGCTCGTCGAACTTCTTCATGGCCTACTCGCACGTCGCGCACGACTGCCACGTCGGCTCGAACGTCATCTTCGCGAACAACGCCACGCTGGCCGGTCACGTCGAAGTGGGCGACGGCTCGACCATCGGCGCGTTCTCGGCCGTCCACCAGTTCTGCCGCGTCGGCAACCACGCCTTCATCGGCGGCGGCACCATCGCCACGCAGGACGTGCTGCCGTTCGTGAAGACGGTCGGCAACCGCCCCGCGCAGACCTACGGCATCAACAACATCGGCCTCGAGCGCAAGGGCTTCGCGAAGGAATCGATCGAGTCGCTGCAGCGCGCCTATCGCATCCTGGTGCGCTCGAAGCTGCGGCTCGAAGAGGCGCTGACGCGCATCGAGACGGAGCTCGGCTTCGACGCCGAAGTGCGCTACCTCGTGGAGTTCATCCGCGCGTCGAAGCGGGGATTCATCCGATGAGGATCGGCGTCGTCGGGACGGGTTACCTCGGGCGCCTGCACGCGCGCATCATCACGGAGATCCCCGACGTGCAGGCGGCCGGCTTCGTCGAGACGAACGACACCATTGCCGCCGAGCTGCAGCAGACCCTCGGCCTGAAGCGCTTCGCGAGCGTCGAGGAGCTGGCCAAAGCGGTCGATTGCGCCGTCGTGGCCACGCCGACCACCAGCCACTTCGCCGTCGCGGCGGAGCTGATGAACGCCGGCTGCGACGTGATGATCGAAAAGCCGATCGCCGCCACCGCCGACGAAGCGCGCAAGCTGATCGCCATCGCCAACGCGAAGAAGCGGATCATCCAGGTCGGCCACGTGGAGCGCTACAACCCAGCCATCGTCGCGGTGGCGGAGCTCGTGCGCGGCGCGCGCTACTTCGAGGCGGAGCGGCTCGGCGTCTTCGTCCCGCGCTCGCTCGACATCGACGTGCTGCTCGACCTGATGATCCACGACCTCAACCTCGTGCTCTCGCTGCTCAAGCAGAAAGTGGTCGCCATCCAGGCGGTCGGCGTCCCGGTGCTGACCGACAAAGTCGACATCACCAACGTCCGTCTCGAGCTGCAGAACGGCGCGGTGGCCAACCTCACCGCCAGCCGCGTCTCGCAGGAGCGCATCCGCAAGCAGCGCTTCTTCGGCAGCGACTTTTACGTCTCCGTCGACACCAAAGAGCAGGAAGTGAAGGGGTATCGCCTGATCGACGAGGGCGGCCAGCGCGTGCTGCGCCCGTTCGAGCTGACGGTGGAGAAGAAAGAGCCGCTGCGCGCCGAGCTCGAGGCGTTCCTCGGCTGCGTGAAGACGCGCACCCGTCCGGTCGTCTCGGCCGAGGATGGGCTGGAAGCGGTGGAGCTCGCGCTGCGCGTGGCGCATGCGATCGAATCGTCTGTGAAAGGATTTCGAGGATGAGCGACGCACAAATCGGCATCATCGGCGGCTCCGGCCTCTACGAGATGAGCGGCCTCTCCGTGCTCTTCGAGCGCAGCATCGACACGCCGTTCGGCGCGCCGTCCGATCCGTACACCATCGGCGAAGTGGATGGCGTGCGCGTGGCGTTCCTCTCGCGCCACGGCCGAGGGCATCGCCTGATGCCGACGGAGCTGAACTACCGCGCCAACATCTACGGGATGAAGGTCCTGGGTGTGCACACCATCCTGTCGGCGAGCGCGGTCGGCTCGATGAAAGAGACCTATCACCCGACCGACATCGTCTTTCCGCATCAGTTCATCGATCGCACGCGCCACCGGCCCGACACCTTCTTCGGCAACGGCATCGTCGGGCACGTGCAGTTCGCCGATCCGATCTGCGCCAGCGTCTCGTTCCTGATGGGGGAGGCGGCGCAGGAGAACGGCGCGCGCCACCACATGGGCGGCACGTACCTCTGCATGGAAGGGCCGCAGTTCTCGACGCGCGCCGAGTCGCACCTCTACCGCAGCTGGGGCGTCGACGTGATCGGCATGACCAACCTGCAGGAGGCGAAGCTCGCGCGCGAGGCGGAGATCTGCTACGCGACGATGGCCCTCGTCACCGACTACGACTGCTGGTACGAAGAGCATGGCGACGTCAGCATCGAGGAGATCCTCGGCTATCTCCGCGCCAATGCCGGGACGGCCAACAAGATCCTGCGCGGTTCGATCAAACGCGCGGCGGAGCGGAAGCGCGACTGCGGTTGCGTCAACGCGCTGCAGTACGCCATCCTCACCGACCCGGCCGTCATCCCGCCGCGGGTGCGCGACGACCTCGCCCCGATCATCGGCAAATACATCAAGTGAGATAGGGAGAACCATGTCCATCCTCGTCGTTGGGAGCGTTGCGTTCGACGCGCTCGAAACCCCGTTCGGAAAGATCGACCGCTGCATCGGCGGCTCGGCCACCTACTTTTCGGTCGCCGCGTCGTTCTTCACCGACGTCTCGCTCGTGGCCGTGGTCGGCGACGACTTCACCGCCGAAGACGCCTCGGTCTTCAACGGCCGCCGCATCAACACCGAAGGGCTGCAGCGCATCCCGGGGGAGAAGACCTTCTTCTGGAGCGGCGAGTACGGCTACGACCTGAACGTCGCCAGGACCCGCGACACGCAGCTCAACGTCTTCGCCGGCTTCAAGCCGCAGCTGAGCGAGCAGCAGCGGAACGCCGACGTGCTCTTCCTCGCCAACATCCATCCGGAGCTGCAGATGGATGTGCTCAAGCAGTGCAAGCGCCCCCGCCTGGTGGCGCTCGACACGATGAATTACTGGATCACCTCGGAGAAGGCGGCGCTGGAGCGCATCTTCCGCGAGGTCGATCTGATCGTGATCAACGAGGCGGAGGTCCGCCAGTTCACGAACGAGGCGAACCTGGTGAAGGGCTGCCGCCAGATCCTCGACCTCGGCCCGAAGACGCTGGTGGTCAAGCGCGGCGAGTACGGCGTGCTGATGATCACCCAGGACGCGATCTTCGCTGCACCAGCCTATCCGCTCGAGAACGTCTTCGATCCGACCGGCGCGGGCGATACCTTCGCGGGCGGCTTCCTCGGCTATCTCGCCTCACGCAGCGAGATCCACGACCGCGAGCTGCGCCGCGCGATCATCTTCGGCAGCGTGCTGGCGTCGTTCACGGTCGAAAAGTTCTCGCTCGACCGGCTGCGCGAGATCACGCTGAACGACGTGCACGAGCGCTATCAGGACTTTCGCGCGCTCACGCACTTTGAGGATTTCGACAGGTAACCGTGTGATGAGGGCTTCGATCCGGAAGCCCTCGCCACACTACTGCTGGCCGTACACGATCTCGCCACCCACCACCGTCGCCCGCACCTTCGCGTTCCAGAGCGCCAGCGGCGCGGTCGCGAAGAGGTCTCCCTCCACGATGGTCAGGTCGGCCAGCTTCCCGACCTCGATGGTGCCGCGCGTGTTCTCCTCGAACGCCGCGTAGGCCGCATCGAGCGTGAAGCCGCGAATGGCCTCCGCCAGCGTCAGCCGCTGCAGCGGATACCAGCCGCCCTCCGGCCACCCCTTCATGTCCTGCCGCGTGACCGCCGCGGCGATGCCGTAGAACGGATTGACATCCTCGACCGGAAAGTCGGAGCCGAGCGCCAGCCGTCCTCTCGCCGCGAGAATCGTCCGCCACGCATAGGCGCCGAGCACGCGCTCGGGGCCGAGACGCTGCTCGGCCCAGTACATGTCGGAGGTGGCGTGCGTCGGCTGCATGGAGGCGATGATGCCGCGCTGCACGAGGCGCGGGACGTCGTCCGGCGCGATGACCTGCAGGTGCTCGATGCGGAAGCGGTACTTGGCGGAGACGCCGGCGCGCTCGTACGCGTCGATGGTGTTGCGCGTGCCGCGATCGCCGATCGCGTGCGTGTTGACCTGGAAGCCGGTCGCCAGCGCACGGCGCGACAGCGCCTCGATGTGCTCCGGGGTCGCGATCATCAGCCCGCTGTTGGCGGGATCGTCGCTGTAGGGGGCGAGCAGCGCCGCGCCGCGGCTGCCGAGGGCGCCGTCGGCGTAGGTCTTGATCGAGCGGACGGTGAGGCGGTCGCCGTAATCGAGGAGCGGCCCGCTCGCGAACCACTTCTCGAGCAGTTGCGCGTTGTCGCTGAGCATCACCGAGACGCGGATCGGGAAGCGCTTCTCGTCGATCAGCTCGCGGATGGCGCGGATGGTGTCGTCCGTGCCGCCGGCGTCGTGCATTTCGGTGAGGCCGTGCTTCGCGATGGTCTGCGCGGCGGCGAGGACGCGCGCTTTCACCTGTTCGAAGCTCGCCGCGGGGATGGCGCGCTCGACGAGACCCTGCGCGGTATCGATGAAGACGCCGGTCGGGACGCCGCTCGCGTTGCGGATGATCTTTCCGCCGGCAGGATCGGCGAGGCCGTCGGTGACGCCGGCCGCGCGCAACGCGGCGCTGTTGCCGACCCCCGCGTGACCGTCGATCCGCTCGAGCCAGACCGGATGATCGGGGACGGCCGCATCGAGTTGCGCGGCGGTCGGATACTCCTTCACCGGCCAGTCGTTCTGGTCCCAGCCGCGGCCGAGGATCCACTCGCCGGCCCGCGCGCGCGAAGCGCGCTCTTTCACGCGGGCCAGCACTTCGTCGAGGGAGGTCGTGCCGACCAGGTTGACCGTATCGAGCGACTGCCCGAGGCCGTAGAGATGACCGTGCGCGTCGGTGAGGCCGGGCAGGATGGTGGCGTTCGAGGTATCGACCACCTTCGCGTGCGGGTTCGCGGCGCGCAGCTGATCGGCGGGGCCGACCGCGCGAATGAGGCCGCCGCTGGTGAGGACGGCGTAGCCCTTCTGGGGGCTCTGATCGCGGCCGGCCACCACCGTTCCGCCGATGAACAACGTACCGCTGTCAGCAGGCGGTACGGTTTGTGCGGGGGGTTGGGCGGGAGCACAGGCAAACGCGAGCGTGAAGAGGGTTGCGGCCACGGTCTTACGCATGAGCCGGAATGCTACACGTGAACATGCGGTTCCCACAGCGCCTCATGAAAAACTTATCTGTGATCTTGCTCACACTCTCCGTCACCACAGCGGCGATGGCGAATGAGCGCAAGCTCACGGCCTCGTCGGTCCCCGCGGTGAAGCTCAAGCCGGGGAAGATCGTCATCAAGAACGACTCGCGCTCCATCACCGCGTATCGCTTCTTCGGCAATATCCGCGAATCGCTGGTGTCGCTTCGCTCGACGCGCGCGTTTGCCACCCGCTCGTTCGGCCGCGTGCTCTTCGACGGTAGCGCCAGCGCGAAGGTCCCGCCGCAGTTCGACGCCTACATTCGCGAAGCGGCCCGGACGCACGGCGTCGATCCGCGGCTCGTGGCGGCGGTCGTCCGCCGCGAATCGGCCTGGAACCCGAACGCCGTCTCCCGCGTCGGCGCCGGCGGTCTGATGCAGCTCATGCCCGCTACGGCCCGCTTCCTCGGCGTGACCGACGTCTTCGACGCCCGGCAGAACATCCACGGCGGCACGCGCTACCTGCGCACGCTGCTCGACACCTTCAACGGCGACCTCGACCTCGCCCTGGCCGCCTACAACGCCGGCCCCGGCGCGGTGGCCCGCTACAAAGGCGTTCCGCCGTATCGCGAGACGCAGGCGTACGTTGCGGCCGTGCGCGGCACGTACGAGAGCTCGCTGCGGTAGGGAGATGCAGCTACTCAGCTGCACAGCTTCTCAGCCATTCAGGAGCTGAACGGCTGAGTAGCTGAACAGCTGTAAGCCTCAGTCCGAATACCACTCCGCGACCGCCGACACGACGCCGCCTTTCAGGAAGATGCTCGTGTGCCGTGCACAGCCGTCGCTGACCCGGCAGATGAAAAAGTATTCGAGGTCGCCGAAGCGGCGCAGCTCGCCATCCGGCTTGGCCGCGGTGTCTGGGCGGCCGGCCTTGCTGATGATCTCCGTGGGGCCGAGTCCCAGATCGATCCCGTTGCGGACGCGCACGTCGACGTTCGGCGACTCGATCGGCCGGCGGCAGGGGGACGTCGACGTGAGGACGATCCGTCCCGGCTTCTGGTCTTTCTTCTCGATCTGGATCAAGAGAAAACGATCGGCGGCCAGCTGGTAGCAGCCTTCCTTGCGCAGGTCGGGAAACGTGCGCTGCAGCGTCCCCAGCGGCATCTCCATGAGCTGGTCGATGTAGATTGGATCGGCCGCGAACGCGGTGGCCGCGAACGCGGTGGCCGCGAACAGCGGCAGAAAAAGCGCGAGCAGTGCGGTTCGGTTCATCCTTCCCCCCACTTCAGCTTGTTGCGCAGCACGTCGAAGTAATTCTTTTCCGGTGACTGGACGAGCAGGACGTGCTCGGCCGATTTCTGGACGCAGACCCGGTCGGCGTCGGTGATCTCGAATCCCTCCTGGCCGTCGAGGGTCAGGAAAATGTCTTTCGCATCGGGTGTCATCAGGCCGATCTCGATGTCGAGCTCGTCCGGCAGCACGATCGGCCGGTTGGTGAGCATGTGCGGGCAGATCGGCGTCACCACCACCGCCCCCATGGTCGGATAGATGATCGGGCCGCCGGCGGAGAGGTTGTACGCCGTCGAGCCGGTCGGCGTCGAGACGATCAGCCCGTCGCCGCGGAACGTGGAGACGAAGAGCCCCGCCACGCTGACCCGCATCGAGATGATCCGCGCCACCGCGCTCTTGTTGATGGCCACGTCGTTGAGCACGCGGTACTGCTTCTCCGGATCGCGGTCCGGCCCGTGCACGTGCACGGTGAAGGCGACCCGCGGCTCGACGAAGTAATCGCCGGCCAGGACGCGGTCGAGCATCGTCTCGAACTCCTCGACCCGGATCTCGGTGAGGAAGCCGAGCGTCCCCATGTTCACGCCGATGATCGGCACGTGCTCCGGCGCGTGGCGTGCCACCGAGAGCAGCGTCCCGTCGCCGCCGAACGTGATCAGCAGGTCGGCCCGTTTGCCGAGCTCCGACTTGGCGGCCGACGGCTGGTCGTCGCCGACGTCGCGGGCCGTGTCTTCGTCGAGAATGACGGAGAGGCCGCGCGAGCGGATCTCCTTCGCGACGCTCGCGGCTTGCGCCAGCGCGGCTTCGGTGGATTTCGCGGCGATTCCAATCGTGCGCATCAGTTTGTCGGGTGGCAGCGATGAGCATGCCACATGTAAGACCCGGATTCGAAATCGCTCAGAAAACGGCGCGTTTCACGTCGTCGACGTCCACCGTGATCCGCTCGCCGGCGCGCTCCGGGCCGAGGAAGAGGATCGGGTGCAGCACCTTCTCGACGATGGCCCGCAGGGCCCGCGCGCCGAGTCGCTGCCGCAGCGCCGCCTCCGCCATTGCATACAGCGCGGCGGGGGTGAAATCGAGCTGGATCTGATCGAGCGCGCAGAGCCGCTGGTACTCCGGGATCATCGCCTCGCGCGGCTGGGTGAGGATCGACACCAGGTCGCCGGCCGTGAGCGGATCGAGCTCCACGCGCACCGGCAACCGCCCGAGCAGCTCCGGCAGGAAGCCATACTTGACGAGCGCGTCGGTCGAGGTCTCGCGGCTGGCCGGCGCGCCCTGCTCGACGAAGCCGACCGAGCGGCCGTCCTCGCGCTCCATGTCGCTGAACGCGCCGGCGCAGATGAAGAGGATGTTCGAGATGTCGATCTCGGCGAACTCGAACTTCTGCCAGTGCGCGGTGACGTTGGTCGGGACGAAGAGCTTCTCCCCCTCCAGGATCTTCAGCAGCGACTGCTGGACCCCCTCGCCGCCGATGTCGCGCGAGGCCGAGCCGCCGCCGCGGGAGCCGTTCGCGCGCCGGGCGATCTTGTCGATCTCGTCGATGAAGACGATCCCGTTCTCCGCTTCCTTGACGTCCTGCTTGGTCTGGTAGATGAGCTTCCCGAGCGCCGTCTCGACGTCCTCGCCGTAATAGCCGGCCTCGGTGAACGAGGTGGCGTCGTTGTACGCGAACGGGACGTCGAGGATGCGTGCCAGGGTGCGGGCCAGGTAAGTCTTGCCGCTGCCCGACGGGCCGATCATCAGGATGTTCGATTTGCGGATCGACACCTCACCCGAGCCGCCGAACTTGAGGTATTCGATCCGTTTGAGGTGGTTGTAGGCCGCGATGGCCAGCACTTCCTTCGCGTGCCGCTGGCCGACGACGTACTGATCGAGTTGCTCGAAGATGCGACGCGGTGTGACGTGGAGGAAGCGGTAGGTCGCGCGCTTTTCCTTCATCCGAGGGCCGTGGAACGAGTATAGCTCTACAATCCGGCGCCATGTCGCTCCGGGTTGCCCTGGTCCTCTTCCTGTTCGCCTCGGTCGCCTGCGGTCAGGCGGACGTCACCGAGCTGCCTTCGCCTGCCGGACGCGACGCGATGGCGCCCTTTCTGTCGACCGCCAGAGACGGCCGCGTGCTGATGTCGTGGCTCGAGCCGGTGGCCGGAAAGCGCTACTCCCTGAAGTTCGCCTCGTACGCAAAAGGGTCGTGGACCGAGGCGCGGACCATCGTCACGCGCGACGACTTCTTCGTGAACTGGGCCGATTTCCCGTCGATCGTGGCCGACGCGCGCGGGACGCTCTTCGCCCACTGGCTGCAGAAGAACGGCGACGGCACCTACTCCTACGACGTGCACGTGACCTCGTCACCCGACGGCGGGAAGAGCTGGCGTCCGTCGCGCGTGCTGCACACCGACGGCAAGCAGGCCGAGCACGGCTTCGTCTCCATGGTCCCGCGCGAGCGCGGCGTCGCGATCGTCTGGCTCGACGGACGTGAGATGACGATGGACGACGCGCACGGTCACGGCGGCGGCGCGATGACCGTCCGCTACGCGAACCTCGACCCGACCCTCGTGACCTCCGGCGAGACGCTTCTCGACCCGCGGGCCTGCGAATGCTGCACGACCGCCATGACCATGACCTCCAGCGGCCCGGTGGTCGCGTATCGCGATCGCTCCGAGGAGGAGATCCGCGACATCAGCGTCACCCGTCTGCTGCCGGGCGGCCGCTGGAGCCAGCCCGCGCCCGTTCACAAAGACAACTGGAAGATCAACGGCTGCCCGGTCAACGGCCCGCAGATGGACGCGCGCGGCGGCAACGTGGTCGTGGCGTGGTTCACCTCCGGCGGCGGCCAGCCGAAAGTGAACGTCGCCTTCTCGAAGAACGCCGGCGCGTCGTTCGCCGCACCGATCCGCGTCGATGCCGGCAAGCCGGCCGGCCGCGCCGACGTGCAGCTCCTCCGCGACGGCAGCGCCCTCGTGACCTGGATCGAGACCCAGAGCGAAGGGGCCAGCATCATGACCCGCCGCGTCTCCCCCGACGGCAGGATGCGCGACCCCAAACCCCTCGGATCGACCACCGCCGCCCGCGCTGCCGGCTTCCCGCGCACGACGATGGTGGGCGATCGCGAGGTGTGGTTCTCGTGGACCGAGCCCGGCACCCCTCGCAAAGTGCGCGTGGCGAAGCTGAAGGTGTAGAGGGGGAGCGATGAGCGATGAACGATGAGCGATGAACCGAGACGTCGCGCGGACGTTCATCGCTCATCTCTCATCGCTCATCGGTGTCGCTGAGTTACTGCACCACGATCTTCCCCCGCATCATGTCCATCCCGCAGTTGAAGACCAGATCGCTCTTCGGCGTGATGTCGATGTTCGTGGTCTTGCCGAGCTCGATCTTCTTCGAGATCTTCAGCGCCGGGATGCTGACGGTGTCGCCGCAGGTCGGCTTTTCGTCACGAGTGAAGGCGAGGCGGACCTTTTCGCCTTTCTTCACCTTGACCACGTCGGGCGAGTAGAAGCCGCCGCTGACCTTGATGTTGACCGTCTTCACCTTCTTTTCTTTCGCGGCGGAGAGCGGGGTGACGAAGAGGGCGAGCGATACGAGTGCAACCATGATGCGTTTCATCGCGGATGGTAACGCCGCCCCCCGCGCATGTATGCCGATCGCGCCACGGAGCCGTGTGCGCGTTGTCACGGCCGCAGCTGCTCAGCTTTTCAGCTGCTCAGGCGCCGCACACCGCTCCCGCCGCCTGAACAGCTGAGTAGCTGAACAGCTGAATGGCTACTCCCTTTGCTGAACCCCCGGGCAAGGCAAAAAGTTTTGACATCCGCCAAAACGCCAAATCGCGCTAACTGGCACTCCACCAACAACTTACCGCCCGCCACCCCGTGGCCGCCCGCTTGCGATTCACACCCCCCGAAAGGAGGTGGTGCTGAAGAGAGCGAAGTGGTGAAACGAAAGGTCCGAGAGACCAAAAAGACATTCGGTGGAACAGCCAAACAGTACCGAAGCCTGACCCGGTCAACCCACTAACCAAAAAGGAGAAAAGACCCATGCGGAAGTCCCTGCAACTCTTCACGCTCGTCCTCGTCCTTCTCGCCTTCACCTCGCCTGCCTTCGCCGCCGACGCTGCCGATTCCGGCGCGCCGGCCAAAAGCAGCGGCGTCGTCAACATCAACACCGCCGACGCGGCGCAGCTCGCGCTGCTGCCGCGGGTCGGCGCAAAAGCCGCCCAGCGGATCATCGACTACCGCACCCAGCACGGCCCGTTCAAGAAGACCGCCGACCTGATGCAGGTCAAAGGCTTCGGCGAGAAGAGCTACGACCGGATCGCCCCCTACATCGCCGTCGACGGCAAGACCACGCTGACCGCCAAGGTCAAGCTCCCCGGCAAGCCGCGCGCGAAGAAACAGCAGCCCGCCAGCACGGCGTCGTAAGACGCTCCCGCCCCCCATCCCACCCCACATCCTCAACGGGGCTGCCGCGCACCTCTCCCCCTCGCGCGGCGGCCCCACCTTCACCCACCCGCAGAAAACAGGAGGTCCCCCGTGCGCCCAGCGTCACGCGGCTATTCGCTCGCCGAGCTCCTCACCATCGTCGCCATCATCGGCCTGACCGTTCTGGTGGCCGTCCCCGCCTTCGGTTCCCTGCGCCGCCGGTCGGCCGTCCGCGCCGCCTCGTACGAGCTGCGCGCCGTTTTTCACGAAGCACGTTCCCGCGCCATCGCCCGCGGCGCCAACGTCGGCGTCCGCTTCATCGACGTCGAGGGCACCTGGATGCTGGCCATCTTCGACGACGGCGACGGCGACGGCGTGAAGAGCGAAGACATCAAGCGCGGCACCGACCCCGTCTGGAGTCTCCCGCGCACCCTCCTGCCGCCGCAGAGCCTGGCCCGCATCGGCATGCTCGCCGAGACCATCAAAGACCCCGACGGCGACAAGATGCCGCCGACGAAATCGCCCGTGCAGTTCGGCAGGACGCAGATCTGCTCGTTCTCCCCGATGGGCGAATCGACCCCCGGCACGATCTACCTCACCGACCGCGCCGGCGTGCTGTACGCCGTGCGTGTCTACGGCGCCACTGCCAGGATGCGCGTCCTCCGCTACGACGCCGGCGCCCGGAAGTGGAGGGAGCAGTGATCGGTTCCTCGGAGTTCCTCGCGGTTCCTCGGAGTTCCTCGGCGTTTTCAGCGCCCGCGCCGCACGACCACCCGCTCCGCCTCGTAGGTCTGGATCGCGGAGACCGCCCGGCGCCGCAGCAGCTCGTCGGAGAACGCATCGGTCAGGATGCGCCCGTCCATGTCGCGGCCGATCGGCAGTCCGGCCGCGAACAGCACCGTCGGCACGACGTCGGCCACGTAGGCGGCGGTCGGGTTCGGACGGTGCGTCACCCCCGGCCCCGCCACCAGCATGAAGCCGTCGTCCGCCCCCGGATCGTCGCGCGTCAGCACCTGCATGGCCCGCGCGTAGGCGGTGGTCGGCAGCCGCGGCGGCGCAACGGCGGAGGGGGAGCAGATCACCAGCACATGCTCCGGATGCTGCCGCGCCAGCTCCGCCAGCATGCGGTCGAGCTGCTGCGCATAGGCGCGCATCGCCTCGCCGTTGCGCTCCTCCTTCGGCGGCAGCTCGTTCGAGAAGATGTGCAGCGCGCGCTGCGCCTCCGAGAAGCCTTCGATCCAGACCACCCGCAGGTCGAACGTCTCTCGCGAAGCGATCAGCCCCACCGCCGCCCGGTCGCGCGCCAGCGCCGCCAGGACGCGGCCGCGCGCCGCACCGGTGCGCTGAAAGCGCTGCGCGACGTCACCGACCGTGGCGATGTTCACCGGCCGGCTGCGCAACTGATCGTCCGTGATCACCCGCGTCGCGCCGGTGGTGCGCGACGACGGCCAGCCGACCACCGACGCGCGCAGCTGCAGCCGCGCGAAGATCTCCCACAGCGGCAACGCATCGCCGGCGGGGAGTGGCGCCGAGATCCGCTCCACCGGCGGGATCAGCCCCCATGCCCGGAAGCCGACCCCGCTCGGCAGCAGCAGGAACGGCTCCTCGGCATTGAGCGGCGTGCGATACGAAAAGCGCCCCGTCACCCCGTGGCGGTACGGCAGCTTGCCGGTGGCCAGCGACGCCCACAACGACTTCGGGCTGGTGGTGGGGAACGGCTCGAGCCGCGTGAACCACGAGCGCCGCGTCTCCCCCTCCAGCCACGGCAGGAGGCCCTCGCCGGCCATGGTCACGATCCAGTCGTACGGCAGGTTGCGGATCGCCACCACCAGCACCGGCCGCTGCCCCGCCACCGCCCCGATGTTCGCCACCACCACGTTGCGCCGCTCGGTGCGGTAGCTCTCGCGCCGCTGGTAGAGAAAGAACGACGAGACCGCGATCAGCACCACCCCGACGAAAAAGATCGCCCGCGAGAGGCGGCGGTGCGCGTTGCGCTCGATCACCCACAGCGCCAGCAGCACGAAAGCCGTCACCGCGATGACGTTGGTCGCCTTCGACAGGACCCGCACCGCGCCGATCGGCAGGTAGATCCGCACCACCTGCAGGTGGATCCAGTAGATGGCCGAGGCGGTGAAGGCGGCGAAGACCACGAAGCCGAAGCCGTGCGTGCGGTAAAGGTCCGGCCGTCCGAACAGCCGCACCCGCAGCGCGCGCAGTCCCCACAGCGCCGAGCCGAAGAGGAAGCCGCAGATCAGGCCGTAGATGATCGTGACGATGGCCAGCCGCCCCGGCGTGATCTCCACCTGCGGATTCAGAAAGTACAGCAGGTGCGTCATGTAGAGGCCGAAGATGGCCCCGGCCAGCACACGTTTGAGGTAAGCCCAGCGGATCGGCATCAGGCGGGGGGTAGTTTATGCTGAGCCCCTCCGATCTCCACGGCGCGGACGCTCTCTCCCTCCTCCGCCTCCTCGGCTATCCGGTCGCCCCGGTCGACGTCGACGCCGAAGAATGGCGCCGCGGCGGCGTTCAGATTCCCTTCGCCGAGGGGACGCATGGCGACACCCGCTTCCAGCTGGCCGTACGCCTGCGCGCGTTCGACCTCTTCGTTCTCACTGGGAACGTACACGAAAAAGATATCTCTCAATTCTTACGGGATTACAATCAATACAATCAAGCCACAAAATCGGTACTGATTCATCAGTCACCATCAATCAACAATAATCAGGTCGGTAATCAATCACACGAACCGTCACACAAACCGCTCGCGCTTTATGATCTCGCCGGCCGCACGCTGCGCCGTCTCGACGTCGATCTCGCTCGTCCCACGCCGCACTCCCTCGGCCGTCTCAATCTCCTCACCGCCGGCCCCGAGAGCGAGCTCCCCCGCATCTTCGACCGCGCCCTCGATCGCGAGAGCGTCGGCCGCCAGTTCTTCCTCCGCTTCCGCCAGGCGGTCTACGACGTCGCCGCCTCGCTGCGCGCCGCCTTCCCCGACGAGCCGAAGGAAGCCGTCGACGGCGAAGCGCTGCTGATCCTCTCCCGCCTCCTCTTCCTCTCCTTCGTCCAGGAGAAAGGATGGCTGAACGGCGAGCGCCGCTTCCTCGCCGACCGCCTCGCGCACGAGGTCCGCCGCGGCCGGGAGTGGTTCTCCGGCGTCCTCCTGCCGCTCTTCTTCGGCTGCCTCAACACGCCGCTGCACGAGCGCACCCTCGCCGCCCGCAGGCTCGGCCGCATCCCGTACCTCAACGGCGGCCTCTTCGAGCCGTCCCCCTTCGAGCGCCGTCATCGCGAGCTCCACCTGCCGAACGAGCTGATGCAGCGGGTGGTCGAAGAGCTCTTCGAAAAGTTCGATTTCTGCATCGACGAGACCGGCGACGCGGAGAGTGCCGCCGCCGGCACCCGCGTCGACCCGGAGATGCTCGGCAAGGTCTTCGAGTCGCTGATGGCCGGCGGCGAGCGCGCCGCCAGCGGCAGCTTCTACACCCCCCGCGAGATCGTCGACACCCTCACCGAAAAAGCAATCGTGCACTGGCTGGGGGAGGGGGAGCCGGAGCAGCTCGCCGCCCGCCTCGAGACCATCACCCTCCTCGACCCCGCCTGCGGCTCCGGCGCCTTCCTCCTCTCCGCCCTCGGCGTCATCGAGCGCCTGCACCGCCGGCTCACCGGCCAGGCCCCGCCCGGCCTACGCCGGCGGATCATCGAGCGCTCCCTCTACGGCGTCGACCTCGAGCCGCGGGCGGTGCGCCTCTGCGAGCTGCGGCTCTGGCTGGCCATCGTCGCCAGCACCCCTCCCGCCATCGACGTAGCCATCGAAGAGGTGCCGCCCCTGCCCAACCTCGACCGCAACATCATGCAGGGCAACTCCCTCCTCGCCCCCACCGACTTTCTCGGCGACGGCCGCGCCGACGTCTACCGCGACTGGCTCTACGCCCTCCGCACCCAGCAGGACCTCCTCGAGCGCTACCGCACCGCCTCCCACGCCCAGCGCCCCCTCATCGCCCGCATCCTCCGCGGCAACGACCAGCGCCTCGCCTCCGAGCTCCTGGCCAAATCCATCGACGCCGCCGAACAGGAGCTCGCCCGGCGCACCACTCCGCGGCACGACCTCTTCGGCCGCGTCGTCCCCGCGGATGCCGAAGCGTGCCGCGCCCTCCAGGAGCGCATCGCCGGGCTGCAGCGCAAGCTCGACCGCGTCGAAGACGGCTCGCTCGACTTCTTCTCCTTCGACGTCCACTTTGCGCCCGTGATGGCCGCGGGTGGTTTCGACATCGTGGCCGGCAACCCGCCGTGGGTGCGCAATAGCCGCATCGACGCGAGCACCAAGGCGATGCTGGCCGACCGCTACACCCTCTTCCGCCCCAGCGCCTCCGGCGCCGCCTTCCACCAGCCCGACCTCTCCGTCACCTTCTTCGAGCGCGCCCTGCAGCTGGCCGCCCCCGGCGGCGTGGTGGCCCTGCTCATGCCCTCCAAGATCCTCGGCAGCGCCTACGCCGCCCCGCTGCGCCGCCTCGCCGCCGAGCGCACCACCATCCTCTCCATCGACGACTGGAGCGACGACCCCCGCCGCCGCGCCTGGTTCGACGCCGACACCTTCCCCCTCGGCATCCTCTGCGCGAACGGCCGCGAACGCGGTTCGGTCGCCGTGAGCGCCGGCGGCCCGGTGGCGGTGAGCGCCGGGGGACAGGCCTTCACTTTGCCGCAAGCGTCGCTGCGCGAGTCCGGCGAATGGTCGCTCCTCCCCGCCGATGTCGCCCGGATCCTCTCCCGCCTCCGCCGCCAGCACCCACCGCTCGCCGAGGTGCTCGGCCGCAAGCCCTTCATGGGCGTCAAGACCGGCGACAACCGCAACTTCTTTCTGGACGTCGAAGAGCTCCGCGGCGACACCGTTCGTCTCCGTGACGGCCTCGAGCTCCCCCTCACCGCCGTCTGCCGCTGCGTCCGAGGGCGCGACGTCCGGCGCTGGAGCAGCGGCGGCTCGCACTGGATGCTCTGGCCGCCGCGTGGACGAGGTGGAAAAGAGGCGGCCGGATGGCCGTCGCCCCCCCACTGGCTGCGCCAGTTCGCCACGATGCGACGGATCGACCCCCGCGCCGTCCGCCTCTCCTTCGTCCGCCCCGAGCACGTCGGCATCAAGGTCGCGTGGAAAGACCTCTCCCGAGGGATGGCCGCCACGGTCCTCCCCGACCAGGTCACCATCGGCGCGCACAGCGTCCCCCTCGTCCCCAACCAGACCCTCTACGCCCTCGACGCCGTCTCGATGGAGGAGGCCTACGTCCTGACCGCGCTACTCAACTCCGCCGTGGTCGACGCCCTCCTCCTCGCCGTCGGCGACCGCGCCAAAGACGCCCACTTTCGCTACTTCGGCCGCACCGTCGCGAAGGTCCCCTTCGTCCGCGGCGAAGAAGCGGCGCTGCTGCGTCTCGCCCGCCGCGCCCATCAAGGCAGCGACGTGCAGGACGAGATCGATGCGCTCGTTGGCCGGTTGTATGGCTTGGCCGAGGGCGAGCTCGCGACGTTGAAGTCCTTCATCGCCTGGAGGCTCCGTGACCCTCGCTGAGCATCAACGCGAAGCGGTCGCACGCGCCGAAGCGACGCTCGCCGCACGCGGCGGAGTGATCCTGGCGGACGAGGTCGGCCTCGGCAAGTCGTTCGTCGCCGCGGAGCTGATGCGCCGCGCACAGCATGCCGAGCTGGTCATCCCCAATGCACTCGTCTCGCAGTGGCGCGAAACGCTGGCCACGTTCCACGTCGAGGCCGAGCTCTTCACGCACGACCGCATCCCGCCGGAGTGCAGCGCGCGCCCAAGGCTCATGGTGGTCGACGAAGCGCACGCCTTCCGCAACCCGAAGACCCGCCGCTACGCCGCGCTCGCGCAACGGAGCGTCGGAGCCCGCCTGCTCCTCGTCACCGCCACGCCGATCTGCAACAGCGTCGCGGACCTCGAAGCGCTGGTGCGGCTCTTCGCGCGGGATGACCTTCTGGCGGACCTCGGTGTGCCGTCGCTCGACGTCGCCTTCGCCACGGGAGATGCCGAAGCACTCGCCATCATCGTCAACGCCCTGGTGATTCGAAGAGATCGCAGCGTGCTGACGGACGACCTCCGCTTCGGCGAGCTCGAACGCCGCGTAGTCCGCCACCCGATCTTCACCGCCGCCGGTGAGGTCGCCCGGCTGATCGATGTGCTGCAGTTTCCGCTCGTCGGCGACCACGTCATTCTTCGCCGTTTCCTCTGGCGCCGGCTCGAATCGAGCGAAGCGGCGCTCCTCGAATCGCTCCGCCGCCAGCTGCGGTTCTATGAGCGCGCGCGGCACTGCATCGCCAGTGGACGCACGCTGCCGAAACGCGATTACCGCCGCGCCTTCGGTCATGAGGAAGATCGCGATGTCTTCCAGCAGGTGCTCTTCTGGGAGATGTTCGCGCCGGCGGGTGAGGCCGATCCGCACGCGATCGATGAAGAGGTGGCACGCCTCGAAGCGCTGGTCGCCTGCATCGCGCTCTCACCACGTACGAAGGTGAACCAGTTGATGGAGCTCGTGAGAGAGGAACGCGAGCCGATGCTGATCTTCACCGGCGCGGCCGCCACCGCGTTCGAGCTGTACGACGCGCTCCGCGAGATCCGCAGATGCGGCGTCGTCACCGCGCGCGAGCGCTCCCGCGACGCCGTGCTCGACGCCTTCCAGCGCGGGCGCATCGACGTGCTCATCTCCACCGACCTCGCCGCGGAAGGGCTCAACCTCCAGCGCGCGGGCGTGGTCGTGCATTACGACATCCCTTGGAATCCGGTGAAGCTCGACCAGCGCAACGGCCGCGCGCATCGCATCGGCCAGACCCGCGACTCCGTCCGCGCGATCTACTTTCTACCGGGGGGCTCCGAGACCCGGATCGTCGAGACGATCGCCAAGAAGAACCGGGTGCGGCGGCGGGTTCTGCAAAGCGGCATCGCTGCTGCCGCGGCTCGAAATCAGCGCACCCTGCGGCCGCGCATTGCAGGCGATGCAGCCATCCTGGCCTTTGCGGATGCGGCGCGGCGCGCCGGCCTCACGTTGCCGGAGTCGCTCTACCGGCGTCATCGCGCCGGCGGCGAGCTCCTGCTGCGGACCATGGCGGCGGAGAGACTCGATGCGAGGAGGGTCGCGGACGTGGCGGCGCTGCTCTCTCGATGATCCCCACCCCGTCAGGCCGGCTTTCGGGGAGCGGGCGTCCCGCCGCATTGGCGCTAACTTTCCTTGGTGCTACCGTAACTTCATGAAACCACGTGTGGATGTGGATGAGCGGGAGTGGGTTCAGTTTCAGTGGCCGTATCTGCTAGCGCTGCTCGGGGGAGAGGGGAAGGTCAACGAGCTGGCGTACCGGACGGGGGCGTTCGTTCGCAGGCGCGAGGTGCACTCGCCAGCGGACCTGTTGCAGATGTTGATGATCTGGGCCGTGGCCGGGCGGTCGCTGCGCGAGACGGTGGCGCTCGCGTCGGAAGCTGGTCTGGCGGAGCTGAGCGATGTGGCGCTCCTGAAGCGTTTGAAACGAGCCGGCCCGTGGTTCGGCGCAATGCTCGGAGTGATGTTGACAGAGCGGCGGACCGTGCTGCCTGAAGGTGTCCGCATCCGGGTGATTGATGCCACGGCCATCGCGCGTATTGGACATCGCGGTACGGATCTTCGCGTGCACCTGGGGATGGATCTTGGATTGAATTGCATCGACGCGATCGAGGTCACCGATGGTCGCGGCTCGGAGAGCCTGGACCGGTTCACCTTCCTGCCGGGTGAGATCGTGCTCGCTGATCGAGGCTACGCGCACCGCAAGCCGCTGGCGCGTCTGAGCGAAACTGGAGCGAATTTCATCGTCCGGCTGCCGTGGGCATCGGTTCCATTGAAAGATCTCGAGGGCAAGCCGTTCGATCTCTTTGCGGCGCTGCGCAGTCTGCCGGACGCCCGTGCCGGCTCATTTCTCGTGCAGTTCGAGGTCTCGAAGACGAGCCGCGTCGCGTGTCGAGTAGTGGCGATTCGGAAGAGTGAGGCTACTGCGGAGCGGTCACGCCAGCGTGCCATCGCCGAGAGTCGCCGTCACGGCACGGCGATCGATCCTCGTACTCTCGAAGCAGCAGGCTACTTCTACGTAAATCACCAATTTGACGGATGAGTATTCAGCAGCACAGGTGCTCGAGCTGTATCGGCTGCGCTGGCAGATCGAGATGAAATTCAAGAACCTCAAATCGGTGCTGCATCTCGGCGAAGTACCGGCCCGCAGCCCCGAGCTGTTCAAGGCCTATGTGATGGCGAAGCTGCTCGTCGCGTTGGTGATCGAAAACCTGCTGTTGGACGAGTCTTTTTCCCCCTGGGGCTACCCAATCGCGGCGAGACGCCCGGCGCTATCGGACCCGACCCCGCGACGCGACCTCCGCTGCGCGCTGCTAACCGTTCCGGAAGAGACGTTCCACGACGTTCCGGTCCGACGAGGGGTATTCGTACACCTCCGGACCGCGGCCGGGATGCTTGCGCAGCCACTTGTTCTTGTACATGTCGCGGTCGGCGGCGGTCATCAGCTGGACGAGCGTCGGCGCTTCGAGCAGCCGCGAGGAGGCGATGCCCGCCGAGATGCCGACGCTGAACGTCGTGCCGCCCGCGGACCATTCGATCTCGGCGACGGCGCTGCTGAGGCGCTCGCAGATCCGCTCGAGCACCGGCACGTCCAGACGCGGCACGGCGATCACGAACTCGTCCCCGCCGAAACGCGCCACCACGTCTTCGACCCGCGTATGCGTGTGCAGCGCCGTCGCGACGTCGCGCAGCACCTGATCGCCCGTCAGGTGCCCGTACGTGTCGTTCACATGCTTGAAGCCGTCGAGGTCGAGGAGGACGACGTTCACCACCACCCCCTCGGCCAGCAGCCGTTCGGCCTCCGAGATGAAGAAGCGGCGGTTGAACGCCCCCGTCAGGTCGTCGCGCGTCGCCAGCCCGTACAGATCGCGGATGGCGAGATCCATCGTCCGCTGCCGCGCCGCCAGCCGCCGGCCGGCCGTCAGCTTGGCGACGATCTCGCGCTCCGAGGAAGTCTTGGTGAGGAAGTCGTCGAAGCCGGCGTCGAGCGCCGTCAGCTTCGTATCGACGTCTTCCCGGCTGGTGAGCATCACCGCGTACAGCGCCTGGGTGGCTTCGTTCGCTCGGAGGCGCCCCACGGTCTCGATGCCGGTCAGGCGCGGCATCTCGTGGTCGATGACCACCATGTCGTAGGTCCCGTGAGCGAGCCGGTCGAGCCCCGCCTGCCCGTCGTCCGCCGTGTCGACCCAGAAGCCGAGCCGGCGCGTCAGTGCGGCCACGTAGGCGCGGTAGTTCGTGTCGTCGTCCACCAGCAGGATGCGGAGCGGTTCGGCGGCTTCGTCTTGCCGGCGGTCTGGCGGGTCATTCATGGTCACGGTCTCGTCAGCATGAAACGTTCGCTCCAAACCGGGCGTGTCGATGTGATGACAGTCACGTCGAGCAAAGAATCGTCCCCGGGAACGGCCGCTTATGCGATGAACGATGAGCGATGAACGATGAGCGATGAGCGATGAGCGATGAGCGAGGAACCGCTCGCGCGACGGCCGGGTTCATCGTTCATCTCTCATCGCTCATCTCTCGTCGCCCCCCCCCACCCGTGCGAGGCCGGTCACGCAAGTCTCAGCACCGCTCTCCCTATAATCACCAGCCGTGAATCTGCTGATCGTCGACGACGAGGCTTCTCTCCGCGACTTTCTCTCGATCGTCTTCGAGGGGGAGGGGTGGGCCGTCGAGACCGCCTCCTCCATTGCCGAGGCGCGCGCGGCCATCCACCGCAACGAGCCGGACGTCGTCCTCTGCGATCTCATGCTCCCCGACGGGTCGGGCATCGACCTCATCCGCGAGGTGAAGGCGCAGGCGCCCTCCATCGTCTTCATCATGATCACCGCCCACACCTCCACCCGCTCGGCCGTCGAGGCGCTCAAGGCGGGGGCGATGGACTACATCGCCAAGCCGTTCGACATCGAGGAGCTGACCGTCCTGGTCCGCAAGGCGGTGGAGCGGAAGGAGCTCGAGGACGAGAACCTCCACCTCCGCACCGCCCTCGAGGAGCGCTTCACCTTCTCGAACATCATCGGTAAGAGCGCGAAGATGCAGGAGATCTTCGGCATCGTGCAGCGCATCGCGAAGACCATGTCCACCGTGCTGATCTCCGGTGAGTCGGGCACCGGCAAGGAGCTGATCGCCCGCGCCATCCATTACAACTCCGCCCGGCGCGGCAAGTTCGTCTCCATCAACTGCGGCGCGCTGCCGGAGACGCTGCTCGAGTCGGAGCTGTTCGGCCACGAGCGCGGCGCCTTCACCGGCGCCATCCGCGAGAAACGGGGGCTCTTTCACGAGGCCGACCGCGGCACGATCTTCCTCGACGAGATCGGCGAGACCAGCACCGCCATGCAGATCAAGCTGCTGCGCGTCCTGCAGGAGCGCACCGTGCGCCGGGTCGGCGCGAACATCGAATCGCCCGTCGACGTGCGCGTCCTCGCCGCCACCAACCGCGATCTCTCCGAGTCGATCCGCGAGGGGACCTTCCGCGAGGACCTCTTCTACCGGATCAACGTCATCCCCATCGCGCTGCCGCCGCTCCGCCACCGGATCGAGGACATCCCCCTCCTGGTCGATCACTTCATCGAGAAGTTCTGCGCGCGGATGGGCGTGCCGCGCAAGCGGATCTCCTCCGATGCCATGCGCGCCATCGAAAAGTATGCGTGGCCCGGCAACGTGCGCGAGCTGGAGAACGTCGTGGAGCGGATGATCGCCCTCGAGGCCTCCGACGTCCTGACCACCAAGTCGCTGCCGGAGACGGTCCTCCTCGGCGGCCGGATCCCCGACACCAGCTTCGAGCTGCCGCCCGAGGGGCTGTCGCTCGAGGAGCACCTCGAGGCCATCACCAAGATCTTCATGCTCAAGGCGCTGGAGCGCTGCGGCGGCGTGCAGACCCAGGCCGCGGAGCTGCTCCGGATGTCGTTTCGTTCGTTTCGCTACTACGCAAAGAAATACGACCTCATCCCGCGCGAGAGCCGGCAGGAGGACGTGGTGGAGATCGAGAATGCGGATCGTTAGCCTGCTGGCCCTGCTGCTCTCTTTTTTTTCCGGATGCGCGAAAGATGAAGGAGTGACGCCCATGCCGGCCACCGGCCACGCCAGCTCGATCGCCACGACCACCGCCGCCGGTGCGCCGCGGGTGATCTTCCCCGACGGTTTCGTGGTCAGCACCGAGATCGCAGCCGATGACCCGAGCCGGGCGCAGGGGCTGATGTTCCGCGATCAGCTCCGTCCCGGCACCGGGATGCTCTTCATCTTCCCGAGGATGGGGGAGTATCCGTTCTGGATGAAAGACACCCTCATCCCGCTCGACATGATCTGGATCGACGAGTCGAAAAAGATCGTGGCCATGCACCAGAACGTGCCGCCGTGCAAGACGGAGATCTGCCCGAACTATCCGCCGAAGGCGCCGTCGCGCTACGTCCTGGAAGTCGCCGGCGGCGTGGCGAAGGAGCACAACCTGAAGGTGGGCGACGTGCTGCGGTTCGAGAACACCGATTCGATCGCAGCGCGGTAGGCCACGGAATCGCCGGACATCGGGGAATCGCTGCGCTCGGAGCGCTCGTTGCCACTGGCCGGTGACGTCCACGTTCCGATCGCGCGGTGAGAACCTCCGCTCCGTCTTCGTTCTGCTGTTCCTGAACGTCGCCTTTTTTCTGCTCGAGCATCAGGACCCTGCCACCTATGCCCGTCTCTTCGCGTTCGACCGCGACGCGGTGAAGGGGGGCGAGGTCTGGCGCCTCGTCACCTATCAGTTCGCGCAGGCGGGCCACGGCTGGGTGGAGGCGCTGGCGCTCTTCATCACGTTGCTCCTCCTTTACCTGATGGGCTCCGCGCTGGAGGAGGAGTGGGGCACCCGCCACTTCCTGACCTTCTTCGGCATCTCCATCCTCGCGTCCGCCGGCGCGGCGGCGATGCTCGACATCACCCTGCTCCGCTCCTACTTTGTCTACTTTCCGCTGCTCTTCGCCTACGCCTCGGCGTTCCCGCAGGAATCGTTCTATCTCCTCGGCGCGCCGGTCCGCTCGCGCGTCCTGGCCATGGCCTCGCTCGGCATCCTGCTCTACGGCGTCTACACCGGCGGCGCCGCGAACCTGGCCGCCCTCGCCGGCGCCATCGGCGGCTACGCGTACTTTCTGAGCCAGCGCAAGCGGAGACCTGTCCCCGTGGCGGTCGCGCCGCCCGCCCCGCAGCTCGCCCGCGTCGACGCCGCCGCCATCCGGAACGCGGCCCGCTTCGTAGCGATGAAGCAGGTCATGGCCGGCGCGAACCCGAGCGAGCGCGAGCGTCTATCGATCCAGTACGAGCGCGAGAGCGTGAAGGGCGTGAACATCTGCCCGCCGGCCGACTACAAGCCGGAGAGCCACGACGGGTACTGCATCCGCTGCGAAGGCTTCGCGGAGTGCGCCGCGCGGTACCTGCGCGCGCAGTGAGCGGTCCGCGGCGGAGCCGCCCGTGTGGTGTGGCTTCCAGCCCACCCCTGGTTGCCTGCCGGTTACTCGGCGGCGGCGCCGCCGCCGCCACCCTCACCACCACCCCCACCGCGACGGCGGCGACGGAAGCGGCGGCGTTTGCGCGCTTCGCTTCCCTCGGCACCGGCGGCAGCGCTCTCCGGTGCGGGGGCGCCTTCGGGGCGGGGCGGACGGGGCTCGCGGGGCGGGCGGTCGCCTCGCGGCTCACGCGGAGGACGGGGCGGGCGCGGCTCGCGCGGCGGCTGCGGTTCGCCGCCCTGCGGTTGCTGCTGCTGCTGCTGACCCTGCGGCTGCGCGGGGCGATCGGCTCCGCCGCGGCCGCGACGGCGGCGGCGCTTGCGGGCCGCTCCCCCCTCGGGCGAGACGGCGCCGTTCTGCGGCTGCAGTTCCGGATCGCGCGGCGTCTGCTGCTGCTGTTGTTGTTGCTGCTGTTGCGGACGGCGCTGGCGCTGCTGCTGTTGCTGCGGCTCGCCGCCGCCGCGCTGGCGTTGCTGCTGCTGCTGTTTGCCGCCGCCGCGCTGCTGCGGTTGCTGCTGCCCTCCGCGCTGGGGACGTTCGCCGCGGCCGGGCCGGCCTCCGCCGCGACCTTCCTCCCGTTTCGGGGAAGGCTTGCCGGTCCCGGTGCGCTGCTCGAACTCGCGAACCTTCTTCTCCATGAAACGGCGGAGGTGCTGGTCCTGGCGGAGGCGCAGTTCATCGTGCCCGCAGTAGGGGCAGCGCTTCCATCCCTCGGGGTAGGTCTTTTTACAGGCCGAACAGGTGATGCTTTTGGGCAGCGGCATCGCGAATCGGCGCGCATTGTACACTTCGCGACGTGGACGAAGACCGCCGCCGGACGCTGCTGTCACTGATCGAACTGGCGGATGGAAATTCGCCGAACGCCTGCTGGGACGACCGGCGGGCGATGGAGCTGCTCCGGTCGCGATCGACGGCCGACGAGCTGCGCGAGCTCGGCGCGACCGAAGAGCTGATCGAGCACGTCTTCGCGGAGGAACATGCCGGCTAAGTTCACCGTCCGCGTCGAGGCGCGGTTCGAGGCGGCCCACTACCTGCGCGAGTACCGCGGGATCTCGGAGCCGCTGCACGGTCACTCGTACAAGGTCGAGGCCGACCTGGCCGGCCGCGGCGGCGGGCTCGATGCCGACGCCATCGCCGTCGACTTCGTCAGCGCCAAGCGGAAACTGGAAGCACTGGCGAAGCAGCTCGACTACGGTTGTATCAATGACGTGGCGCCGTTCACGGAGATCAATCCCTCGGCGGAGAACATCGCCGAATGGTTCGCCCGCGAATTGCAGTCGGCCGTCGAGGAGGAAAGCGCCGTGGTGGTGGCCGTGACGGTGTGGGAGGGTCCGGTCAACTCCGTGACCATTCGTCCATGAACAAGCTTCCGAATCACACCGCCCTCAAAGAGTGGTCGAACGTCGTCGCCGCGCTGGGACGCGGCGAGCAGGTCGTGCTCATCCGCAAAGGGGGGATCGCCGATCCGGCCTTCGGGCTCGAGGCCGATCGCTTCTACCTCTATCCCACCTATTTTCATCAGGGGGAGTCGGAGAACCGGCCGCTCGTCTCGATCACGCACTGGTGCGAGGTGGTGAAGAGCTGGAGCGTCACCGACTCGGCCAGGCTCGACGCGCTGCAGTCGCAGGTCGTGCTGCCGCGCGAGACGCTCGAGGCGCGCTTCAAGTTCCGCGCGGACCAGGCGCTGTTCGTCATCGCCGTGCGGACGTTCGCGCTCGCGCGGCCGGCACCGGTGCGCTTCCGCGAGGAGTACGGCGGCTGCCGGAGCTGGGTCAGCGTCGAGGAAGAGATCGACGTGGATGGCTCGCTGCAGGTGCTGCTGGAGGAGGCTCTGCGGACGAAAGTCGCGGAGCTCGAGGAGCTGCTGAGTTCCGTTGCCGTGAGCTGAGGCGGCGATGGAGATCGTGGCCATCCTCTTCATGCTCCTCGCGGGCGGCGGCCTGGCGGTCTTCACCATGACCGCGTACGCCATCGCCGAGCGGGAGAAGGGGACGCCCGCGGCAGGGGAGCAGCGGGGCGTGCCGGAGCGCGACCGTATCGCCGCGTCGCTGCTCACCCAGGTCGTCACGCTGGGCGGCCTCTCCGATGACGAAGCGCTGCGGGTGGTGCGCCGCGGGTCGGGCATCGCCGCCCCGGTGACGCGCGGGATCGACGTCGGCAACTGGGCCGAGGCGTATGCGCGGGTGGCCACGAGCGAGCAGCGGGCGTCGCTGCTCGAGATCGCGGTGCAGCTGGTCGCCTCGCGGGAGAAAGCGGTCCCGCTGCGGCAGTATTCGGCGCTGCTCGACCTCAGTTTCGGGCTCGGTTTCCAGACCGATGCCCTGGCGAAGCTGCGGACGCAGTACGGTTTTGACTATGTCGATCACGCCAAGGCGGGGCGGCCGAAGGAGGCCGATCGCGGCGGCGCGGCGGTGCCGCTGTACGAACGGCGGCCGGCCACGGAACTGCTGACGGTGTTAGGATTGACCGGTTCCCCCTCGCGGCAGGAGCTCACCGCGGCCTACCGCAAGCTCGTCGCGCAGCATCATCCGGACCGTTTCCACAACGCCACCGATGCGGCCCGAAGCGAGGCCGCGGCGCGCTTCATCGAGATCACCCGGGCCTACGAAGAGCTACTTTTGTCGATTCGGGATTGATCTTCTGCAAAAGGGTCTGTATGATCCGCCGGTTGGGAATAGGGGTAGTTCACGGGTTGTTCACAGCCCTCCCTTCCAGTAGACCTTAAGTTTCTCTTCGAGACGAGTCACTTCGAGGACGTACGTGTCCGGGCAGGATGACGGGCATGGGCGTCCGCTTCGCCTGTCCGGCGAGGCGGGATACAGGCGGCGACTCTCGCTAATCCGTTGGTGCGGCACGATTTGGACGGATGTGTCGCCCCTCGCGTAACTAATTTATTTGCTCGTGCATCTAATGATGCATCGCGGCACGAAGGTTGAAGTTTTGTACTCGCTGCACGGGAGACACCGATGAAGAGCGCCGAAGCGTACGAGCACGAACAGGGATGGGACTTCGAAAAGGCAGCGATGCCTTACGTCGATTCCCTGTACAACACCGCGTACCGGATGACCCGCAACTCCGAGGATGCGGAAGACCTCGTCCAGGAAACGTATCTCAAGGCTTACAAGTACTACGACAAGTTCGAAGAGGGAACGAACTTCAAGGCGTGGCTCTTCAAGATCATGAAGAACACGTTCATCAACAATTACCGGAAGAAGAAGCTCACCCCTCACAAGATCGACTTCTCGGAAATCGAAGAGTCGTACGAGCGGGTGATCCAGAAGAACGCGCCCGACCTGATCAAGGACCCGGAGAGCGAGATCTTCCAGGACATGATGGACGCGGACGTCAAGCGCGCCCTCGACTCGCTGCCGCACGACTACAAGATGGTGGTCCTGCTCGCGGACATCGAAGGCTTCTCCTACAAGGAGATCGCCGAGATCCTCGATTGCCCGGTCGGCACCGTGATGTCGCGTCTGTATCGCGGCCGCAAGATGCTGGAGCGGACGCTGCTCGAGTACGCCCGCAAGTACGGCTACATCCGCGGCGAAGCGGAGCCGGCCAAGATGCGCTCGCGCAAAGACGAGACGAAGGGCCGGAAGAAGAAGGACGACGACACTGCACCTGCCGAGGTCGACGAGACCGAGGAGCCGGAAAGCGAAGAAGCGGTCCTCTTTGCCGACGACGAGGAGTTCGAGTTCGAAGTCGAGGAAGAGGAAGAAGAGCAGTTCGAAGTCGAGTAACGATCCACGACGTCGTTCAACCGGGAGCAGGGGCCGCGAGGTCTCTGCTCCTTTCCGTTTTATGGCGGACCGATTGCAGTAGGCGCGAGCGGAGTCAACTTCAGTCAGGTGACGTCAGCGATTTCGGAAGGAATTCGCCCTTCGGCAGAGCAGTTGGATGTCGATGTGACTCGCCACCATTTTGTCACCGGAAGGAAAGCATTGAATGCTTTGTGACGATGTCCGCCGCGTGGTGTACTTCTTCCTCGATGGGTCTCTCGCTGACGGTAAGCAGAAAGACCTTCGCAGTCATCTCAGCCGTTGTCCCGATTGCGACCAGCGCATCGGCGTGCAGAAGCGGCTGCGGAACTTCGTGAAGACGCGCCTCTCGCCCGTCTCCGCGCCCGAACGCCTCAAGCTCCGGGTTACCCGCGCCCTGCGCGCGATCTGCGCGACCGACTAGAATCCGCGCGACGTGCCGAAGACGAAGCAACAGCCGGAGGATCAACTGATCCTCGTCTCCTCGAATCCCAACAAGGGGATCGAAGCCGAGCGCATCCTCGGCATGCGGGTCCTCCGGGTAGCCATGCCGCTGCCGGAGATCCAGGCCGCCACGGTCGAAGAGATCACCCGCTACAAGCTCGACGTGGCCCGCACCAAGAGCTACGGCCGCCTGATCGTCGAGGACGTCTCGCTCGGCTTCGACGCCCTCGGCAATTTCCCCGGACCGTATGTGCGCTGGCTGCTCGAGGCCGCCGGCGGCAAGGGGCTGGCCGCCATCGCCTACGCGCTCAACGACCGCGCTGCACGGGCGCAGTGCTGCGTCGGCTACTGGAACGGCCGCGAGGCGAAGATGTTCATCGGCGAGACGGCGGGGCAGATCCTCGTCGAGCCGCGCGGCGAGCGTCACTTCGGATGGGACGCCTGGTTTCAGCCGGGCGGCAGCGACAAGACCTTCGCGCAGATGAGCGACGACGATAAGGATGCGCTTTCCCATCGCGGCAAGGCCTACCGCAAGCTCGGCGAGCACCTCCGTGCCGAAAACGGCGCCTCCACGGGACGGCGTTGAACGGAAAAGCGGACAGTCGTCGTTACCGTTTCGGCACCAGATCCCGCAGCGCTTTCCGTAAACCCCACGTATCTATACACATCGACCTTGCCGGACGCCGCCGCGCGGTCTGGCAGGTTGCTTGAACTAGTAGAAAGGCGTGCGCGTCATCGTGGCGAGCACACGACGAAAGGACAAGCCAATGTGGGTTTACGACGGGGAAGAGTGGACGCAGGAAGGCGGCAGCGAGCAGCGGACGCGGACCGAAGCGCCGCGCCCTCAGTGGGCCGACGAATTCGTCCCTGAGCTGCAGGTGATCGAGGTGCACATTCCGACCACCAGGCACATCCCGCCTTTTCCCGCGACACAGCCGTGAGTTTTTTCGCGCGAGGTTCGAGGAAAGCCGCGCCACAGCGCGGCTTTTTCATTTGGCATAGCGCGTGAGGAAGTCACGCAGGATCGGCTCGACCGAGTCGGAGGCGACGTTGAAGATCCGGTCGGCGTGGTAGTTCCCCTCGATCTCCAGGATGTGCAGCTCCTTCGGCTCGCTCGCGTGCTCGTACAGCGCCACCGAATGATGGTGACTGATCAGCCAGTCGTTCTTCACGTGGATGAAGCAGAGCGGCACGTGCACCTGCTCGACGTCGTCCAGCGCTTTCAGTTTTGCGCTGCTCTTCAGCCGCCACGCGAAGCGCGGACGCTTGAGCGCCTGCGCGAAGGCGATGTGCCGGTGGATGGTGAACGGATTGATCTTCGGCGCGATCATTTCGAAATCAGCCACCGGTGAGATCAGCAACGCGCAGGTGACCGGCAACTGGTGCCGGGCGATGGTGGAGATGGCGATCGCGCCGCCGTACGAGAAGCCGATCAGTGCGATCGAGCAGATCGTGCCGTTGCGCAGCAGGTCGTGCGCCACCGCCGCGACGTCGTGGTGCTCGTTGAGGTTGAAGCCGTACGTCCCTTCGCTATCGCCATGTCCGCGCACGTCGACCACCGCGGCACGGTAGCCCATCCCCACCAGGAACTGCGCGAGCCGCACCATCGAGGGATGACGGCGGTCGCGCCAGAAGCCCGGCACGACGATGACCAGGGCCGGCGACGGCGCGTCATAGACGTCGTACCAGATGATCGTGCCGTCCGACGACGGAACTTTCGACAGTTTCGGCTCGGGGATGGGGGGCACGGGCGAGAGGCTGTGACTTGACATCGCTGGGAGCACCTTTATCATAGCGCCGCGCTTCGGCAGTCCCGGCCGTTCGCGGTGCCCCGGATCAAATCCCCCAGTTCGTTCCCCAATTTTCGTGCCTCTGCACGAAGTGATTTCAGGAAGACCATACGCAAAGGAAGGTGAGTCGGGCACTTCCCCAGTACTTCCGAAACGCATCACCAATCCCGTTCGACATCAAAGAATCAGGCTGCAAGGCCTGAAAAACGTTAGGAGAATCACGCATATGAAGAAGTCCCTCGTCGTCACCCTCGTTGCCATCCTCGCCCTCTCGCTGTTCGCCGTTTCCTGCAAGAAGGAAGAGGCCACCACCGACACCGCCGTGACCGACACCTCGATGACCGCCGGCGACACCGCCGCGGTTGCGACCGACACGATGGCCACCGACACGATGTCGACCGACACGATGTCGACCGACACGTCGGCCACCGGCACCGTCTCGACCACCGACACGTCGGCCACCGGCACGATCTCGACCACCGACAGCTCGGTCAGCGGTACGGTCTCGACGACCACCACCTAGTCTTTCAGCAGTTCAGCAGTACCGGAAGGCCCCGCTTCGGCGGGGCCTTTTTTTGTTCCTCGGGTTCCTCGGGTTCCTAGGCACCAACCGACGTCCTGCCGAGGAACTCCGAGGAACCCGAGGAACCGCTCCTTGCGTCTCGCGCAAAAGGCACGCGCGTTGCTTTGCACTACGTGCTGTACGCCCTCGCCCATGATGGGGGTGTCTTTTCCCAACCGAAATGGTTTTCTCCGGGGCGCCCCCGGAGTCAAAGAGAACGGTGAGGAGGTGACGCTGGCAGCCCGGAGCAAACGCACTCGACTTCCAAGACTGCGAATTGCGAGACCTAAGAGAGGAAAAATCGAATGGCGAAAAAGTTTCTTGTTCTTCTGACCGTGATGGCTCTCATGACGTTCGTTGCCTGTAAGGGCGATGAATCGGCGACCGCGACCGACACCGGCGCGACCGACACCGCGATGACCGACACCTCGGCCACGATGAGCACCACTGACACCGGTACCACCATGTCCACCGACACGATGTCCACCGATACGTCGATGACCGGCACCGCCGGCACCACCGACACGTCGATGACCGGCACCGGCACGACCGACACCTCGATGACCGGCACCTCCGGCACGTCGACCACGTCGGGCACCGGCAGCACGACGACGACCTAGCTTTGTTCCGGTGCAGCGCGTGGCAAGGCGCGCTGCACCAGCTCTTCGCGCAGCTTCGCGTAGACCTCGCCCACCGCGCGCCGGGTCTCCTCGCGATCCCCACTGTTGACGATCACGAAGTCCGCCGCGGCCAGCCGCTCGTCGCGCGCCATCTGATGTGCCATCCGGCGCGCCGCTTCATCCTCGATCATCCCCCGTCCCACCGCCCGCGCGAGCTGCAGCTCCGGCGGGACGTCGACGACGATGATCCGGTCGTACCGCGCTTTGCCGCCCGCCTCGAGCAGCAGCGTCGCCTCGACGATGACGATGGCGTGCTCGCGCGAGGCCGTCAGCTCCGCGGTCATCCGCTCTTCCTCCGCGAGTACGATCGGATGAATGAGCGCGTTCAGTTTCTTCGCTTCGTCGGCGCTCGAGAACGCGATGGCGGAGAGCCGCGCCCGATCGATCTGGCCGTCCTCGCGCACGATCGCATCGCCGTAGGTGGCGACGAGCGCGCGATGACCGGCGTTGCCGGGCTGGTAGAGATGGGCGACGACCTTGTCGGCGTCGATGGTGATGGCGCCGAGCTCCGCGAACATCGAGGCCACGGTCGACTTGCCGCTGGCGATGCCGCCGGTTAAACCGACGCGCAGGCCGGCCCGGGGGATCACCGCCCGCGTCTCCTCTGCGCGGCGGTGACGGTGTTCTGCATCAGCATGGCGATGGTCATCGGCCCGACGCCGCCCGGCACCGGCGTGATCCAGGAGGCGATCTCTTTCGCACGGGCAAAGTCGACGTCGCCGAGAAGCACCGTGCCGTTCCTGGCGAGCAGGCGCGATTTGTCTGGGTCATGCGCGATCCGCTCCGCGAAACCGGGGCCGACGCGATTCATCCCGACGTCGATGACGATCGCGCCCGGCTTGATCATCTCCGCGGTCACGTGGATCGGCCGGCCGATCGCGGCCACCAGGATGTCGGCCTGGCTGGCGATCGCGGCCAGGTCGCGCGTGCGCGAGTGGCAGATCGTCACCGTCGCGTTGTGCTGCAGCAGGAGCGCGGCCATCGGCTTGCCGACGATATCGCTGCGGCCGATCACCACCGCGTGTTTGCCGTCGATCGTCTCGCCGGTGGATTGAATGAGGCGGATCACGCCGGCGGGGGTGCAGGGGGCGAGGGTGGTGCGGCCCTGATGGAGCAGGCCGACGGAGGTCGGCGAAAAGCCGTCGACGTCTTTGCGCGGGTCGATGGCGTCGATCACTTTCCGCGAGTCGATGTGCTTCGGCAGCGGGAGCTGGACGAGGATGCCGTCGATGCCGTCGTCGGCGTTGAGCCGGGCCACCTCGGCCAGGAGCTCCGCTTCCGACATCGTCTCGGGGTGGATCAGCTCCGTGCCGGTGATGCCGAGCTCGCCCGCTTTTTTTGCCTTGCTGCGGACATAAATCTCGGAGGCGGGATCGTTACCCACCCGCACGGCAACGAGTCCGGGCCGGTAATCCAGCGTGGAGATGCTGGCGGCCACTTCGGTTTCGAGCTGCTGGGCGACGGCTTTTCCGTCGATGAGGCGTGCGGTCACGGCGGCGCTTCTATCACAGCGGAAGCACGGGAATGAACGCGTTGACACTCCGGTTCGGCAGTGTTACCGTTTCAACCCCCTTCCCCCCGGGGAAGGTCTGTTCTTACATCGAAGTGACTTGCGGCGCTTGCGGTCCACACCTGCGCCGCCGGTTTCATCAGGCAGTGAATTTTGTCGGTTGCTCGTTGTCCGTTCCCGAGCCCCAACGGACACGCGACAACGGACGCCAGACAAAACGAGTTCAGGGAGAGTCATGCGTACCTATTTTCCCAAGCAGGGCGATATCCAGCCGCGCTGGTTCGTGATCGATGCGGAGGGCCTGGTTCTGGGCCGTCTGTCGACCACGATTGCGAACATCATTACGGGGAAGGCGAAGCCGACGTATACGCCCTTCCTCGATACCGGCGATCACGTGATCGTGATCAATGCCGAAAAGATCCGCCTCACCGGTAAGAAAGAGACGGACAAGATCTACCGCCATCACTCGCTCTATCCGGGCGGCCTCAAGGAGCGCGCGGCCCGTTTCGTGCGCGCGGAGAAGCCGGAATCGATGATCGAGGAAGCGGTGTGGGGCATGCTGCCGAAGAACAAGCTCGGCCGGAAAATGCTGAAGAAGTTGAAGGTCTATCGCGGCACGAACCATCCGCATGCGGCTCAGCAGCCGGAGCGGTACAACGTCAGCGAGTAATCACAGGAGGATTCCCTTGGCTTTGGTCGAATATTACGGAACTGGCAGACGGAAGACCTCGACGGCGCGCGTGCACCTGCGCCCCGGCGCTGGCGCGATCACGGTGAACCGCCGCTCGCTCGACAACTACTTCGGCAACGAAGTGCTCAAGATGATCATCAAGCAGCCGCTCTCGCTGACCGAGACGGTCGACAAGTTCGACATCGTCGTCACGGTCGACGGCGGTGGTCCGACCGGCCAGGCCGGCGCGATCCGTCACGGCATCTCGCGCGCCCTGCAGGTCTACAACATGGAACTGCGCAAGCGCCTCAAGAAGGCCGGCCTGCTGACCCGCGATCCTCGCATGAAGGAGCGCAAGAAGTACGGTCAGAAGGGTGCCCGCGCCCGCTTCCAGTTCTCGAAGCGCTAACCGGTTCCCGATGCTTCGTTTCACTTAAGGTTTCGATCGAACGGCAGGAGCGTTTCGCGCTTCTGTCGTTTTTGTTTTTGTGGCTGTTTTTCTCGATTCATCAATTCTAATTCTCAATTTTCAAAGGAGGGTTCACTTGGCGGTCTCTATCACAATGAAAGAGCTTTTGGAGGCTGGCGTCCACTTCGGTCATCAGACCAAGCGCTGGAACCCGAAGATGAAGAAGTACATCTTCGGCAAGCGCAACGGGATCTACATCATTGACCTGCAGAAGACGCTCAAGCTCTTTAAGGAAGCTTCCGGGTTCATTTCCGACCTCGCCTCGCAGGGCAAGCGCATCCTGTTCATCGGGACCAAGCGTCAGGCGCAGGATGCCATTCTCGAAGAAGCCAACCGCTGCGGCATGTTCTACGTGAACAACCGCTGGCTGGGCGGCACGCTCACCAACTTCACGACGGTCCGCAAGTCGATCGAGCGGCTCAAGGAAATCGAGTCGATCCTCGGCGACACCGAAAAGGAAATGTCGAAGAAGGAGCGCGCCAACCTCGACAAGGAGCGCGACAAGCTCCAGAAGAACCTCATCGGGATCCGCGAGATGGACGGCCTTCCGGATGCGCTCTTCGTGATCGATCCGAAGAAGGAATACATCGCGGTCCAGGAAGCGAAGAAGCTCAAGATCCCGGTCGTCGCCATCGTCGACACCAACTGCGATCCGGAAGACATCGACTATGTCATCCCGGGCAATGACGACGCGATCCGCGCGATCCGTCTGTTCACGCAGAAGATTGCCGACGCGGTCCTCGAGGGTTACAACCTCGCCGAGGAGCGTTACATCGGCGTCGAGGACAAGGGCGAGACCACGTTGCCCGATCTGCCGGCCGCCGCTGCTGCTGACGCCGGCGCTACCGCTTCCGAGCCGATGGCTGCTCCGGCAGTCTGATCCGACTCTGTCAATCCATGGGGACGCCCGCCAACCGGCGCGGCGTCCTTGCATTCCCCACAATCGAGAAGAGGTTTCGTATGACGCAGATTACGGCAGCGATGGTCAAGGAACTGCGCGAGCAGACCGGCGCCGGCATGATGGACGCGAAGGCGGCGCTGACCGAGGCTGAAGGCAACATGGAACAGGCCACGGTCATTCTTCGCAAGAAGGGTCTGGCCGCGGCCGGCAAGAAGGCGGGCCGCGTGACCGCCGAGGGAACCGTCCAGGCGTACGTCGACGGCTCCACGGGCGTCCTCGTCGAAGTGAACTGCGAGACCGACTTCGTCGGCCGCAACGAGAACTTCAAGTCGTTCGCCGACGAGGTGGCCAGGGTCATCGCGCAGAGCAACGCCGACTCGGTCGAGGCGCTCCTCGCGGAGAACTGGCCCGGCACGAACGAGCCGGTCAGCCAGAAGGTGGCCGAGAAGATCGGCTCGATCAAAGAGAACATCACCATCCGCCGCTTCGCCCGCTATCAGTCGGAGAACGGCGTGATCGGTTACTACATCCACGGCGGCGGCAAGATCGGCGTCATGGTCGAAGTGACAGGCTCGAACCGCGAGCAGGCGGCCGAAGTGGCCCGCGACGTGGCGATGCACATCGCCGCCGCGGAGCCGCGCTTCCTCCGCCGCGAGGACGTGACGGAAAAGGACCTCGCCACCGAGCGCGAGATCGCCCTCGACGCCGCGATCAAGTCAGGCAAGCCGCAGAACATCGCCGAGAAGATGGTCGCCGGCAAGATGGAAAAGTACTACGGCGAGGCCTGCCTCCTCGAGCAGCCCTACATCCGCGACGACAAGCAGACGGTCAGCCAGTACGTCGGCAGCCGCGCGAAAGAAGCCGGCTGCGAGTTCGTCGTGACCCGCTTCACCCGCTACAAGCTCGGTGAAGGCATCGAGAAGAAGAGCGAAGATTTCGCGGCGGAAGTCGCGAGCTACATGAAGTAGCTCGCTCGACCGAACGAATCAATGATCAGGGCGGCCCGGTGACGGGCCGCCTTTTTGCTGGTCGCGTGGGACGATGCGGATGGCGATCGGATCGCGCTTCTTTGCTTTCCGCTCCGCGAGCTCGCGATACGGCGCGCGGAAGGAGTAGCGGGCCACATCGTCGATGTGCTCCTGCAGCCTGCCAACCGGCGCCTCGCCCCGTGCGCTGAGGGCCGCCGCCACGCGATCCCATTCGTCGCGCTCGTCGTGATCGGCATACGTCGGAGCGAGCAGGTGGACGAACTTCTCGACCTTCAGCGATTCGTGCTCTTTCTTCTTCATCTCGTCGAACACTTCGAGCGAGACGTCGGGCGCGCCGACCACGATCGCGAGCAGCATCAGCACCGCCTCATAGGGCGCGATGCCGTGGCCCGAAAGGTATTGCGGCAGATCGCCGGGCGCGATGGACGCCCGCATGAAGCGGTAGGTGTTGACGAATCGCTTGGCCGTGCGCGGTGAGCGGCTGACCAGCTTCGCGATCGGCGCGCTCTGCATGAAGTCGCGCTCGATCTTCTGAATCTTCAACTCCTGTGGATTGAGGTCACGTTTCGGCTGGCTGCGTTTGCGCACGCGCGGCACGGCTGTCGTTCGTTCCGGAGTGATCGCGTGAGGATCGGCCGTGCCTCGGAGCGGGATCTTTTCGGAAGCGCCGTCACTCGCCGCTATGGCGACGTCCTTCGCCACGAGATTGCCGATGTAGCCGGCAGTCGTCTCGACGCTGAGCGGCTCAAGCCAGAACGGAACCTGAAAGATCTTCTCCAGGTAGTCGTGCGGTTTCGCGGCGAAGCCCATCACGTCGACTGTCTCCTGCGCGCCGGTGGTGCGCTCCTGCAGCGCGCGATGCTTCTGGCGCAGCGACTCCGCCACCCAGCGCGCATCGACGCCCACCACCACCACGAAGAGCTTGAACGCGAGCAGGAGATGAACGGCCTGCAGCACCTCCACCACCCGCTCGGGATGGCAGCGATCGAGGTCGTCGATGTAGAGGACGATCCGGTCGATGCGGAATTCGTTCGGAATGGGCGACTCGCCCTCCTCCGGCTGCATCAACTCGCTGAGCGTCGAAAAGTCGTTGCGCACCGTGGCCAGCACGCCCAGCAGCCGGCGGTAGTCGTCGCTTTCCGCGCGCTCGCTGATGAAGCGCGCCAGACGGCGGCCGCGGCTCAACTCGATGAGCTCTTCCTGGGCTTCGGCGACCGCCTTGTCCTTTCGTTCGAGCTCGGTCTCCGCGGCCTCGACGTTTTTCACCGCGTCGCGGAGGCGCTTGTCGGCCTCGTCGATCTGGCTCTGCCGCTCCCGATCGCGCTCCTGCATCTTGACGTCAATGGCCTCGCGCGCTCTGTCGATCCTGCTGAAGATCGAACTCACGTGCGCGAGGCGGACGCCGATCCACCCGATGATCGAGGCGATGGGCGTGAGAATCTGGACGAGCAGAGGATTCAGGTCGAGAGCGAGCGTGTTCAGCGCCTTCACCGCGAAGGGCGTGAGCAGCAGGATGACCAGCAGGCCGAAGATCGTCATCGGCCGCCGCATGATCCACGAGCGAATGACCGCGGCGCGTCCGGTCACCGACTGCAGCGATTCCATCGTCCTGCGGATCTCATCCTTGGTCGCGCTCACTCTGCCGACGCCGAGTTTTCCGAAGAGCGTCTGTAGATCCGCGCGCGTCTGGTCGTCGATCTCCACGAGGTCCCAGACGTCGACGGCCCGCAACCCGCCGAGGCCCACCGCGCTCGTTTCCGCGAGCTTCTGTTTCGCCTCCAGCGCGTTCGCGGCCTGCGTTCTCGCCACCTCCGCCTTCTGCACTTTCTCCTCGGCCGCCGCCCGATCGGCCATCCGCTCGTCGATCTGCTTCGCCACCTCGGCCCGGCGCCTGGCGATCTTGTCCTTGTCCTCGCCCGCCAGTTTGAGGTTGCTGAAGACGTTCTCGACGAGGCTGGCCCAGAGGTTCGACTCCACGTAGTGCCAGGCGTTGAACTCGATCTGCACGATGCGACCGTGGTACGGGCTCTTTTCGCCCGCATCGGCTGCCTGCGCGCGCCGGGCGCGCTCGTTGACCGCTTCGCGCAGCTTGGCCATGAAGAAGCTCTTGCCCGAGCCCCAGTCGCCGAAGAGGCCCACCGCCAGCGGCGGCGTGATCGCGTCCGAGGCGATCATCGTGGCGAAGGCCTGCACGTGATCGTCGATCTCGAGCCAGTCCTCGCCGGCGCTCTGTTCCGCGTCGAAACGGGCGAGGAATGCGGCGTCGGGAAGGCCGAGGAAGCGGCGCCATACCGGGATGAGGTCACCCTCGGTGGGCGGCGCGTTCTGCTGCAGCCAGTGCAGGTACGCCACGGCGAGGGCATCGGCATCGATGCCCGCCAGGTCCAGAAAATCGCTCGACCCGAAGTCCTCGTGGCGCGCAAGGGCGATGAAGGCGCCAACCAGATGGCGCGCGGAGATCTCATCGACACGGGTGGCGGTCCGGGCGATCTGTCGCGCGCGTTCGAACACCGCAGTGAGAGGCTGCGTAAAGCTGTCCACCACGATGGTGTCGCGACCGCGATCGTACGTGCCCATCCACTCGTCGACGGCCTTGCGCCAGCGCTCCTCACCACTGGTTTCGAAGACGTACTTGCGGAGGAACGAGGGCGCAGTCGGATCCGCGCTCTCTCCATCGACGAGCGCGATGGCCACCGCACTGGTGGTCAGCGGAGGCCAGGCGATGTTGCGCTCGATGATCATCCTTCCGGCAACGGTCAGGATGAATTGAGCGAGTCCGCTGAAGAGGAACCCCGATTTCTCGGCGCGGATGAGCCCCTCGGCCGGCGATGCCTCGACCAGCTCCGCCAGACGGCGCGCTGCCTCGTCGCCGTCGAGCCGTGACGCCTCCAGATGATTGTCGACGCCTTCGCTGCGGGTGAGGAGGATCGCCGCGGCTACGCCGAGCGCATCGAGCGGACGCGACGGCCACCGCTCGTGGTATGCGTAGAGGGCGCCGCCCGTGAGATCGTTCACGGTAAAGTCAGGCTTCCCACCTCGCGACAGCTCCGGTGAGGTGCGCAGGCCGAGATGCGACTCGAACGTCTTGATCTGCAGACCGTTCGTTTCCAGCACCGCGCGCACGAGCGGCTCCACCCGCAGCGCGGCGTAGAGCAAGGTCGAGCGCGACACTTCCTCTTTCTTCCTGCGCAGCTTGTGAATCTGCGCCGCGTAATCGAGCAGCCGGTCGAGATCGTGGCCCGGCGTGAGTTGCAGATTCTGGACGACAGCGCGCACATCTGCCTCCGGATGAGTTTCGGTTTTCTGGTGTGGGCCGAGTATAGGGCGGTTCTGTGTGATAAAAAGCGCGCGCATGCCTGACGCGCCCAAATACAAACGCATTCTTCTGAAGTTGTCCGGTGAAGCCCTGATGGGGGGACGCCGTTCCGGGATCGACGCGGACGTTCTGGCGACGATCGCGGACGAGATCGTGGAAGTGCAGCAGATGGGCGTGCAGATCGCGATCGTCATCGGCGGCGGCAACATCTTCCGCGGCGTCACCGGCGCGACCCAGGGCATCGACCGGGTGGCCGGCGACCACATGGGCATGCTGGCCACGGTGATCAACGCCCTGGCGTTGCAGGATGCCCTCGAGCGCCGCAGCATCCCGACGCGCGTGACGACCGCCATCACCATGGCCGAGGTGGCCGAGCCGTTCCTCCGCCGCCGCGCCGTGCGGCATCTCGAAAAGGGACGCGTGGTCATCTGCGCGGCCGGCACCGGCAATCCGTTCTTCACCACCGACTCGGCGGCCGCGCTCCGCGCGGCGGAGCTGAAGTGCGACATCATCTTCAAGGCCACCAAAGTCGACGGCATCTACACGGCCGATCCGGAGAAGGATCCGAACGCCGAGCGCCTGCCGCGCGTCACGTATCAGCGCGTCCTCGCCGATCGTCTGCAGGTGATGGACGCCGCCGCGATCGACCTCGCCCGCGGCAGCTCGATTCCGATCTATATTTTCTCGCTGCGTGAGAAGGGCAACATCAAGCGAGCCCTCCTGGGTGAGGATGTCGGCTCGATCGTTTCTGATTAGCGAAAACGAACGATGAACGATGAAGGATGAACGATGAACAAGAGCGCTGGCGTCCGCGAAGCGTGTTCATCGTTCATCCTTCATCGTTCATCGTTTCCGAGGTGATTTCATGATTCAGGACGTGATCAAAGACGTGCAGCACCGGATGCATGGCGCGGTGGAGGCGCTGCATCGCGAGTTCAAGACGCTGCGCACCGGGCGCGCGAATGCGGCCATGCTCGACAGCGTGATCGTCGATTACTACGGCACGCCGACGCCGATCGCGCAGGCGGCCAGCATCAAGGTTCCGGAGCCGGCCCTGCTGGTGGTCGAGCCGTGGGACAAGCAGATGGTTGCGCCGATAGAGAAGGCCATCCGCAACGCCGATCTCGGGATGAACCCCGCCTCCGACGGCAAGGTCATTCGCGTGCCGATTCCGCAGCTGACCGAGGAGCGGCGCAAGGACCTCGTCAAGAAAGCGCATCACATGACGGAAGAGTCGCGCACCGCCATCCGCCAGGTGCGCCGCGACGGCAACGACAAGCTGAAGAAGATGCTCAAGGACAAAGAGATTTCGGAAGACGACGAGAAGCGCGGCCTCGAAGAGATCCAGAAGCTGACCGACCGGCACATCGACGAGGTGGCCTCGGTGCTCAAGCAGAAAGAACAGGACATCATGGTCGTCTGACGACGGCCGGCTCATGACCATTTGCGTGATCGTTCCCGCCGCCGGCATCGGCTCGCGCTTCGGCGGCGAGCTGCCGAAGCAGTTCCAGTCGCTGGCCGGCAAGCCCATTCTTCTCCATGTCATCGAGCGCTTCCTGCTCGATGAGAACGTCGCGCGCGTGGTCGTGCCGGTGGCCGAGCAACTGCTGCCCGCCGTGCGCCAGACCGCGAGCGATCGCGTCACGTTCGTGGCCGGCGGCGCCTCGCGCCAGCAGTCGGTCATGCGCGGTCTCGAGCAGATCGGCGACGCCGACGTCATCGCGGTGCACGACGCCGTGCGGCCGTTCTTCACTCCTCAAACCTTCCACGAGGTCGCCGCGGCCGCGCGGGAGTTCGGCGCATCGCTGCCGGTGCTGCCGGTCAACGACACGATTCACGTCGTGGACGGCGACGAGGTGAAGCAGACGCTCGACCGTTCCATCCTCGCCGCGGCGCAAACGCCGCAGTGCTTCCGCACCGACATCCTTACCGACATCCTCAATCGTGCGGCCGAGGAGGGGATGGAAGGGACGGACGAAGCGGGGCTCGCCGCGCGCTACGGCTACACCGTCAAGATCGTCAAAGGCGATCCGATGAACTTCAAGATCACCCGCCCGGAGGACCTCGCGGTGGCCGAGGCGCTGGTGCTGCGCTGGAGCCAGGAGCAGGCGTGATCCGCGTCGGTCAGGGCATCGACGTGCACCCGTTCCATCCTGATCGCCCGCTCATCCTCGGCGGAGTGCGCATCAGCGAAGCGGGCGGTCTCGATGGCCACTCCGACGCCGACGCGGTCCTGCACGCGATTACCGACGCGCTCCTCGGCTGCGCCGGCGCGGGCGACATCGGGCAGTATTTCCCGTCGAGCGATGAGCGCTGGCGCGGTGCCGATTCGTCGGTCTTCATCCGCGAAGCGAAGCGGATGCTCGACGAGCTGAGCGCCGAGATCTCGAACGTCGACGTGACGATCATCGCCCAGCAGCCGAAGCTCTCGCCGTATCGCGAGGCGATGCGGGATTCGATCGCGCGGCTGCTCGATCTGCCGCAGGGGCATGTCAACGTGAAGGCGACGACCACCGATCACCTCGGATTTCTCGGGCGCGGCGAAGGACTTTGCGCGATGGCCATCGTGGCCGTGGAGATCGCGCGATGAGCGTGCGCGTTCGCTTCGCTCCATCGCCCACTGGTCATCTGCACGTCGGCGGTGCGCGTACCGCGATCTTCAACTGGCTCTATGCGAAGCGGCACGGCGGGACGTTCATCGTGCGGGTCGAAGACACCGACCAGGCGCGATCGACGCGCGAGTCGGAAGCGATGGTGCTGGACGACCTGCGCTGGCTGGCTCTCCAGTGGGATGAAGGTCCGGACGTCGGCGGACCGCATGCGCCGTACCGTCAGTCGGAGCGGGTGGAGACCCACGGCGGCGTGGCGCGCGAGCTGATGGAGCGCGGCGTGGCGTACCGCTGCTACTGCACCGAAGAAGAGCTCGAGGCGAAGCGAAAACAGGCGGAGGCGGATGGGCGGCCGCCGCATTACGACCTCACCTGCTGGCACAACCGCCGTGTCGAAGAAGGGAAGCCATTTGCGGTGCGCTTCCACGTGCCGGAGGACGGCGACGTCACCATCGACGACGCCATTCGCGGCGAGGTCACGTGGCGGAAGGAGTCGCTCGGCGATTTCATTCTCGTTCGCTCGGATGGGCTGCCGACGTACAACTTCTCGGTCGTGGTCGACGATCACGACATGCAGATCACGCACGTCATCCGCGCCGAGGAGCACCTGACGAACACACATCGCCAGGTGCTGATCTACCGGGCCATGGAGTGGCCGGTCCCGCAGTTCGCGCACGTCTCGCTGATCCTTGGGCCCGACCGCACCAAGCTCTCCAAGCGGCACGGTGCAACGTCCGTCTCGCAGTACGCGGAAGAGGGCTATCTCCCCGAGGCGATGGTCAATTACCTGACGCTGCTCGGCTGGTCGTCGCCGGATGGCTTCGAAGTGTTCGGCCGCGCGCACGCCATCGAAAAGTTCGCGCTCGACCGGGTGAACGCCGCGCCGGCGGTCTTCGATCAGCAGAAGCTCGACTGGGTGAACGGGCAGCATCTGCACGCGATGAGCAGCGAGAGTCTCGCGCCGCTGGTGCGGCCGTGGCTCGACGTGCCGTGGCTCGAGGAAGGCATCGAGGTCGTGAAGACGAGCGTGCAGCGGCTGACGCAGTTCGTCGAGGCGCTTCAGTTTGTGACAGATTACGTCCAACCCGAAATCGATCGAGCAGTACCTGTTGCGGCAGCAGAGGATTTCCGAGCCCACGGCACACCGACCGACGAAACCTCGTATAAAGCGATGGTGGAGCGAGTGAAGACCGCCACCGGCTTGAAGGGCAAGAACCTGTTCATGCCGCTGCGTCAGGCCATCACCGGGCTCGATCATGGACCGGAGCTGGTGCGCGCGATTCCGCTGCTACAACGCGCGAGTGAACTCGACCCGAACGTGCGTTCGCCGCTCGATCGGCTCGAGATGTTCGGATGATCTACCCGCTGCTCCGCGCGCTGCTGTTCCGTCTCGACGCGGAGGCGGCGCACGAACTGACCGCGGAGCAGATCGAGCGCCTCCAGCAGATTCCGCTGCTGCTGCGCGCGCTCGAACGATACTGCCGTCCACCGGCCGGCGCCGCGCGTGAGCTCCTCGGCATGCGCTTCCCCTCGCCGATCGGCATCGCCGCCGGCTTCGACAAGAACGCGCGGATGATGCCCTTCCTCGCCGCGCTCGGCTTCGGCTTCATCGAGGTAGGGACGGTCACGCTGAAGCCGCAGGCGGGCAATCCGAAACCGCGCCTCTTCCGCTATCCGCAGGCGCGCGCGGTGATCAATCGCATGGGCTTCAACAACGACGGCGCGGATGCAGTCGCGGAGCGGTTGCAGGCGTGGGAGAGGAATCTGCCGTTGCTGGTGAACGTCGGCAAGAACCGCGACGTCCCGCTCGAAGGAGCGGTCGAGGCGTACGTCGAGTGCTACCGCCGCCTGGCGCCGCATGCCGACGCGGCGGTGCTCAATCTTTCTTCGCCGAACACCCCCGGCCTGCGCGATCTGCAGCGGCCGGAGCATCTCGAGGCGCTGCTGAACGCGGTGCGCTCGGTCCGCAGCGGTCCGGTGTTCATCAAGATCGCGCCCGACCTCGACGGCGCGCAGATCGCGGAGATCAGCGACGTCTGCGTGAAGCTCGCGGACGGCATGGTCTGCACGAACACGACCCTCGACCGGCTGCCGGGGATGAACGAAGCGGGGGGGCTGTCGGGCAAGCCGCTGCTGGAGAAATCGACGTCCGTTCTGGCAGAGGTGCGGAAACGCGTCGGCCCCGACTATCCGCTGATTGGCGTGGGCGGGATCTTCACCCCGGACGATGTGCGCACGAAGATTGCGGCAGGAGCCGATCTGGTGCAGATCTATACGTCGTTCATCTACGAAGGACCGATGATTGCGCGGAGGTTGTCGCGAGCATGATCGTTTACGGAGCGAACCCTGTCATTGAAGCAATCCGGTCGCATCCGGACAAGATCCGCTACATCGGCATCACTCGCGACGGCAGCACGCGCCTGTCGCGCCTGGTGAACGAGGCGAAGAACGCCGGCGTGGCAGTACGGCAGATGACCGCCACGGAAATCGACAAGCTCACCGGGCGCGGCGTGCACAACGGCGTGATCGCCGAGGTGGCGGACGCCACGTACGCCGACTTCGACGACATGATTGCGCGGGAGTCGACGCAGTTCGTGCTCATCCTCGACGGGGTCACCGATCCGCAGAACCTCGGCGCGATCCTGCGCGTGGCCGATGCGTTCGCTGTCGACCTGGTGGTGCTGCCGCAGCATGAAAGCGTCGGCCTTACCGCCGTTGCCGTCAAAGCCTCGGCCGGCGCATCCGAATGGGTGCCGGTCACCCAGGTGACGAACCTCGCCCGCGCTATCGAGACGCTGAAGGAGGCGGGCTACTGGACGTACGCCGCGGCCGGCGATGGCGACGCGCCGCTGAAGGTCGACTTCCGCGGCAAGGTCGCGCTGGTGCTCGGCAACGAAGGGAAGGGGATCCGCCGCAACGTGCTCGAGCATTGCGATCGGGTCATCACCATCCCGATGTTCGGCCACGTCGAATCGCTGAACGTCGCCACCGCTGCGGCGATTCTCTGCTACGAAGTGGCGCGGCAGACCCGGCCATGAGAATGGACCTCTTCGTCCGCGGCGTGGCGCTGCGGCGCGAGCAGGTGCCGTCGTTCGAGGTCCATCCGTTCAACGTGCCGGTCATCCGCGCGCTCGAGGAGATCGAGTTCGACCGGCAGGTGACGTTCCTCATCGGCGAGAACGGCTCCGGCAAGTCGACGCTCATCGAGGCGATCGCCGTGGCCAGCGGCTTCAACGCCGAGGGGGGCTCGAAGAACTTCCAGTTCGAGACGCATGCCTCGACCTCCGAGCTGCATCGCCACCTCTTCATCACCCGGGGGCCGCGTCGGCCGACGGACGGCTTCTTTCTGCGGGCGGAGAGCTTCTTCAACGTCGCCAGCGAGATCGACCGGCTGGACGTGAAGGCGTGGTACGGCGGCAGGTCGCTGCACGAGATGTCGCACGGCGAATCGTTCTTCACGCTGCTCAACGAGCGGCTCATCGGCGGCGGCCTCTACATCTTCGACGAGCCGGAGGCGGCGCTTTCCCCGACCCGGCAGATGGCCATGCTCACGCGGATGCACGAGCTGGTGCTCGACGCCTCGCAGCTCATCATCGCCACGCACTCGCCGATCCTCATGGCGTACCCGAACGCCGCCATCTATGAGATCGCGGACGGCGAGATCCGGCGGGTGGAGTACGAGGAGACGGAGCACTACCGCATCACGCGGCAGTTCTTCACCCATCGCGAGCGGATGCTGCGCGTTCTGCTCGGCGGTGACTGAGAAGGTGCCGATGTCCTGAGTTGAGGACGCTCGGCCAGGGTTGAGTCCGTCGGTAGCATAGTCGACGCGATTGATTGCACCGGCGATGTCATCGATTGCATCCGCGATGCGATCGATTGCATCGGCGATGTCATCGATTGCATGCGCGATGCGATCGATTGCATCCGCGATGTCATCGATTGCATGCGCGATGCGATCGATTGCATCCGCGATGTCATCGATTGCACCGGCGATGCGATCGATTGCATCGGCGATGTCATCGATTGCACCCGCGATGCGATCGATTGCACCGGCGATGCGATCGATTGCACCCGCGATGTCATCGATTGCACCGGCGATGCGATCGATTGCACCCGCGACGTCATCGATTGCATCGGCGATGCGACCGATTGCATCGGCGAAGAGATCGATCGCTTCGGCCATCCCATCGGCGGGGTCATGGCTCAGGCGTGACGCACCTCCCTCGCGGGCGCGAACACGCTCCAATTCCCGGAATAGGTTCCGCTTGCGTGCCGTTTGGCACTCTGCTATAACCCGCAGTTCTTCGGCCGCCGCTCGTGCGTGGAGCCATCCAACGACGCAGTGCAGAAGGCTGTTGTGTCTTTGAAATGAAGGAATTGGCGCTGGCATAGCTCAGTTGGTAGAGCAGCTGATTTGTAATCAGCAGGTCGCGGGTTCGAGTCCCGTCGCCAGCTCCAGAAGCAACGGGAGTCTCAGCGTGGAGAGATGGCTGAGCGGCTAAAAGCAGCAGACTGTAAATCTGCCGGTCCATGACCTACGGAGGTTCGAATCCTCCTCTCTCCACCACTAGAAACAGCTCTTGGCTGTTGGCTCTTAGCTCTTAGGGAAGGCCGTCGCGCGAGGCCGTCGTTCTCCTAAGAGCTAACAGCTAAGAGCCAACAGCTCGTGCGGGAGTAACTCAGGGGTAGAGTCACAGCCTTCCAAGCTGTTGGTCGCGGGTTCGAATCCCGTCTCCCGCTCCAAAAGCCGGAAATCAGTGCCCTCGTAGCTCAGGGGTAGAGCACGTCCTTGGTAAGGACGGGGTCACGAGTTCAAATCTCGTCGAGGGCTCCATTTACTAAAGTCAGGCGGAATCAGTCATGGCGGCAACGCGCGAGATCATCACGCTGGCCTGCACCGAGTGCAAGCGGCGCAACTACACGACGACGAAGAACAAGAAGACCACGACCGAGAAGCTCGAGCTGAAGAAGTTCTGCCGGCACGATCGGAAGCGGACCGTTCATCGCGAGACGAAGTAACCACATCTCCTCAGGGAATGAACGAGGGGGCATCCGCCTTCTCAGCAGTTTGTGTCGCTCTGCAGGCCAATAGCTCAATTGGCAGAGCAGCGGTCTCCAAAACCGCAGGTTGGGGGTTCAAGTCCCTCTTGGCCTGCCAAATTTTACAGACGCTCTCAGCTCGTAGCTCTCCGCTGCCGGGTTCGCCGGAGGGGAGTGCTAAAGCTGAGAGCTGTCTTTCGAGGTCAGCAATGTCGGAAGAGAAGCAGGGCAGCACAGCCGTCGCCAAGCCGAAGCAGTGGTGGCTTTCCACCAAGGAGTTCTTCCGCGACACGAACGGCGAGATGAAGAAGGTCACGTGGCCCACGAAGAATGAAGTGGTCGGGACGACGATGGTCGTCATCTTCGCCACCATCCTCTTCGCGGTCTTCCTGTGGGGGTGCGACCTCGCCTTCTACAAGGCCATCGATTTCCTCTTCAAGAGCTTTGGAGCCGGCGCCTAAACCATGGTCGACACGACCGTACAGAAGCAGTGGTACATCGTCCACACCTACTCCGGATTCGAGGAGCGGGTGAAGGAGAACCTCAACCAGCGCATCGACGCCCTCGGTATGCGTCCGAAGTTCGGCGAGATCAAGATCCCGACCGAGACTCTGATCGAGATGAAGGGCGGCAAGAAGCGCGAGGTCCAGCGCAAGTTCTTCCCGGGGTACATCCTCGTGGAAATGGACATGACGGACGATGCGTGGCACCTGGTCAAGAACACTCCCAAGGTCACCGGCTTCGTCGGCACCGGCAAGAAACCGACCCCGCTCACGCAGGAAGAGGTCGATCAGATCCTGACGCAGGTCGTCACGACCAAGGAAAAGCCGAAGCCGAAGCACGTCTACGAGCACGGCGAGCACGTCCGGATCATCGACGGCCCGTTCTCGAACTTCACCGGCGTCGTCGAAGAGGTCAACCTCGACCGCAACACCCTCAAGGTCATGGTCACGATCTTCGGCCGCTCCACGCCAGTCGAGCTCGACTTTCTGCAGGTGGCCCGCTACGACGCCACCGACGAGCAGCAGGGCGCTCCGAAGCCGCGGTAAAGACAAAGATCAACTATCAACGCGAGCAGTCAGCGCGTAAGGATTCGTTATGGCTAAGAAGGTTACTGGTTACATCAAGCTTCAGATCCCTGCCGGCGCCGCCACTCCCGCTCCGCCGGTCGGTCCGGCTCTCGGCCAGCACGGCGTGAACATCATGGAGTTCTGCAAGACGTTCAACGCGCGCACGCAGAAAGACTCCGGCCTCATCATCCCGGTGGTGATCACGGTCTTCTCCGACCGTACCTTCACCTTCATCACCAAGACTCCGCCGGCGGCGATCCTGCTGCTCAAGGCGGCCGGTCTGCAGAAGGGCTCGGGTGTGCCGAACAAGACCAAGGTCGGCAAGGTCACGCGCAAGCAGGTCGAGGACATCGCCAAGCTGAAGATGCCGGATCTGAACGCCGCCTCCGTGGAAGCGGCCGTTCGTACGGTCGAGGGCACGGCGCGGTCGATGGGCCTCGAAGTCCAGGACTAAGCAAATTTTGAAGCGCCGCGGCGTGTAGCCGTGGCAATCAACAACGTAGGAGGCATGTGGCAACACACGCCGTCTGCACTACGGAGGTGAAATGGCCAAACACGGCAAGAAGTATCGTGCTGCGGCCGAGAAGGTCGAGCAGCGGCCGTATCAGCTGGACGAGGCGTTTGGTCTGCTCAAGCAGATCGCATTCGCCAAGTTCAACGAGACGGTCGAGCTCTCGATGCTCCTCGGCGTCGATCCCAAGCACGCCGATCAGATGGTCCGAGGTACGACCGTGCTCCCGCACGGCACCGGCCAGACCAAGCGCGTGCTCGTGATTGCCCAGGGCGACAAACAGAGGGAAGCGACCGAAGCGGGCGCCGACCTCGTGGGCGGCGACGAGATCGTCGAGCGGATTCAGGGTGGCTGGACCGATTTCGACGCCGTCATCGCCACGCCGGACATGATGCGTTCCGTCGGTAAGCTCGGTAAGGTGCTCGGCCCTCGCGGCCTGATGCCGAACCCGAAGACCGGCACCGTCACGTTCGACGTCGCCAAGGCGATCCAGGAGATCAAGGCCGGTAAGGTGGAGTTCCGCGTCGACAAGACCGCGATCATCCACGTTCCGGTCGGAAAGATCTCTTTTTCCGCGGACCAGCTCAAGGACAACGCCTCGGCGATCATCAACGCCGTCCGCAAGGCGAAGCCGCCGGCTGCAAAGGGCAAGTACGTCCGCTCCATCTACATCTCGTCGACCATGAGCCCGTCTCTCGAAATCGACGCGGGTGTGGCCGAGACGAAGGCTGAATAAGGAGGGAGCATGAATCGCGATAACAAGACACAAGCGATCTCCGAGTTCGCCGAAGGGATCGGGCAGGCCACCAACGCCTTTCTGATCTCGTTCAAAGGCATCACCGTTCCGCAGGTCACGGAGCTGCGCAAGCAGGTTCGTGAGTCGGGCAGCGAGTACGTGGTCGTCAAGAACACGCTTGCGCTCATCGCCGTCAAGGACTCCCCGCTCGTCGCGCTCCGCGACCAGTTCACGGGCGAGACCGCGGTGGCGTTCAACCAGACGGACGCGGTGGCGCTGGCCAAGGCGCTGACGAAGTTCGCCAAAGATGTTCCGGCCATTCAGTTCAAGGGCGCAATGCTCGGCGGCCAGATCGTTCCGGCGGCTCAGATTCAGGCGATTGCCAGCCTTCCTTCGCGCGAGGAGCTGATCTCGAAGCTGCTGTATCTCATGCAGCATCCGATCCGCGGACTCGCGGTGGTCCTGAACGGCACGATCCGCAACATCGCGGTGGTGCTCGATCAGATCGCCAAACAGAAGGGTGGCGGCGGCGACGCCGAAGCGGCACCGGCCGAAGCAGCGGCGGAAGCGAACGCGTAATTCACATGGCGCGGCTCGCCCGTCGGGCCGCTTGGGATTGATTCACACAGATCTATTTGGAGGCTGAAATGGCTATTTCTACGGAAGATTTCGTGAAGCAGATTGAAACGATGTCGGTTCTCGACCTGGCGAACCTCGTCAAGGCTCTCGAGGAGCGCTTCGGTGTTTCGGCCGCGGCCGCCGCGGTTGCGGCTCCGGCTGCTGCCGCCCCGGGTGCCGCCGCGGCTCCGGCCGAGGAGCAGACCGAGTTCACCGTCGTCCTGACGGACGCGGGCGACAAGAAGATCAACGTCATCAAGGCGGTCCGCGAGGTCACTTCGCTCGGTCTGAAGGAAGCGAAGGATCTGGTCGAGGGTGCGCCCCAGACGATCAAGGAAGGCGTGTCGAAGGACGAAGCCGCCAAGATCAAGAAGGCGTTCGAAGACGCCGGCGCCAAGGTCACCGTCAAGTAACTTCGCCGCGTTGCGAAGCGCTCCGGGCGGAAGAAATTCCGTCCGGAGCTTTGTCGTCTCTGTAGAATAGAAGTTCCCGGAGTCGGAAAGGGGGGGAGCGGCCCTTTCCACATGGCTCCACCCCCGCATGTCACTCCTGGCGTTGCCTGCCCGGAGCCCTGCCTGATGCAGCACCACCACAATCTAAGGAGTTCGAATGAACGGAGCCATGCCGAAACAGGAGCCGGTTCGTCACGACTTCTCGAAGATTCGCAGCTATATGGCGCTGCCGAATCTGATCGACGTACAGAGAAAGTCCTACGAACGTTTCCTGCAGATGAACCTCCTTCCGGAGGAGCGTGAGGACACCGGCCTTCAGTCGGTCTTCACGAGCGTCTTCCCCTTCAGCGATTTCCGGGAGACGTGCTCGCTCGACTTCGTCCGATTCGCAATCGGCAACTGGGAGTGCAAGTGCGGGCAGCTCAAGGGCCTCGAGCACCTGCGCATGACCTGCGCGAACTGCGGGGCCAAGATCATCACCGACCACCCGCATGAAGAGACCGTCAACTGCGGTCAGTGCGGCGTCATCAACAAGAACCGCGTCGAAGTCTGCGACATCTGCGGAAACCCCGTCGATCTGCAGATGAAGTACTCCGTCGAAGAGTGCCAGGAGCGCGGCATGACTTACAGCGTTCCGCTGAAGGTCACCTTCCGCCTCTTCGTCTACGACAAAGATCCCGACACCGGCGTCAAGCACATGCGCGACGCCAAGGAAGAGGAAGTCTTCTTCGGCGACATCCCGCTGATGACCGACAACGGTACGTTCATCATCAACGGGACCGAGCGCGTCATCGTCTCGCAGCTCCACCGCTCGCCGGGCGTCTTCTTCACCAAGGAAAGTGCACACACCTTCCTCTCGAAGATCATCCCGTACCGTGGCTCCTGGGTGGAGTTCGAGTACGACCAGAAGAACATCCTTTACGTCCGCATCGACCGCAAGCGCAAGTTCCTCGGCTCGGTCTTCCTCCGCGCCCTCGGCCTGACCACCGACGAAGAGATCCTTCGCCAGTTCTATACGCCGATCAAGGTGCGCGTGAGCGACAGCGGCGCGTCGCTCTCCTTCGATCGCCGCGTCCTCGATCAGGAAGAGGCGAAAGAGCGTCACTCGATCCGCGGCCGCCGTGCGGTCCGCACCATCTTCGCCGGCATCAAGCTCGACCAGAAGATGGCCGATCAGCTGACCAAGAACAACGAGACCTCGGTCGGCGTCGACTTTGCGGCCCTCGACAAGGCCTCGTTCCTCGGCGACGTGGTCGACTTCAATACCGGTGAGGTTCTGTTCGAAGCCGGCGAAAGCGTTCCGTCCGATTGGGCGGAAGTCCTGCGCGGCCACGGCATCACCGAGGCCGAAGTGATCTTCCCGGAGTGGGATCTCGTTTCCGACATCCTCCTGAACACGGTCCGCAAGGACACGTCGAAGAGCTTCGAGGCCGCGATCATCGAGATTTATCGCCGCATGCGCCCCGGCGATCCCCCGACCCTCGAGTCGGCGAAGGCCCTCTTCGAAGGGATGTTCTTCGACGCGCGCAAGTACGACTTCTCGCGCGTGGGCCGCTTCAAGTTCAACATCAAGCTCGATCTCGATTCGCCGGTCACGCAGAAGACGATGACGCCGGACGACTTCTACGTCGTCATCAACTACCTGCTCCGTCTGCGCAAAGACGTCGGCCGAGTGGACGACATCGATAACCTCGGCAACCGCCGCGTCCGCGCGGTCGGTGAGCTGCTCGAGAACCAGTTCCGCATCGGCCTCGTGCGCATGGAGCGCGCGATCAAAGAGAAGATGTCGGTTCACCAGGACATCGACTCGGCGATGCCGCACGACCTGATCAACTCCAAGCCGGTCATCGCGGCCATCAAGGAGTTCTTCGGTTCGTCGCAGCTCTCGCAGTTCATGGACCAGACGAATCCTCTTTCCGAGGTCACCCACAAGCGCCGCCTGTCGGCCCTCGGACCGGGTGGTCTGTCTCGTGAGCGCGCCGGCTTCGAAGTCCGTGACGTTCACCCGACCCACTACGGCCGCATCTGCCCGATCGAGACGCCTGAAGGTCCGAACATCGGCCTGATCTCGTCGCTGGCCTGCTACGCGCGCATCAACGAGTACGGCTTCATCGAGAGCCCGTACAAGAAGGTGCAGGATGGCCGGGTCCTCGATCACTACCGCATCGTGAAGGTCGGCGACGCGAGCTTCCAGCTCGGTCAGATCGTCGAGAAGCGGGAGCTCCAGAAGGAGAACAACCGCATCGCCAAGGACAACGCGGCGAACGCCGGCAGCAAGAAAAAGAACCTTCTTCAGGCGGCCGAGGCCGAACCGTACGCGTTCTACCTCTCGGCGTGGGATGAAGAGCGCTACACCATCGCGCAGGCGAACGTGATCATGGACGACGAGGGCAACCTCGTTCACGATCGCGTCATCGCGCGTCAGTCGGGCGACTTCGTCTCGATTGAGAAAGAGAAGGTCGACTTCATCGACGTCTCGCCGAAGCAGCTCGTCTCGGTCGCGGCCTCGCTCGTTCCGTTCCTCGAGAACGACGACGCGAACCGCGCACTCATGGGCGCCAACATGCAGCGCCAGTCCGTTCCGCTGCTCCGTACCGATGCGCCGCTGGTCGGCACCGGCATGGAGAACGTCGTGGCGCGTGACTCCGGTGCGGTCGTCGTCTGCAAGCGCGGCGGCGTGGTCGACCTGGTCGACTCGAACCGCATCATCGTTCGTGTCGAAGCGGAAGATCAGGAGACCGGCGAGACGAAGGAATTCGGCGCCGACATCTACCAGCTCATCAAGTTCAAGCGGTCGAACCAGAACACCTGCATCGCGCAGAAGCCGGTCGTCCGCGAAGGGCAGCGCGTCCGCAAGGGTCAGGTTCTGGCCGACGGTCCGTGCACGGACGCGGGCGAGCTGGCCCTCGGCCGCAACATCCTGGTCGCCTTCATGCCGTGGCGCGGCAACAACTTCGAGGACGCGATTCTCGTGTCCGAGAAGCTGGCCAAGGACGACTACTACACCTCCATCCACATCGAAGAGTTCGAGATCGAAGCGCGCGACACCAAGCTCGGTCCCGAAGAGATCACCCGCGACATCCCGAACGTCTCCGAATCGGCTCTGCGCGATCTCGACGAGAGCGGCATCATCCGCATCGGCGCGACCGTCAAGCAGGGCGACATCCTCGTGGGCAAAGTCACGCCGAAGGGCGAGACCCAGCTGACGCCGGAAGAGAAGCTGCTCCGCGCGATCTTCGGCGAAAAGGCCGGCGACGTGCGCGACGCTTCGCTCAAGACGCCCCCGGGCATCGAGGGCACCGTCGTCGACGTGAAGATCTTCTCGCGCAAGGGTGTCGATAAGGACATGCGCGCGAAGTCGATCGAAGAGGGCGAGATCGAGCGGATGAACCGGAACATCCAGGATGAGATCCGGATCATCACCGACGCCCGCAACAAGAAGATCTCCGAGGTGCTGGCCGACAAGAAGCTGGCGCGCGACGTGGTCGACTTCAAGACCGGCGACGTTCTGGTCCGCAAGGGCGAGGCAGCCGATCGCGAGACCGTGAACCGTCTCAGCCGCCGTGAGCTCCTGGCGCTGCCGGTCGAAGAAGAGGCGCGCGAGACCGTGCGCATGTTCGTCGAGCGCGCCGAGAACCGCATCCGCGTTCTGGAGCAGAAGGCCGAAGAGCGCCGCGAGGACCTGCAGAAGGGTGACGAGCTTCCCCCGGGCGTCATCAAGATGATCAAGGTCTACGTGGCGATGAAGCGCAAGCTTTCGGTCGGCGACAAGATGGCCGGCCGCCACGGCAACAAGGGTGTCATCTCGCGCATCCTTCCCGAGGAAGACATGCCGTACATGCCGGACGGCACCCCGGTCGAGATCGTGCTCAACCCGCTCGGCGTTCCGTCGCGCATGAACGTCGGTCAGATCCTCGAGACGCACCTCGGCTGGGCCGCACGCACGCTCGGTCTCCACTTCTCGACGCCCGTCTTCGACGGCGCGACCGAGAGCGAGATCAAAGCGCAGCTCCGCGCGGCCGGACTGCCGGAGGACGGCAAGACGGACCTGTTCGACGGCATGACCGGTGAGAAGTTCGAGCAGCGCGTCTGCGTCGGATTCATCTACATGCTCAAGCTGTCGCATCTGGTCGACGACAAGATTCACGCTCGTTCGATCGGACCCTACTCGCTGATTACGCAGCAGCCCCTGGGCGGCAAGGCGCAATTCGGCGGCCAGCGCTTCGGAGAGATGGAAGTCTGGGCTCTCGAAGCGTATGGCGCCGCCTATACCCTGCAGGAGCTGTTGACCGTGAAGTCGGACGACGTCGAAGGACGCTCGAAGATTTACGAGGCCATCGTCAAGGGCGAGGTTCCGGATGATCCGGGCCTGCCGGAGTCGTTCAACGTGCTCGTGCGCGAGCTGCAGTCGCTCTGCCTCGACGTCGAGCTGCTGAAGGAATAGGAACGCATGGGACGTAAAGTGACGACTCTCGCGAAAATGCCGAACCCCTCGTGCCGTGCCTGTCACGGCATGGGGGCCATCCGCATGACGGCGCATTTCCATACCGGCGACCACGAGTGGGAAGCGCCGTGCTGGGAGTGCTTCGGCACCAGCGTCCGCGTCCATTTCCCGAAGCCGCAGAGTACGGACAACTAATTCGCCCTGACTAAGGGAGGCGCAAATTGGAAAGCTTCAACGCACTGTTTCAACCGGCCAAGCCGCAGGCGATCAACGATTTCAACGCGATCAAGATCTCTCTGGCGTCGCCGGAGAAGATCCGGTCGTGGTCGTACGGTGAGGTCACCAAGCCGGAGACGATCAACTACCGTACCTTCAAGCCGGAGCGGGACGGCCTCTTCTGCGCGAAGATCTTCGGTCCGATCACCGACTGGGAGTGCTTGTGCGGAAAGTACAAGCGCATGAAGCACCGCGGCGTCATCTGCGACAAATGCGGTGTGGAAGTCACCAAGTCGAAGGTCCGCCGCGAGCGCATGGGGCACATCGAGCTGGCTTCGCCGGTCTCGCACGTCTGGTTCTTCAAGGGCCTGCCGTCGCGCATCGGCCACCTGCTCGACATCTCGCTCCGCGATCTGGAGCGGATCCTCTATTTCGAATCCTATGTCGTGATCGATCCGGGCGATCTGACCGGCGTCATCAACGACAAAGAGCTCCTCACCGAGGAGCGTTACCGTGAGCTGCGGTCGCAGTACGGCGACGTCTACGTTGCCAAGATGGGTGCGGAAGCGATCAAAGAGCTGCTTCGCCGTGTGAACGTCGAAGAGCTCAGCGACGAGCTGCGCCTGATCATGCGCACCGAGACCTCGCAGATCAAAAAGCTCAAGGCCGCGAAGCGCCTGAAGGTCGTCGACGCGTTCCGCAAGTCGGGCCATCGCCCCGACTGGATGATCCTCGACGTCATCCCGGTCATTCCGCCCGAGCTGCGTCCGCTCGTTCCTCTCGACGGCGGCCGTTTCGCGACGTCGGATCTGAACGATCTGTACCGCCGCGTCATCAACCGCAACAATCGTCTGAAGAAGCTCCTCGAGCTGCGCGCTCCGGACGTCATCGTCCGTAACGAGAAGCGCATGCTGCAGGAAGCGGTCGACGCTCTCTTCGACAACGGCCGCCGCGGCCGCGTGCTGAAGGGCTCGAACAACCGTCCTCTGAAGTCGCTGTCCGACACCCTGAAGGGCAAGCAGGGCCGCTTCCGTCAGAACCTGCTCGGCAAACGCGTCGACTACTCCGGCCGTTCGGTCATCGTGGTCGGCCCGGAGCTCAAGCTCCACCAGTGCGGTCTTCCGAAGAAGATGGCGCTCGAGCTCTTCAAGCCGTTCATCTACCACAAGCTCGAGCAGAAGGGGCTGGTCGGTACGATCAAGGCCGCGAAGGAGCTCGTCGAGCTGCAGACCAACGATGTGTGGGACGCGCTCGAAGAGGTCATTCGCGAGCATCCGGTTCTCCTCAACCGCGCTCCGACGCTCCACCGCCTCGGCATCCAGGCGTTCGAGCCGGTGCTCGTCGAGGGTAAGGCCATCAAGATCCACCCGCTCGTCTGCACGGCCTTCAACGCCGACTTCGACGGTGACCAGATGGCCGTTCACGTGCCGCTCAGCCCGAAGGCTCAGGTCGAGTCTCAGGTGCTGATGCTGGCGTCGAACAACATCCTCTCGCCGGCGCACGGCAAGCCGCTGGCCGTTCCGTCGCAGGACCTCGTCCTCGGTTGCTACTACCTGACCAAGGCCAAGCCGGGCGCGAAGGGTGAGGGCAAGACCTTCGGCTCGAATGACGAAGTGATCATCGCCCTGCAGTCGGGCGAGGTCGAGCTGCTCACGCCGATCCGCTGCCGCGTGACCGGCCGGTTCATGGACCTCACCAAGCAGTTCAACGATCAGGACGTGACGCACGCCGAGATCATCGACGTCGAGAAGCAGCTCGTCGAGACCACTGTCGGCCGCGTCATCTTCAACATGCACCTTCCGGACGAGATCCCGTTCATCAACGGTCTTCTCAAAAAGAGGGGGCTGCAGGAGCTGGTCAACTACTGCTTCATCAACTTCGGCAACGCCATGACCGTCCGCCTGCTCGATGACCTCAAGCAGATGGGCTTCCTGTACGCCACGAAGGCCGGTGTCTCCATCGGCGTCGACGACATGGTCATCCCGGCCCGCAAGCAGGAGATCGTCGAGAACGCCCGCAAGAACGTTCTCGAGGTCGAGCGCCAGCGCCTCGACGGTGCCATCACGCACGGCGAGCGCCACAACAAGATCATCGACATCTGGCACCGCGCCACAGAGCAGGTTTCGGACGAGATGTTCTCCGACATGCGCCGGGTCGAAGCGGCCAGCGGCGAGTTCAACCCGATCTTCATGATGGCCGACTCCGGCGCCCGCGGCTCGAAAGAGCAGGTCCGCCAGCTGGCCGGCATGCGCGGTCTGATGTCCAAGCCCTCGGGCGAGGTCATCGAGACCCCGATCACCGCGAACTTCCGCGAAGGCCTCTCGGTGCTGCAGTACTTCATCTCCACCCACGGCGCGCGTAAAGGTCTGGCCGATACCGCGCTCAAGACGGCCGACTCGGGTTACCTGACCCGCCGTCTGGTCGACGTCGCGCAGGACGTGATCATCACCGAGCAGGACTGCGAGACGTTCGACGGCATCGTGGTCACCCCGATCATGGAAGGCGGCGACATCCTCGAGCCGCTCCGCGACCGCATCGTCGGCCGCGTTGCGCAGGAGGACATCTACGATCCACTCACCGGCGATCAGCTCGTCGGGCAGAACGAAGAGCTCACCGAAGAGCTGGCGAACGCGATCCAGGAAGCGGGTATCGAGCAGGTCAAGATCCGCTCGGTGCTCACCTGCGAAACGCGCCGCGGTGTCTGCCGCCGCTGCTACGGCCGCAACCTGGCCGGCGGCAAGCTGGTCGAGATCGGCGAAGCGGTCGGTGTCATCGCCGCGGAGTCGATCGGCGAGCCGGGCACGCAGCTCACCATGCGTACCTTCCATGTCGGCGGTACGGCGTCGCGCGTTTCCGAGCAGTCGAAGCACGAGGCCACCAGCCCCGGCCGCATCAACCTCGTGAACGTCACCACCGTCACGAACAAGAACGGCGATCTGGTCGTCATCAACCGTAACGGCAAGCTCCTCATCATGGAGGACGTCCCGACCAAGAAGTCGAAGAAGGCGGCGCCCGGAGACGAGGCGGCCGGCGCCCGTGAGAAGGAGCGTTACGCGCTCGTCTACGGTTCGACCCTCAAGGTCACGGACGGCCAGCATGTCGACGCCGGTCAGCCGCTCGTAGAGTGGGATCCGTTCACCTCCGCCGTGCTCACCGAGCTCGGTGGCAAGGTCGCGTTCAAGGACATCGTCGAAGGCGAGAACGTCCGCGAAGAGACCGACAAGGTCACCGGCCTCACCCAGATGGTCATCGTCGAATCGGCTGCCGCCGAGAAGCGCACGCCGACTCTCATCATCAAAGCGGGCAAAGGCGACGAGCGGAAGTACCTGCTCCCGACCGGCGCCCACGTCATGGTCCACAACGGCCAGGATGTTCACCCCGGCGACGTGCTCGCGAAGATTCCCCGCGCGACCACGAAGACGAAGGACATCACCGGCGGTCTCCCGCGCGTCGTCGAGCTCTTCGAAGCCCGTCACCCGCGCGACAAAGCGGTCATCACCGAGGTCGACGGCACCGTGCATCACGGCGCGATCGTCAAGGGGATGCGCCGCATCATCGTCGAGACCGACGAAGGGACCCGCCACGAATACAGCGTCCCCCGCTCCGTGCACGTCAACGTGCAGGAAGGGGAGCGCGTGCGCGCCGGCGATCCGCTCATCGACGGTCCGATCGATCCGCACGACGTCCTCGCGGTCCTCGGTATCAAAGAGCTGCAGCGTTACCTGGTCGACAAGATCCAGGAGGTCTACCGCTCCCAGTCGGTCGCCATCAACGACAAGCACATCGAGGTCATCTGCCGTCAGATGCTCCGTTCGGTGCGCGTGACGCGTGTCGGCGATACCGATTTCCTCGTCGACGAGCAGGTCGATCGCTTCCGCTTCATGGAAGAGAACGAGAAGGTCATGAACCGCGGCGGCGAGCCGGCCGACGGTGTGCCTCTCCTCCTCGGCATCACCAAAGCCTCGCTGTCGACCGAGTCGTTCATCTCGGCGGCGTCGTTCCAGGAGACCACGCGCGTCCTCACCGAAGCGGCCATCGCCGGCCGCGTCGACTACCTGCGCGGTCTCAAGGAAAACGTCATCGTCGGCCGTCTCATCCCGGCCGGTACCGGCATGCCGACCTACCGCGATGTCTACCTCGAGAAGGACGAAGCCCCGGCCCAGCCCTCGCTCGAGGACCTGCTCCGTCCCGAGGACGAAGAGGCGCTCAGCCTCGCCGACTTCGACGACGAGCAGTAGTCAGTTCCGTTGCTCAAGTGAATTCGGGCGGCCTGATGTTCGGGCCGCCCGAATGTTCGCAGGACAGGCATGCACCACTCGCTCGGCCTCATCTCACTCGTCGTCCGCGACTGCGACGAGGCACTCGCGTTCTTCGTCGGCACGCTTGGCTTCGCGCTCGTCGAAGACATCCTGGTCCCGGAGCAGAACAAGCGCTGGGTCGTCGTCCGGCCGCGCGGCGGAAGCGGCGCCAACCTGCTGCTCGCCCGAGCCTCCAACGACGAGCAAGCCTCCCGCATCGGCAACCAGACCGGCGGCCGCGTCTTCCTCTTCCTCTACACCGACGACTTTCACCGAGACTACAACGCCTTCCGAGCAAAGGGCGTCCGCTTCGTCCGCGAGCCGAAGGAAGAGCCGTACGGCACGGTGGCGGTGTTCGAGGATCTGTACGGGAACCTGTGGGATCTGGTGCAGCCGTCGCAGCAGCCGGCCCGCCCGATCACGTAGACTGCCGCCGACGTGCTCGACCGCAATCTCATTATCAAGGCCGAAAAGTGGGCGATCTGGATCGCGCTCATCGCGGTTCTCTATCTCCTCCGGCATCTCTTTCCGATCTTCTTCCTCACCTTCGTCCTCTCGTACATTGGCAATACCGCCGTGAACGTGATGACGCGGCGTTTCAAGCGGCGGAAGGTCAACGTGTTCATCGTCTACGTCATCCTCCTGGCGTTGCTGATCGGTGGGGCGTTTGTGGTTGTGCCGCGCGTCCTGGCCGAGGCTCGCAATCTGGCGCGGCAGTACATCGAGACGGAGAGCGATGCGGACGCGGCACCCCAGGAGGGGATGGTGCGGCGCGAGGCGCGCGAGCTGATCGACGGCGTGATCGTCGGCGTGGCGGGGCGGCAGGAGTTCGAAGACTTTCGCCAGTCTGACGCCTATGCCGCGCTCGTCGCGCGCGTCGATGCCGCGGTAGCCTCAGCGACGCCGCGCGTGGTGAAGGAAGTGACGATCTTCGCGAATCACGCCTTCGTACTCGCGTCGCAGTTCGTGATCTCGATCATCCTCTCGTTCCTGATGCTGTGGGATCTGCCGAACACGCGCGCGCGGATGCGCCGCTTCGCCAACGGCCGCACCGCCGACGTCTATAGCGAGATTGCGCCGAGCCTCAGCGCGTTCAGCGTCACGCTCGGCCGCGCCTTCGAAGCGCAGACCGTGGTGGCGATCGTGAACGCGATCCTCTCCTCGATCGCCTTCATCGCGCTCGGGCTGCCGTCGATCGCTCTTCTGGCCACGATCGTCTTCTTCTGCTCGTACATCCCCATCGTCGGGATGATCCTCTCGACCATCCCCGCCGCGCTGCTCGCGCTGAAAGTCGGCGGGATCACGCACGTGCTCTGGCTGGTCGTTGCAATCATGGTCATTCACGCGGTCGAGGCGTACATGCTCAACCCGCTGATCTACGGCCGCCATCTGCGGCTGCATCCGCTGGCGGTGCTGGTGATCCTGCTGATCGCGGAGCACATCTTCGGCCTCTGGGGCCTGCTGCTTGGTGTGCCGGTGGCGGCGTTCCTGATCAAGTACGTGCTGGAAGGGGGAGATCCGACGCGCCCCACTCCGAAGCCGGCGCACACGATCTCTTTACCACCGCCGTCCGAAGTCTGACGCGCCGTCGCTCCTCGGCCGCGGAGCGACGACGCGGGTATCTCAGCCGTCGGTGAAATCGCTAGTGGGAAGTAGCCTCGCGATGCACCTCGAGCTCGAGCGTTCCTTCCGTCTGCCCTTCGCGACTTCCACGGAAAGAAACCCTCCGGCGGACGACACCATCTTCCGCCGCTTCATTCGTCGCTTCGAACATCCGCACGCGGGGCAGGCCGGCCTCGCCTTCAGGCGGCGCCGGAAGCTCGCGCGCGCCGGCAGCACGGCGCTCCAACACGATCACATCGCGCTCACCATCGGCGGCCGCGGGAGCGCGCTCGATGATTGCCTCGCGGCCCGGCGCCGGCATCCTGATGTGGAAACGCTCGCGCGCTCCTTCCGGCAGCTTGTCGGCCACGACGCCCGTATCGCGGAAGTGCAGCGCGAGGCCGAGCGAGTCGAACGTCTCGGCGAGGATGATGTGCGCCGGGACGTTCGTGGCGTTCAGATTGAACGTGGTCTTCGCCGCGGCGTCACCGAGGGCACCCTCGGCGAAGGTGACCATCACGCCGGTGCGCTGCGTGACGAGGTTCGCGATGTCGTGCACCGACGCCCTGGTGAGCTGCGCGTGCACGTTCGTCTCGAGCTGGCGCATCACGCCCTCGGCGGCGGGGCTGAGCGGCTCCGCGATGCGGCGGTGGAACATCTGCTCGCCGGCGACGGCGTCGGTGAGGCTGGCCAGCGCAATGACGGCGACGAGCGCGGCAAACAGAAACGAGGAACGGCGCTGCGGCCTGTAGGCAGCAATCATCATGATTCTCCTTTTCAGTTGTTGGTGGGTGGCGGTCATCCCGACCAGACCGGGTGCGGGCGAGGGCTGCCGCATCCGATCCAGCACGGCCAGGACCGTTCCGCCGTAGGCGCTTCGTTCGTCGGCGCGGAGACGCTCCAGTGCGAGGGCATCGCACGCGAGCTCCCGCTCCTCCGCGATGCGTGCGGCGGCGAGATGGACCAGCGGGTTGAACCAGTGAAGTGCCTGGGCAAAGGTGGTCAGCCAGTTGACCAGTACGTCGGCACGGCGCAGGTGCGCCAGCTCGTGCAGCAGCACGAAGCGCAACTGCTCCTGCGAAAACGACTCGGTGAAGCCGCGCGGCAGAAGAAGCATCGGCCGCAGCCAGCCGTGCAGCGACGGCGTGGCCACCGCGGCGGTCTCGAACGCGCGTACCCGCCGGCGGACGCCGAGCGACGCCCGGCATTCATCGATCAGCGGCAGTGCGATCTCGACACGGTCGCGCAGCAGCCGTCGCAGCGCACGCGAACGGACCAGGGCGCGCAGCAATACGAACGCGCATCCGGACGCCCACGCCGCGAGCAAGGCCATGACCATCGGTTCGAGCCGCCGCGCCGGCGCCTCGAGCGGCACGCGCAGCGGTACGGTCTGGCGCGGCAGCGGCGCGGCCGTCTCGAAGAAGATCGGCGCCGGTGCGACCAGCTCCGCCCGCGGCGCGAGATTGAAGATGCTGAAGCTCGCCTCCGGCGCGATCGGCATCAGCAGGCGCACCACGGCGATGAGCAGCAGCGCATGCATCCAGCGCGACGCGATGCGCCCGCGCACGAGCGCGCGCAAAAGCAGGGCGAAGGCGATCACCAGCGATCCCTTCAAGGTTGCGGAGAGAAGCCACGTCATCACGACGCTCATCGCGACTCCTTCTCGTCGAGCAGCCGCCGCAGCTCCTTGATGTCGTTCTGGGACAGCTTCGTGCTGCGTACAAAGTGCACGACCGCCGGCGTCGCTTCACCGCCGAAGACGCGCTCGAGAAACGAGCTCGACTCCTCGGCGATGTAGCGCTGCCGCGGGATGGCAGCGGAGTAGAGGTAGCGATTCCCCTCCTCCTTCGCCTTCAGCACGTTCTTGCGGAGCAGGCGGCCGAGGAGCGTCTTCACCGTCTTCGGGTGCCACTCGGTGCGGTCGCGCAGCGCTTCCACGACCTCGGCCGCCGTGCGGGGAGAGCTCTCCCACAGCACGTTCATCACTTCCCATTCGGCATCGGTGATCGGTGGCGTTTTACCCATGACTACAATCGTAATCCATCTTGATTACGACTGTAATCAGAAAAGGTTCCGCGAGCGCCTCCCGCCTCGGGTGACGAACCGGACCTTCAGCTTCGATGGGACGGTGCAGGGCGAGCCGCGGCCGCTTCAGCTTGGGCTGCGGCTGCTCTGGTAAGCGCCGGTCTACCCGGCCCATGAATCAAGAACGCGATCGAGGAGAACAGCATCATCAGCGCCAGGGCGGCCGGGGGATACCCGCCGGCGCGGTGCGCGATGAGGAGCGCGGCGATGAAGTTGATGATCATCACGACCGCGGCGGGACGGAAGAACAGCCCCAGGATGAACAGGATCCCGCAGAGGAACTGCGCCCAGGCGGAGAGGTTCGCCGCAAAGAGCGGCCACGGCACCCCGCGCGACGCGAGGAAATCGCGGAACTCGAGCATCCGCGTCCAGGAGAAAACATTGTCGGCCGTGCCGTAGATCAGGTGGAACCCGACGATCAGGCGGACGAAGAACATCCCGTATTCCTTCCGCTTCTCGAACCACTCGAAACGCATCCTGGCCTCCTCGTGTGTGCAGAAGATGCGCGCCCGCGGCGCGCCGGGACATCCTTTTGTGACGACTGGCGCTGCGTCGTGACGAGGCGGCTTGAACGCGGACGCGCGATGGCCGATGCTGGATTCGACGATGCCGATTTCCACCCTTCTGGTCGACGACGAGCCGCTCGCGCGCAAACGCATGCGCGCGCTGCTGCGTGAGTACGACGATTTTGACATCGTCGGCGAAGCGTCGAACGGCGAGGAAGCGCTGGAGAAAGTCTCCGAGCTGCACCCGCAGGTGGTCTTCCTCGACGTGCAGATGCCGGAGGTGGACGGATTCGAAGTGGTCCGCCGCCTGCCCGATGGCGAGCGCCCGCTGATCGTCTTCGTCACCGCGTACGAGCAGTACGCGCTGCAGGCCTTTCAGGTCAGCGCGGTCCAGTACCTCCTCAAGCCGGTCGATCGCGAAGAGCTGGCGAAGGCGATGACCCGCGTGCGGCAGCTCGCGCTGGCGGAACGCGACGACGCCAGCAACGCCATCAACGAGCTCCTCGCGCAGCTGCAGCGGCCGAAATCGTTCCTCCAACGCATCGTCGTCAAATCGAAAGGGCGGACGCTCCTCTTTCGCATCGAGCAGGTGGACTGGTTCGAATCGGCCGGCAACTACGTGCGGCTGCACATCTCCGCGAACGGCGGCCGCGAGCGGCATCTCCTGCGGGAGACGATGAACAGCCTCGAGGAGAAGCTCGACCCGCGTCACTTCCTGCGCATTCACCGCTCGGCCATCGTGAACCTCGAGCGCGTGCGCGAGCTGCAGCCGACCTCGCACGGCGAGTACATCGTCATCCTCGCCGATGACACCCGTCTCACGCTCTCGCGCGTCTACCGCGATCGCATCGAGCCTCTCCTGGGGAGGCTCTGACGATGCGCAACCGGCGGATCCTGCTGCTGTTCGCGGTGGCGTGGCCTCTGGCCGGACTGTGGGTGCTCGCGCTCGAAGTGGCGGTGCGCAAGCTGATCGACGCCCCGCTGCCGCAGGGCCACGTGCAGTGGCAGTTCATCGGCTGGTGCGAGTGGATACTGCTCGCGCCGCTGGTCGTACTGCTGACCATGCGTTTTCCGTGGAAGCCCCGCGCGCGGCTGCCGTTCTTCCTCGTGCACACCATCGCGCCGTTCGTCGTCTCGGCGATCCACTCCCTGGCCTACTTCGGCCTGCGGATCTTCTTTCGCGGTGCCGCGGGCGAGCCCGGCCTGTCGCTGGGCGAGGTCTGGCTGGCGCGCTTGCAGGCGCACCTCACGCTCGACTTCCTCGTCTACGGCGCGACCGTGCTGGCGACGCACATCATTCTCTTCTTCCGCGCCGCCTGGTCGCGCGAGCGGGAACGGATGGCGCTCGAGCGGAGCATCGCCCAGACGGAGCTCGACATCTTCAAGCTGCAGCTCCAGCCGGAGATCGTCGGCGAGAAGCTGCAGGCGCTCGAAGCTCTGATCGAGCGCGATCCGGCGGCCGCCGAGACGCTCCTGAGCCGCTTCAGCGCGCTCCTCCGGCAGTCGCTCGCCGCGAGCGATGCGCGCCGGCCGCTGGCCGATGAGATCGCGTACGCGAACGCGCTGGTCGCGGTCGAGCGCCTGCTCGACGGCTCGACCCCCGAGCTGACGGTCGACCTCTCTGCCGACGCCGCGCAGGCGCTCGTCCCTGGCGCCTGTCTCACGCCCATCGTTCACGCGCTGCTCCGCGCGCAGCAACGCGCCGGTGAAGACGGCGAGATGCGCGTCGGTGCGACGGCGGACGGCGCCTTGCGCCTGACCATCGAGACGCCGTTCGACACCTCCCGCGATCCCGAGCTGCGCCATCTCGTGCGCGAGATCGCCGCCCGCCTCGGCGACGGCGAGCGCCTGCTGCACGAGCCGCACGCCATCGTTTACGAAGGACCGCTCGTCACCAGCGCGCCGGTCGAAGACGAAACGCCGCTGGTGCATGAAGACGACGCGCAGCCGGTCGCCGTGCCGCGTCTCTCGCTGCCGCTCCGCTTCCTCATCGTCATCGGTGCCGTGCCGGTGGTGCTCCTGGTCATCAACGCCTTCCGCGTCCTCAGCGAAGTCTCGCGTGGACGGGCCGTCTCGTGGGGCATCATCGGCCGGAGCTTCGAGTATTCATGGCTGGCCTGGCCGGTCACGCTGCTCATGCTCGTGCTCGGTGCGCGCCTCCCCCTCGGCGAGCGCACCTGGAAGCGCAACGTCTTCCTCCTCGCCGTCGCCGCGGCCGCCGTTCCGCCGCTGTGGGACCTCGGCTTCCAGATGCTGCGCTACACCATCACGCAGCACGAGTCGGCGTGGCGCGGCACGCGCGCGTTCCTCCTCTCCTCGAGCCGCACCCTCGACTTTCTGGTCTTCTTCGGCATCGCCCTCTCCGCGCTCGCGTACCAGCGTTACGTCGCGTGGCGGCAGCGCGCCGTCGAAATCGGCGACCTCGATGCACGGCTCCTCCGCACGCGCGCGCGGCTGCTGCGGCTGCAGCTCAATCCGCACTTCCTCTTCAACGCGCTCAACTCGATCGCCGCGCTGCTCGAAGATGATCCCGCCGCGGCACGCCGCATGGCCGCGCGGCTGCGCCATTTCGTCGATCGCGTGCTCAAGACCAGCGACCGGCAGGAAGTGCCGCTCGGCGAGGAGCTCGACCTGCTGACCACCTACGTGGCCATCGAGAACGTTCGCTTCGGAGACCGGCTCGAGCTCGACCTGCTCATCGACGAGGTGACGCTCGACGCGTTCGTGCCCAGTCTCCTGCTGCAGCCGCTGGTCGAGAACGCGGTGCGCCACGGGCTGCAGCCGTCGACCGGCGGACGCGTTTCGGTCAGCGCGCGCCGCTCCGTCGACGGTCTGCGCCTGGAAGTGCTGGACAACGGACACACCGCCCGATCGGCCGTGCTGCGCGAAGGCATCGGCCTGACGAACACCCGCTCGCGCCTGCGGCAGTTGTACGGCGATCACTACACGCTCGAAGTCGACCGGCGCGAGGATGGATTCCGCGCCACGCTCACCATTCCGTTCCGCACGGCTGCATGACAATGCGGTTCCGAGGAACCGAGGAACCAAAACAAGGAGCCCCTATGAACTCGCGATACCTCGCCATCTACGCACTCATCGCAGTGCCGCTGTTTGCAGCCGAGCGCACCACGCTCCCCATTCTCGACGCGCCGACCGTCAACGCGGCGTGCAATCAGTCGATGACCGACATGAAGGCCGCGTCGGCGAAGCTCGAAGCGCTGCCGCTCGACCAGGTCAGCGTGAAGAGCGTCCTCGACGCGTGGGACGACACCAACATCGCGGTCGGTGACGTGATCGGCCCGATCGCGCTGCTGTCGAACCTCAGCACCGACAAAGCGGTGCGCGACGCGGCGGAGAACTGCCTGGTCAAGTTCTCGGCTCTCTCCACCGAGGTGTTCCAGAACGAAAAGCTCTACCAGCGGGTGAACGCGGTGAAGACCTCCACGCCGGTCGAAGCGCGGCTCAAGCAGGATCTCATCGACAGCTTCGAAGACAGCGGCGTCGCCCTGCCGGCCGACAAGCGGAAACGCGCCAAAGAGATCAGCGACCGCATCACCCTCCTCGGCCAGGAGTTCTCCAAGAACATCCGCGAGAACACCACCAGGCTGACCTTCACGCCGGAGGAGTACAAAGGGCTGCCGCAGTCGTACATCGACCGCGTCAAGCAGCCGGACGGCACCATCAAGGTCGGTTTCGATTACCCCGATCTGGTCCCCTTCCTCAGCAGCGGCGAGAACGAAAAGGCGCGCGAGCGCTACTACATCGCCAACACGCAACGCGGCACGAAGCGCAACCTGGAGATCCTCGACGAGGTCACGAAGCTGCGCAAAGAGATGGCCGCGCTGTACGGCATGCCGAGCTACGCGCATTACGTCACCAAGCGCCGCATGTCGGAGACCCCTGGCGCAGTGCACAAGTTCCTCGACGAGGTGGCGACCTCCGTCGCCGCCGTCGAAAAGCGCGAGATCGAGGACCTGCGCAAGCTCAAAGCGGAGACGCTCGGTACGCCGCTCGCCTCCACGAAGATGAACCGCTGGGACATCTCCTACTGGCGCGACCGGATGACGCAGAAGAACTACGCGGTCGACCAGGAGTCGACCCGCCAGTACTTTCCGACCGCCGCGACGACGGCGTGGCTGATCGACGTCACCTCGCGGATGTACGGCATCCGGTTCGAGCGCGTGACCGTACCGGTGTGGCACGAGGACGTCCAGTACTACGACGTCCAGGACGCGGCCACCGGCAGGTTCATCGGCGGCGTCTACCTCGATCTCTTCCCGCGCGACGGCAAGTTCAAGCACGCCGCGGCCGCGCCGACCCGCGCCGTCTCCACGCGCGCCGGCCGCAAGCCGATCAGCGTGCTGATGACCAACTTCGATCGCACCGGCCTGACCTTCGACGAAGTGCAGACCTACTTCCACGAGTTCGGCCACGTCATGCACGGCGTCCTCTCCACGACTCACTACGCGTCGCATGCCGGCACGTCGACCGAGCAGGACTTCGTCGAAGCACCGTCGCAGATGTACGAAGAGTGGGCGCGCCGTCCCGAGACGCTGGCCCTGCTCGAGAAGCACTGCGCCGGCTGCCCGAAGCTCGACCGGAAGACCATCGATGCCCTCCTCGCCGCGCGCAATTACGGCAAGGGGATCGACTACGCGCGCCAGCACAACTACGCCGCGTTCGACATGGCGCTGTCGGGCGAGGCCGCCGTCACCTCGATGGACGCCTGGAAGAAGATCGAAGGCGCCTCGCTCCTCGGCTACATCCCGAACACCGAGTTCCCCGGCACCTTCGCCCACCTGGTCGGCGGCTACGCGTCGGGTTACTACGGCTACATGTGGTCCGAGGTGATCGGCAAGGACATGCTGAGCGCGTGGGGCAACAACATCCTCGACACCAACGTCGGCCTCAGGTTCCGCAACACCATCCTCTCCCGCGGCGGTGAAGAGCCGGCGAAAGCGATGGTCGAGCGATTCCTCGGCCGCCCCGTCAGCAGCAAGGCGTTCTTTGCGGAGTTGGAGGGGAAGAGGAAGTAGCAGCCGCGGAGAGCCACATCCTGAGCGAGCGTAGCGAGTCGAAGGGTCAGCCAAGGCGCGGCGCTGCTGCCGATGACTAAGCAGAACGCACGCACTTGACCCACCGATGAGGAGACGACGGGGGGCCTCCGGCGGCCGGGCCGCGGGCCCGGACCCGCTGGTTGGCCTAGCCTCCGCGACTCAGCCTCGTATCTCGCGACAGAGTGTCGCGGAGGCTAGGCCAACCAACGGGGTCCGGGGCTGATGGCCCCAGCCGCCGGAGGCCTCCCGTCGTTCCCTGATCTGTTGGTGAAGTGAGAGCATTCTGCTTAGCGGGGCCGCGGCGCCTTGATTGACCCTTCGACTCGCTGCGCTCGCTCAGGGTGTGGTTCGCCCCCGGGCGCGCCGCGTGCACTTGCGTCCGGCATGTCGAACGTCGTCTCTCACGCCAAAGCCGAAGCGGCGCCCTGGATCGAGCGCCTGGCGCGGCTCGGCTATGCCGCGGTCGGTGTCGTCTACGCCGTAGTCGGCATCCTGGCCATCGCCGCCGCGTTCGGAAAGCGCGGACGCACCGGCGATCAGCGCGCCGCCTTCACCACGATCCTCGAACAGCCCTTCGGCCGCGTGCTCCTCGGCGTCGTCGCGCTCGGCCTGGTCGGCTACGCGCTCTGGCGTTACGTGGCCGGCATCAACGACAGCGAGCACCGCGGCAGCGATGCGAAAGGGTGGGCCCTGCGTCTGGGCAGCATCGGCCGCGGCATTCTCTACACCGTCATCGCCATCGAGGTGATCCGCATGGTGCTCAATGGCGGCGGCGGGAGCGGCGGCGGCAACGATCAGCAGGCCAGACACTGGACCGCCGCGCTCATGGACAAGCCGTTCGGCCGCTGGCTCCTCGGCGCGGTCGGTCTGGGCGTCATCGCCTACGGCCTGGGACAGCTCCTCAACGCCTGGAAGGCGAAGCTGAGCAAGCAGCTCCGCCTGGGGCCGATGCAGGAATCGATGCGGCGGAAGATCATCGCCGTCTCGCGTTTCGGCATCGGCGCGCGCGGGGTGGTCTTCACGCTGGTCGGCGGCTCGCTCCTCATCGCCGCCATCCGCCACAACCCCAGCCAAGCGCAGGGCACCTCCGGCGCGTTGCAGCAGCTCGCGGAGCCGGCCGGCGGCATGCTGCTCGCGCTGGTCGGACTCGGCCTCGTGGCGTACGGCGTCTACGGTTTCATCAACGCGCGCTGGCGCATGATCCATCCCGGCTGATCATGCTCGGACGCGTCGTGAGCGACTTCGAGTCGTTCCTCGAGCGGCTCGAGCGACAGCAGCGGACGCTCGTTTTCCATGACTCCGATGCCGACGGGGTCACCGCCGGCGTGGTGCTGCAGCGCGCGCTCGAACGATTGCAGTTCGCCGACGTCGCCCGCAGCGCGCCGACGCGCGAGCGCGATGCGTGGTCGGATGCGAACCGCACGCTCATCGCCTCGTTCGAGCCGCGCTCGCTGTTCGTACTCGACCTCGGCTCACGCGAGGAGGCGCTCATCGACGGCCCGATGTGCTTCATCGATCACCATCGTCCCGACGGCGTGCCGCCCGGTGCGACGCTCATCAGCGCGTACAAGTGGGATCCGATTCCCAACACCTCGCTCATCGTCTACGACCTCGTCTCGGTGCTCGTCGACGTGAGCGACGTCGAATGGATCGCCGCCCTCGGCGTCATCAGCGATCTCGGCGAGCGCGCTCCCTTTCCGATCCTCGAACGGATGCGCGCGAAATACGCGATGAGCGATCTCAAGCAAGCGACGACGCTCGTCAACGCCGCGCGGCGTGCGTCGCTCTATCAGCCCGAGACCGCCGCACGCGCGCTGCTGAATCACGCATCGCCACGCGAGCTCGTGAAGTCGCAGAGCGACGACGTGCGCGCGCTGAAAGAAGCGCGTGAGGAAGTGAAGCGGGAGATGGCAGAGGCGAAAAAGGCCGCGCCGAAGTTCTCGGGGAAAGTGGCGCTGGTGCGGATCCGTTCCCGCTGCCAGATTCATCCCGTCATCGCGCAGATCTGGCGCACGCGTCTGCCCGCGTACGTGGTGATGGTGGCGAACGACGGCTACATGCCGGGACGGGTCAACTTCTCGATGCGCACCTCTTCTTCGACCAACCTGCTCGACTTTCTGCGGGCCATCGACATCGGTGACGGAGAGGGCTCCTATGCGCGCGGGCACGATCAGGCAACGGGCGGCAGTCTCCCCGCGGAACGTTTCGAAGCATTGCTGCGCAAACTCGGGCTGGCACCGTAAAAAGTGGCCATTTCCGGCCGAAAATCGCGAAAAAGACGTTGCGTCCGCGCGCTGACATCGCTACATTGCACCGTCGTTCCACCACGGGACGCAATCGCGAAAGGAGACGCAATCCACACATGGCAGCTGGCCCGATGACCAAATCTCAGCTCATCAACTACATCGCCGAAGAAGCAGAGGTGCCGCGCAAAACGGCCACGGCGATGCTCACCGCGTTGAGCACCGTCGCTTACAAGGAAGCCAAGAAGGGCTTCACTCTTCCGGGACTCGGCAAGCTCGTTCTCGTCCAGCGGAAGGCTCGCACCGGCCGTAACCCGATGACCGGCGCGGCGATCAAGATCCCGGCGAAGAAGGTTCTCAAGTTCCGCATCGCCAAGGCCGCCAAGGACGCAATCCTCGGCGCCAAGAAATAAGCTCGCCCGACCGCGCGCTGGTGGAGGACAGGCACACGCTGCCTGTCCTCACGATCGCAACACCGCCGATTCGCAATTACGGAGGTACTCGTTGCCACACCGTTATCCGCAGGAAGGCGTGCTCCGTGACGGCCGCCGCGTCATGCTCCGTCCCTTCGCCGAAAAGGACGTCGACGCGCTCTACGACTTCTTCCATCGCATGCCCGGCGAATACCGCCGCTTCGCGTGGGACAACCTCGACAACCGCTCACTGATCGAAGGCTGGGGCCGCGAGATCGACTACGGGAAAGTCTTTCCGCTGGTGGCCGTCGATGCTGGTCGCATCGTTGCCGACGCCACGCTGCACACGCGCAAAGGCGGTCCGCTCCGCCTGGTCGGCCGCATCAAGTGGATGATCGACCCGGAGTTCCGCGGCGCCGGCCTCGGCACGATCCTCGTCAATCACCTCATCCACATCGCCCGCGAGCGCGGCCTGCGCCACGTCAACTCGATGCTCATCTCCGACCTCGAGGCGGACGCGGTCAAGACGCTCGAAGGGCTCGGATTCACCTCGTTCGTGCAGCCCGGCTACGGCACCGACCCGGACGGAAATCAGCACGACATGACCAAGCTGATTCTCAAGCTCTGACTCGCGCCCTGGCGCGGCGGTCAGGTGCGAACCAGCTGCCGCATCAATACCTCCAGCGCGATCTCCAGATCGTGATGCACACCGGGATGCACCGGCGACATCTGGATGATCGTGCTGCGCGGGGCGACCAGCCAGTGGAAGCGCTCGCGTTGCGAGAGCGCGCCGATCGCCCCCGCTTCCGCGCCGCCGCGGCAGATGCGCGGGATGACCTCGAGATAGCTGTCGATCGTCTCGCGATCGAGGCCGGCCCAGAGCGCGGTCAGCCGCTGCTCGTCGACCTCGATGCGCGCGTCGAGGAAGGCGCGCGTCGGGCAGAAGAGAATCACGCCGACGTTGAGGAACTCGCCGCGGTCGACGCGTGGCACGACGCGGATCAGCGCGTAATCAAACGAGCAGCGCTCGGACACGGGCCGCCTCCTCCGTCGCTTTCTCCTGCGCTTTCTCGAGCCACGCGCGCGGTCCTTCGAGCCGCCGCAGCAGCCACTCGCGATACGCGGCGCGGTGTTCGTCGGCGCTTGCGAACTCCTCGACATCGCCGAGCCACTCCGCCGGCACCAGGTCGATGATCTCCGTCAGCGCGTCGGACGTCAGCTTCGCGGTCAGCTCTTCGTCGACCGACGCCAGCTCGCTCGCCCAGCGCAGCAGGACGTGATCCTTGATCGCCGCGAACGGCGTTTGGCTCCGCTCGCGCCAGCCGTCCCACGCGTGGTGAAAGATGAACGACGCGCCGTGATCGATGAGGTGCAGCTTGTGGTGCCACACCAGGAGGTTCGTGTTGCGCGCGGTGCGATCGACGTTCGTCACCAGCGCGTCGAACCAGACGATCGACGAGGCCAGCCGCGCCTGACCCTCGATCGGCTTCGCGACCAGCGGATCGAAGGTAATGGAGCCGGGGAGGTAATCGAGCGCGAGGTTGATCCCCTCGCTGCGCCGCAGCAGATCGCGGATCTCGGCATCCGGCTCCGTTTTGGCGAGGCGCGGATCGAGCTGCGCGAAGACGATCTCCGGGACCGGGAGGCCGAGGAGGCGGGCGATCTCGCCGGCCAGCAGCTCCGCGATGAGGGCGCGGACGCCCTGCCCCGCGCCGCGGAACTTGACCACGTACATCCCGTCATCGTCGGCCTCGACAATGGCCGGCAGCGATCCCCCTTCGCGAAGGGGCGTCACGTAATGGGTGGCCAGGACAGTACGCATGCCGGGCGGATTGTACGAATTCTTTTCAAGGATGTAGGTTTTGACGCATCTCTGGCAGAATGCTTGCTCCTTGATGACGCTGAAACTCACGGGCAGGGTGAGCGAAATGGATCGGGACGAACGAGTCTCCCCAGGGGAGTTGCAGCATCTGATCGAGGATCTGCGCCGCTTGCGGCAGCGGATGGCCGAAGAGCTGGACCATCGCAACCGTGTTCCCGACCAGCGCGAAGAGGTCGTCGCGAAGAAGGATGCGGTGCCGTGACCGCGGTGCGCATCCTGGTGGTCGATGACGACGCCGCCATCCGTTCGCTCCTTCGCCTGGTGGCCTCCCGCGCCGGATTCGAAGTGCACGTGGCGGCCGACGGCAAGCAAGCCATGGCGCTCATCACCAGCGAGCGCTATGACGTGATGCTGCTCGACCTGATGATGCCGGTCATGAGCGGCTACGAGGTGCTCGCGCAGCTCGACGGTATCCCCAGCGCCCCGCCGGTGATCATCGTCAGCGCGATGGTGGAAAGCCGCCCGTCGGCGCTCGACAGCGCGCGCGTCCAGGGGATTCTGCACAAGCCGTTCGACGTCGAGCGGGTCGTGCAGCTGCTGACGGACGTCGTCCAGGCCATGCCGCGCGATGAGGAGGTCTCGGCCGAGATCATCGCCCCGCCGCCCGGCCCGCCCCAGGCGGTCTGCTGAAGCTGAAGCAAATTCCGGATCCTTGCCTGCCGCTTCAGCCTACTTCCCCCTCGCGTACTGCTGCGGCCAAGCCATGTCGACGCCCAGCTCCTGCGCCGCGTGCAGCGGAAAATAGGGATCGCGCAGGAACTGCCGCGCCAGCAGCACCGCGTCGGCCTCGCCGCTGCTGACGATCTGCTCCGCGTGGCGCGGGTCGGTGATCAGCCCCACCGCACCGGTGGCGATCTCCGCCTCCGCGCGAACGGCGCGCGCGAACGGTACCTGATAGCCGGGGGCGAGCTCGATCTTCGCGCCCGGCACCAGCCCGCCGCTCGAGCAGTCGATCAGGTCGACGCCGTGGGCCTTCAGCCGCTTCGCCAGCTCGACCGACTGCGCGAGATCCCAGCCGCCCTCCACCCAGTCGCTGCCGGAGATGCGCACGAAGAGCGGCAGCTCCTCCGGCCACGCCGCGCGCACCGCCTCCGCGACCCGCACGGTGAGGCGCATCCGGTTCTCGAGCGAGCCGCCGTACTCGTCGTCGCGCTGGTTCGACAGCGGCGAGAGGAACTCGTGCAGCAGATAGCCGTGCGCGGCATGGATCTCCACGACCCGAAAGCCCGCCCGCAGCGCGAGCCGCGTCGAGGCGACGAAGCTCTCCACCAGCGCGTCGATCTCATTCAGCGTCAATGCACGCGGCGCCGGCCAGCCGTCGGCGAACGGAATTGCGCTCGGCCCAACCGGCGTCCACGAGGCCGGCCCGTCATGAATCGGCTTCCCGCCGCGCCACGGCGCATCGGTCGACGCTTTCCGCCCCGCGTGCGCGAGCTGGATGCCGGCCACGGAGCCCTGCGCATGAATGAAGTCGACGATGCGTGCGAACGCATGCGCATGCTGCTCCGACCAGAAGCCGCTGTCCCAGAAGGTGATTCGTCCCTCGGGCACGACCGCGCTCGCCTCCACCATCACCAGCCCGGCGCCGCCCACCGCGCGGCTACCGAGGTGCACGAGATGCCAGTCGTTCGGCAGGCCGTCCTCGCTCGAGTACTGGCACATCGGCGAGACCCAGATGCGGTTCGGGAAGGTGACGGAGCGGATCGGGAAGGGAGTGAAGAGGCTGGAGGGCGAGGCCATGGGGGGCGGATTCTAGCTTCGCCCGAATTGAGAATTGAGAATTGAGAATGGAGAAACGCGCCGCCGCGGGCTTTTCTCAATTCTCAATTCACCCGATCTCACATCCGCGCGTCCCACTCGTCGGCGCGCGGATCGCCGACCGTGCGCAACGCTCCCGCGGCGATACGCACCGCGCGGACGTCGTCCGGCTTGCGCTCGAGGTGCTGGGTGCAGAGCGCCACCGTACGTGAAGCGGCGGCGCGCGCTTCCTCCTTGCGCCCCAGCTCCTGGTACACCTGCGCGAGCAGCGCCGTGGCGTGATAGTCGGTCGGCTGCAACTGCCAGGCGCGCTCGAATCGCTCCGCCGCCTCCGCCAGCTTCCCCTCGGCCATACGCAGGCGGCCATAGCGATAGTGCGCGTCGCTGGCGCGGTCGTTGATCGCCAGCGCCAGCTCGAGCTCCACCGCCGCGTCGCGATGCCGGGTCGACAGCGTCAGCACGTGGCCGCGGCAGACGTGCGTCTCCGAGAGGTTCGGCGCCAGCTCGACGGCGCGCTCGCTCGCTGCCGCGGCGCGCTGCAGCAGCGCCTCGTCGCCGGCCTCGACGTACAGCTCCGCCAATGCGTCGGCGAGCCCGGCCCACGCCGGCGCGTAATCGTGATCGAAGTCGATGGCGATCTCGAACATGCTCACCGCCGACTCGAGGCTCGTCCGCGCCCCCTGCGCGAGGTACGTGCGCCCCTTGAGGTAGAACTCGTACGCGTCGAGGCGCACCGGCGTCGACTTCATCGCGCGGCGGTTGCGATCGCTGACCACGCCGAGGATCGCGCGGGCGGTGTTCTCCGCGATCTCCTCCTGCAGCGCGAAGATGTCGCCGACCGTGCGGTCGTACTTTTCGCTCCAGACATGGTGGCCGGTGGCGACGTCGACCACGTGCACGGTGATGCGCAGGCGCTCCTCCGACTTGCGCACCGATCCCCGCAGGATGTAATCGACGCCGAGCCGCTCGCCGAGGATGCGGACGTCATCGTCGCTGCGGAAGTCGAACGCGGTGGCGCGCGAGACCACCCGCAGCTCCTCGAGGCGCGTCAGCGCATTGATCAGCTCCTCGGCGATCCCGTCGCAGAAGTACTGCTGGTCGCGATGCGCGGAGAGGTCGGTGAACGGCAGGACGGCGATCGACTTACGGGACGTGCTCTTCGCCACCGGGGCGGCTTTCGGGGGCGGCGCCACCTCGGAGGCGATATCGCCGACGAAGCGGAGGCCGCGGCCATAGACCGTCTTGATCCAGCGAGGCTCGGTCGGTGAGTCGGCCAGGGCGCGGCGCGCGTCGCGGATGGTCGAGGTGAGGGCCGACTCCGACACGATGGTGCCGCCCCAGACTGTATCGAGCAGCTCCTCTTTCGGAACAACGCGTTCGCGCTGCTCGATCAGGTAGTGCAGAAGCTCCAGCACCCGCGGCTCCGTCTTGACCACATCGCCGCCGCGGCGCAGCTCGTACCGGTCCAGATCGAGCTGGTATTCACCGAAACGAAACATCGCCGAAGGATTCCTCACGCTTTCTCCAGATTTTCTCCCGGATTGGCCGGCGCATACGACCTACATTCGATGAAAACGGTTTCAGCGAAGGAAATCCGCATGTCGACCATCGAGCAAAGTGCAGGAGCGGACGTGTACGCCGCAAGAGTGGTCCGCGCCCTGAACGACGGCTTTACGACGCTGATGACCAGCATCGGCCATCGCACCGGCCTGTTCGACGCGATGGCCTCGCTGCCGCCGGCCACGAGCGGACGGATCGCCGAGGCGGCGGGGCTGGCGGAGCGGTACGTGCGTGCGTGGCTGGCCTCCATGGTCGCGGCGCGCATTGTCGAACATGAACCGCAGACCGGCACGTATCTCCTGCCGGTCGAGTACGCGGCGGTGCTCACCCGCGCGGCCGGCCCGAATAATCTGGCCGAGCTCGCGCAGCTCCTGCCGATGCTCGCCTCGATGGAAGAGCTGGTGGTGGCATCGTTCCGCAGCGGCGGCGGCGTGCAGCCCGATGCGTTCCGCCGTTTCGACGAACTACAAAGCGAGCGCGTCGACGAACACCTCGTGAACGAGCTGCTGGCGCGCATCCCCGGCCTGCGCGAGAAGCTGGTGCGCGGCGCGTCGGTGCTCGACGCCTGCTGCGGCCGCGGGCAGGTGCTGCACCTCCTCGCGCGGATGTTCCCGCGCACGCTCTTCCGTGGCTACGACTGCTCGTCCAACGTCATCGCCAGCACCACCGGCCGCCGTAATCTCGTCTTCGACGTGGTGAACGTGGCCATGCTCGACGACGAGCCGGAGGAGTACGACCTCATCACCTGCTTCGATTTCAACGACGACCCGGCCGCGCTCGCGAACATCGCCCGCTCGCTCAAGAAAGACGGTGTCTTCGTGGTGCGGCACCGGGCGGCCGAGGAGGGACATCCGTTCGGACCGCTGCTCCTCGCCATCACTGCCATGCAGCGCGTGCCGGTGGCGGTGGCGCGGGGCGAAGTGGAAGAAACGAGCGTCGCGGAATCGCTCGTGCGGGCCGGCTTCACCAGCTTCCGCTTCGAACGCTTCGCGTCGGATCCGCTGCACACCTGGTGCGTGGCCGGGCTGTCATGACCGTGGGACTGTTCTTCAGTCGCCGCGCGCGTGCCGTCCCGAAGCTGCCGCCGGCGCCACCGGTGGTCTACCATCGTCCCCTGATCATGCTGCGCCGCGCCACGCACGCCGACCAGGTCGACATCCGCCGGGTGATGGAGGCCTCCCTCGCCTCGATCGGCAGCCGCTACTACGACGGGCAGCAGGTCGCCAGCGCGCTCGAATGGGTGGCCCGCCCCGACCCTCAGATCATCGACGACGGAACGTACTTTGTCGTCGAGCAGGACGGCCGCATCGTCGCCTGCGGCGGCTGGTCGCGCCGCGGCCGCCTCTACGCCGGCAGCTCCCCCGAATCGGACGAAGGGCGCCTGCTCGATCCCGCGACCGACGCGGCCCGCGTGCGCGCCATGTTCGTCGATCCCCGCTACTCCCGCCGCGGCCTCGGCCGCGTGATCCTCGAAGCCTGCGAGAGCGAAGCGCGCCTGGCCGGCTTCCGCAGCGTAGAGCTGATGGCGCTGCTGAGCGGTGAAGAGCTGTACGCCGCGTGCGGTTACCAGGTCGTCGAGCGGGTCGACATCACCCTCGGCGATGGCGTGGTGCTCGGTGGGGCGAAGATGGTGAAGCAGCTGAGCTGATCTGGACTGCGGTGGCAGCGCCACCGCTCTTCCACGCCGCGGAGCGGCGCGCGACTCCGTCGCGTGTCACAGAGCGGCAGCGTTGCTGCCGCAGTCCAGATCACGACGCGCAGCCGGTAAACTGCGCGCATGCCTGAGTTCAAGCCGTATGTCGCCCCTGAAGAGCGGATGGCCGAGTTCACCTGGAAGGGGCTGGTGCCGGGGATTCTGTTCGGCATTCTCTTCGGCGCCGCCAACGCCTATCTCGGCCTTCGCGCCGGACTGACCATCTCTACCTCCATCCCGATCGCGGTCATCACCGTGGCGGCGTTTCGGGCGTTGCAGGGGATGGGGCAGCGCGGGACGATCCTCGAGGCGAACATGTCGCAGACGATCGGCTCCGCCTCGAGCTCGGTCGCCAGCGGGGTGATCTTCACGTTGCCGGCGCTCTTCCTCTGGGGCCTTTCGCCATCGCTGCTGCAGATGACGCTGCTCGCGCTGGCGGGCGGCGTTCTCGGTACGCTGTTCATGATCCCGCTGCGCCGCTTCCTGATCGAGCGCGAGCACGCCACGCTGCCGTATCCGGAGGGAACCGCCTGCGCGGAGGTCCTCCTCGCCACGCAGGGCGGCGGTGGTGCACGCGGTGTGTTCGCCGGGCTGCTGGCGGGCGGCATCTTCAAAGCGATCGTCGGCGGCTTTCACGCGGTGCAGGACGAGTTGCATCTGCGCATCCCCTTCCTCCGCAAAGGAGAGATCGGCAGCGAGATGTCGGCCGCCCTCTTCGGCGTCGGCTACATCCTCGGGCCGCGCGTCGGTGCGGTGATGGTCGGCGGCGGCCTGCTCTCCTCGCTGGTGATCATCCCGATCCTGGCCACGTGGGGCGAGGGGCAGACCGCGCCGTTCTATCCGGAGACGAAGCTGCTGCTGAGCGAGATGAGCGCCGGGCAGATCTGGTCGCGCTACGTGCGCTACATCGGCGCCGGGGCGGTGGCCGCGGCCGGCATCATCACGCTGGTGCGCAGCATGCCGACCATGCTGGAGAGCTTCCGGGTCGGCACCCGCGAGCTGCGCAATCGCGGCGCCGAAAAGGCGGTCGTGCCACGCACCGCGCACGACCTCCGCTTCAGCACCACCATCATCGGCGCGGTCTGCGTGGTGGCGCTGCTGGCCACCGTGCCGCAGGCGTTCGCCACGCTGCCGAACATCGGTCATCGCCTGGTCGCGGCGATCCTGGTGGCCATCTTCGCCTTCTTCTTCGCGACCGTCTCGTCGCGCATCGTCGGCTTCGTCGGCGTGACCTCGAACCCCACCAGCGGGATGACCATCGCGGCGCTCCTCGGCACCGCGGCCGTCTTCCTCGGCATGGGCTGGACCGGCCTGGCCGGCAAGGCAGGGGCGCTGACCGTCGGCACGGTGATCGCGGTCGCCGCCTCGATCGCCGGCGACACCTCGCAGGACCTGAAGACCGGCTACCTCCTCGGCGCCACACCGCGCCTGCAGCAGATCGGGCAGCTGCTCGGCGTGCTGACCTCCGCCGCGTTCGTTTGCGCGGCGGTGTTGATGCTCGGCGAGACGTACGGCTTCGGCAGCAAAGATCTCGCGGCCCCGCAGGCGACGCTGATGAAGCTCGTCATCGAAGGGGTACTCGATCAGTCGCTGCCGTGGGTGCTGGTCGGCATCGGCGTGGCCATCACCATCGTCGCGGCGCTGCTTCGCCTGCCGGCGCTGGCGTTCGCCGTCGGCGTCTACCTGCCGGTCGCGGCCATGGTGCCGATCTTCCTCGGCGGCCTGCTGTCGTGGTGGACGCGCCGCAGCGCGCCGAATGAAGAAGAGGGGAATGCGCGCCAGGACCGCGGCGTGCTGCTCGGCTCCGGTCTGGTCGGTGGCGAGGGGCTGGTGGGCGTGGTGATCGCCTTCTTCGTCGGCGTGCTGGGCATCGGGCGCGACGGCATCGGCAGCGAGTGGGCCGGCGCGGCGGCGCCGTGGCTCGCGACGGCGCTCTTCGCCGCGCTCATTCTCTGGTTCGCGTGGTTCGCCCGATCTTCCGGACCAGCGCGAGCAGAAGCGAAGCCTCCCGGGTCGTGAGCCCCGCGCGCGCGGCGATGCCCTGCAGCTCGGCGCACATCCGCTCCGGGCTGTTCGTGCCGAAGTAGTCGATCGCGTCGAGCAGCTGGCGCGTCTCGGAGTGCAGGTGCTGCAGCAGCTGATGCACGGCCGGCTCGCGGTCCTTCGCGGGCCGCAGCCCTTTGCCGAGCTCATAGCAGAAGATGGCCACCGACTGTGCGAGGTTCATCGTCGGAAACTCCGGCCACGTCGGGATGACCGCGGTGCGCTGGCAGAGCATCACCTCCGCGCCGGTGAGCCCCGATTTTTCACGGCCGAAGACGATCGCCAGGCGATGCTCCCCGGTCAGTGATTCCTCCGCCAGCCGCGCCACCTCGAACGGCGTGAGCTGCTCGAGCACCTGCCGCCCGCGCACCGCGGTCGTCGCGACGGTGAGATGGCAATCGACGAGCGCTTCATCGAGCGTCGCCACGCGCGTCGCCTGTTCCAGCACGTCGATCGCACCGACCGCCCACCAGCTCGAGACGTCGTCGGTGCGCGGATCTTTGTTGCCGGTGATCCAGAGGTCGGTGAATCCGAAGTTCTTCATCGCGCGCGCCGCGGCGCCGACGTTCCCGGCTTCGAGCGGCTCGACCAGGACGATGCGGACCTTCATGTCTCTCACTTTTACACTTTATCCCGACCGCAGGGAGGGATCTCCGGTGCCACCGCGAGATCGTCGGCTGCAGCGCGATGGCACCGAAGATCCCTCCCTCGCGCTCGGGATAAACTGCACCACCGGGATAAACTGCCCCCGATGTTCGAAGCACCGGTCCTCACCACGCCACGCCTCCGCCTGCGCATGCTCCAGGACTCTGATTTCGAAGAGTACGCGGCCATTCACATGGACGACGAGGTCACCCGCTACACGGCGCGGACGCACCTCACCCGTTTCGATTCGTGGCGGCATTTCGCGACGATGGTCGGGCACTGGCACCTGCGCGGCTACGGCTTCTGGGCGGTCGAAGAGTTGGCCACCGGACGCCTGGCGGGCCGCGTCGGCTTCTGGAATCCCGACGGCTGGCCCGACTTTGAATGCGGTTGGACGATCGGGCGCGAGTTCTGGGGGAAAGGCTACGCGCCGGAGGCGGCGCGCGCCTGCTTCCGCTACGGCTTCGAGGTGATGCAGCGGCCGCACATCATCAGCCTGATCGATCCCGAGAACCGGGCCTCGATCGCGGTGGCCGAGAAGGTCGGCGAGTCGGTCGCCGGCGAAACCGAAGTCCTCGGCCACCGCGTGCTGATCTACAAAATCACGGCCGCGGAGTGGGCGGCCGCAGCGTCACGATGAGCTGATCGAGGCGCATCCTCGCGTCGCTCTGTTCCTGCAGGGTGCCGTTCATCAGACGGGCGATCTCGCTCAGCTCGTGGACGACGTCAGGTGTGGCGTCGCCGAGGGTGATGGCGTGCTTCATCGTGCCGCCGAGGGCAGCCTGACGGCGCTGCTCGACGAGACGGGCCTGCTCCGCGGCGCGCTTTTCGAGCTCACCCGGCAAGGCGAGGAGCGCCTCGTCGATGGACGTCTTGAGGTGTCCGCGGTTCATCTCTTTTGCCGTAATGTGCTCGCGCACCTGCAGCAGGCGCTTGACCGCCGGAAAGTACGGACTGTTCGGGTCGTCGATCAGTTTGGCCTGCACGAGCGCGACCTCGGCCACCGCTTTCTTGCTGCCGCTTTCGACGCCGAGCTCCGCGGTCGCTTTGACCGATTTGCCGATGTCCGGCAGGGCCACAGTATTCGCGTCGCCGGGGTTCACCCAGGCGTTGACCGGCAGCTCGGTGTGGGTGAGCTTGCCGTCGAAGCCGGTGGAATCGACGAGGACGTTCCGCACCCAGACGCGATTGTTCTGCGCGAGCACGCCGCGCTTCTGCGGCACGCTGATCACCACGCGGTACGCGTTCGGCGCGGAGATGGTCACGTTCCGCAGCTCGGCCTCGGTGTGGACCTGCTCGATGGTCTTCTCATCCGTCACGCGCGAGGCTTCTTCGCGCTGCAGCGACGCCCACTGATACGTCCCGTCGGGGCGAGGAATGCGCAGCATGTCGACATCCGAATCGACGATGGAGAGGAGGATCTGCCGCGATTCCGGGAGGTCTTTGGCGACGGTGGCCACGCGGCCGAGGGCGTGGAGGTCCTGCGCGACCAGATCGATCTTTTCATCGCGCGGCATCGTGGATTGCGCGGAGGCGGTGAGGGCAACGAGTGCGATCAGGGCCAGCTTCTTCATTTCGTCTCCTTCGGAGACGGCATCTTACAAAAAACCTCTTGCACCTCACGCTACGTCAGGTTTCAGGCTTTGGGCGCGGGCGTCCGCGGGTGCAAGGTTCACCGCTCCAGTCAGCGTTTCGGCGCGGGGCGGGACGCCCGCTCCCCGTTAAGGAACGCGCGGCCGCCGTGGCGGTGGAATGGGCCGCCGCGGCGCCGGCTGGAGCAGCGGCGGGGCGTAGGCGAGGATCAGCGACTCCAGCGCCTTCCTGGCCACGCTCTCCGAATTCGCGATCACGGCGATGGCGAGGTTCTGCTTCGGCGCGACGGCGATCAGGGTGTGCGACTTGCCGGCCGAGCCGGAGGCGACGCTGATCGGGGCGTAGCTCATCACCGTCTGCACGTCCCAGCCGAGGGCGATCTTGTTCCGCTTGTCGTGAAGGAGACGGGCGGTACCGGCTTTCACGATCGAATCGTGCCCCTGCAGCGCCACGAGGTGCGAGCGGGCGAACTTTGCCAGATCCTCGATCGACAGATCGGTCGTCCCCTTCACCTCGAACGCCTGCAAGACCCGCTCGCGCACGATCTCGTCCCACTTCTGGCCGGTGATCTTCTCCGCGATGGCCATGGCGATGCGCTGGCTGGCGGGGGACCAGTCGTACTGCTTCCTCACGGCCGGCAGCGGCTCGAGCGTCAGCACTTCCTGGACCGGCGCGTTGCTGGTGGGGATGCGTCCCTCGTGCGAGAGCAGTTGCACCAGCGTCACGTTCGCGTACTCCGGACGGATCGAGCCGCGCCACTCCGGAAAGACGTTGGCGACGGTGGTCTCCCAGGTGATGAAGCCTTCGTCGACGAGCGTCCCCAGGATCGTGGCGGTGACCGGCTCGGCGATGCTGCCGATCGGCACGCGCGACGCTTTTCCGCCGACCGAGATCAGCCCGTCCGTCCGGGCCACTGCCGCGGCAAGCCCCGATTTCGCGATCGGTTGGAGGATCGCCTGCACCTCCGCGGGCGACTGCGCCGAGAGGGTCGTGGCGAGGAGAAGGAGCAGCGGGACGAATCGCATCGGGGCATCGTAACCACGATCGGGGGAGAAAACGTTCCGTGTGGGGTTTAACGAACGATGACGATGAAGGATGAACGATGAACCCCGCCGCCCCTGTTCATCGTTCATCCTTCATCGTTCGACCCCTTCCTCACCGCAACGACCCCAGCGCCTTCCGAAGCACCTCCGCCGAGGCGTGCAGCCGCGCGCGCTCCTCATCCGACATGGCCGGCTCGAGGATCGACGTCGCGCCGTCGGCGCCGACGATCGACGGCAGGGAGAGCGCCACGTCGGTCAGACCGCAGGCTCCCTCCTGCACGCGGGAGACGGTCAGCACGCGCCGGTCGCCGCGCAGCATGTAGCGCAGCAGCGCCGCGGTGACGAGGCCGATGGCGTGATTGGTCGCCCCCTTGCGGCGGATGATCTCGTACGCGGCGGTCCGGACGCGTCCGGCGACGTTCGCCTCGTGCTCGGGCGTCCACCCCGGCCAGTCGCGCAGCATCTTCCCTCCAACGGCGGCCTGGCTCCAGAGCACGACCTCGGAATCGCCATGCTCGCCGATCACCTGCGCGTGGACCGAGCGGGGATCGATGTTCAGCTCCTCGCCGAGAACCTGGCGGAGGCGGGCCGTGTCGAGCATGGTGCCGGTGCCGATCACGCGTGCCGGCGGCAATCCCGACGCTTCGGTCATGACGTGCGTGAGGACGTCGACCGGATTCGTGACCATCACGATGATGCCGGGGAAGCCGGCCAGCCTCGCCCCGATGTCGCGCACGGTGGCGGCGTTGTCGCGGAGCAGGTCGAGCCGCGTCTCACCCGGCTTTCCGCCGCGTCCGGCCGTGACCACCACCGCGGCGCACTCGCGCATCGCCTCGACCGACGCCGTGCGCACCGAGGCGGGGGAGTAGAACGGCGCGCCGTGGGCCAGATCCATCGCGTCCCCCTCCGCGACCTCTTCGCGGCGGTCGTAGAGCAGGACTTCCTGCGCCACGCCGGCGTGCAGCGTGGAGATGGCCACGCTCGAGCCGACCCATCCGGTTCCGATGATGCCGATGCTTGTTTTCATACGAGATGTTGAGCTATTCAGCTTTTCAGCCATTCAGCCGTTCAGGACCGCCTGAACTGCTGAGCCGCTGAGTGGCTGAGCAGCTCATCCATCATGCACACCGGCATGCACACCGGCCGCTTCGCGCCTTCCCCCACCGGCCCCCTGCACCTCGGCAGCCTCGTCGCCGCGGCTGGCTCGTGGCTGTTCGCGCGGCATTCCGGCGCGCGCTGGCTGGTGCGGATCGAGGACATCGACACGCCGCGGGTCGTGCCCGGCTCGGCGGAGGAGATTCTTGCCGCGCTGCAGCGCTACGGCCTCGAATGGGACGGCGAGGTGGTGTGGCAATCGCGGCGGCTGCATCTCTACGCCGATGCGCTCGCGGAGCTGCGCGCGAAGAACCGGCTCTTCGATTGCGGCTGCTCGCGCACCGAAACGTGTCGATGCCGGGAGGGGCTGCGGGAAGGACGGCAGGCGCGGGCGATCCGCTTTCGCGGCGACGAGTTGATTTCGTTCGATGACGGCGTTTATGGGACGGTCGAGGATCGCGCCGATGATTTCGTCGTCCGCCGCGCCGACGGGCTCTTCGCCTACCAGCTGGTGGTGGTGGTCGACGATGCGGAGCAGGGGGTGACCCAGGTCGTCCGCGGAGCCGATCTCCTCACCTCCACCGTGCGGCAGATCGCCTTGCAGCGCGCGCTCGGCTACGAGACACCGGCCTACGCGCATCTGCCGCTGGTGGTGAATGCCGACGGCGCGAAGCTCGGCAAACGCGATGGCGCGCTGCCGCTGCCGACGCTGGACGACGACCGCGTGCGCGAGACGCTGGCCACCGCGCTCTCCTTCCTCGGCATCGAAGTCGACCGCGCCGCTCCCGCGGTGATGCTGGCCGAAGCGCTGCGGAAGTTCACCCCCGGCGCGATTCGTGAAAAACTCTCCCCGAATGACCTACGACGTTCGCAACAACACTGACGAATCGCGCTACGAGACCACCATCGACGGGGAGGTCGCGGTCGCCGAGTACCACCGGGAAGGCAACCGCATCACCTTCACGCACACCATCGTGCCGGAGAAGCTCGAAGGACGCGGCATCGCCGGCGCCATCGTGAAAAAGGCGCTCGACGACGCCAAGGCCGAGGGGCTCGAGGTGGTGCCGCAGTGCGGCTACGTGAGCGCCTACATCAAGCGTCATCCCGAGTACGCGGAACTCGTGCATCCATGACCGAGCTCGAGCCGGGGGCGACCACGACCGCGGAGCACGTCGTCACGGAGGGCGATCTCGCCAGCGCGCTGTCGGCCGTCGACCACTTCCCGCCAGTTTTCGCTACCGCGCGGATGGTCGCGCTGATGGAAGTGGCGGCGTCGCGCGGCATGCTGCCGGTGCTGGGCGAGGGAGAGCTTTCGGTCGGCGTCTCGGTCGACGTCACGCATTCGGCGGCCACGCCTCCCGGCTCGACGGTCCGGGCCAGCGCGAAGTTCGTCGGCGTGGAGGGGAAGCTGTACGTCTTCGAAGTGACGGCCGAGGATGAGGGGGGCGAGATCGGGCGCGGCATTCATCGCCGCGCGGTCGTGCACGCCGATCGCCTGCTGGCCGGCGCAGCGCGGCGCACCGGACGCGCGTAGAATCTCCACGGGTCCGGAAACAATCAAAAAACGTGGAGGCCTGCCGTGATCAATCTCGGTGCGCTCGATACCCTCATTGCGATGGTCGTGACCATCCTGCTGCTCAGCATGATCGTGCAGTCGCTGCAGACGTTTCTCAAGAAGCTGCTGAAGTTCAAGTCGAAGCAGATCGAAAAGTCGCTGCAGCACCTCTTCGACCAGGTCAACGCCACCGCCCCGCCGCCCGACAAAGCGGCCACCGCCAGCGACGTGCTCGAGCAGTTCGGCAAGATGGGGCGGCACACCATGGGAGGGGGGAACGCCGTCGAGTCGATCTCGAAGGTCGACCTCTCCAAGGTGGTCGTCTCCATCGAAGGCTCCGCGCTCGTCCCCGCCCCCGCGAAGGAATCGATCGTGGCCTTCTTCCTGGCGCTGAAGAACGCGCGCGACACCGTCGAAGCGCTGGCCGCCATCCAGTTGCCGAATACCGCCCTGGCGCAACTGACTGACCTGCGCACCCGTGTGGCCCCGTTCGTCGCCCACGTCGAGGCGCTCTTCGACCAGCAGGGCAACCTCGACTCGAAAGTGATCGTCCGCGATGTGCTCTCGCTGCGCGACTTCCCGGCCCAGGACGTGGTCGCGGTCGCGGCGGCTCTGCAGGCGCAGGTCGAGCAGGCCGCGCTCGCGGAGCCGAACAATCCCGACCTCCAGAAGGCGGCCGCCGCGGCAAAGGCGCTCTCGCAGTCGATCGGCCAGGTGCAGGTGGCGCTCACGCGCGCCGTGGCCCGGCTGCGCGAACGGATCGACGCCATCGAGACCTGGTACGACACCGTCATGCAGGGCTTCGAAGAGCGCTACGCCAGGCACATGCGCTCGTTCGCCTTCTTCATCAGCCTCGCGGTGGCGATCATCTGCAACGCCGACATCATCCACCTCTACAAACGGCTGGCCACCGACGACGTCGCGAAGCAGCGCATCCTCACGCAGTCCGACACCATCCAGAAGCAGTACGCCGCCCGCATGACCGCCCCCGACGTCCAGCCGCAGACCGTGCAGCAGCTCCGCAGCCAGATGAACGCCGAGCTCGACGAGCTGACGCTGACCTATCCGGCCATGGGGCTCGAGCCGTTCAACTACACCGGCTTCCGCTGGTACACCCCCATCGGCTGGCTGATCATGGCCTTCCTCCTCAGCCTCGGCGCCCCCTTCTGGCAGGACACCCTCGAATCGCTCTTCGCGCTGAAAAATCTGTTGCGACAGAAAGGACAGATCAAAAACGTCGAGCAGGGGAGCGGGCAGGGGCAGCCGAAGGGGTGACCTCTTACAGCTGCTCAGCTGTTCAGGAGAACCTGGCGGTAGCGCTGCGCCGGTAGCGACCACTCGCATGCACGTGCGTTCGCAACGTGCCTCGACGCGCTGCATTGCCGTCACGTTCTCCTGAACAGCTGAGTAGCTGAGTAGCTGAGTAGCTGAACAGCTGAACAGCTGAACATCTCCCCCCTTACAATCCCGCGCCATGCAACTGACGCTGATCGCGATCGTCTTTCTCGCCCTCATCGCGGGGGCGTACTGGCTGTACGGGTCGTGGATCGCGCGGCTGATGGGCCTCGACGCCGCGGCCTCCACGCCGGCGCACGAGAAGAACGACGGCAATGACTTTGTGCCGACCAAGCCGTTCTATCTCTTCGGCCAGCATTTCGCCGCGATCGCCGCGGCGGGGCCGATCGCCGGGCCGATCATCGCCTGCCAGGCTTTCGGTTGGTTGCCGTGCCTTCTCTGGATCGGGCTGGGCGTGGTGCTGATCGGGGCGGTGCACGACTTCATGGCGCTGGCGGCGTCGGTACGCCACGGGGCGCGCTCGATCGCCGACATCACCCGCGAGCACCTCGGCGCGCGGGCCGGCGTGGCGATGATGGCCTTCATCTGGCTCGCGCTGGTCTATGTCATCGTCGCTTTTGCCGACATCACCGCCTCGAGCTTCGTGACCGGCGGTGAGGAATTGGCCGGTGCGGCGACGACCTTCCACGCCGGCGGAGCGGTCGCGGCGGCGAGCATCTTCTACCTGCTGCTGGCGGTGGTGATGGGCTTCGTGCAGCGTTTCCTCAACCCGCCGCTCTGGCTGCTGACGGCCATCTTCGTCCCCGCCACGTTCGTGGTGGTCTGGGCCGGGACGACCGTCTCGACGCATTTCGTGATGGGCGCCAAGTGGTGGGCGCTGCTGATCCTGGTCTACTGCTGCATCGCCTCGATGGTGCCGGTCTGGTCGCTGCTGCAGCCGCGCGGTTATCTCGGCGGGTTCGTGCTCTACGCGGCGCTGGCGCTCGGCATCATCGGGATCTTCTTCGGCGGCTATTCGATCCAGCAGCCGGCCTTCAAGACGTGGAACACCGGCGACATGACCGGGCTGCTCTTCCCGTTCCTCTTCGTGACCATCGCCTGCGGGGCGTGCTCCGGATTCCACGGGCTGGTCTGTTCCGGCACGACCTCCAAGCAGATCGACCGCGAGACGCACATCAAGGCGGTCGGCTACGGCGGCATGCTGGCGGAGGCGTTCGTGGCGCTGATCGCCATGGTCACGGTGATGATCGTGGCGCAGGGCGACCTGAAGGGGCTCAAGCCGGGGACGATCTACGGCAACGGCATCGGCAACTTCCTGACGCTGATCATCGGCGAGCAGTACCGCAACTTCGCCATCACCTTCGGGGCGATGGCCTTTTCGACGTTCGTCTTCGACACGGTCGACGTCTCGACGCGCCTCGGCCGTTACATCGTGCAGGAGCTCTTCCGCTGGCCGACCCGCCTCGGCGCATGGGTGGGGACGCTGATGACGGTCGCGCTGCCGGCCTACTTTGTCGCGTTCGCCCCTCCCGGCACATGGGTGAAGTTCTGGACGCTGTTCGGCGCCTCGAACCAGCTCCTGGCCGCGCTGACGCTGCTCGCGATCACGGTCTGGCTGCACCAGCGGCGGCAGAAGATCGCCTTCACCCTCGTGCCGATGCTCTTCGTCCTCGTGACCACCCTCTATGCCCTGGTGCGCCTCACCATCGCGAACTTCAAGGTCGCGGCGAACGACGGCGTGGCCATGGTCAACGGCATCACCTGCGCCGCGCTGATCGCGCTGGCCATCTACCTGGTGATCCGCGCCATCGCACGGCTGCGCGCGGAACGGCCGGCGGTGCCTGCGGTGGCCTGAAGACGACGGGGGGCCTCCGGCGGCCGGGGCCATCGGCCCCGGACCCCATTGGTTGGCCTAGCCTCCGCGACACTCTGTCGCGAGATACGAGGGTGCGCTCGCGGAGGCTAGGCCAACCAACGGGTCCGGGCCCGTGGCCCGGCCGCCGGAGGCCCCCCGGTCGTCGTCAGAACCGCACACCAACCGCCAGCGAGATGTCGTCGCCTTCCGTGTCTTCTTCGAGGACGCGAAAGTATTTGAGCTGGGCGTACGGCTTGATGACGTCGAGGTTGAAGACCACGCCGCCGATGGCGTTGCCGATCAGGTCGGTCTCGGTGCCGAAAAAATCGTCGTCGACGTAGAGCAGGCCGATGCCGGCGCCGAGGTACGGCTGCACGCGGGCGAAGCGGCCGACGTCGAGGGTGAAGTCGAGGTTGGCGGTGCCGGCGGTGATGTCGTCCTCGAGGAAGTACTCGACGTTCGGATTGAGATTCACCGGGCCGAGGTCGATGACCACTTCGGCGCCGAGGAACTCGGTTTCGGCGTCATCGAAACGGCCGGCGCGGATGCCGAAATCGGCGGCGAAGAGGGACGGCGCGGCCAGCAGAACGAGCGCGACCACGGCGAAAAAACGGTACGGCTTCATGCGATTCAGTGCCTCCATGAGTGTGCTCCGGGCGGCGACCGCTGCACGAGCGGTTCCAGTCGCCGTTTGACGCCGGGGGCCAATGAGCAGAGAATCCGCCGAAAAACACGTGAGGTTTAAAGATGGCGACAAAGAAAGCAGCTGGTGGTGGTGGCGGCAAAGGACTCGCGGCAGAAGTGACCCCGAGCTCCGATCTCGCCGCGATCGTCGGCAGCACCCCGATCCCCCGCAGCGAGATCACGAAGAAGGTCTGGGACTACATCAAGGCCAACGGTCTGCAGGACCAGCAGAACAAGCGGATGATCAACGCGGACGACAAACTGCGCGTGATCTTCGGCGGCAAGGACCAGGTCTCGATGTTCGAGATGACGGCCCTCGTCAACAAGCACCTGAAAGCGTGAGGTTCAGGGCCGAGGGCTGAGGGCGAGGGCCGAGGGTGGCCGCGCGGCTTCTCCCTCGGCCCTCAGCCCTCGGCCCTCGGCCCTTCCCCCATGCACGTCCTCGGCATCTGCGGCAGTCTCCGGCGGGCGTCGTACAACCGCGCGCTCCTGCGGGCGGCCATCGAGCTGGCGCCGGAGGGGATGTCGATCGAGATCGCCGAGATCCGCGACGTCCCTCTCTACGACGGCGACCTCGAGGCGGAGATCGGCTTCCCGGAGCCGGTGCTGCGACTGCGCGAGCAGATCCGCTCCGCCGACGCGCTGCTCTTCGCCACACCGGAGTACAACTGCGGACTGCCGGGTGTGCTGAAGAACGCCATCGACTGGGTCTCGCGCGGGGCCGATCAGCCGTTCCACGACAAGCCGGCCGCGATGATGGGGGCCAGCCTGGCCACCCTCGGCACGGTGCGGGCGCAGGTGGCCCTCCGCCAGACCGCGGTTTACCTCAACCTGCACTTCCTCCAGCGGCCGGAGGTCTTCATCGGCCGGGCGCAGGAAAAGGTCGACGCCGATGGGCGACTCTACGAGGAGCGGAGCCGCCAGCAGATCGAGCGGCTGCTGGTCGCCCTGCAAGGGTGGACGCGGCGTCTCCAAAGAGACGAGTAGAGACATTTCTTGACGTCTGTGTGGAGGAAAGCCGCTCCCGCCGTACCATCGTGCTATGCCAGTCACAAAAATGACGGTGGCACGGTACGTTTACCGTTGCCTTCGCGCCGAAGAAGTGCCGAGAGTCTCGGAGCTCGCGCAGGAGGAAGGGCTCACCGCGGAGCACCTCAGCCGCATCTTCCGCTCGCATTACGGTGAGCGGATCTCCGACTTCATGAAATCGATCCAGGTCCGCCGCGCGCAGCGTCTGCTGCAGACGACCGACCTGAGCACGACCCGCATCGCCTATCTCAGCGGCTTCGGCACGCGGCGGACGTTCTTCCGGACCTTCCGCCGCATGACCGGGCAGTCTCCGGTGGAGGATGCGTTCATGAAGCCGAGACGGCGACGAAGCTCGGCCGCGTAGTGTTTGCTCCGACGAGCGCCGGAGCGCGCCTCCGTACGCACGTGGTTTCGCACCGCGGCAGCGACGCGGCTGCTCTCCGCGAGCGCCGCCTGCTCGAGGCGCTCAGAAAGTTCCTCGACGGGCAGACCGCGCGTCTTCTCGTGAAGAGAAAGTTCCTCGACGAGAAGAGCCGGCGTCTTCCCGGGAAGAGAAAGTTCATCGACGGGAAGAGCCGGCCTCTCGCCGGGAAGAGCAAGTTCATTGACGGGAAGAGCCGGCGTCTTCTCAGGAAGAAAAAGTTTCTCGGCGGGAAGAGCCGGCGTCTGCCCGGGAAGAAAAAGTTTCTCGCCGGGAAGACGATTTTTCTTCTCGTCGAGAGCGGGTTCATTGACGGGAAGACGATTTCTCTTCTCGTCGAGAGAAAATCGTGTAACAACGAGCGATTTCGTCCTCCGGCGAGGACGATTCCTCAGCCGCGCGTCACCACCGCCTCCACCGCCTCGATGGTCGGCTCGATTTCGACGATGTTCTCCGGCCGCATGTTGGCCTCCGGATCTTTGAGGATGTGGCCGGTCAGGACGCAGACGATCCTCTCGCCCTCTCGCATCACGCCCCTCGCGCGGAGCTTCTCCACGCCCGCCAGCGTGGTCGCGGAGGCGGGCTCGCAGCCGATACCCATCCCGTCGATTCTGCGCTTGGCGCGCATGATCTCCTCGTCGGTCACTTCCTCGACCACGCCGCTGGTGGCGCGGATGGCGTTGGCCGCTTTCTCCCAGCTCACCGGATCGCCGATGCGGATGGCGGTGGCGATGGTCTCGGCGCTCATGCGGTGGCGGCTGGCGAACTCCTCGCCGTAGCCGCGGAAGAACGGGTTGGCGCCGTGCGCCTGAATCGACGCGAGGCGCGGCATGCGCGCGATCCAGCCGGCCTCGTACGCTTCGGTCAGCGCTTTGCCGAAGGCGCTGGTGTTGCCGAGGTTGCCGGCCGGGACGACGATCCAGTCGGGCGCTTCCCAGCCGAGGTCCTGGAGAAGCTCCCAGACGATCGTCTTCTGCCCCTCGATGCGGAACGGGTTGATGGAGTTGACCAGGTAGATGCCGAGCCGGTCGCACGCCTCCCGCACGAGCTGCATCGCCGCGTCAAAGTCGCCGCGCACCGCGAGGCAGGTCGCGCCGTAGGCGAGCGTCTGCGCGAGCTTGCCGCTCGCCACCTTGCCGGCCGGCACGAAGACCACCGCCCGCAGCCCCGCCTGCGCGGCGTACGCGGCCAGCGAGGCGCTGGTGTTGCCGGTGGAGGCACAGGCGATCGCCCGCGCGCCGACCCGCACCGCCTGCGTCACCGCCACCGTCATCCCGCGGTCCTTGAACGAGCCGGTCGGGTTCTCCCCCTCGTGTTTGAAGAAGATCCCTTTGCGCTCGTAGAGCCGGGTCCCCCCCTCGGGGTGCGTGACGATCTTCTCCACGTCGATCGACATCACCCCCTCGCGGAAACGCCAGACCCCGGAGAGATCGGCCGCCGCCCGCGACGTGCGCCGGTCATCGAACGCGTTGCGATCGATGAAGCGTTTGTACTTGAGGTCGAGCAGATTCCCGCAGTCGCAGGTGTAACGGATCGACAGGGCGTCGTACTGAGTGTGGCAGGCGATGCATTCGAGCCATTCGGACATTTCGTGCCTCAACGAGCGATGAAGGATGAGAGATGAAGGATGAGCGATGAGCGATGAGCGATGAGAGATGAGAGATGAGCGATGAGCGATGAGCGATGAGCGATGAACCTTCGTGCGGCGCAGCGTTCATCGTTCATCGCTCATCTCTCATCGTTCATCTCTCATCGCTTCTCCTCGCTCCTTTCTTGTCGATCGCTCCCACATGCGCACTCGACTCCACCTCGCCGAACGCGGCGCGCATCGCCTCGGCGCATGCTCTCGCGGTTTGCTCGTCGGGGGCGATGGCGAAGAGGGTGGGGCCGGAGCCGCTGATGGAGCTGCCGAAGGCGCCGGCGTGGAGGGCGGCGCGCTGGACGTCGTAGAAGCGGGGGATCAGGACGGCGCGGCGCGGCTCGGCGTAGCGGTCGTCGAGGGCGCGGCGCAGCAGCTCGCCGTCGCCGGTGGAAAAGGCGTGGGCGAGCGCGGTGGTGTTGGCCATCTGCTGGATCCACTCCGCGCGGTCGCTCTCCATCGGCAGGAGGGCGCGCGCGTCCCTGGTCTGGATGCGCACGCGCGGCGTGACCAGGGCGATCCACCAGGCAGCGGCCACCGGGATGGGGATGACGTCGATCGGGTCGACGCTGCGGGAGAGGGCCAGGCCGCCGACCACGCTCGGGGCGATGTTGTCGAGGTGGCGTCCGGCCACGGCCGATTCCCCTTCGAGCGCGGCGGCGAGGATCTCGACGGTGGTGAAACTGTGGCCCGCGGCGAGTGCGGCCGCGTACGCGCCGGCGACGCTGGAGGCGGCGCTGCCGCCCATGCCGCCGGCCAGGGCCAGCCCTTTCTCGATGCTGACGATCGCGCTCAGCTCGTACCTGCGCAGGTAGGCGTTGGCGGCGATCGCGGCGCAGTTGCGCTCGGCCTGCAACGGTACGAGCTCGGCGTCGCGGCCGGTGACGCTGTCGACGCGCGACGGGCCCTCGGTCAGCTCGACCGTCACCCGGTCGCCGATGCCGTCGACCGCGAGGCCGAGGACGTCGAAGCCGGGGCCGACGTTACCGATCGAGCCGGGGGCGAAGGCGGTTGCTTTCCGATTCGTCATCATCGAAGCGGTCATCATCGAGAGGAGCGACGCCGCTCGTGCATGGTGATGGCCACGATGTCGTTCAGCACGCCGGCCGCGGTGACGCCGGCGCCGGCGCCGGGGCCGGTCACGACCAGCGGGTTCGTGCTGTAGCGCTTCGTGGTGATGACCACCGTGTTGTCGGTACCGCGCAGGCGCCCGAGCGGCGACGACGCGGGGACCGCCTCCACGCCGACGCGGATCGACTTTTTGCCGATGCGCGCCACGTAGCGCAGCACCTTGCCGGCTTTCTTCGCCGTGGCGACGCGCTGCTCGAACGAGGCGTCGAGGGCGGAGAGCTTGTCGACGAAGCGGGCCGCATCGGGGTCATCGACTTCCGGCGTGTAGAGCGGATCGAGGGCGATGTCGTCCAGCTCCAGCCTCCGGCCCAGCGTGCGGGCGAGGATCAGCGCCTTGCGGGCCACGTCTTTGCCGGAAAGATCGTCGCGCGGATCGGGCTCGGTGTAGCCGAGCTTCCACGCCTCGCGCACCGCCTCGCTGAACTTCCGGCCGTCTTCGAGCGCGGTCATGATGAAGCCGAGCGTGCCGGAGAAAGCCCCTTCGATCGACTCCACCCGGTCGCCCGACTCGTGCAGTTTGGCGAGAGTGTCGAGCACCGGCAGGCCGGCGCCGGCGGTCGCTTCGTAGCGGAGAGCAAGGCCGCGCTCTCTGGCCGTGGAGAGCAGGCGATCGAACTTGATCTGCGAGACCGCCAGCGGCTTCTTGTTCGCCAGCACGATGTGGAAGCCGTGTTCGAGCGCTTCCTGCAGCAGCGGCGCGGTGTCGTCGGAGGTGAGGTCGACCAGGATAGGACGATGCGACGGCAGCAGCCAGAGCTCCTCGGCCATCATCTTCTGCAGGTCGGCGAGCTGCAGCGGCGACTCGCGGTCGAAGAGGCGCGTGCCGGTTGCTTTCTGTTTGGCCAGGCGGCCGAGCGCCGCGGCACTGAAGCCTTTCTCCTCGATCTTGATGCCGGAGCGGTCGGCCAGGGCGATCACCTGCACGTCGATCCCCAGTTCCTGCCGGAGGTGCTTGTCCTGCGAGGTCAGTTGCGCGACGAGCTCGCGCCCGATCTGGCCGAAGCCGAGGATGGTCAGCTTCGATTCGCGGCCGGTGGTGTCGGCGAGGGGGCGGATGCGGTCGAGCTGATACTCGTTGTGCAGCGACTGCAGCGCGCGGGTGGCGTCGGACTCCGCGACGGCGATGGTGATGTTCAGCTCCGACGATCCCTGGGCGATGGCCACGATGTTCACGCCGGCGCCGCTCAATGCAGAGAACGTCCGGGCCGCGATGCCGCGCGTGCCGCGCATCCCGAGGCCGACCACGGCGATCAGCGCAACGTTGGTGTCGGCGGCGATGCGGTCGATCAGCTTCGCTTTGCGCTCGAGGACGAACGCCTCTTCGAGCGCGCCGATGGCATGCCTGGCCTCGTTGGCCGGCACGACGAAGCAGATGCTCGCTTCGCTGGACGCCTGGCTGATCATCGAGACGGAGTGGCCGGCGCTCGACAGCGCGCTGAAGGCGCGGCCGGCCACGCCGGGGACGCCGATCATGCCGGAGCCCTCGATGGCCACGAGGGCCTGCTTGTGGATCGCGGTGAGCGCCTTGACCGGGTAACCGCCCGGCTTCACGTCATCGGCGATGCGCGTGCCGGTCGAGCCCTCGCGGAAGCTGTTCTTCACGAAGAGCGGGATCTTGCGGTCGACGAGCGGGATCATCGTGCGCGGGTGCAGCACCTTCGCGCCGTAGAACGCCAGCTCGGCCGCTTCGCGGTAGTGCAGCTCGGAGAGCAGCCGCGCGGAGGGGACGCTCTTCGGATCGGCGGTCATCAGGCCGTCGACCTCTTTGAAGAGGGTGACCGCGGTGGCGTTGAGGCTGCGGGCGAGGATGGCGGCCGAAAAGTCGGTTCCGCCGCGGCCGAGCGTGACCAGCTCGCCGTCGGGACCGCGGCCGAGGAAGCCGGGCATGATTACGACTTTCCTGTCCTCGAGGAGGGGGGCGATCAGTTTCTTTGCGGCGCGCTCGCAGCGGACGAAGTTCGGCCAGAGACTGCCGAGGCGGCGCTCGGTGAGGATGATGTCGGTGGCGTCGACGTATTCGGCGTCGATGCCGCGCTCGCGGAGGTATTCGACGAAGAGCCTGGCCATGAACCGCTCGCCGCGCGAGACGAGCGTGTCCTGCGCGCGCGGGGTGAGCTCGCGCAGCACCGCCACCGATTCGCACATGGAGCGCATCTCGTGCGAGGCGTCGCTCAGGATCTTGCGCAGCCGCTCCGCGCGTGCGGCATTGCGGAAGAGCGCGGCGATCAGCTCCTCGTGCCGCAGCTCGAACTGTTTGGCTCTCGCGAAAAAGGCCGCGCGATCGTCACGCAACGCCGCCTGCGCGGCATCGAGCAAAAGGTCGGTGACCCCGTTCGCCGCTGAGACCACCGCCGCCACCCGCGGCGCCACCTTCTCGACATGCGTCGCGGCAATGGCAATCGCTTCCGCGCTGCCGACCGCAACGCCGCCGAACTTGTAGACGTCGAGTTTCATGGACCGCTCCGAAAGGGCGGAGTATAGGAGCTATTCAGCTGCTCAGCCATTCAGCCGTTCAGAAGGGCGATAGCGGGTGAGATGGGGCTATTGAGTTGTTGAGCTGTTGAGCTGTTGAGCGAGATGTGTTTTGAGAACTCAACTACTTCTCTCGCTCAACAGCTCAATAGCTCAATAGCTCAACAGCTATCTCTTGATGCCGCGATAGAGGTAAGCGATCCCGAAGCTCAGCGCGATGTAATCGACGCTCGTGAAATCAGCGGACTGGCGCATCAGGGCGACAAAGTCGTCGCCGCAGGGGAAGCGGGCGGCGGAGCGTTCGAGGTATTCGTAGGCGTCTTTCTCGCCGGTGACGATGCCGCCGAGGCGGGGGAGGATGTGCTTGCGGTAAACGTCGTACAGCGCGCCGAAGAGGCGGTTCGTCGGCTGGCCGAACTCGAGCACGATCACGCGGCCGCCCGGTTTCACGACGCGCGCGAGCTCGCTGATTCCTTTTCCCGGATCGCCGACGTTGCGGATGCCGAAGGAGATGCTGCTGATGTCGAACGTGGCCGTCTCGTACGGCAGCCTGGTGACGTCGGCCACCTCGAACTCGATGCCGGGCGCTTTGACGCGCGCCCGCTCGAGCATCTCCGGCACAAAGTCGGTGCCGACCACGCGTCCCGTGGCGCCGACCGCCTTGCGGAAAGCGATGGCCAGATCGCCGGTGCCGGTGGCGCAGTCGAGAACGCGATCGCCCTCCTTCGCGCCCGAGCGTTTCACCGCCCGCTTGCGCCAGAGGTGATGGATGCCGCCCGACATCACGGTGTTGGCGCGGTCATAGCGCGCGGAGATGGAGGCGAACATCGCCTGGATCCTGCTGGGGTCGGGCCCCTGATAGGGTGATGGTCGAGCCACGGCGCCGCGGATCATACGACGCGTTATGATCCGCGCGTGTCGCGGGACTTCGCCTTCGTGCAGACCTCGCCCGGGCGCGTGTTCATCGGGTGGGGTCCCTTCGAGCAGCTTCCGTTCCGGAGGCCGGAGCGGCCGGCGTTCTACGTCACCGACTTTTTCCTCGATGACCCGCATCCATGGCGCCACCCCACCGCGTGGGAAGAGATCGCGGTCGAAGAACTGATCGAACGCTTCGAGGAGACCGCCGCGCCGGAGATCGATTGGGATCCGCCGCCGATCGCCGAATGGGGGCGTCTGTTCGCGTCGGCGCAGGAAGCGATGAGCCGCGGCGATTTCAGCAAGATCGTGCCGGTGGTCTTCGAGACCGGCCGCTTCACCACCCGCGGCAACTGGTGGCGGCACTTTTTCGAGCGCATCGCGGTGTTGCCGCCCGGTCTCTGGGCGTACGGCTACTCGTATCAAAACGTGGGGCTGGTCGGCGCGACGCCGGAAGTGCTCTTCCAGGCGGAGCGGCATGCCTACCGGACCATGGCCCTGGCCGGCACGCGGCCGGTGTTGCAGGCGCACGAGCTGCTCTCCGATCCGAAGGAGCGCCGCGAGCATCGCCTGGTGGTCGACGACATCACCCGCCGCCTGGCCCCTTTTGGAAACGTGGAGATCGGGCCGATCGGTCTGCTGCGCCTTCCCGGCATCGCCCATCTGATGACGCCGATCTTTTTCGCCGAGAACGGCGGCGCGGAGAAGATGTCGTTCACGGAGATGGTTCGCCGTCTCCATCCCACCGCCGCCCTCGGCGTCTCCCCCCGCAGCAACACCGGCGAGCGCTGGCTGCGCGAAGCGGATCGCGGCATCAAGCGCCGTGCGTTCGGCGCGCCCTTCGGTCTGGAACGCGAGGATCACTCCGCGCTCGTGCTGGTGGCCATCCGCAATCTGCAGTGGGGCCGCGAGCACGTGCGCATCGGCTCCGGCGCCGGCCTCCTGCCGGAGAGCCGCATCGAGCGCGAGCTCGACGAGCTGCGCCAGAAACGCGATCAGGTGAAGGCGCTGTTCGGTCTCACCGCCGCGGCCGAAGACTTTGTATGGGTAACGTCGACCTGGCGCGGCGTCTGATCGGCGGGATCCGCCGTGCCGGCGCGCGGGAGTTCTGCGTTTGCGCCGGCTCGCGCAACAGTCCGCTGCTTTATCAGCTCGGATCTTCCGACGCGCGGCTGTTCTCGTTCTTCGACGAACGCTCCGCAGCATTTTTTGCGTTAGGGCGCGCGAAGCTGCACGGCGACCCGGTCTGCGTGGTGACGACCTCCGGCACCGCCGTGGCCGAACTGCTGCCGGCCGCAATCGAGGCGTATTACTCCGGCGTGCCGCTCATTCTGCTCACCGCCGACCGGCCGGCGCGCTACCGCGGCACCGGCGCGCCGCAGTCGATCGAGCAGGTGGGGATCTTCGGCATTTACGCGGAGACATCGCTGGAGACGTGGTCGCGCACGAAGGCGCTGCATCTCAACGTGGAGTTCGACGAGCCGTTGATCGACGATTCCCCTGTCATCCTGAGCGAAGCGACGGACCCCCTTCCCACCAGCGCTGTACCAGGTGTATCGCTCCGTGGGGAGGGGGTCCTTCGCTTCGCTCAGGATGACCGGGGGCGCCGCCCGCTGGTGCTCATCGGCGGCTTAGCCGCGAAGCACCGCGAGCGCGTGAAGCAGTTCGCGCTCGCCCTGAACGCCCCCGTCTACGCGGAGCCGCTCTCCGGCCTGCGCGAAGACGCCGACCTGCCGCTCGTCCGCAACGAGCGCATGCTCGCGCGCGGCGGTTTCGGCAGCGTGATCCGGATCGGCAACGTGCCGACGCTCCGCTTCTGGCGCGACCTGGAGACGAGCGCGCTGCCGATCGTCCACTACAGCGATCTGCCGTTCACCGGCCTCACGCGCGGCGAGCTCCATCCGCTCGAGGCGCTGCCGGAGGTGACCGCACGCGATCGCGACGAAGCGTTCTTCGCGGAGGATCGCGAGCAGTCGGCGCGCTTCGAGGCGCTGCTGGCGGAAGAGCCGCGGTCCGAGTTGGCCATGTTCCGGGCGTTGTCGGAGGAGCTGCCGCACGGGGCCCGCGTTTACCTCGGCAACAGCCTGCCCATCCGCGAGTGGGACCTCGCCGCCACGCGAGACAACCGCGGCTTCGCGTACGAGGCCAACCGCGGCGCGAACGGCATCGACGGCCAGCTCTCGACCTTTTTCGGGCAGTGCGAAGCGGGACGGGAGAACGTCTGCGTGGCCGGCGATCTGACCGCGCTCTACGATCTCAATGCGCCGTGGGTCGTGTCGCAGCTGGAAGACGTCGCCTGGCGCATCGTGATTGTGAACAACGGCGGCGGACGGATCTTCTCGCGCGTTGCGTCACTCCGCTCGATGGACGCGGCCATGCGGGAGCGGATCATCGAGAACAGTCACGCGGTCCGCTTCGCCGATTGGGCCGCCATGTGGAACATCGTGGAACACGTCACCGAGCTGCTGCCGGACGCCGAGTCCTCCCGCCGCCTCTGGCAGAAATACGACGAGCTA
>DASWOB010000097.1:0-40216 GCA_036398925.1 Thermoanaerobaculia bacterium
CATCTGACCGCCCCCGGTTTTGCGGCGGCGGAAAGGGCTGACGCTCACGCGTCGTTGTTACCGAGCATCCCACCCCGGGCGCTCCGCCGTTGTCAAATATGTCCCTAGACACGAATGTCAGGAATGTCCCCGGTCATACCCTTCCAGCCCACCCCCTGAGGGACGAAGGTGGGCTGGAAACCCACACCACACGGGGCAAGCCATCCACCCGTCCCAGCTTTTGAGCCGGTCGGCCCTGAGTGCTTCTCCACGCTGTTCGGCGCGCGGCAGGATGCCACGCGCTCAGGGGCGGGACGCCCGCTCCCCGTCGGGGCCGCTCCACCGCCCGCCGCTGCGTCGAGTTTCGAAGCTTCGTCTGAGGGACGAAGCTTCGTCGGCCGGCGAACGTTACAGGCGAGGGCCAGATCCTCGTCTCGCGTGCCATAACGCAACGACTTCGACGACGCGCGTGTCTGCCATAGGCCGGTAGTAGAGGAAGTAGTTCACGCGATTCAGGAAAATGCGCCTGACGCCGGGAAGCGCCACGTTGCTGGCGATCGAACCGATGGTCGGTGACCGCGCAATCAGATCGAGAGTCGTGACCAGTTCCTCTTCCAGCGCGTCCGGTGCCTTCGTTCGATTCGCGCGCCACCAGCGCTTCGCTTCCACGACCTCGCGGGAAGCTCGAGGGGTGAACGCAACGCTGAATCGTTCGCTCAATCGTTGTCTCTGAAGGTCCGGAGAACCTCCTCCGCCGGAATGAGCTCCCCGCGGTCGGCCTCAGCCAGCGACAGCAACATCTCCGCTTCCGCCGCTGCGTCGAGCTCGAAGCTTTCGTTAGCCTCTCGCGCGAGGACCGTTACGACCGTCCCGTCCGGAAGGGGCTCCCCCTCCACCACGATTCCGCCCGCGACGACTTTTCCAGAGGTAACTCGCATGGCGCCATTCTACGTCCAGGTTGTGCCGGACGTTTGGAGACGCGGAAGCCGCAGCGCCTCTACGCCTCGACCACCGTCTCGATCACCGGCGGCTCGGCCAGCATCGGCGCGATCGTGCCGAGGAGCGACTGCACGTGTGAGCTGGCGATGTGGCGCTCGACGTCAGCCGTCGAGCGCCACCGTTTCAGGCTTCCTTTACCAGTTGACCGAAACGAATCCGAGCGCGCGCCGGCTGAGGATGTCTCCGCCGAACGCTTCGTAGTGCTCATTGTCAAGGACGTTGGAAATGTCGATTCCGACTCCAAAGGTGTCGCTGAGGCGATAGTTTCCGGCGACGTTGACGACGTCGTACTGCGGGACGGTGCCGACGAAGATGCCGGCTGCCCAGTCGAACTCTTCGACCCAGCGGTAGCCGACCTTCGCGTCGAAGCGGGGGCTGCGCCACGCCAAGCCGAGGTTGAACTTGTTCTCCGGAGCGTTCGGAAGAAGCTGATCGCCGAGGCGCTGCTCCTTCACCTCGAAGTCGAAGAACGAGTAGTTCGCGTCGAGGACCCAGTTGTTCGTCAGGTAGTAATTGACGGCGATCTCGGCGCCCTGCGTCTCGACCTCGCCCGCGTTCGTGTACGAGAGGACGAGGGCCGGACGGCCGCCGACGGTGGTCAGGCCGGGGTGGTTGGTGCGCAGCGCGGCCGCGAGAAAGGCGTTGAGGCCCGCCTGCACCGGGCCGGGCAGCGAGCCCGGAACCTGGTACGCGGCAAAGGCCGGATTGGCGCCCGGCAGCAGGTCGGTGACGAAGTTGCTGAGCCGGCTCTTGTAGACGTCGAGGGTCAGGAAGATCTTGCCGCGGAAGATGCCGGCGTAGCCCGCTTCATGGCTCTTGATCTTTTCGACCTCGAGCGCGTCATTGCCGCGCGCGAGGATCGGCAGCGCGCCGAAGCCGAGCTGCGTCAGGAGCGGCGCGAGCGGCGCCGACTGCGGATTCGCGGCCGCGGCCGCGGCGAGGTTCACCGGCGCACCGGCCGGAGCGGCCAGGAAGAGCTCCGAGTAGTTCGGACGCTGGAACGCCTCGTTGTAGCCGTAGCGGAGGGTGTGGTTGGTGGAGGGGGAGAAGACGATGGCCGCCTTCGGCGAGAACTGCGACTCGTGCAGCGTCGAGTCGTCCCAGCGCGCCGCGGTCACCAGCTTGACGCGCGTACCGAGGTCGAACTCGAGCTGACCGAACGCCGCCTGCTGCTGCTCCGACTTCGCTTCGAGCATCAGCGTCTGCACGCCCAGCTCGTTCGCGGTGTCGACTTCCTGGTCGTTCCAGGCCACGCCGCCGACGATGCGCGCGCGGCCCTTCAGGAAGTCCCAGTTGGTCTGCAGCTCAGCGTGCAGGTTGTGCGAGTCTTCGTAGAGACCCGCTCCGGAGGCCAGCGCAACCTGGTTGGTCGCCTCGCGCGCGTCGTAGTACGCGGTGGCGTTCCAGTGCTGCATGTTGTAGTTGAGACGGGTCCACGGACGCTCGACGTCGGTGACCTGCACGCGGCCGATGCCGGTCTGGAACACCGGCCCTTCGAGCGTGGAGTAGCCGCCTTCGAGTGTGAGCACGCTGGTGTTGGCGAAGTGCTTGTCGAACCGCAGTCCGCCGAAGCGGATGTTTACTTCGTCGAGCGCCAGCGGACGCGCCTCGGGGCGCAGGCCGGGGTATTCGACGCCGGCGTTGCGCGAGCGGGCAAAATCGTCGCTCTGCTGATAGCCGCCCACGACGCGGTAGTACCACTCGGCTCCGAGGCCGCCCGCGTGGCGGATGTCGGCACGGCGGGTGTTCAGATCGCCGCCGCTGGCCAGGATGCGGCCGCCCTGATAGAGGCGCGGCTGCTTGGTGGTCATGTTCAGGACGCCCGAGAACGCGTTCGCGCCGTAGAGCGCCGAGCCGGGTCCGCGGATCAGCTCCACGGAGGCCATCTCATCGATCGGGAACGAAAGTGCCGCCCATTCCTGCGATCCGAGGAAAGCGACCGCCGGGTCGCGTCCGTCGATGAGCGTCAGGATGCGGCGGTTGAGCGAGCTGTTGAAACCGCGGGCGTTGAAGTTCGTGTCGTAGAGACCGGACTGCGTAAAGTCGACGCCGGGGGCCGACTCGATGATGCGCGGCGCCTGCCCCGAGGCGGCCACGGCTTCGATGTCTTCCTGCGGCGCGACGGTGACGGCCGCCGGTGCGTCGACCACGCGCTCGGTGCGGCGCGAGGCGGAGTAGACGGTGATCGTCTCGGCGATCGAGAGGTTCCAGTCGACCTTCTTGTCGATCCGGGTGGTGGTGCCAGAGGTGACGGTGACAGTCTCGCTGGCGACCTGTTCACCGGCCACGAACTGCACCGCGTAGGTCCCGGGGGGGACACTCATCGTGAATTCGCCGCTCGAGTCGGTAAGGACCGCGCGGCCTGCATCGGAAACGGAGACGATCACCCCGCCGATGCCGCTGCCATCAGCGCGCGTGATCCGGCCGGTGATGCGGCCGTCCGCGGCGAAGAGAGCGGTGGCGGAGAAAAGCAGCAAACAGCCGAGAATGAGGGACAAGAACGAACGGCGCACCGCCATCGGGAAATCCTCCTCGTACGACTCGGGACTAAGTTTTGTCAGGACGGAAGGAAGGTAGCGGATGGATGAGGTTGCGTCAACGGGAATCGGCGGGCCGCAGCCCCTCAGCCGTTCCGCTTTTCAGGAGAACCTGACGGCCGAGTCATCGCGACGAGCGGCAGAGCGAAATCGCCGCGCGTTCGGAAGGTGTGTTGCGGCGACGCCTGGCCGGCCGTTCTCCTGAACCACTGAGTAGCTGAACAGCTGGCGTCGCAACAGCTACAATCCCCCCGTCCATGAGTCTAGGCACCGAGTGGCTGGTCGACGCGACCGGATGTGATGCCGCAACCCTCCGCAGTGTCGAGGTGCTCGAGCGCCTCTTCGCGCGTGTGATCGCGGAGGTGCAGCTCAAGCCGCTGCATGCGCCGGCCTTTCATGTCTTTCCGGGTGAGGGGGGCATCACCGGGTTCGTGATGCTCAGCGAGTCACATCTCGCCATTCACACCTTTCCGGAGCACGAAGCGGCCACGATCAATCTCTACTGCTGCCGTCCGCGGCCCGAGTGGCCGTGGAGCGAGCGGCTCACGGAGATGCTCGGGGCGAGCGACGTTCGCGTGCGCGTCGTCGAACGTCAACTGGCGCCGGCAGGGATGCTGACGTGAGCGCGGTCGCCAACTGCCCCTCCTGCGGCGCGCCGGTCGAGTTCGCGATCGGCTCCTCCGCCGTTGTGATCTGCGGCTACTGCAACTCCGTGGTCGCCCGCACCGATCGTGGCGTCGAGACGTACGGCAAAGTCGCGGACCTGATCGATACCGGCTCGCCGCTGCGTCGTGGGAATCGCGGCAAGTACCGCGGCAACTCGTTCACGATCTCGGGCCGGACCCAGATGCAGCATCAGGCCGGCGGCGTCTGGGACGAGTGGTACGCCGCCTTCGACGACGGACGCTGGGGATGGCTCGCTGAAGCGCAGGGGACGTTCTACGTCACCTTCCCCGGCGGCACGAAGGCGCCGGCCTACGCGCGGCTCGAGCTCGGTCTGCGGCTCGAGGAGCTCGAGAACCTGATGGTCTCGGAGATCGGGACGGCCACGCTCGCGTCGGCCGAAGGGGAGCTGCCGTGGAAGCCGGTTCCGGGCGAGACGTACAACTACGCCGATCTCACCGGCGTCGAAAAGAAGTTCGCGACCATCGATTACAGCGAGACGCCGCCGCTGGTCTTCAAAGGCTACGAGGTCACGCTCGCCGAACTGGGGCTCGAAGAGGTCACCCGCTCGCAGCGCCGCGTCAGTCTGACGCAGCTCAACTGCTCGCAGTGCGGCGGGCCGCTCGACCTCAAGGCGCCCGACCGCTCGGAGCGCATCTGGTGCCCGAACTGCGGCTCCGGTCACGACATCACCCAGGGGAAACTGCAGTTCTTCCAGCGGCGCAAGAAGAAGAAGATCGAGCCGCTCATCCCGCTCGGGTCCAACGGCACCATCGACGGCGTCTCGTACGTCGTGGCCGGCTTCATGGAGCGCGCGGTCCGCTTCGACCGCGACTACTTCTGGACCGAGTACCTCCTCTACAACGCCGATCATGGCTTCCGCTGGCTCGTCCTCAGCGACGACCACTGGAGCTTCGTCGTGCCGGTCTCGCCCGGCGAGGTGTTCGACCACGAGCCGCTCGGCGCCGCGAAGACCATCACCTGGAACGGCCAGACCTTCAAACTCTTCCAGGAGGCCACCGCGCGCGTTACGTACGTCCTCGGGGAGTTCTACTGGAAGGTCGCGGCGGGGGAGCAGGTCGACACGGTCGACTACATCGCCCCGCCGTTCGGCATGTCGAAAGAGGTCCAGCGCGACCAGGCCCGCGAGATCGCCTACTCGCATGCGCGCTACATGCAGCCGGGCGAAGTCGAGCAAGCGTTCGGACTCCAGAATCTCGTCCGGCCGATGGGTGTCGGGCCGATGCAGCCGTTCACCGGCGCGAAGCTCGGCAAGCTGTGGGCCGTGATGCTGGGGCTCCTCGTCCTCGCCGCCATCGTCACCGCCTTCCTGCTGCCGGGCCGCGTGCTCGTCGATCAGGCCCTGCCGATGCACGGCGAGCAGCCGCCGGACGCGCCGAAGAACGGGCGCGTTCACTTCATCGGCCCGTTCGACCTCACGGGAAAACACAACGTGATGGTCGCGGCGCGCACCGACGTCAACAACGGCTGGCTCTGGATCGCCGCCGATCTGGTCGAGGAATCGACCAACCGGATGGAGAGCGTCGAGCTGCCGATCGAATACTGGTCGGGCCACGACAGCGACGGCACGAGCTGGAGCGAAGGACGGCGGAACCGGAAGGTCTTCATCGCCGCGCCGCTCAAAGGACGCTACCTGTTGCGGCTCGAGACCCAGTGGGACGAGAAGCTGCCGTATGCACCCGCGCTCCACGTCCGGGTGGCCGAGGGAGTCTTTCGCGTGCCGCACTTTCTCGTGGCCGCGCTGCTGCTGTCGATCCTTCCGATCTTCACCACGTTCCGCCACCTCAATTTCGAAATGCAGCGCTGGAAAGAGAGCGCGCACAGCCCGTTCGGACAGATCGACTCGGGTGAGGAGGACGACGACGAATGAAGTTCCTCTACGCCATCCTCGGCATTCTGATCATCGGCGGCTACGGCTTCGCCACGCTGACCGGCTATGAGCTGCGCAGCGCGCGCAAGAGCTACGCACCCGCCAATATCCGCGGCGCGCACAGCGGCGCACGATCGTTCTGGTACACCGGCTATCACGGAGGGAAATGATGGACTACGCCCCGTTTCTCAGAGTTTTTCTCAATACGCTGATCTACACCGTCTTCGGGGTGATCGTCTTCGGCGTGGCCTTCTGGGCGATGGTGAAGATCTCGCCGTTCTCGATCCGCCACGAGCTCGAATCGGATCACAACACTGCCGTGGCGATCCTGATCGGGAGCGTGATCCTCGGCCTCGCCATCATCATCGCGGCAGCGATTCATGGGTAGGGGGCTGGCGCGCGTACTTTATCCCGACCAACGGGAGGGATCTCTGGTGCCATGGCGCTGATGTCCGCTGGTGGCGCGGTTGATCGCGGTGATACCAAAGATCCCTCCCTTCGGTCGGGATAAAGTACGGGACGACCGATGATCCGTCCGCCGATCCTCTTCATCAACGTCCTGATCATCGCCGCCTGCGGCCTCGTTTACGAGCTGCTGGCCGGTACGGTCGCGAGCTATGTCCTCGGCGATTCGGTCACGCAGTTCTCGCTGATCATCGGCCTCTATCTCTCCGCACTCGGCGTCGGCGCGTGGCTCTCGCAGTTCCTCGAGCACGAGCTGGCCGCGCGCTTCGTCGACATCGAGCTGGCAGTGGCGCTGATCGGCGGCCTCTCCGCGCCGCTGCTCTTCCTCGGATTCGCGCGGCTCGAATGGTTCCAGCTCTTTCTCTACTCGGTGGTCTTCGCCATCGGCGTGCTGGTCGGACTCGAGTTGCCGATCCTGATGCGCATCCTCAAAGAGCACCTCGATTTCAAAGACCTGGTCTCGCGCGTCCTCAGCTTCGACTACATCGGGTCGCTGGTCGCGGCGGTGCTCTTTCCGATGTTCCTCGTGCCGCGACTCGGCCTCGTGCGGACCTCGATCGTCTTCGGCCTGCTGAATGCCGCGGTCGGTCTTTACGGCACCTGGCTGCTGCGGCCCCTCCTGCGCGGAATCGGCATGCTCCGCATCCGGGCCGTCTTCGTGACGCTGATCCTCGTCGTGGCCCTGATCAAAGCCGACGCGCTGACGACGCTCAGCGAGGATCAGCTCTACTCCGACGACATCGTCTACACCGAGTCGTCGTCGTACCAGCGCATCCTCATCACCCAGGGGCGGGCCGGATTCCAGCTCTTTCTCAACGGCAACCTGCAATTCAGCTCCGCGGATGAGTACCGCTACCACGAGGCGCTCGTGCATCCGGCCATGGTCTCCGCGCGCGCTCCCAAACGCGTGCTGATCCTCGGCGGCGGCGACGGGCTCGCGCTGCGCGAGGTGCTGAAGTACGGCAGCGTGCAGCAAGTCACGCTCGTCGACCTCGATCCGAAAATGACCGCGCTGTCGGAAACCTTCGCGCCGCTCGGCGCGCTCAACAATCACGCGCTGCGCGACCGGCGGGTGAAGGTGGTCAATGAGGACGCGTTCATCTGGATCGAGCGCGAACGCGATCTCTTCGACGCGGTGATCATCGACTTCCCCGATCCGAATTCGTTCGCCCTCGGCAAGCTCTATTCGACGCGCTTCTACCGGCTGCTCAAGACGCGGCTCGCGCCCGATGCCGCGGTCACGGTGCAGTGCACCTCGCCGCTCTACGCGCGGCAGTCGTACTGGTGCATCGTCCGGACGATGGAGGCGGCGGGGTTCGTCGTGCGGCCGTACCAGACCACCGTGCCGTCGTTCGGCGTCTGGGGCTTTGCGCTCGCGCAGCAGCGGCCGTTCGACGTGCCGCGGCGCGTGAGCGTGCCGGTGCGCTTTCTCGACGACGCGACGCTCACAGCGATGTTCCTCTTCCCGCGCGACATGGCGCCGGTGCCGGTCGAGATCAACCGTCTCGACAACCAGATACTGGTCCGTTACTACGAGGAGGAATGGCGCCATTGGAGTTGACGCGGCGCGACGTGCTGGCCTCGTTTCTCGGCGCGGCGGTCGCCTGCCGCGCGCGCACGAAGGCGGAGCCGCCGCCGCCCGGCCTCCTCGCCGGCGCGTCGCACCAGGTCGGTCATCGTCTGCGCGACGCCATCAACGCCACGCCCGCGCGCTGGGAAGAGCACGACGTCGCGATTGTCGGCTCCGGCATCGCCGGCCTCTCCGCGGCGTGGCAGCTCGCCAGGCGTGACGTACGCGATGTGATCGTGCTCGAGCTCGAGCCGTCCATCGGCGGCACCTCGCGCAGCGGCGTCACTCACGTCAGCGCCCATCCGTGGGGCGCGCACTACGTCCCGCTGCCGTCGGCCGAGAACACCACCCTGCGCACGCTGCTCGGCGAGATGGGCGTGATGGACGGCGACGTTCCGGCGGAGCAGTTCCTCTGCCGCGACCCCGAAGAGCGGATCTTCGTACGCGGGCGCTGGTACGAAGGGCTCTATCTCTACGCCGGCGCGTCGTACGACGACCTGCGCCAGTTGCGCGCGTTCGAAGCGGAAGTGGCGAAGTGGGTCTCGTGGCGCGACGGAAAGGGACGGCGCGCATTCGCCGTACCGATGGCGCACGGATCGGATGACGCCGAGGTGACGGGGCTGGACCGCATGTCGATGGCGGACTGGCTCGACGCGCGCGGGCTGCATTCGGAGCGGCTGCGCTGGCTGATCGACTACGGCTGCCGCGACGACTACGGCCTGCGCCTGGCCGACACCAGCGCGTGGGCGGGGCTCTTCTACTTTGCGTCGCGCGTCGAAGCGGCGGGGGAGGAGAGCCGCGCGTTCGTCACCTTCCCGGAAGGCAACGGACGGTTCGTCGCGCACCTCTCGAAGAACATCGACATCCGCCCGCGGTGGCTCGTCGCGAACGTCTCGCCGCGCGAGGAGGGAGCGGATCTCGTGGTCGTGCGCGACCACGAAGCGATCGGCATCCGCGCGAAACGGGTCATCTTCGCCGCGCCGCGCTTTCTCGCGCCGTATGTCATCCAGGCGTATCCAAAGGTCGAAGAGTTCACGTACGGCTCATGGATGGTCGCGAACCTCACGCTGCGCGAACGCCCGGCGTCCGAAGGCTTCCCGCTGGCGTGGGACAACGTGCTCTACGACAGCCCGTCCCTCGGCTACGTCGTCGCCACACACCAGACCGGCCGCGACCACGGCCCGACCGTCTTCACCTATTACTACCCGCTCGTCGACGGCGACCCGAGAGTCGCCCGCGAGCGCCTGCTCTCCCTCGGCCGCGACGAATGGGCCGACGTCGCCCTGACCGACCTCCAGCGCGCCCACCCCGACATCCGCAAGATCACCGAACGGATCGACATCATGCGCTGGGGCCACGCCATGATCCGCCCCACGCCCGGCTTCATCTGGAGCCCGGCCCGCCGCCGCGCCCACGAACCCTACCGCACCATCCACTTCGCCAACACCGACATCAGCGGCATCGCCCTCTTCGAAGAAGCGCTGGATCACGGAGTGCGCGCAGGCGATGAAGTCGCGAACTTGCTGCTGGGGCGTCCCGCCCGCTAGCCTGGAGCGTCCCGCTCCGGGCCAAGAGGTCATTCAGGCGCGAAGGATCTGGACTGCGGTGGCCAACGCCACCGCTCTTCCCAGGCCGCGGAGCGGCCCGCGACTCCGTCGCGTATGTCATAGCGGTGGCGTTGCCACCGCAGTCCAGATGACGCAAACCCAAAGCGGTGACTCTGCAGCGCTGTCTCAAAACCCGCCCTGACGGTGCCCCGTGCGGTGTGGGCTTCCAGCCCACCTCCCGTTCCCTGCAGACGAGGGGTGGACTGGAGGGCCACACCACACCGGGCAACCAGTCGCCATTTCGGGTTTTGAAACGGTCTGCTCTGCCACCGCAGTCTGAAACCTGCCGTGGCGGGATCGCCGGTTTCGGACTGTGGCAGCAGAGCTGCCGCTTGGTGGTCACTGCCCGTTGATCCACGCGACGATCAACATCACCGTCAGAATCGCCAGCACCAGCAGCGTGATCTTCACCCACGACCATGGCGCGGTTCCGCTGCACTTGCCGGTCACGCCGTTCACGAGGAAGCGGTACGGCTTGCCGTGGTAGTCGTACGCGGCGATCCAGATGGGGAGGAGGGCGTTCTTGTACGCGATGGCGGAGAAGGTCGTCTCGACCTGGAGGTTACGCTGTGTGTCGCCCGGCACTTCGCGCGAGCAGGCGTCGCGGATGTCGTCGCGCATCCGGTTCTTCGCCGTCTCGAGCGCCTCCGGCAGGTCGATGGCGTTCTCCTCCGCCAGGAAGCCCGACAGGTAGGACGGATCGTACGGCGTCAGCTCGTCGGTCGGAAACGGTTCGATGCCGCGGGAGATCGACGGCTCGATGCCGCGGGAGGCCGGCACCGGTACGTCATCGAAGAACATCTGCAGATCGCCGGCGGCGTGCTCCCATCGCGTGCGCCGTTCGCTGCGCGTGACCATCCGTCCGTTCTCGCGCACCTGCACGTTGACGTAGTAGTAGTAGCCCGCTTCGGCCGTCCACTCGGAGTACGTCGCGGAGTCGAACGTCCAGAAGGGGATGTACGCCCCCTGCAGCGCGTTGATGCGCGAGACCTTCTTCAGATCGTTCGGCCGCAGCCACAAGCCGCCGAGCCACGAGCGGAACGAACCGACGGCCGTGTCGCGCGGCACGCGAAACGGCAGCAGACCCTCCGGCCGGACGACGTTCGGATCCGGCGGCGCTTCAACGACCGCGGTCGTCCCGCAGAACGCGCAGGAAGATGCCGAGACATGCGGATCGAGCGCCGTATGCGCGCCGCAGCGCTTGCAGATGATGAGCTTCCGCTCGGCGCCCCATCCGAGGTTGCGCGGGGCGCGGAGAGCGGCCTCGATCGGCTTCTCGGTGATGCGGCCGGGCGGCGGCGCGAGTGCTTTCTCCATACCGCAGTACGGGCACTTCATCGCCGTCACGCCCGGCTCCCAGCGCAGATCGGCACCGCATCCGTCGCACGGGAACTTGCGCGCCTTTGCTTCTACAGGAAGCGCTTCCGCTGTCATGGTTTTGGTTCCTCGGGTTCCCGGGTTCCTCGGGTTCCTCGGTTATAGCGAGGCACTCCGAGGACCCCCCGAGGAACTCCGAGGAACCGCATCACGGTCACTTCGGCGGCGGAGGAGGCGGAGCGCTGCCGGCGCCCAACTCGTCGTACGTGTCGAGCGGCGCCCAACCCGACGCGCCCGGACGCCAGGCCTGCGTCGACGACGCCACCTGACCCGAGTCGATCATCGCGCGGAGCGCATCATCGGTGTACGGTCCGTAGGTCTTGCCGTCGATGGCCAGCGACCAGCGAGGCACGTTCGACGTCCCGCCCGGGGGAGGCGGCGGCGTCGCACCGGACGGCGGCGGGGGAGGAGCGGCGTGCCCCTGTCCCTGCTGCTGCGAGGTGTTGAAGGCCTGGCCCATCGCGTTGCCGATGGCCATGCCCGCGCCGATGCCCGCTCCGGCCCCGGCAATGCCACCCGGATTCGCGGCGGCGACGCCGATGGAGTCGGCGGCCTGCATCTGCGTGTACTGCTGCATGTTGTCGCCGAAGACGCCCAGCTTCGTGCGCTGGTCCATGGCCGCCGTCACTTCATCCGGCAGCGAGACGTTGTCGATGTTGAAGCGGACGATCTCCAGCCCCAGCTCCGCGAACGACGGCGCCAGCTCTTTCTGCCCGACTGCCGACAGCTCGCGGTACTGCGTGGCCAGGTCGATGGCCGGGATCTTCGACTCCGCCACGATGTCCGAGATGTGGTTGATGATCGTGGAGCGGAGCTGATCGAGGATGTCCTCGGTGGTGGTCAGCCCCTGCGTGCCGACGACGCTCTTGAAGAACGTCTTCGCATCGGCGATGCGCATCGCGTACGTGCCGAACGCGCGCAGCCGCACCATCCCGAACTGCGCATCGCGCATCATCACCGGGTTCGGCGTGCCCCACTTCAGGCCGGTGAAGAGGCGCGTGTTGAAAAAGTAGACCTCCGCCTTGAACGGCGAATCGAAGCCGTACTTCCAGCCGCGCAGCGTGGTCATGATCGGGACGTTCTGCGTCGAGAGCTCGTACCGGCCCGGCTTGAAGAGATCGGCCGCCTCCCCCTCGTTGACGAAGAGCGCCTGCTGGTTCTCGCGAACCGTCAGCTGCGCCCCCATCTTGATTTCCTGGTCGTGCACCGGGAAGCGGTACACGAGCGTGTTACTGCTCTCATCGAGCCACTCGATGATCTGGATGAACTCGTTTCTCAAACTGTCGAACAAACCCATTGCGGTCTGCCTCCGTCGCTTGAATATAACGTGGAATTCGGGTCAGGGTTATTCGTTGAGGCTGGTCGCCATGAAACGCGCCCTCGCTCTCCTGACGTTTGCTCTCGCCGCGTCAGCCTCTGCCGACGAAGGAATGTGGATGCCGCAGCAGATCCCGCAGCTCGCGTCCGAGCTCAAAAAGCGCGGGCTGGCCCTCGATCCGGCCCGCCTCTCCGACCTCACCGGCGACCCGCTCGGCGCCGTGATCTCCCTCGGCGGCTGCACCGCGTCGTTCGTTTCGCCGGAAGGGCTCATTGTCACGAATCACCACTGCGCCTTCGGCTCGATCCAGCACAACGCCACGCCGCAGCGCGACCTCATCACCAACGGCTTCCTCGCGAAAACGAAAGCTGACGAGCTGCCGGCCGCACCCGGAACGCGCGTCTGGGTCACGACGAAGATCGAGGACGTGACCGCCCGCGTGACCGAGGGTCTGGCCCCCATCAGCGCCGACATCGGCCGCGCCAGGATGATCGACAGACGGGAGAAAGAGCTGGTCGCGGAATGCGAGAAAGCGGGCGGCGTCAAGTGCACCGTCTCCTCGTTCTTCGAGGGCTCGCAGTACCTCCGCACGACGCAGAGCGAGATCACCGACGTCCGGCTGGTCTACGCGCCGGCGCTCGGCATCGGCGAGTTCGGCGGCGAGATCGACAACTTCGAATGGCCGCGCCACACCGGCGACTTTGCGTTCTACCGCGCCTGGGTCGACGGCAAGCCGTACCGCCCGAAACAGTGGCTGCGGCTGGCCAGGAAAGGCGTGAGCGAGGGGGACTTCGTCATCGTGGCCGGCTACCCCGGCCGCACCTTTCGCTACAAGACCGCCGATGAAGTGAGGCACTCCCGCGACTTCGTCTATCCGACCACGATCCGCTACCTGAGTGAGTCGATCCGCCTGCTCGAGGAAGCGGGCAAGAACAACCGCGACGTGCAGATCCGCAACGCCTCGCGCATCAAGAGCTTCGCCAATACGCTGAAGAACTACACCAGCGTGTACCAGGGCTTCACCAAAGACCGCATCGTCGAAGCACGCGTCGCGCGCGAGGCGAAACTCGACAAGACCGCACTGGCCAACATCTCCATGATCAACGACGAGATCGTGGCCACGCGGGAGCGCGATCTCCTGCTCGACTTCCTCGTCCGCCGCGCCTCGCCGATGCTCCAGCAGGCTCTCACCATCGCTCGGCTGGCGCACGAACGTCCGAAGAGCGACGCCGAGCGCCTGGCCGGCTACCAGGAGCGCGACTGGAAGCGCCTGCAGCAGGCGAGCGACCGCGCCCAGCGCGTCATCGAGCCGGCCAGCGACCGCGCCCTCCTCCGCTACTTCCTCCTGGAAGCGACGAAGCTGCCGAAGAACCAGCGCATCGTGGCCATCGACGAAGCGGTCGGCGGCAAGGACGTCGACGCCTTCCTCGACCAGCTCTACGCCAACACGAAGATCGGCGTGCAGAGCGAGCGGACGAAGATGCTCTCCGAGAATCGCCCGCAGCTCGCCGCCCGCAACGACGCTATGATCCGCTTCGCCACCGCCCTGATTCCCCTCTTCGAATCGAACGAGGCCCGCGACCTCGGGCACCGCGGCGCCATGTCCCGCCTTCGCCCGATGTACTTTGAATCGCTGCGTGGCGGCTCCGGCCCGCTCTATCCCGACGCCAACTCCACCCTCCGCGTCACCTTCGGCACGATCGAAGGCTACTCGCCGAAAGACGCCACGCACTACGCGCCGCGCACCACCCTGCGCGGCCTCCTCGCCAAAGAGAGCGGCAAAGAACCGTTCGCCAGCCCGAAAGCGCTGCTCGCCGCCGCGGCCGACGAAAAGAAGACCGGTCCCTACCGCGACCCCATCCTGCGCGACGTCCCGGTCAACTTCCTCTCCACCTGCGACACCACCGGCGGCAACTCCGGCTCCCCGACCCTCAACGCCAACGGCGAACTGGTCGGCCTCCTCTTCGACGGCAACTACGAATCAATCGACGCCGACTTTTTGTTCAATCCGCCGGTCACCCGCTCCATCCACGTCGACGCGCAATACATGCTGTGGGTGATGGACGCGGTGGATGGCGCGGATGCGCTGATCGCGGAACTGGGCGGGACGAGCAAAGTGGATTGATCCCGGTGTGGTGTCGGCTTCAAGCCCACCCGCCGTTCTCGAAGTCTGAGCGTCGCCAGCGAGCTACCATACGAGGATGAGACGCTGCGGCAGGACGATCCGGGTCATGATCGCCAGCCTCACGCTGTTCGTGCTCGATTACCTCGGCGCGCGCGCAAAGAGCGACCGGCCTCTCGAACTGGCCGGCGTCGACCGCCAGCTGACCGGCTCCGCCTCCGCGGAGCTGCTCGTCACGGAGCTCGCCGCGGTTCTCTCCCGGACCGACGGGAAACTGTCGAGCGGCAAAGCGCGGGACCGCGCGGCCGGTGTCATTGGCCACGCTCGAGGCGTAGAGCGCGCGAACCGCGGCGATAAGCCCCGCCTGCGGTAGGAGCCTCGAAAGCGCGACCTCCGGCAGGCCGGCGGCTGACCAGACCCGATGACCCGCGCAAGCCTGACGTTTCCGTCGGCCGCACGGAGGCCTCATCGGACGCTGTCATCCGAGGCCGTGAAACGATTCGGGCGGTCAGCACACTAGTGCTCAGGAGAAAACAATGAAATCCAGAGAAGTAGGTGTGATTTTGACCGTAGTATGCGCGACCTTCTGCGCTGGTGTTGCGCAGGCAGTCGATCCGGCGCCGGTCCGCGCCACTCCCGCGCAGATCACCAAAGCGCAGGCCAGCACACAGTTCAAGGAAGCACTGCAGATCCTCGATGAACAGGACGAGGCCGTGAATTTGAAAACGGTGCGGGTCGTCACGGTCCCGAAGAAGATCGGTACAAGCGCCCTGCACTTCGACATCACCCGCAAGGGCTCGGCGACGCTGGGAGAGTTCCAACGCCTCGTCTACGTCGAACGCGCCGCGAAGCCGCCGCTCGTCTACTTCGACCTCCTTACAGGGATTGCCGCTTTACCCAGCTTCTGCATAACCAAGGAGAGCGGATGGAAAACTATCATCACCGTCTGCGGCGGCGGTGATTGTGGCCGTGAATGCGACCGCTACGCGCTCCAGGAGCGGAGCTGCGTGCTCCTCAGCGGCGGCATTCGAAAAGAGCAGCGCCGGATCATTCAAAGCAATTGTGGTTGCCGGAAGGAGGAGTGCTCCGACAGCATCGACCTCTGATCGTCGACGGAGCATCACGATCGCAGAACCCGGGGCCCCGGCGTGGCAGGCTGGAGGTCACGGGTGCCAGTCATCGGGTATCGCCGGCCACGATCGAGGGGGGAGCTTCGTTTTACCCGACGAAAAGAAAGGTCGGACCCTCCGCCGTGGCCAGGGGTGCGTACGGCACGGCCGCGATTCGCGGCTCCGTTCCTCGAAGATGACGGGGCGGTTGATCGAATTCGATCACCGCTTTCATCACGATGCCCACTCATTGAGTGTCCGGCGGCGTGCCGCCGCGGGTGGGCCGTCGAGCGGATGCGTTCTTGTCCGAACGTTCCGGCGGGATTACCCTCGTTCATCCCCATTTCGAGGCATCCGACTGGCCGCTTCCGATGAATTTCCCACAGAACCTGAATATCCGGGCTGAACGCACGGCCGATCTTGAAGCGATGACGCTGAAGGAGGCCTGGCTCAATGGATGACGACGAGCACACCACTCTGTCTTCAGAGCCGGAAGGGCGCTTCCTGAAGATCGTGGTCTTCGTCGTGGTGCTGCTGGTCGCCGGGTTCGGGATCCGGTACTTCATGACCCGCGAGGCGGCGAGCGCGGAGCGGCGCACGCGGGTGCTGCGGCTCGATCCACGGAAGGTGGAGCCGGCGACGCGGGCGCTGCTGCTGCTCGAGACGATCCCGGAGCTGCGGGACGCGGAGCGCGACCTGGCGGTGAAGCAGTTGCGCGGCGCGCTGGCGGCGATTCCGCGCGTGCTGCTCGTGCACCGCCCTTCGTTCGAGATCGAGACGCTGCGCTTTTCGGGCGACGGACGGGCCATGCTCTGGCACGACAAGCCGGCCGCGGACGGGCGCATCCGGATCGAGAAATCGTTCAGCCGGCCGGCGTCCGTCGTCGACACGACCGGTGCGTGGTACGCCACGTTTCGGAATGAAGCGGGAACCAGGCTCCAGACCGGAGACCCCGATCGGGCGAAAGAAAACGGAGGGACGGGGCCGCGGCCCGTCATGAGCAGCGACGGTGCGTATCTGGCGCTGGTCCGGGACGACCTCCTCTACCTCTGGAGAGTGGAGGAGGAAAAGCCGGCGGCGTTCCTGACCGATCTGCCGCCAGGTACGACGCGCGTGCATTGCGTGCGGGCCACGGAGCTCTGTGCCCTCGAGAGTGGCGGCAGGTTCACGGTCGTCGATGTGAAGAAGGGGAGAGCTCTGCGGTCGATCGCCGTGAATCGCACCGCCGTTGTCCGGATGAGCCGCAGCGGCCGTCTGGTCGGCGTGGCCGCGCCGCGCGCGGGGATCACGATCCACGCCGCTCGCGACGGCAGGACCACCCGCCTCGACACCGCCGGTCTCGCGGTCGATGACTTTGCATTCAGCGCTGATGAGAAGAAGGTCTTGGCCATTGACGGCGAAGGCATGCTGCATTCGTATGACGCGGCCACCGGGAAAGCGCTGACCCGATCGCCGTTGCTGCGTTCGGAGCAGTGGAAGAGCCCCACGCGCGTAGACGCGGTCGGCGACGGCCGTTTCGTGGTCTGGGACGCGGCGAAAGTGCGGCTCGTCAGCGCCGATCTGTCGGCCGTGACCGCCCGCTTCGACGACAGCGGTGAGGTCCTCCTGGTGAAGACGAATGCGCAAGGCGACCGGCTGGCCGTGGCCCGTCGCGCGGGCTCGCTGACGCTGTGGGACATTTCGCCGAAGCCGGTGTTGCCGTTCATCGACGACGAGCTGATCGAGTCGGCATGCGGTCACGTCGGCCGCTCGCTGACTGCCGAGGAGTGGGCGAAGTACCTTCCGGAGCGCCGGTATGCCCCGGAGTGTTGAACGGCGGCGGTGGGACGGAAGGATGGCGGCGGTGTACCATCGTCGCATGCCCCGGTCCCTGGCCGTCGCCGCGTGGATCGCCCTCGCGCTGACGCTCCCTCTCCATGCCGCGCAGCCGCCGAAAGTGGTCGCGCCGCCGAACGCGGTCCAGCCGCCGAAGCCGACGGAGTCGTGGGTGGCGCTGGAGGCGGAGAACTTCCGCTTCGTCAGCGCCGTCTCGTCCGGCAAGACGCTCAAGATGGCGCGCGACCTGCTGCGCCTGCGCGCCGCGCTCGGCAAGATGACGAATTTCGAGCTGCAGGCCGCGGAGCCGACGCGCGTCGTTGTCTTCCGGACGCAGCATGCCTTCAGCCGCTATTGCGAGGCCATGATGCGCACGAAGTGCGGCACGATTCAGGGCCTCTTCGTCAACGGCAGCAACGGCGATTTCATCCTCCTGGCGGGCGATGCAGAGGGCGGGGCCGAGCGTGTGGTCTACCACGAGCTGACGCATCAACTCCTGGCCAACTCCGACTCCAGCCTGCCGCTCTGGTACGAGGAGGGGCTGGCCGAGTACTTTTCGACCTTCCGCGTCGTCGGCACCGAGACGCACCTCGGTCTGACCGTCGACTCTCACATGGAGTGGCTGCGGGCCGAGATGAGTCTCGGCTCGCTGCGCAAGCGCCTCATCCCGCTCCGCGAGCTCTTCGCCGTCCCCTCTTCGCCGCGGGCCCACAACGAGCGGACGCGCACCGGCGTCTTCTACGCGCAGTCGTGGGCGCTCGTGCACTACCTCTTCCACGACCCCGAACGGCGCGAGCAGCGCCTTCACTTTCTCAAACTCCTGAGCAGCGGGCGTTCGCCGGACGATGCGGTGTCCGAGGCGTTCGGGATGTCGCTCAGCGAGCTCGAACAGGCGCTGCGCACCTACATCCGCGGGAAGAACTTCACCTACTACGGCCGCGACGTCGGCGAACTGGTCATCCCCGAACTGCCACAGCCGGTGGCGATGCCGCACGACGTCGTGCTGCATCAGCTCGGATATCTGCTCATGCATCGTCCGGAGAATCACGCCGTCGCCAGACGCTTCTTCCAGGAGGCGGTTGCGACGAACGACCGGAATGCGCGCGCGCACTTTGATCTTGCGCGGCTCCATGAGCTTGCAGGACGCATGGCGGAGGCGGACGCGGCGTACGCGAAAGCCGTCGAGGCGGGAAGCGACGACGCGGAGGTGTATCTGCTCGCGGCCCGCGGCATTCTCGCTCGCGACAGCAACGCACGGACGAAAGTGCGGCCGCTCTTCCAACGCGCCACCGAGCTCGATCCGCAATCGGCGGAGGCGTGGTCCGGCCTCGGCGCGACGTACCTCCACGACACCGCCAATCGCGCGGCCGGCATCGCGGCGCTCGAGAAGAGTCTGGCGCTCGACCCCAACGGCGAAGAGGCGGCGTTCTACCTCGCGCAGCTCTGGGCGGCCGAGGGGCACATCGCCGAGGCGCGCAAGCTCGCACAGTCGCTGCTGGCGCGGACCACCAGCGATTCGATGAAAGAGCAGACCACCAGCGTGCTGGCGTTGATCGACCAGCGGGAGACGGTCGCGGACGGGGTGGCGTTGGTCACCGAGGCGGGTGAGAAAGTAAAGGCCGGCCGATACGTTGAGGCGCTGGTGCTCATCGATACGGCGCTGCCGAAGCTCCCCGAGAAAGCGCGCGCGCAGGCGCTCACACTGCGCGACCTGATCGAGGCGGCGATGAGGAGACGATGACTCGCGAGAGCGCATTTGATGCGGTCGAGAATGCCATTTTGACCGTCCTCGTTCTGGGGTACAGTTTGTGCGATTCAATCAGGCGATGACCGAGCTCGAGGTAGTCACAACGCGGAAGAAGCAGGCAGCAAAAGCTGCCGTGAAGAAGAGCCGCGTCGGGAAGGTCGTCGGAGGTGCCGCCCTCGGCGTCGTAGCGGCGGTCGCCGCGCATCTCGCGAAGCGGCGGCAGAAAAGTTTCGACGGAGTCATCGTGCCTGAGAGTGTCCTCCCGGATCGGTCGCATGCAGCCGTGGCAGCCACGGCCACTCGTGAAGCGATGCAGGCGATCGTTGACGCCAGCCTCACGCCCGAGGAAGTGGCCGCGTCGATTGGTGTGGGGGCGGCTGCCGTAACCCGCCGTATTCACGGCCGCACGCTCTACGCTTTTCAAGTCCGACAGTGCTGGCTGGTACCGAAATTTCAATTCTCCGACGCGCAGACGCTGCCGGGTATCGAGAAGATCATCCCACGCCTCGATCGCGATCTTCATCCGATCGAGGTCGTCAACTGGTTCACGTACCCGCATGTCGACCTGGTGATGGGAGACGTGGCGGTCTCGCCCGTGGAGTGGCTCAAAGCTGGCCGTAATGCGGAGATGGTCATGGCACTCGCCGACGAGCTCGGGAGTGGCTTCTGATTGGAGCGGCTGCCTGATCCGCCATCGGTCGCGACGCTTCTCCGAAAACCTCCCCCAGCTCAGCGCGTTCTCGCGGCGGGGGCCATCCTCTGGCGGATGTTTCCTCGCGGTGGCAAGTATCCGACGCAGTGGGACGAGTTCAGGGCATTCGGTCCTACGAAGTCGAGGTTCGATCACCATCCCGTCCGAGGGCGGGGACCACGCGTCCATGCAGCGTACGGAATTCTTTATGCGGAGGAAGAGTACGCGACCGCGCTCACAGAGTACTTTCAGGTTCGCCGTGCGATCAACCGCACGCGGCATGAACCCTGGCTCGTGCAGTTTGCGCTGGCGAAGCCGCTCGTCTTGATCGACGTCACTGGCGATTGGATTCTCAAGGCCGGTGGCAACAGTGCGATCTCGAGCGGACCGCGGGAACAGTCGCGCAAGTGGTCGCGCGCCTTTCACAAGGCCTGGCCGACGATCGACGGTGTCTGCTATCGGTCGTCGCTCAACCCGGAGTGGATTGCGTACGCGTTGTACGAGCGTGCACGCCGTGCAATTCCGCGGACGCCACTCCTGCACGCGCCTCTGACGGATTCCCGCCTGGACCCGCTTCTCGCGTACGCCGCGACGGCGGCGGGCTACAAACTCCTCTGACTCACTCTTGCCCTCTATCGCCGTGCGCTCCGGCTGGCGAACTTCACCGCGATCTTGTTCTCTCCCATCAGCACATTGACCTGGATCGGGGCGAGGAAGGTCGAGCCGGCGGCGACGATCGATTCCGCCTCCGACGGCGAGCGGTAGGGCCAGAATTCGTAGCTGCCGCTGGGGATGTTGCGGAGGTGCGCTTCGCTGTCGCGGCCTGTGGCGAGCTGTAAGCCCTGCACGGCGTTCAGTTCCTCGGCCAGTTCGGTCGGGAGGAACTCGCCGTTGTAGCGCATGAGCAGCGAGAACGGCGGCATGCTCTTGCCGTCGGTCGTCTGCGCGCGGATCAGGAGCGACGACGACGACGGAAGGTGGATCTGCAGGCGCTGCGTTTCATGGTCGCGCGGCACGCGCATCATCGCGAACGGTCCATCCTCCGAGACGACGAACAGCGTCGCCGATTCACCGGCCGGCACGGGCACGCTGGCGCGCCCGTCTTCATCGGTCGTGGCGCGGGCGCGGAGCTTCGCGTCCGACACCACGAACACCTTCGCGTTCGCGACCGGGTCGTACTCCTGGGCGATGACGACGATCGGCACGGCGCGGCCTGGATCGAGCGGCAGGTCGAGCTCGCGAAGCCGAGCGGCGTTCGTCAGCTGGAAGCGGATCGGCTCCGGCTCGAGATAGTGCGGTGCGGAGATGCGTACGACGTGGCTGCCGTGCTTGATCCCGACAAAGTCGAACCGTCCATCGGGGCCGGTGGTCAGCTTCGCGTGCTCTTCGCTGTCGTCGGTGTTCGTCTGCAGCGCGACCTTCGCGCCGGCGACCGGCTGTCCGCTGTTCGCATCGCGGAGCATCCCGCTGACGCGGCCGTCCGGGATATCGATCAGGAGCGGTTCCGGTGACGCCCCTTCGAGCTCGGTCATGTACGAGTAGGCGGTCGGCAGCGCCGGGCCGCGCACGGCGTACGAGAACGTGCCGCGCTGCCAGAAGGGGACGCGGAACGTGCCGTCGGTGCCGAGGGCGATCTCCGCGCGCGAATGGAACTCGCGGTGCTTGAGGAGCAGGCCGCCGGCGCCGAGCTCCGTGCCGCCGAGGGTTACCCGGCCGGCGAGCACGAACGGCTCGATGGTGATGGTGGTCTGTCGCGCGTCGGTGCGGCCGATGCCGACCTTCGTCGACAGATGCTCGGTGGGCACCGGACCGCGCACCAGGATCTGATAGACGCCGGCGTCGAGGCCGTCGAAGCGGACGCGCCGCGTTTCCGCGGGGAGGCTCTTGCGCGCCACCGCTTTCCAGTTGTCGGCGGCATCGCGAAGCAGGAGGTGCACCTCGAGCGGCTGCGTGGTGCCGCGGATGGTGGCCTCGATCGAGCCGGAGGGGGGCGCGGCGGGCGCGGGGCTCACTTCAGACGCCAGAATCATCAGGATCAGGAGCAGCGGCATGGCGGATCTCCTTGCGCGAAATCGAGACGCGGGGCCGGCACGCGATCAGCGCTGGGAGGGGGCGGGCGTTTCGAGCGAGGCGACGCGCGTCTCGTCGGCAGGGGCGGGCTGCCGCTGGTCGAGGCGCTCGACCGAGGCCACGGTGAAGTCGGCGGCGAACGGGACTTCCTCGGTGAACGGATGCGGGCCGCCGCAGCCCCATCCCGTCATCCGACAGGTGGCGCCGAGGTCTTCGCAGCCGTAGTACGCCGGAACGGTTGCCGGGAAGCAATTCCCGTAGCGGCAGGTGACGCAGTGATCCGCCATCGCCATGGGCGCGAAGGTCAGAACGATGGCAAATACCATCATCATCAGAATCAGTCGTTTCTTCATCGAAATCTCCTTTGTTGGTGCGGCCCCGCGTCTCATTCACGATTAGTGCCGTCGTGCCGTCCTTATGTGAGTTTCGGCGGAGCGGAGAGAGACGCGGGGGCGTGCTGCTCAAAGGAGGGGGTATTCACGAGCGACCGAGGGGTGGGGTGGAAGTCCACACCACACGCCGGCTCAGTTGTCCGCGTGCTTTGGCAGCGGTAGGCGCGGAATGGGAAGCAGCGGATTGTCGGTGTCGAGCTTCTCCACATCAGGCGTGAGCCGTTCCAGTGCGGCCGAAAGGCGGCGTGGCTCGATGGCGTGGTCGCCCCGCTCGAACGCTTCGAGCTCCATGGCGTTGATCCCCACTCGGTTCGAGAATTCGTCGACCGTGAGGCTGAGTGCGAGGCGGATGGATCGGAGTGCTCGTCCCGTCATGACCTCTTCCTGTCTGGCAGCGGAAGAGTGCCGGGGATCGGCAGTTGGTCGCCTGAGGAACGTCAGCGGACGTGGTGGCGATCAGCGGTTACTGTCCGGTTGTCGAGTACTGGTATACGCCCGTTCCGTGCCAGTTATTATGACCGTCTGCGCTGGCGACAGCAGCCGCTCGAAGATCTCCTCCGCCTCGTCGTACTTGCGGGGGCGGTGGTTCGGGCCGGCCGCGTGGAGAAAATCCGCGGTCGTGCCGAGCGGCTGCGCGACAATCCGCTCTTCGTGATCGTTCATCTCATCGACGGCACCTATGAGCTGTTCCGCCACTTTTACGGCATCCGCCGGGGGAGCGCGATGCCGCCGCGGTACAGCGCGGTTGCGGGAGTGCTGCACACGGTGGCGCAGATGCTCGAGGAGGGGGCCACGCACGTGGCGGTGGCGACCGATCACGTCATCGAGTCGTTCCGCAATGAGATGTGGCCGGGATACAAGACGGGGGCGGGGATCGATCCGCTGCTGTGGGCGCAGTTTCATCCGCTGGAGACGGCGCTGATGGCCATGGGCGTGGTGACGTGGCCGATGATCGAGGTGGAGGCGGACGACGCGCTGGCGTCGGCGGCGCTGCTGGCGTCACGCGATCGCGCGGTGGAGAAGGTCTGCATCTGGACGCCCGATAAGGATCTGGCGCAGTGCGTGGTCGGCGATCGCGTGGTGCAGGTCGACCGCAAGAGTGGTCAGATCCGAGGGGAGGAGGGCGTGCGCGCCAAGTTCGGGGTGACGCCGGAACGCATCCCCGATTTTCTCGCGCTGGTCGGCGATGCGGCCGACGGCTATCCCGGCATTCCGCGCTTCGGCAAGAAGACCGCGGCAAGCGTGATCGGACGCCACGGTGCGATCGAGCAGTTTCCCGCCGCGGTCCTCGGCGACCATCACGAGAGCGCGCTGCTCTTCAAGCGGCTGGCGACGTTGCGCAGCGACGTCGCGCTCTTCGACGACATCGAGGCGTTGCGCTGGCGCGGGCCGGAGCCGGAATTCGAAGCGATGGCATCGGCCATCGGCGACGCGCGGATCGTGACACGGGTGCGCGCGCTCGCCGCGAAGCACGGCTGGTAGCATGAGCGCGTGAGCAGTACTTTGGGTTCATGTCTTCCGGGCCCCGAAGAGCACCGCCAGTGCCCTGGCCACGTGGCCGCCCTACCACTGCGGCCTGACGGCGATGAACGGCAGCACGTTCACGACCGGTTACTGCGCGCCGGCGAAGTAAGCCGGCGCTTGTTCATAGCTATCGAGCTATTGAGCTATTGAGGTATTGAGCGAGGAAGTATTTGATGGATCCACACACTCCTCGCTCAACAGCTCAACAGCTCAACAGCCAACAGCTGAACAGCTGAACAGCTGAACAGCTGAACAGCTGAATAGCTGAAACGACCGACGTCACTCCGGCTTCTCCGCCGTTTCCGGCACCTTCTTCTTCCGTCCACCTTTGCGCCCGAGCTGCCGCTTGAGGTTTTCGACCTCGGCGGCCAGTTCGGGCCGGTCCTCGTCGCCGGCAAGGATGGATGCGATTCTGAAGCAGTGGAGGGCGTCGGCGGCCACTTCGGCCCAGCGTGCTTCGATGGTGTAATGGAGGCTGGCCAGAAACATCGCCGTCCGTTCGGCCAGGAGCCGCTGGGCATCGGCGGCCTCGAGGACCTCGCGCGCTTTCGCGCTGTCGAACTTGCCGAGAGGGTAGAGGTCGGGCCTTCGCTCGGCCGCTGCCATCATCGACAGCACGAACTCGCGCGGCACGAAACGGGCGCCGCGCACACGGCGCGCGGTCGAGGGGTGAGGAGTCTCCAGCTCCAGCCGCTTCGCAATCAGGTCCATGACCTTCGCGGCGACGGCCGTCAGCTCATGGGGCGTACGGACCGCCAGTTCCCTCGACGCTTCCGCTTCCGACAGCTCGTCGCTTTCCAGGGGGACCATCGCTTTGGTCTCTTCGTCCACACGACCTCCTTCTGCGATGAGACGATGACGGCCGCGCAAAGGACACGCGATGTCTGGCGGCCAGACATTCGGGAGGTTGTCGGGAGTCGTTCGTGAGATGCAGCGACGTCTCCAACGTCTGAGCGCCGGATGTTCGTGACTCCGCGGGAGTCGTTCGTGAGATGCAGCGACGTCTGCAACGTCTGAGCGCCAGATGTTCGTGACTCGGCGGGAGTCATTGATGACACGCGGCGACGCTCCAACGTCTGCGCGCCAGATGTTGGCGAGTCCGCGGGAGTCGTTCGTGCGATGCAGCGACGTCTGCAACGTCTGAGCGCCAGATGTTGGCGAGTCGGCGGGAGTCATCCGTGACACGTGGCGACGCACGAACATCTGGCGGCCAGACATTCGCGATCCGCGGGAGTCATGCGTGACACGTGGCGACGCACGAACATCTGGCGGCCAGACATTCGCGAGTCGGCGGAAGTCATGCGTGACACGTGGCGACTCACGAACATCTGGCGGCCAGACATTCACGAGTCGGCGGAAGTCATTCGTGACATGCGGCGCCTCACGGACATCTGAGCGCCAGACATTCTCGCGTCGGGGCCCATCTCACGGCACCGCTTCGAGCACTTCCACCATCCCGCCGCGGACGCGGATCTTCACGGTGCGGTCGAGGGCGTCGCGGACCCAGACCCGGTTTCCGGGGTCGGTGGAATCGAGTGCATCGACCTGTGCGATCAGCTGTTCGGGGGAGTCGATGACCTCGCAGTCGCCCTCGTCGGTGATGATGCGGATGGGGAATTCGGGACTCATCTTTGGTATCATGTGCCCTCTTCCGGAGACGCGAGGCGTGATCACTGCCCGTTTCCTCTCCTAGCAAATACAAGGAGCATTCTCCATGTCCGGCCATAGCAAGTGGAGCACGATCAAGCACAAGAAGGGTGCGGCTGACGCGAAGCGCGGCAAGGTCTTCACCCGCATCATCAAGGAAATGACGATCGCCGCGCGTCTCGGCGGCGGCGATCCGGATGGCAATCCCCGCCTTCGTGCGGCCGTGGCCGAAGCGAAGGCCAACAATATGCCGAAGGACAACATCGAGCGGGCCATCAAGCGCGGCACCGGCGAGATCGAGGGCGTCACCTACGAGGAAGTCACCTACGAGGGCTACGGCCCGGGCGGCGTGGCCATCATCGTCGAGGCGCTCACCGACAACGGCAACCGTACCACACCGGAGATCCGCCACGCGTTCGAAAAGCACGGCGGCAACCTCGGCACCCCCGGCTCGGTGAAGTTCCAGTTCGAGAAGAAGGGCTATTTCGCCGTCGAGAAGAGCGCCGTCAGCGAGGACAAGCTGATGGAAGTGGCCCTCGAAGCGGGCGCCGACGATCTGCAGACCGACGATCCGGACGCCTACGAGATCTACACGGCCCCGGAGAACTTCGAAGCGGTGCGCCAGGCGCTGGAGTCGAACAAGATCGCCACCGCCGAAGCAAAGCTCGGCATGATCCCCTCCACCTGGGTAGCCGTCGACGAGGCCAAGTCGAAACAGATCATGCGCCTCCTCGAAGTCCTCGACGACCACGACGACGTCCAGAACGTCTGGTCGAACTTTGACATCCCCGCGGAGATGATGGAGACGGCGTAAGCCGGGCCGTCATTCGACGTTGTGCAGAGCGCGCCGCGAGGCGCGCTTTTTCGTTTTCAGCTGCTCAGCTACTCAGCTGTTCAGCTACTCAGGCTGTGAAACCGTCGGTTAGCTATTGAGCTATTGAGCTATTGAGCGAGGAAGTGTTTGGATGATCAAAATCAAAACACTTCTTCGCTTAATAGCTCAACAGCTCAACAGCTCAACCCCTGAACAGCTGAACAGCTGAACAGCCGAGTAGCTGAGTAGCTGAGCCTCTGACCACAACGCCTCGCCACATTCGCAGGGGTGACGTTTAATTGTCTGTCGTCACTCCGTATGGATGGAGGGATGTCATGAAACGTGCTCTGGTGGTGCTCTTCGCGATGCTCGTGGCCATACCGGCTGCCGCGAACTGTCTCGACTGCAAGGAATCGCCGAACGGCTGGGGGAATTGCCGCCCCGCGGATGGGGACGGGTATACGCACTGCGAACGGATCGTGCTCGACGAGTTCAGCGGAAAGACCGGGTGCGATATGTGGGGGACGTGCGTGGCGAGCGGGGACGGCGGCTTCGACGACTGCTGGTGGACCGACATGAGCGGCGACTGCGTCTATTTCTACTGATCCGGCATGCGACTCTTCGGTGCGCTCTCCGCTCTCCTGATCGTCTCCACCGCCGCGCGGGCGGCGCCGATTGCCGTGCGTTTCGAGCCGGCCACGCGTCAGGTGGAGTCGGTCGAGGTGCGCCGCGCCGCCGATGAGGCCACGGCAGCGACGACGCTGCGTATCACCGGCGGCGCGCTCAACCTGCCGGCCACGCTCACGCCGCCGCTGGTGATCGAGCGGCACGGCTTCGAGCCGGTCACGTACACCGCCGCCGACCTCGCCGGGCGGAAGCCGATCGTCCTGCGCGCCCTCGGCACGCTGACCGGCACGATCAGCCGCAGAAGCACGAAGAAGGCTCCGTTCACCTGGCTGCTCCGGCACACCGACGCGCAGGAGCCGGTGGAGATCGACTTTGTCGCCGGTGCCGATCAGCGCTTTTCCATTCCGCTGCCGGCCGGCGTCTACCAGGGAGCGGTGATCGGCGAGGGGCTGGCCTCCTACACCATCGCTGCCATCGTCATCCGGCCGGGCGAGACGACCGAGCCGAAACCGATCGCGCTGGAGCCGACCGCTCCCGCCGCGTTTCGCGTCGTCGACCAAGCGACGAACGAGCCGGTGGCCGGGGCGCGGGTGGAGTGGAATCCGCCGTCGCAGGAGCTGAACTCCGGCACCTCGCGCATCCTCTTCCGCAAGCGCTGGAGCGGGACCACCGCCTCCGATGGGCGGGTCTCGTTCCCCTCCATCGGTCCGCTGCCGATCCCGGTCCGCTGGCGCGTCGAGGCGCCGTCATATCCTCCCGTCGACACTCCGGCCACGCAACTGCGCGCCGATGCGCGGCTCGCGCTCGCCGACGTCGCGCTGCGCCGGCCGTCGGTGGTGACGGTGCGTGTGAACCCTCCCCGCAAAGGGGAGCTGCCGCGCGGCACGCTCGTGCTGCTGAGCGGCTCCGACGAGTCGCTGCAGTACCGCCGCGACACTTCGGTACCGCTGAAAGCGGGGGAGACCCTCTTCCGCGACGTCGCGTACGGACGGAAACGGCTTCAGGTCACCGGCGAATCGGGCGAGACGCTGCTTTACGAAGACTTCCGCGTCGACAGGGAGACGGCGGCCATCGAGCTGCTGCTCGAGCCGGTGGAACTGCATGGGAAGGTGACGCGCGGAAGCGCGCCGGTTTCGGGTGTGCGCGTCGAGTTCACCGATCCGCACGATCCGGCGGTGCGGCTGGCGCGGACGGAGACGAACTTTCTCGGCCGCTACGAGACCACGACCTGGAAGCGGGGGGCGCTGCACGGTTACGCGATCGAGAACAGCCCGGCCGGCAAGAGCTCCGGCAGCGCGCGGATCGACGTCACGATCGATGCGGCCGCGCGCGAGCAGGAGGCGAATTTCGCCCTGCCGTCCGGCGGCTTCACGCTGCACGTCGTCGATGCGGTGAGCGAGCAGCCGGTTCCGGTGGCGAACGTGCACCAGCGCATCCAGTTTCGCGACGGCGTCACCTCGATGCGCATGAGCGAGACCGACGGGGAGGGGAAGCTCGAGTTCGCGAACATGGGGGAGGGGACGGCGAAGCTCTTCATCAAGGCCAGGGGGTATCGCACCGCGGAGAGCGAGGTGGTCATCACCAGCGGAGGACAACCCGACGTGCGGATCGCGCTGCAACCGGCCCGCGCGGTCTCCGGACGCGTGGTCGGGCCGGAGGGGATGCCGATCGCCGGGGCATTGCTCGAAGGCGGCTACGCGGGGCGGGCCACCCAGGCCGCGTTCGAGACCCGCACGAACGCGGAGGGGGAGTTCCGGTTCGAGAGCGCGCCGATGGCCGGCACCACGTTCTACGCGATGGCACCCGGCTACGCGCTCACCGTCACGACGCTCCGTGCGGGCGACGACAACGTGATCCGGCTCGAGCGGCCGTCGAACGGAATGGTCTATCTGACCGGCAGCGACGGCGCCCCGCCGCGCAAGGTCTATCGCCTGGCCGCCGCGCCGCAGGGCGGGGCGATCGTTCCGCAGGGGGTGCTGGACGATCTCGCGCGGGTGAACGGCCTGACCTCGTTCCAGCTGCTCGCCAACGGCCGCGACGGCGCGACGATCCTCGCCGAGTTTCTCGGAGCCGGCGCATGGGATCTCTTCCTCACCAAACGCGGAGGCGACCCGTATCTCTACGAGCGCATCGGCAGCGTGACCACCCCGACGCGTGGCGTGCAGACGCTGAAGGTTGCGGAGTGAGGGGGCCGTTTCAGCTGCTCAGCTGTTCAGCTGTTCAGCGGTTCAGGCGGCGGGGGTTCAGCTGTTGAGCTATTAAGCTGTTGAGCTGTTAAGCGAGACGTGTTTTTGACTTTGATCACCCAAACACTTCTCGCTTGATAGCTCAATAGCTCAACAGCTAAAACTCGCCGCCTGAGCAGCTGAACAGCTGAGTAGCTGAGTAGCTGAACCACCAGTAACCGGCCGCCCCCCGTGCCCGAAGGCGGCCGATTCAAAAGATCATCCGCATCAGTTCTGGACGGTGGTCACGGTACGCCGAAGCGTGCCGGTGCCGCTGCCGAGAATCTGACCGGTGATCTGCACGGTGTGGTTGCCTGCCGGGACGGTGAGGAACGCGGTGCGGGAGTGCGCCGCGATGTCGTCGGTCATGCAGAGGCGGGAGCCGGCGGAACTGGCGCCGGTACCGGCCGCCGCGACGCCGTCGATGTAGATCACCACGGCCACGGCGTTGCCGTCGATCGCCACCTGGCAGTCGGTGCTGTAGGTGACGACGATGGTCTGCGTCGAGGCGGTGGTGAAGTTCAGCGAGGTGTTGCCGGCGTCATCGAGCGGGAGATAGTTGAGGCTCGTCGAGACCGGGGTGGTGAAGGTTTGCCGCGAGGAGGCGGCCAGGACATCCGCCTGCGCACTGCCTGCGACGATGAGTAAAGCAAGAGCCAGGAACAACGTTCGTTTCATACGACACTCCTTTTCTTTCTGCGCTCTGTTTCCGGCCGGAGTGTCTTGCGCAATCCCAACATAGGTTCCGGAATCATCGAATGTGGTTACGGCTGATGGCCGTTCGGTGCCGCTTCCGCAACGGCCCCGTTCGCCACATACCGTGTCGCCCGCCGCTGGCAAGCCGTACCATGGCGAGATCGCAAAGGAGCGAACAATGAGAAAAGTGATGGTCGGATTGGTCCTGTTCCTGGCAGCAACGGGCATTTGCGGAGTGGCAGAGGCGCAGCAGTGCACGCTCACGACGGTGACCGAGGGCGTCCCCGGATTCGTGGTGGGTGAGCCGGCAAACTTCGAGATCGAGGTCTGCTGCGGTACGGCTCCGTACAGCTTCGAGATCATCGACGGAGCCCTCCCGGAGGGACTGCATCTCAACTCGAGCGGCAGGATCACCGGCAAGCCTCGCGTGGAGGCCGACCAGACCGTGCTCGTCCTGATCTCGGATGCGGCAGGGTGCACGCTCGGCGTCGCGTACCCGATCCGCGTTTTCCAGCCGGAGCCGGCACCGTAACGCTGCTCGAGGTGTGGTGTGGGTTCGCAGCCCACACCACGCCGAATGCTCAACAGATCAGGGAACGACGGGAGGCCTCCGGCGGCCGGGGCCACAGCCCCGGACCCCGTTGGTTGGCCTGGCCTCCGCGACATAGACTCGTATCTCGCGACAGAGTGTCGCGGAGGCCAGGCCAACCAGCGGGTCCGGGCCCGCGGCCCGGCCGCCGGAGGCCCCCCGTCGTCTCCTCCGTGGGATTAGGTGGCGAGCCTGCGCGGCGCGGCCATCACCGCAAAGGCTGCGATGACCGCCAATGCCGCGCCGGTGAAGAACGCCGCCTCTGCCGAGACGCGGTCGTAGAGCACGCCGAAGAGCGCGCTGCCGGCCAGGACGCATAGCCCGCTGGCGAGGTAGTAGATGCCGAAGCTCTTCCCGCGCTCCGCGGCCGGCACGAGGTCGGCGATCCAGGCGCGCTCCGCCCCTTCGGTGAGAGTGAACGGAATCGCGTAGACGATGAAGAGGATCACGAACGCGGTCAGGCTCCGCGCGGCGGGGAAGATCGCGTAGACGATGGCGTAGCTGATCCAGCCGGCGGCGAGCAGATACCGCCGGTCGATGCGGTCCGACAGCGCCCCGGCCCGTGTCGAGAAGAGCGACTTGATGACGTGGTGCGCCGCCCAGAGCAGCGGCAGCATGGCCGTGCTCACTCCCGCCTTGTGCGCCTGCAGGATGAGGAACGCGTCGCTGGAGTTGGCGAGCGAGAAGATCGCCACGGCGATGATCGCGCGGCGGAAGCCGCTCTGCTGCAGGAGATGCGACGAGCCGCGCAGCGAGCGATCGGCCTTCGGTTTCACGGCGGTCCGTTCCGGCTCGCGCAGCAGGAACATCAGCATCGCCACGCCGATCGCGCCGGGGATCACCGCCACGAAAAACGCCTGGCGCAGCGTGAGACCGAGGACCTGCAGGACGAACATCGCCAGCAGCGGCCCGACGATGGCGCCGGTGTGATCGAGCGCGCGGTGGAAACCGTAGGCGCGGCCCCGCTCTTCGGGCGGCGTGACGTCGGAGATCATGGCGTCGCGCGGCGCGGAGCGGATCCCCTTGCCGGTGCGATCGAGCAGGCGCGCGCCGAGGACCATCGGCCAGGCCACGGCGGCAGAGATGATCAGGCGGGAGATGGCGGCCAGCGAGTAGCCGCTGACGATGAACGGCTTCCGCTTCGGCATCCTGTCGGAGAGCGAACCGGAGAAGTACTTGAGGATCGAGGCCAGCCCGTCCGCCGCCCCCTCGATCAGCCCGACCGCGGCCGGCGTGGCCCCGAGCGTGGTCGTCAGAAACACCGGCAGCAGCGGATAGAGCATCTCGCTCGCGGAGTCATTGAGCAGAGCCGCAAGGCCGAGGAGGAGGACCTGGGGCTTGAGCTTGCCGGGCTGCACGGCGTGGAGGATAGCGGAGGAAGAGCGACGAGCGATGAGAGATGAGCGATGAGCGATGAACCTGGCGATCGAGCGGCTCATCGCTCATCTCTCATCGTTCATCGTTCGCATAGAATCCGGCCCGCAAAAGGAGCTCTACACATGGCAATCAAAAAAGTGGGCGTGCTCGGCTGCGGTCTGATGGGCTCGGGTATCGCACAGGTGGCGGCGCAGGCCGGATATGACGTGGTGGTGCGCGAGGTCGAGCAGAAGTATCTCGACAAGGGGCTGGGCGGGATCCAGAAGTCGCTCGGCAAGTTCGTCGAGAAGGGGAAGATGCAGCAGGCGGACATGGATGCCTGCATGGGGCGGCTGAAAGGCTCGACCGACCTGAATGACCTGGCCGACTGCGACATCGTCATCGAGGCGATCATCGAGAACGCCCAGCTCAAGAAAGACACCTACGCGCAGCTCGACAAGATCGTGAAGCCGGAGGCGCTCTTCGCCTCGAACACCTCCTCGCTGACGATCACTGAGCTCTCCATGGCCACCGCGCGCCCGAAGCAGTTCGTCGGCCTGCACTTTTTCAATCCGGTGCCGCTGATGAAGCTCGTCGAGGTGGTGCGGACCATCCTCACCAGCGACGAGTCATTCGATCGCGCCTTCGAGTTCGCGAAGAGCCTCGGCAAGGAGGCGGTCTCGTGCCGCGACAACTCCGGCTTCATCGTGAACCGGCTGCTCGTGCCGTACATCCTCGACGCCATCCGCGCGTACGAGGAAGGGGTCGGCAGCATCGAAGACATCGACAAGGCGATGATTCTCGGCTGCGGCTACCCGATGGGGCCGTTCACGCTGCTCGACTTCGTCGGCCTCGACACGACCTACTACATCACCCACGTGATGTTCGAGGAGTACCAGGAGAAGCGTTTCGCGGCGCCGCCGCTGCTGCGCAAGATGGTCCTGGCGGGCCGCTACGGCCGCAAGACGGGGGCCGGCTTCTACGACTACTCCGGCGAGAAGCCGGTGGCTTTCGACAAGGCAGGCAAGTGATGGAAAACGTCAGAACCGAAAATCGCGACGGCATCCTCTTCATCACCATCGACCGCCCGAAGGTGCTGAATGCGCTGAATGCGCAGACGGTGGCCGAGATCGCGGAGGCCTTCGAGGCCGCGCGCGACGACGCCAGCGTCAAGGCGATCATCCTCACCGGCAGCGGCGAGAAAGCCTTCGTGGCCGGCGCCGACATCAACGAGCTGTCGACGATGAATCCGATCACCGGCAAGGCGATCGCGGAGAAGGGGCAGCGGGTCTTCTCTTCGATCGAGCGTTTCCCGAAGCCGGTCATCGCGGCGGTGAACGGCTTCGCCCTCGGCGGCGGCTGCGAGCTGGCCCTGGCCTGCCACATCCGCATCGCCTCGGAGAAAGCGCAGCTCGGATTGCCCGAGGTCACGCTCGGCATCATCCCCGGCTACGGCGGCACCCAGCGGATGGCCCGTCTGCTCGGCAAAGGGAAAGCGCTGGAGCTGATCCTGACCGGCGACCGGATCGGCGCCGCCGAGGCGGAGCGGATCGGCCTCGTGAACAAGGTCGTCCCGGCCGATCAACTGATGGCGACGGCGGAGGAGATGGCGCGCAAGATGGCCTCCCGTGGACCGATCGCGGTGCGCGCGGCGATCGAGGCGGTCATGCGCGGCAGCGAGATGCCATTCGAGGAAGGGCAGATCCTCGAAGCGACACTGTTCGGCCTGCTGGCGAGCACCGAGGATATGAAAGAGGGGATGGCGGCGTTTCTGGAGAAGCGCGTGGCGAATTTTCAGAACAGGTAGTTGGAGGCGGTTCCTCGGGTTCCTCGGCGATTGCGGGCCGTGTCTCCGAGGAACCCGAGGAACTCCGAGGAACCGCTCGTCGGACCGCCCGAGAATGCCGATGGCGCGCATTGCTGTTGCACGGCTAAACTGCGCGCCATGACCGAACCTCTGGAGAGCCTGATCTACGACTGGAACACGGACGGCGAGCAGCCGCCGCGGCCGGCCCGTAAGATCGAGTTCGACGACGAGACGCTGCGCGACGGGCTGCAGTCGCCGTCCGTCACCGATCCGTCCATCGAAGACAAGCTCCGTATCCTTCACTACATGCACGCCATCGGCGTCGACAACGCCGACATCGGCCTGCCGGGCGCGGGGCCGCACGTGCAGAAGACCGTCGAGCGTCTGGCGCGCGAGATCGTCGACCAGAAGCTCTCCGTCGCGCCGTCCGCGGCCGGCCGGACGCACGAGAACGACGTCAAGCCGATCATCGAGATCTCGCAGCGGGTCGGCATCGCCATCGAGGCCGATCTCTTCATCGGCTCTTCTCCGATCCGCCAGTTCGCGGAGGAGTGGGATCTCGACTGGATCGTCGAGCAGTCGACCAAAGCAGTCCGCTTCGCCGTGCAGAACGGCATCCCGGTCATGTACGTGACCGAAGACACCACCCGCGCAAAGCCGTCCGACATCGAGCGGCTCTACACCGCCGCCATCGAAGCGGGAGCGGCGCGCATCTGCATCGCCGACACCGTCGGTCACGCCACGCCGTGGGGGACGCGCAACGTCGTCCGCTTCGTGCGCAAGCTGGTGGACCGCATCAACCCCGAGGTCAAAATCGACTGGCACGGCCACGAAGATCGCGGCCTGGGCGTCATCAACTGCATCGCCGCCCTCGAAGCGGGGGCCGATCGCGTCCACGGCACGGCGGCGGGGATCGGGGAGCGGGTCGGTAACACACCGATCGACCTGCTGATGGTCAACCTCAAGCTGATGGGGTGGATCGACAACGACCTGACCACCCTCCCGGAGTACGTCCGCTTCGTCTCGACGGCGACGAACGTCCCGCTGGCCGACAAATACCCCGTTTTCGGGCGCGATGCATTCCGCACCGGGACCGGCGTTCATGCCGCCGCGATCATCAAAGCGAAGAAGAAGGGAAGCGAGTGGCTCGCGGACCGCGTTTACTCCGGCGTTCCGGCAGGTATGTTCGGTCTCCAGCAGATCATCGAGGTCGGGCCGATGTGTGGCCTTTCCAACGTGGTGTACTGGCTCGACAGTCATGGTTACCCGCAGGAGGAGCTGCTGGCAAAAGAGCTCTTTCAGCTGGCGAAGTCGACCAATCGAGTTCTGACAGATGACGAGTTACACTCCTGCGCACGCCGCTGGCAGGAATCGCGTGCCACGGAATCGCAGGCAACGGTCGCAGCACAACATTAGAGAGACGCCGCCCGAGTGGCGAAATGGCAGACGCAGCAGACTCAAAATCTGCCGGGGCTCAGCCCCGTGTCGGTTCGAGTCCGACCTCGGGCACCAATAACGATAGTTCTCCGGGAAACGTACATACATCATGCGCCGAACCGCTCTACTCGTATTCCTTCTGCTTCCGACTCTCGCCTTCGCTTCCGATCCGCTCGAGCGCGACCGCGGGCCGTTCCGTGACCGCGGCCAGCACTTCATCGTGCAGACCGACGGGCTGACCGATGCCGATCGCGCCGACCTGGTGGCGAAGGGCGTCGTCTTCCAGCGCGCGCTGACCAAAGGGCGCTCCGTGGCGCGCGTCGCCGATCCGGCCCGCGTGGCCGGCGATTCGCGCATCGCGCTCGTGCCGTTCACGGTCGAGCAGAAGCTGCAGCGCTCCGCCCTGCGCGAGGCGATGCGGGCGAAGGAGCACGCGCAGCTCATCGTCTCGTTCCACGAGGACGTGACGTTCGAGGAAGCGCGGCAGGCGATCCTCTCCGCCGGCGGCTCGCTCTTCGATCCGCTGGAGACCCGCTTCGGGGTGATGAATCGCCTGCAGGCGTTCGTGCCGACGGTGTCGGTCCGCACGCTGGCGAGCGACGATCGCGTCCTCGCGCTGGCCGGTCCGGTGCGGATGAAGATGGAGTCGCACAACGCCAAGTCGGCCGAGATCGCGCACGTCACCGAGCTCTACTCGGCGCCGTACAACCTCTCGGGCGAAGGCGTGGTGATCTCGCTCTATGAGCTGGCTGAAGCGCAGGGTAACCATCCGGAGTTCCAGGGCCGGATGACCGTGCACGCGTCGGGCGGCTCGACGGGCGACAAATCGCACGCGACGCACGTGGCCGGCACGATGGGTGCTGGCGGCGTGAATCCCGACGCGAAAGGTATGGCGCCGAAGGTTCAGATTCACCAGTACCGCGCCTCCGGCTCGGCCGAGCAGTGGCTGCGCTCGAAGTCGGACAATCTCGCGCCGCTCAGCGTCATCGCCGACAACAACTCGTGGGGCTACGTGCTCGGATGGCAGACCGAGGGCGGCGGCGGCTATCCGGTGTGGAACGGCTTCGGCGACTACTACGGCGGCTACGACCTCACGCTCGCCGCGCCGATCGACCAGATCACCCGCGAAAAGGGTGTCCTCTTCGTCCATTCCGCCGGCAATGACGGCGACCTGCCGGAGTTCCTGGAGTGGCAGCAGCACCGCCACGTGAACGACGACCTCGATGCCGACCTGACGCAGACCTTCTGCGTCTCGCGCAACGGCAGCGGCACCGATTGCCCCGGCACGCCGACCTGCACCTCGTGCGAGCCGACACTGCACGGCGCCATCACCCCGTACGACACCATCGGCGTGACCGCCTCGGCCAAGAACATCCTCACCGTCGGCGCGTCCGACAGCTTCGACAGCATCATCCCGTTCAGCTCCCGCGGTCCCGCCAAAGACGGCCGCGTGAAGCCGGACATCGTGGCGCGCGGCTTCAACGTCCTCTCGGCCGTCCCGACCAACACCTACGGCCGCAGCAACGGCACCTCGATGTCGGCACCGTCCGTGACCGGCATTGCCGCGATCGTGACCGAGCAGTGGAAGCGGACGTTCGGTGCGAGCACCACCCCCGGCCCGATGGCGCTCAAGGCGCTGCTCATCGCCGGCGCGCGCGACCTCGGCAACCCCGGTCCCGACTACACCTTCGGCTTCGGCTTCGTGAACGCGAAGGCCTCGGTCGACCTGATCATCGCCGACCAGGCCAAGGGCAACCGCATCCGCACCGGTACGCTGGCGCAGGGGCAGACCTACGAGATGCCGCTGCGCGTCAACGCCGCCCAGCCGCTGCGCGTCGTGCTGCAATGGCTCGATCCGGAGATCGCCTTCCTCGGCGGCGACGACCTCGCCGAGGTCGCGCTGGTGAACAACCTCGACGTGAAGGTGATCGACCCGTCCGGCGCCACCGTGCTGCCGTGGGTGCTCGATCGCATCAACTACAACGCCAACGCCACGCGCGGCGTGAACGTCGTCGACAACACGGAGATGATCGAGATCGCCAACGCGACCCCCGGCCTCTACCGTGTGGTCGTCACCGCGACGAAGATCGCCGATCGCTCGCCGCAGCCGTTCATCCTCATCGCGAACGCCGACGCCGCCCCGCTCTGCACCGACTTCAACGAGCCGAACGACACCACCGCCACCGCGTACGGTGACGTGAACACCGGCACGACCGTCGCCGGCGTGCTCTGCAGCAGCAGCGACGTCGATTTCTTCCGCTTCACCGCTACGAAGGGCGGCAACGTCGAAGTGCGGGTGCAGAACACCGGCGACACGCCGCTCGACGTGACTCTCGCGCAGAACGGCGGCAACTCCGTGACGATCAACGTCGCTCCGGGGCAGACCAGCACCGCCGGGATCCCGAACGTCAACGCCTCGCCGGCCAACCCGGCGTCGTTCACGGTCCGCGTCTCGACGACCGCCCTCGGCAGCAATGCGACCTACACGATCACGCCGAACTACGGGCTGACCGTGCCGCCGCGCCGCCGGACGGTGCGATAAAGCGGTTCCTCGGGTTCCTCGGAGTTCCGCGGGTTCCTCGGCAAGCGCGCCGAGGAACCCCGCGGAACCCGAGGAACCCCGAGGAACCGAGGTTATACAATCCGCGCCTCTATGGCGTACAACACACTCCTCGTCGACTCGCGTGACGGCGTCCTGCACGTCACCCTCAATCGCCCCGACGTCCACAACGCCTTCAACGATGAGTTGATCGGCGAGGCGATCGACCTCTTCTCCAGCATCGACGTCACCGCCGCGCGGGCCATCGTCCTGCAGGGGACGGGGAAGAACTTCTGCGCGGGGGCGGACCTCAACTGGATGTCGCGCATGGTCTCGTACACGCGCGAGGAGAACGTCCGTGACTCGTCGCTGCTGGCGAAGATGTTCGCGCTGATCAACGAATGCCCGCTGCCGGTGATCGGCCGCATTCAGGGGGCGGCGATCGGTGGCGGCGTGGGACTGGTGGCGGTGTGCGACATCGCCATCACCACCGCCACGACGCAGTTCGGCCTGTCGGAGGTGAAGCTCGGCATCCTGCCTGCCGTCATCTCCCCGTACGTGATCGCGAAGATCGGCGAAACGCATGCGCGGGCGCTCTTCCTCACCGGTGAGCGCTTCGATGCCGACCGCGCGCAGCGGATCGGACTCGTGCACCGGGTCGTGGAGACGGCGGACGATCTCGACAACGCCATGCACGAAACCATCACGCAGCTCCGGACGAGCGGTCCCGAGGCCGTGCATGCGTGCAAGAAACTGATCGCGCACGTGGTGGCGAATCCGCTGGCCGACGCCATCCCGTACACGATCGATGCGATCGCCACCCGGCGGGTCTCCGAAGAAGGGCAGCAGGGGATGAAGTCGTTCCTCAACAAAGAGCTCGCGCCCTGGATCACCAACAAATGAAAAAGCTGATCGTCCCGAATCGAGGCGAGATCGCCGTCCGCATCGCGCGCGCCTGCCGCGAGGCTGGCATCGGCTCGGTGCTCGCGCACGCGGAGGAAGACGACGTGCGTTACGTGCGGCGGTTCTTCGATGAGGCGGTCTCGCTTGGACCGGGCGACGCGCGCGCGACCTATCTGAATGTGTCGAAGGTGATCGACGCGGCGCGGAGCATGGAGGCGGATGCGCTGCACCCCGGCTACGGCTTTCTTTCCGAGCGGGCCGAGCTCGCCGCCGCCTGCGAAGACGCCGGCATCACCTTCGTCGGCCCGAAGGCGGAGTCGATCGAGGCGATGGGCTCGAAGGCCGGCTCGCGCCAGCGCATGCAAAAGCACGGCGTGCCGGTCGTGCCGGGCTACGACGGCGAGGATCAAGCGCTCGAGACGCTGACGCATCAGGCGAAGCAGATCGGCTTCCCGCTGCTCGTGAAAGCGTCGGCCGGCGGCGGCGGGAAGGGGATGAAGATCGTCCGCGCGGAGAACGAGCTGCGCGCCGCGATCGAGTCGGCGCAGCGCGAGGCAGCCAAGGCCTTCGGCGACGACCGGCTGCTGCTCGAGCGCTACATCGAAGAGCCGCGGCACGTCGAGTTCCAGGTCTTCGGCGACGCGCACGGCAACGTGGTGCACCTCTTCGAGCGCGATTGCTCGATCCAGCGCCGGCACCAGAAGGTCGTCGAGGAAACACCGGCGCCGCGCTACTCCGAGGAACTGCGGCAGCGGATGGCGGAAGCCGCGGTTGCGGCCGCGCGCAGCGTCGACTACCGCAACGCGGGGACGGTGGAGTTCATCCTCACGCCCGACGGCGAGTTTTATTTTCTCGAAATGAATACCCGCCTCCAGGTCGAGCATCCGGTGACCGAAGAGGTGGTGGGCGTCGATCTCGTGCGCGCGCAGCTGGCGGTCGCGGGCGGTGCGCCGCTGCCGTGGAAACAGGAAGAGCTGCGACAGCGCGGCCATGCCATGGAAGTGCGCATCTACGCCGAGGATCCGGACGATCGCTTTTTGCCGCAGACAGGACGGATCGCGCTGTACGCCGAGCCGTCCGGACCGGGCGTGCGGGTCGACGCGGGCGTGATGCGAGGCACCGAAGTCGGGGTGAAGTTCGACCCGATGCTGTCGAAGCTGATCTGCCACGCCGCCACGCGCGAGGCCTGCATCGATCGCCTGGCCCGCGCGCTGCGCGACTACGTGATCCTCGGCACGAAGACGAACATCTCCTGGCTGCGGCGCGTGATCACGCATCCGGCGTTCCGGGACGGGCTGGTCTCGACTCGCTTCCTGGACGAGCACGCCGATGATCTGGTGGCGAACGTGCCGGAGATCGTACCGGTGCTCGCGGCCGTGCTCGCCGCCTCGCCCCACAAGAAGGCGGCGGCTGTCGCCTCGGACGAGCCGAGGATCAGCAGCGTCTGGGAGTCGATCGGCCCCTGGGGACGATAGCCGGGGAGCGGGCGTCCCGCCCATACGCGCTAACTTACGGATCCAACCGCGACAGGCCGTTCGCGGTGGCGCAGCGACACACCCCCGGTGTGTGTGCACGTGCGCACCCACGGTGTGGCAGTGACACACCCCCGGTGTGCACGTGCGCACCCACGGTGTGGCAGTGACACACCCCCGGTGTGCACGTGCGCACCCACGGTGTGGCAGTGACACACCCCCGGTGTG
>DASWOB010000098.1:0-50583 GCA_036398925.1 Thermoanaerobaculia bacterium
GAATCCGCCGGATCTCGTCGAGCGGAAAGAACTGCATGACCGCACCCAGACTCACGACCGGACCGCGCTTCACGCCCATACCCACTCCAGTCAATGGTTTAGCCTATTGTCGCTTAACTTCAGGCCATTGGGTGTGACCCCTATGAGCTACCCCCCCTCTGATCCTTGGCTTCGCCGTCGCGCCTCAAAGCGTAACCGTAGAACTTAGAACCATTTACGCAGACTGAGCCAAATGGGAGATGAATACGGTCACCCAGCTGGACCATTCCTCGCATATTCGCCTCACCGACCAAACGGGGGTCCGGCTCCTTGACAAATAGCTAAACAACCGAAGAGGTCGCGGATGGTGATACTGCTCCACTTCGCGCTCTCTCCTGGAAGCCACTGATCATGGCTTCCCGGAGGAGCGTTCTTCGGGCGCATCCAAGGCAGGCATTGACTGACGAGTCTGTGCACTTGGTGCGCTGGTGCGGACTGCTGGTACGTGTAACGCTAGCTACTCTCACGTACGAGTATGTTCTCAAAGAATGCCTTCCGGGACAGTATGCGCTTGTGTTCCTGTCCACACTTTACGGGATAAGCGTGATTCAACTGTTGCCCGGTGCATCAACCCCGCGCGGTTTCGCCAAATGGTTGGCGCTCATCGCGCGTGTCATACCACGTAAGTTCAAAATTAATCGCGACATAGGCTTAGGTCCTGATGACCGTTCCGACCGTGCCCCTGCAACCCGCAGCGGCGAGAGGTCACGTGATTTTACGAGTTCAATCGACAAATCTCGCGTCTCAACACGTAGACCGTCCATTCTGGCTCAGAGCCAGGCCGACGACATCAACTCTACAGACTCGAGCAGTTCATCGCACAGACATTCAAAACGTAATCGGTCAAATTCGACGCAAGGCGGCAAATCGTCCAAAACTTACACGAATAACTCCAATCGAAACGAAGCTACACGCACGTCAAACCACAACTAATCACGCGCCAACGGTCGCTAGAAAGGAGCGACGTAGCCGGTTCTTGTTTAGCTATAAATCCCAGCTATTTGCTAGGACCGGCCGCCCTCGGGCGGTCTTTTTTTTTGGCCTAACTCATACTTCCACCGAGGGATAACACGAAGGGTCACACCCGGGTCACACCTTCGGCCTTTCCAGCACCAACCCGTCGGGGTGGAGCAGGAGACCACATCTGAAGGCTTGTCCCCTCTTTGCTTCCGTTTGCGGCCGGGGTCGCTTAACTTCATGAGGGACGATCGGTATACGCAGGGCCGACCGGCTACGGGTGGCGTTCACGAAGCTGACGAACCTTCTCGTTGTATTCGTCTTCATCCGTGAATCCTGTTACATCGATCGGTTCGCCCCAGATCTTCTTGCGCTCGTGTTCCGGCAACGCCCAAAACGCGGCTAGGGAGTCTTCCGTCTCGAAGTGCTCTCGGATCTCCGCGTTTGTGAGAATGCGACGATACGACTCCCGGGCAATTACTTCCATCTGCCGAGTCCGAAGCGCCGCCACATTTTCAATCTGATCGTCCGGATAGTTCTTTCTCAAAAATCGATCCGCCGCGTGCACGTGCTCGACATCGCACCGCATCTCGTATGACTCGTACAAGATCTTTTCGAAAGCGTTTCCTTTCACTCCGAACGTTTGCGGCCGAGTCTTAAACTGCTTCGTCGTCGCACCGACGTCCGGCTTAATCAGCCCTTCGATTGCGCGCGTGAACTGATGAATGCGGTTCTGACCGCACCTGTGAAGATACCCGTCCCGCAGAATGACGCCGCCGCGGATGAATCGTTCGCAGTTCCCGCTCTCGATCATTTCCCGCCACACCGCTGCCATCGCTATCGCCTCTTTAAGACGCTCGATTGTCACCGGGTACTGCGGAGATTTGTTCGATAGGTAGAAGGAGTCCAGGTGAACCATTTGCCGGATGTCCACTCGGCCCTTCTCGATTGATCCCTGAACCGCCGAGGCATCCGCGCAGTACACGATTCCGGACAACTGCAAACTGGTCCAGATGTCGAATACCTGCTGGTAGAGCTCCGTGTGTTCGACGTCCAGAATGCCCGGGTTCTCGCTTGTCAAGCGCCTCAGGATGATCAGGTTCGCGTCCTTCAACCTGTCCGCCCGCGTCTCGCCAATCCACCGCACCCACTGCGCATCGACCGTCGCCGGCATCTTCGGCAAGATCCACGTGCCGTCCGGAAACTCGATCTCTTCCTCGATGTGCGTGAAACAACTATCTATCGCGATGAGCGAGAACTTTTCGTTGTCGCTGAAACTGAATGCCATACCCTCACCTCATCCAAGCAGCGCGTGAACTTTCAAGACCCGCCACCACACCGGTTCGCACTCCGCATTCTCGGCCTTCGCTCTCCCGCCTCACCAACCACACCACACACCACAAATGCGGGCGCGCCTTGCGGCGCGCCCGCGGGTCTACCGTGCTGCTTACTGCTGGGTCGTGATCGACGGCGCCGGGGTCACCTTCGCCGCGGCTTTTTCCGCCCGTTCGGCGGCTTTTTCGGCGGCTTCCTCGGGGGTCAGTTTGCGCTGGCGGCCGAGGGCGCGGCGCATGTCGGCGACGTGGGGGCGGAGGTGGGCGTAGCGCTTTTGTTTGGAGAGGCGCTGCGCCAGCGAGTAGGTGGTCAGCGCTTCGTTGCCGGCCAGGTTGCGGGCGGCGGTGGTGCTGTAGCGGATGTACTGCGCGACCGCTTCGAGCTCGTCGGCCAGCGGGTCGTACGAGAGGGCGTAGCCCATGAGATCGCGGACCTCGGCCGGCGGAAGGCCGTCGGCGCGGACCAGAGCGGTCTGGTTCGCGACGGCGACGTTGGTCAGCTCGACGAATTGCGGCGGGACGTTGGCGGCCGCGGTCAGCCGGCGCCTTTCGCCCTCGGTGTCGGGAATGGCGAAATGCGGGATCTGCTCCCGCCACTTGCGAAACTCCTCGAGGCGCAGCTGCGCCATCTGGGCATGGGTATTCGGGGTTACGGTGCTATTCGGGGCGCCGTTGGTGACAACGACATCGACTTTCTTCTCAATGTTAGCCATACAAAGCCTCTTTCTTTTTTTTCGACTGTGCGTGTGGATCAGAGCGCGCAGGTCGAGGAAAGAGGAGGAGCACGGCCCTGGAGCGTGCGGTGGGGAACGCGAATTTCGGCGGGGCGTGGGGTTCGCCTGCGCCGGAGAAGAGCGGGAGTGATGCGTTCGGAGACGCGCGGCTGCCGGATGGAGAGAAAGGCGCGGACGAACAGCGGCCGCGGGGTGATGACGATGCGCGGGCGGTCGTCGCCCGGTCGTTCCGGCACGAGCTCGCCGGTGGTGAGGCCGCCGAGGACGACCACCTGGGCCAGGACGACCTCCTGCACGGTGATCGGGATGTAGTGGGCCACCGCCTCGCAGCGGGCCGCGGCCAGCTTCATGATCCGCGGAACCTCGCCTCTCAGCTGGTCCGGCTCGCGGGAGAGCGCCTCGGTGGCCTCGGCCAGCTGGCGCTGGGCGTGGAGGAGCCTCAGTGAGGCGACGGTCATTTCGCGTGCAGCGTCGTCGAGCCGGCGCGCGGTGCGCAGCGGACGCCGCTCGGCGCAATGTCCCGCGTCGACGGCCGTGTAAAACGAGGAAAAGATGAGCTTTGCGGCCGAGTCGAGCGCCCGCTGGGCCCGGCGGTAGGGACGGACCCAGGCCGGCCTCCGCGCTTCCGCGCGGCGGCTCTGGCGGCACTTGCCGCCGGCAGCGCCTTTCGGCGCACTCGCTGAGCCCTTTCTGTTCATTGACAAAACAGTGCGCCCGGTCGCGCCCGCTTGTCAATAGAAAATTATTCGGCGCTTTTCGACGCAATTCCGCACGTCAGCCATGCCGGAATTTACGGGGGGTCGAGTCGAGTCATCGATGACTCGCGCGACCTCATCGATGACTCGCGCGACCTCATCGATCACTCGAATGACCTCATCGATCACTCGCGCGACCTCAACGTTGACTCAGACTTCTTCATCGATGCAGTCGATCCACCTCAACGTTGAGAAGAATTTCTTCATCGATGCAGTCGATCGACCTCAACGTTGAGCCAAACTTCTTCATCGATGCAGTCGATCCACCTCAACGTTGAGAAGAATTTCTTCATCGATGCAGTCGCTCCACCTCAACGTTGAGAAGAATCTCTTCATCGGCGCAGTCGATCCACCTCAACGTTGACCCAAACTTCTTCATCGATGCACTCGATCCACCTCAACGTTGACTCAGACTTCTTCATCGATGCAGTCGATCCATCTCAACGTTGAGAAGAATTTCTTCATCGATGCAGTCGATCCACCTCAACGTCAAGCCAGACCGGATCATCCACCATCCGAGCCGGATGAGCGTTGCGTGACGCGGCTCCGCCTCAGGGCCGGGCGAGAGCGCACCTCACTGCTGCGCTCCCACCCTTCCGATCCGACGCTCTACATTCCCGGGGGCATGAGCACGGTGTCGATGACGTGCACCACGCCGTTGCTAGCGGCGACGTCGGCCTTCACCACGTGCGCGTTGCCGATCATGACCTGGTCGTTCATGGTGGAGATACGCAGGGTCTGGCCGGAGGCCGACTTTGCGCTGGTCATCGCCGAGACCTGCTGCGCGCTGACGCGGCCGGGGACGACGTGGTACTGGAGGATGGAGCGCAGTTTGTCGCGGTTCTCGGGCCTCATCAGCATCTCCACCGTGCCGGCCGGGAGCTTGGCGAAGGCGGCGTCGGTCGGGGCGAAGACGGTGTAGCTGCCCGACTCCATGAGCATGTTGGCGAGACCGGCGCTCTTGAGCGCGGCGACGAGGGTGTTGTGCATGCCGGTCGACATCGCCACTTCGGCGATGTTCATCGACGAGGCAGTCGAGGCGCTGGTCATGCTCCGCTGGTCCGCTGTATCGGTCGACGCACACGCCGCGGTCATCAGGACGACGGCTCCCACTACGATTGCATTCTTCATTCGAGGTTCCTTTTCTGCGGCACTGCTGATGGCCGCGCCCCGGAACCTTTCAAGCGGGACACCGGGACAGCGCCCGGCCTGTCAGACTTCGTGGAGGGTGAGCACAACCTGATGAGGAGACGACGAGGGGCCTCCGGCGGCCGGGGCCAGCGGGCCCGGACCCCCATGGTTGGCCTAGCCTCCGCGCGCGCAGCCTCGTATCTCGCGACAGAGTGTCGCGCGGAGGCTAGGCCAACCATCGGGTCCGGGCCCGTGGCCCGGCCGCCGGAGGCCCCCGGTCGTTACTCGCCGACTGAGGGATCGATCGTGTCGTAGCGGCGCTGCATCTCCTCCGGGGTGACTTCCTCGATGCTGTGGCCGATGTTCCAGCGGTGGCCGAACGGGTCGCGGATGACGCCGGAGCGTTCGCCGTAGAAGGCGTCCTGCGGCTCGCGCTCGAGGCGGGCCCCGGCGGCGGTGGCGCGGGCGATCAGCGCGTCGGCGTCGTCGACGTGCAGGTGAATGGTGACGGTGGTCTGGCCGACCGATTGCGGGCCGTGGAGGTCGCATTCAGGGAACTCGTCGGCGAGCATCAGCGTCGCGCCGCCGAAATCGAGCTCGGCATGGCCGAGCCGGCCACTGCCCGGCTCGTTCAGGCGAAACTTCTCGGTGGCGCCGAACACCTCTTTGTAGAACTCGATCGCCTTCGCCGCGTCGCGGACGTGCAGGTACGGGTACATCTCATGGATCTTCATTCGCGTCTCCTTCGTGGTTGCTCAGCAGAATGCTCTTACTTCACCAACAGACAGGAGACGACGGGGGGCCTCCGGCGGCCGGGGCCATCGGCCCCGGACCCCATTGGTTGGCCCAGCCTCCGCGACACAGCCTCCGTATCTCGCGACAGAGTGTCGCGGAGGCTGGGCTAACCAACGGGTCCGGGCCCGTGGCCCGGCCGCCGGAGGCCTCCGGTCGTTCCCTGTCTGTTGGTGAAGTAAGAGCACTCTGCTGAGCCGCAACATACGCTCGCGGCGCCGCTCAGTCTTGGACGAAATTGACGGCGTCGATCGGGACGTGGTGCGCGGCGCGCGGGGCGGCGTCGCGGTAGGCGCCGGGGGTCATGCCGGCCAGCTCGCGGAACTCGCGGTTGAAGTGCGGCTGGTCGCTGTAGCCGGCCGCGAGGGCGAGGTCGGCCAGCGACGCCGCCGGCTCCCGTTCCGCGAGGCGCAGCACGTTCGCCAGCCGGCGCACGCGGCAGAACCGCTTCGGCGCCATCCCCACCGACTCGCGGAAGCGCTCGATGAACCGGCGGTGGCTCCAGCCGACTTCCGCGACGACCTGCTGCACCGGCACCGATCGCCGGAAGCGGTCGAGCGCGTGCGCGATGGCGGGATCGATCCCGTGCACGCGCGGCAGGCGCGAGGCGAGGAAGCGTTCCGTCGCATCGAGCAGCCGGGCCGGATCGGCGATCAACGCGAGCCGCTCGCGCAGCTCCGACGCCACGCCACCCCAGAGGTCGCGCAGCGCGATGTGCCGCTCGGCGAGCTCGCAGGCCGGCATGCCGAAGAGGAGGCTCGCCGCTCCCGGCTCGAACTGCACGCCGACGGAGCGTCCCGGCGCCAGCGCCCGCACGTACGAACCGGAGCGCGGCCCTCCGACGATCTCGAAGCCGAGCGTCTCGCCTGCATCCGACGATGCGTCACCAAGCAGCGTGAACGGCGCACCGCTCAGCCGGAAGGCGAGATGCATCGAGCCGGTCGGCAGCACCCGCTCACGACCGGCCACCTCGAGCCCGGTCGTGTCGAGCAGCCACAGCGTCCGGATGAACGGCCGCAGTGCCGGGGCGGGTTCGCGCTTGACCTGCATCGTGCCGTCATCCTAGCGCTTACTTTGCCGACAGAGGGAACGACGGGGGGCCTCCGGCGCGCGCGGATTGAGGATTGAAGGATTGAGGATTGAGGAAGACGCTCGCGCGTCGGCCCGCCTCGCTTCCTCAATCCTCAATCCTTCAATCCTCAATCCGGCCGCCGGAGGCCCCCCGTCGTCTCTCAGTAGTAAAAGTCGAGCACGATCTCCAGCTTGCCGCTGGCGTTGCGCTCGAAGAGGAGCACGAACTCGGCGATGTGGTCGCGCCCCGGCGTGCGGAGGATCGAGCGGCCGCGCTGCCACGGCTGGTCTTTGCTGCCGCCGCTGTCGAGCACCTCGAGCTTCCAGTCGGTCGCGTCGGTGAGCGACGTCCAGTAGCCGCCGATCGCCTCGCGCCCGCGGATGACCAGGCCGGGGCCGCGCACCTCGGCGTTCGCGGCGTAGAACTTTGCGACGCCCGCCAGATCGCCGCGGCGCAGCGTCTCTTCCATCGCCAGGTTGAACTTTTCGAGCTCCGCCGACTTGCGCCCCGGCGCTTCGGCGCGTTTGAGGACGATGTCGCCGATGGTCGCGGCTTCGGTTTCGGCGATCGTGAAGGCGATGGAGCGGCGCGCTTTCGACGCGGCCTCGCGGGCGGCGGCGGGGCCGAACAGGCCGATCTCGCGCGAGCGGATCTCGCGCTGAAAGACCATGTCGCGCGCGGCGGCGAGGACGTCGGCGTTCTCGTTCGCGATCAGGACGGCGATACCGCGCTCGACGAGCGGCGGCGCGAGCTCGCGCGCGTTCGGCGCCATGAGGATCACCGCCGGCGCGGGCGTCTTCTTCGGCAGCAGCAGCGTGCCGGAGGCGAGCTTGCGTTCCTCGGAGATCGCTGCGACGGTGGAGAACAGGAGAAAGAGTGCAGTGACGATACGCATGCGCCGATTCTTCGCGGCGCGCGCCCGCGGTGCGACGACTCTGGGATATGCGGGCCGTTTCGGACGGTTTGCGGGTCTTACTGCACGCCGAGTGCTTCGATCGGTCCGCGATAGCGGCGGCTGGAACGGAGACGCGCGCCGCCGGCCAGGGTGAGGATGTACTCGCCGCGGAAGAGCGGATGGAGCTCGCGGATGCGGTCGATGCGCACGATGATCGAGCGGCGGATGCGCACGAACTCGGCGGGGCCGAGGAGCTCCTCCATCGCGTCGACGGTCCGGCGGTGGAGGATCGACTCCGTGCCGCGATGAATGCGCACGTAGTTGTCGGCCGCCTCGAGCCAGTCGATCTCGGCGAACGGGATCAGCACCATCCGCTCGCCGTCGCGCACGAGCAGCCTGCGCGGCGTCGCCTCACTGTCGAGCAGGCGGCCGAGGCGCTGCGCGAGATCGGCTTTAGCGGTGGTGGCGAGTTGTTGCTGCACACGTTCCAGGCAGTCGCGAAAGCGCGCCTTGTCGAACGGCTTGACGACGTAATCGAGCGCGTGCAGGTCGAACGCGCGCACCGCGTACTGGTCGTAGGCGGTGACGAAGACCACCAGCGGCATCTGCTCGGCGCCGATCGAGCTGATGACGGAACGGACCACCGAGATGCCGTCGAGCTCCGGCATCTGCACGTCGAGGAAGACCACGTCCGGCGAGGTCTCGCGAATCTGCCGCACCGCCTCGGCGCCGTCGCCACATTCGCCGCAGACCTCGAAGCCGGGCGCGGCCTCCAGCATGCGCCGCACGCCGAGGCGGGCGATCGGCTCATCGTCGACGATCAGCGCCTGAATGGCGCGGCCGTTGATGCCGCCGGCGTTGATGCCGCCGGCGTTCATGCCGCCGGCTTTCATGCCGCCGCCCTGCGGGTCGGGATGGTGATCGATACCTCGCAGCCGCGCGGGTCGCGGTTGTGCAGCGCCATCGAATGCTCGGCCGGATAGAGGTGCGCGAGCCGCTCGCGGACGCTGGCCAGGCCGACACCCTCGCGCCGGACCTTCGGAACGCCGGCGCCGTCGTCGGTGACGCGCAGCGCGAGCGCGCCATCATCGACGCGTGCGCTGATGGTGATCCGCCCCGCGCCGGCGTGCGCGCCGATGCCGTGGCGCAGCGCGTTTTCCACGAGCGGCTGCAGCAGGAACGGCGGGACGCGGCAGTCGAGCGCCGCCGGGTCGACGTCGACGACGATGGCCAGGCGATCGCGGAAGCGGAGCCGCTCGATGTCGAGATAGCGCTCCAGCACCTCCAGCTCCTCGCGCAGCGTCACCTCGTTGCGCCCGGCGTCGTCGATCGTGCTGCGCAGCAGTTCGCTGAGGCGCACGATCATGCTGCGCGCCGTCTCCGGCTCTTCGTCGACCAGGATGGCGATGCTGCTGAGGGTATTGAAGAGGAAATGCGGCTGCAGCTGCATGCGCAGCGCGTCGAGCCGCGCCTGCTGCAGCGAGCGTTCGAGCTCCGCCGCGGCGACGCGCTTCTCGACGTGCATCGAGATGGCGACCAGCGCCCAGTAGATGATCAGACCGACGTGGAACTCGGCCATGAGGATGCCGCGGATCGCCTCCGCCGTGGCGCCATGCACGATCAGCACGAAGAGCGCGTGCGCGGCCGCGGAGACGGCCGCGGATGCGGCGAGATGCACGATCGTGTTGCGCACGCGATGCCGCCGCGGCACGAGCGGGAAGCGCCGCAGCAGCGCCAGCACGACCGGCGTGAAGGCGGCCCAGATCGCCGCGCAGATGAGCCACACCCCGAACACGCGCGGCCACGGCATCTGCCGCGTCGACCCGGCCGAGGCCAGCCACGCCTGCGTGGAGAAGAAGAGGGCGTAGGCCAGCCAGCCGAGGACCAGCAGCGCCACGCGCGAACGCAACGTCATCGCGCCGACACCTCGAACGGTGTCAGCGGGACGGCGATCGGCGATGGGACGACAGCTCGCATGCGTCGGGCATTTTACGCGTGTCGCGCACCGCGGGTTCTGGCGTACGGCTGATAGGGACTGCGGTGGCCACCGCTCTTTCCCACGCCGCGGAGCAGCGCGCGACTCCGTCGCGTATTCAGAGCGGTGGCGTTGCCACCGCAGTCCATATGGTTCGCACATGGAATCTTGCAACGGCACGCTTTGCTCGGTAAAGTACTCCCGCAAGCCATGACCAACCGACCGGCGGCTCGGGCCGCGAAGTTCCTGGAGATCTTCCGCTTCGAGCTCGCCTATCAGCTCCGCCGTCCCTGGACGTGGCTGTTCTTCGTTGCCCTGGCCGCGTTCGCGTTCCTGATGACGCGCGACGCCACGCTGGCCGAGGCGCTGATGGACGAGTTCTTCATCAACTCGCCGTTCGCCATCGCCAAGACCACTGTCATGTGCAGCCTGATCTGGCTGCTCGTCGCCGCGGTGGTGGCCGGCGAAGCGGCGGCGCGCGACGTCTCGACCGGGATGCATCCCCTCACCTTCACCTCCCCGATCACGAAGAGCGAGTACCTCGGCGGGCGGTTCCTCGCCGCCTTCGCGCTCAACGCGCTGCTCCTCCTGGCCGTGCAGTGCGGCATCCTGCTGGCCGTCTACACGCCCGGCGTCGATGCCGCGCTGATCGGCCCGTTCCGGCCGGCCGCCTGGCTCACCGCGTACGCCTTCCTCGCGCTGCCGAACGCCTTCGTCGCCACCGCCATCCAGTTCGCGCTGGCGACCCGCTCCGGCCGCCCGATGACCGCCTACCTCGGGAGCGTGCTGCTTTTCTTCATGTCGTACGTCGTCGCCACGTTCCTGCTGTTCCAGGGGCGACAGGACCTGGCCAATGTGCTCGACCTGATCGGCGTCCACTTCATCCTCTCCGAGCTGTCGCATCTCTGGACGACCGTCGAGAAGAGCACCCGCCTCCTCGAGCTGAAAGGCACCGTACTGTCGAACCGGCTGCTGTGGCTCGGCGCCGGCTCGGCGGCTCTCGCGATCACGTACGTGCGGTTTCGGTTTGCGCACCGGGTCGCGCGCACGGCGTGGTGGTTGAAGAAGGGCCGAGGGCCGAGGGCTGAGGGCCGAGGGGATGAGGCCAGCAACGCTTCCTCCGCGCCGCGCCATCCCTCTCTCGGCCCTCGGCCCTCGGCCCTCGGCCCTGTCTCTACTGGCTTCGCGCTGCACACGCGCCAAACAATCGCCATCGCCGCGAGCTCGTTCCGCGCGATCGCGTGGAGCTGGGCCGGGCTGGCGATGCTGATCGCGATCCCCGCGCTGACGGTGCTGGTGGTGCTCGATCAGATGGAGCTCAATGGCGTGCCGTTCGTCCCGGCCACGGCGCGCGTCCTCGCCGAGCTGACCGCGCCGCTTTCGGCGGAGATGAGCCGCTGGGTGATCGTGCCGCTGCTGATCGTCTTCTTCGCCGGGGAGCTGGTGTGGCGGGAGCGCGACGCCGGCCTCGGCGAGATCACCGACAGCATGCCTGGTTCGGAGTGGGCTCCGCTCCTCGGCAAGTTCCTCGGGCTCGGGCTCGTCCTCGCCCTCTTCCTGGCCGCGCTCACCGCCTCCGGGATCGCGGCCCAGGCCATCCTCGGCCATGACGACTTTCAGCTCGGGCTGTACCTGAGAGTGCTGTTCGGGCTGCAGCTGCCCGAATACCTCCTGTTCGCGATGCTCGCCCTGGCCGTGCACGTGGTGGTGAACCAGAAGTACATCGGTCACTTCGTGGCCATCGGCGCCTCGGTCTTCATCGGCCTGGCCTCACTTTTCGGCATCGAGCACAACCTGCTGATCTACGGCGCCGGGCCCGGGTGGTCCTACACGGAGATGAGCGGCTTCGGCGCGTCGCTCGGGCCGTGGCTCTGGTTCAAGCTCTATTGGGCCGCCTGGGCGCTGCTGCTCGCGGTCGCGGCGAGGCTGCTCTGGATGCGCGGCAGCGAGAGCGGTTTCCGCGCGCGGCTCCGGCTGGCGCGCCGCCGTCTCACGCGTGCAACGGTGGGTACTGCCGCGACGGCGCTGATGCTCATCCTCACGCTGGGCGGCTTCCTCTTCTATAACACGAACGTCCGCAACGAGTACCTCACCGCCTCCGCCGCCGCCGAGCGGCGCGCCGAGTACGAGCGCCGTTACGGACGCTACGCCCGTCTACCCCAACCGCGCATCGCGGGCACCAAACTGCACGTCGAGATTCATCCCGAGCAGCGGGCGGTCGACATCCGCGGCTCGTACCGCCTCGTGAACCGCAGCGCGGCGCCGATCGGCTCCATCCACGTGGCTACCGTGCGCGCGGTCGAGACTGGCGCCGTCGCCTTCGACCGCACCGCCCGGCTGCTGCTCGACGACGACGCGCGCGGCCATCGCATCTACGCCCTCGACCAGCCGCTCCAGCCGGGCGATTCGCTGCGGCTCGACTTTCACGTGCAGGTGAAACCGCGCGGCTTCACGACCCGCGGCGTCAATCCGGCGGTGGCGGCGAACGGGACGTACTTTGTGACGCGCGACTGGTTGCCGGCCATCGGTTACCAGCGCAGCCGCGAGCTCACCAGCCCCGCCGACCGGCGCGAGCACGGCTTGCCTCCCCGCCCGCTGATCGCCTCTCTCTACGACTCCGCAGCGCCGAACGATCGCGGCGAGCGGATCGCCTTCGAAGCGGTGGTCGGCACGGCTGACGATCAGATTGCCGTCGCGCCCGGAGTCCTGCGCCGGACCTGGAACGAGAAGGGTCGCCGCTACTTTCACTACGCCAGCGATAGCGGCATCGGAAGCGAGCACTTTTTCTTCTCCGCGAATTACAAAATTCACGAAGCGCAGTGGAAGGACCCGCACTCCGGCCAGACGGTGGCCATCCGCATCTTCCACGACCCGCGGCACACGCGGAATCTCGAGCGGATGGTGCGCGGCGTGCGGGCGTCGCTCGACTACTACACACCGCGCTTCGGGCCGTACCAGCACAGTCAGCTCAGTTTCGTCGAGCATCCTGGTGACGGCGACGGCGCCGGCATCCACGCCGTGCCGTCGATGCTGATCTGGGAAGAGGGCTTCGCCTTCTGGAATCCGGAGGATGACCCGCGCGCGCTCGACATGCCGTTCGCGGTGGTGGCGCACGAGATGGCCCACCAGTGGACCGTCCCCTACGCGCACGTGGAGGGCGCCCCGGTGCTGTCGGAAGGCGTGGCCTGGTATTACGCGATGAAGGCCGTGGAGCAGGCGAAGGGACGGGAGCAACTGCACCGGCTGCTGACCTTCATGCGCCACCCGCATCCGAACCCGCCCATCCGGCGCGGGGAGCCGCTGCTGCGCGGGCTCGACCCGTACCTCTCCTACCGCAGGGGACCGTTCGCGCTCTACGCGATGAGCGAATCGATCGGCGAAGAGCGGGTGCACGCCGCGCTGCGCCGGCTGCTCGAAAAGCATCGTCCGGATGGCGCGCCGCTGGCCACGATGCTCGATCTCTATCGCGAGCTGCAGGCCGTCACCCCGCCCGCGTTCCAGCCGCTGCTGCACGACCTCTTCGAGGTCAACACCTTCTGGGATTTCGAGACCGGGCGCATTACCGCGAAGCAGACCTCCGCCGGCACATGGCAGGTGACGCTCGACGTCACAGCGAGCAAAGTGGCCTACGACGAAGCGGGCGTCGAGACTCTCCTGCCGATGAACGAGCTGGTGGAGATCGGCGTCTTCGGCGCCCCCGAAAAAGGCGGCGAGCTCAGTGCGCCGCTCTACCTGCAGAAGCACCGCATCCGCTCCGGCAAGCAGACCCTCACTGTGACGGTGCCGCGCAAGCCCGAGCTGGCCGGCATCGATCCGCACCACCTGCTCGACTGGGAAGAGGGCGACGATGACGACAACATCGGCGCGGTGAAGGCGGGAGAGGTGATCCGTTGACGCGAGTCGCTGTACAGCGCCGGTGCGCCGCCGCTCCCGAAAGATCCCCTCGCGGTGCATCCGGGGAACGAGATGCGGCGGCGCATCGGCCGGAGAAAAGAGGCGGCTCACCACCCGCGGTGTATCGACGAGCACGTAGAGACGCGTTACGGCATCACCTCACCGGATCAGGGGCCGATCCAGAGGTTGTAGGGCGTTGCGGGTCCGCCAATCCAGAGGCCGTTCGACCAGAACTGGACCTGGACGTTGGTCTGCCCGCCGCCTTCATTGAAGTAGACATACAGGTATCCGTCCTGCTCGGTGAACGTGCACGGGCCGCTGGCGCCGTTGAATTGGAACGTACCGCTGTTCGTGCCGGTGACGGTCAGCGTCAGGTCGACATTGCCGCTGTGTCCAACGATGCTGTACGTGCCGCTGAAGCTGATCTCCGACGGGTTGAGAACGGAGAACGTCCCGTTTCCGATGTTCGTATAGGCGACGATCTTGGCCTGAATGCGCTCGTTCTGTCCCGTCTGGAGATTTCCGTAATACTGCGAGAGATCTGGTGTGGGCATGATGCGTTGACTACCTCCTTGCCACTGATGGACGGGGACGGCTCCCCTCTTTTCCATCCCGCGCCACAAAAAGAACGCACCTTGCGCGAGCAGGACCGCGCGGGACGAGCCGGACGTGTCGGCAGGCGGGTGTGCCGTGACTGACTTCGTAAAGCGCGATTCCGTCGTGCGCACGATCTGGGGGAATGGCGACATGGCCCTCGTGGTCTTCGCCGGCGCCGCCGCCGAGTTCGCGCTCAACCGCGCCGTCGACTGGCTCTTCTTCACCGGGAAACTACCGCGCGATCCGATCGGCCGCCTCTTCTCCACGGCCGGCTACGCCCAGCAGATCGTCTTCGCCGACGCCTCGACCGCCGCGCGCGCGCTCGCCCGCATCAGGGCCGTGCACCACGCCGTCGAACAGCAACGCGGTCAACAGATCCCCGACTGGGCTCACCGCGACGTGCTCTACCTGCTGATCGACTACTCCGAGAGAGCGCACGAACTGCTCGCCCGGCCGCTCACTGCAGAGGAGCAGCAGGAGCTCTACGACGTCTTCCATCGCGTCGGCACCGGCCTCGAGATCGCCGATCTCCCCCCGACGTACGCCACCTGGAAAGCGGATCGCGAGCTCCACCTGCGGCGCGACCTGCTGCACGGCGAGGGCACCGCCGCGCTCTACGCCCGGTACCGCAATCAACTCGGCCCGTGGCGCTACCAGTTCCTCCTGCGGCTGCAGTCGATCGTCACGCCCGACCACGTGCGCGGCCTGCTGGGATTGAAGCGCGCCGAGTGGCTGCGCCCGATGGTCCGGCTCTATCCCCTGCTCGTCCGCGCCGGCCTGCGCCCGATCATTCAAAAGCTGCTCATGCCGCGCGGTCATCTCGCCGCCGTGCGAGCGCTCGACCACCCCGTTCCCGCACAGTAGGAGCCTGCCCGATCCGGACTGCGGTCGCCGTGTGGTGTCGGCTTGCAAGGCGGCGTGGAGCGGGGCCGATCGGGCATCCCGCTCCACGCTCCCCCTCCGCGCTCAGTCGCCGGCGGTGTCGCCGGTGGTGTCGGCGGTGACGAGCACCGTCACCTTGCCGTCGAACGGGTCGTCGTAGTCGCCCGAGTTGTCGCGCAGGCCGATCGTGACCGTGAAGGTGACGTCGTCCCCCTGTTTTTTCACGTCGGTGATCCCAATCTGCGCCAGCAGGAGCTCGTGATCGCCCTCCGTGTAACCGAGCTCGAAGCCCTTGATCGCCGCGTCGGCTGCGCGCACCCTCGAATCGAAGGTGACGCTCCCCCTCTGGGTCTGAGCTTTCCGCTTCCCTTCGGGGAAGATGACTTCAGTGGTCCGGAACTCGATGGCCATGGCTTTCTCCTTCTGATGTCGTGTTGCTGGTTGATGTCGTACAGCGCTCGTTACGGCCGCGGCGGATCGTTTTCCACCGTCGGATCGGGACTGACGTGACGGAAGCCGTGCTGCAGGTTGGTGACGTAGCGGAAGACGGCCGGCCGGCTGCCGTCGTTGTCGTTGGCCCACCACACCTGGCAGTTCTTCGAGTCGGTGGCCGGGGGGACGGTGGAGGGGCCGGCGGTGAAGAGGATCGGCGGGTCGGCGAAGACGGCGTCGGGATGGTCGATCTGCCAGCGGATGACGCCGCGGAAGCCCTCCGGCACGCGGCGGACGTGCGGCGTGACGCGGACCTCGTTGGTCTGCTCGTCGATGGTGATGATGACCTTCAGCTCGGGGGTGGTTTCGGGTTCGATGACGACCAGTGCGTTGGACATGACTCTCTCCTTTCACGGCGGATGCGGTGACTCGAGACGACAGAGACGCATGGGGATGCGCTCAGGACGGCGGCGGGTGGGTTCGTGCGACGACGTCGCGCGCTTCGGCGAGCAGCTCCACCGTCTGCGGGTTGCGCGGGTCCTCCCCGGCGACGCCGCGGGCGATGGCCAGTGCTTCTTCGCCGGCGTGGCGCGCGCGGACGGCGTGGCCGGCGGCGAGCAGCAGCGTCGCCTCGCGCACGCGTGCCGAGGCGAGATCGCGGCGCCAGGCGGGCCGCGCGTCGGCGCGAACCACCTCGCGGAGCTCGGCCACCGCGTGTTCGGCCAGGCGCAGGCCGCGCGGCAGATCATCGGTCAGCAGCGCTGCAACGCGCACCTCGGCGGTGGCGCGGTTGCGGCGGAGGGTGACGTTGGCGGGATCGCGCTCGGCGAGCCGCGAGGCGATGGCCAGCTCCTCCTCGAACGCGGCCAGCGCTGCCGCGCGGTCGCCCAGCCGCTGCCGGAGCAGGCCGTTGTAGCCGAGGCTCACGGCCAGCCGGCCGAGGCGCCGGGCATTATCGGGAGAGGCGGCGACGAGCGCGCGGCGCAGTTGCAGCTCTTCCTCGAAGAGCGGCCGCGCGGCGGCGAGCTCGCCCATCGTCTGCAGCGTCACGCCGACGCGGTTGAGCGAGATGGCCAGGTCGGACTGCCACTGCTCGTTGCGCGGCTCGCCGGCCAGACGGCGGCGGTCGAGCTGCACCGCGATCCGGTACTCCGCCAGCGCGCGGCCGAGATCGCCCGCCGCCTCGTGCGCCGCACCGACGTTGCCGTGGCCGTAGCTGACCTCCGCCTGGTATTTCGCGTTGCCGGGATGCGCCGCGGCGAGCCGCCGGGCGATGTCGAGATAGCGCCGGAACTCGCGCAGCGCGGCGTCGTGATGCCCCTGGCGGCGGAAGGCGTCGCCGAGCCAGAAGACGGAGTTCGAAAGCGCGAGCTGCCGGTCTGGGCTCGCGGCATCGCGCGCGGCCGCGGCCTCGGCGAAGCGGATCGATTCGGTGAACAGCCGCACCGCCTCGTCGAGCTTTCCCTCGTTCATCCGCACCTCGCCGAGCTGCGCCAGCGCCAGCGCGTGGTGGTGCAGGTTCGTCCCGCTCAGCTCCTCGGGGCGCAGCGAGGCGAAGTAGTCGAGCGCGCGCGTGGCCGCTCCGTCGAGCGCGTCCAGCCGGCCGACCGCCTCGAGCTGTTTGCGCAGGTCGCCGACCAGGAAGCTCACCATCTCCTCGGCCTGATCGCGCCGCCGCTCCGACGCCCGCCGCGCCGCCGTCACGTCGGCGACGTACCGGGCGGCGAATGCGATCGCCACGATCACCAGCAGCGCCGCGGCACCGTGGCGCACGCGCCGGCGCGGTTTATCGATGATGCGGCCGAGCAGCGCCGCCGTTTCGAGCGCGGTCGGACGATCGGCCGGCGCGACGCTCTTGAGCCGCCCCACCAGTGCGGTCAGGTCCTGCGGCTGGCCGGTCAGCGGCAGCGTCCGGCCGGCGCGCACGTCGTCGAGCAACGCTTCGCCCGGCAGCCCCGCCGGATACGGCGCGCGCTCGCTGAGAAGCATCTGCAGCAGCAGACCGAACGAGTAGAGGTCGGTCGCGGGCGTCACCGCCTCGCCGCGCGCCTGCTCGGGACTCATGAAGTGCGGCGTGCCGGCCACGACGCTGATGCCGCCCGGCAGCGGATCGGAGAGCGGCACTCCTGGCGTCACCCCGACAACCGGGAAAATCCAGGTATCGGCTTCCTCGATGGCGCGCGGATCCTCCAGATTCTCCGCCGCCGGCGCGACCTCGCCGTCCTCCGGCCGCGTGCGGGCGATGCCAAAGTCCAGCACCTTCACCGTGCCGTCGGCGGCGATCATCACGTTCCGCGGCTTCAGGTCGCGGTGGATGATGCCCTTGCGATGCGCGGCGGCGAGCGCGCCGGCGATGTCGAGCGCGATGCGCAGCTTCCGCGCGCGGCTCAAGCCGCGCTGGATGGCCTGCTCGAGGGTGATGCCTTCGATCCGTTCGAGCACGAGGAAGTCGCCCTCGGGCGTCTCGATGTATTCGTGGATGCGGCAGATGTTGGGGTGATCGAGCGCGGAGAGCGCGCGCGCCTCGCGCAGGAAGCGCGCCCGGGCCGCCTCGTCGAGGCGCCGCTCGGCGCGGATCGCTTTCAGCGCGACCGTGCGGCCGAGGCGCTCGTCGACGGCCAGATAGACGTCGCCCATGCCTCCCTGGCCGAGAACGCCTGTCACGCGAAGACGGCCGATTCGCGATTCGATCATGCGCAGTCCGTTCCGGCGACGCGCCGGTCCTCCGCGAGAGGAGAGCCGGCGCGGGGGCCATTCCCTACCAATGGTCTGCGCGGTGTGCATGCCGGTATCATCGGTACATCCTTCCCGAAAGTCGTAAGAGCCGGGTAGCGATTCAGTAGTTTCCGCATGGGCCGGGTTTTCTTCGAGCAGTTCTGTTTCGACGCTGACCGGCGGCTCCTCGAGCGGGGCGGCGAGCCGGTGCGCCTGACCCCGCGCGCGTTCCGCCTGCTCGAGGTGCTGATCCGCGAACGGCCGAAGGCGGTCCGCAAGCGCGAGCTGCTCGACCAGGTCTGGTCCGGCACGATCGTGGACGAGGCGAACCTGAAGACGCTCGTGCTGGAGATCCGCACGGCGCTGGAAGAGCGCGGCGGCCGCCCCGACGTGATCCGCACCGTGTTCGGCTTCGGCTACGCCTTCGCCGGCCGCGTCGAAGAGCCCGGCGCCGACGCGCCCGCCGCCCTGGTGGTGCGATGGGAACAGACCTCGGCCACGCTGCCGCCGGGCGTGCATCTCATCGGCCGCCGCCCCGACTGCGCCATCCGGATCGACTCCCCCTCCGCTTCCCGCGTCCACGCGAAGCTGGAGGTCGGCCCGTCATCGCTGCGCATCGAAGACCTCCGCAGCAAGAACGGCACGTTCATCGAAGGGCAACGCATCACCGGCACGGTCGACCTGCTCCCCCGCTGCACCGTGCGGGTGGGCGACGTCGAGCTGCGGCTGGCGCGGCTCGACGCCGGAGATGCGTCGACGGAAACGGCGTGACGTCAGAGCCGCGGAGATATGGCGCGCCGAGCTTCTGCCCGGCTCTCCGGCAGGCTCACGGATATCGCGTGTCGGAGCACGACGGGCCGAGGACGAAGCCGGGCTTCGACATTGCCGCCACCTGGTCGTGCGTCGGGCCGTTGTTGGCGATCGTCCCGGCGAGCCCCTGCAGTGCAACGGCGATCTTCGCATGGGAGGTGCGCGGCAGGGCACCGGTATCGTCGACCCACAGACCTGGGAGCACCTCGGCGCTCGCGCCGGAGAGCAACTGCGGCATACCCCGATTCGAGGTGAGGTAGTGCAGCAGGAAGTCGTACGAAGCGTCCTCGTTGGGGGGATCGACATCGGTGTTGAGCACTTTCAAGTACGGTGATGTGAGATGACGGATCTCTGAACTCAACCCTCCGAACGGGGTCACCCGCAGCGCCGGCGGACCGTCGGTGTGGATTTCCACCACCACGGTGGTGGCGCCGGTGCCGCCGTCTTCCGGTTGACCGTACACCCTGCCGGCGAAAAGGTCGAAGTACGCCGCGGCCCGTTCGCCGAGGACGACCTCGTTCGAGAATTGATAGTCCGGCAAGAATTCGCGGATCGACCGCACGAATTGGTAGTAACTATCGTCGTACGTGACCTCCCTGTCCAGGGCATTGACGATCTCCAGCCGCGCGCCACTGCTGATCACGCCGCCCTCGATCACGCCCTTCACCGTCGGCCATTCGCTGCGGTCCACACCAGGAACCAGCAGCACCGGAAAGTGGGGCAGCAGGTAGTACGAGCCGACGCTGCCTTGCTTCGTCTCCGTCGGCACCGGACCCTTCTCCGTCTGGACAAAGCCGTTCTGCGTCCGGACGAGGCCGAAATGCACGCTGGTGGCATTCGGCAGCACGACGCGGTGCGGGATGCCCGGGACGACTCTCTGGAAGTGACTGCAAATGCCGCCGAACATGATGCTGACTTTATGCGTCATCGTTTCCTCCTGAGCGATTCGGCGCGATGCGCCGGGTCATCAGTGCCACCGCGCGCCAGGTGCGGCGGCTGTCATTGCCCGTCTCTGCGCGAATGGCGTCCACCTGAACGTCCCGCAAGGCCTCCGACGCGCGGACGCCGCCGGCCAGCCTCCGGTGCAGCTGCACGAAGAGCAGCCGCGCGTCGCGATCCCCCACCGGGGCGAGCGTGCCGATGACGTGGCCCGCTCCGGCGGCCACGAACGCGCCGCCGAGGCTGAGCGCCCGCGTGCCGTCCGAGGCCGGGGGGCGAAGGGTCTCGCAGGCGGCCAGCACCACCACGCCGCGCGCGGCCGGGGCGGCGACGATCTGCTTCCACGACATCCGCTCCACGCCGCCGTCGCGCGCCAGGAGCAGCGCCTGCTCGCCGCCGCCCTCCTGCCGCTCGGTGTGCCCCGCCACGTGCAGCACGCCGGCCACCGCGCTCCGCAACGCCGCGGACGTCGCCCGAGCGGCCGGGATGGCCGTGGCGTCGTCATAAAGCGCCGCAACCTCCGCCACTTCGCGCTCCGCCTCGGGGAGGGCGGTCGACTCTCGACCGCCGGTGGGCAGCGCCAGCGCCGTCAGCGAAGGGACGCCGCCTGCCGCCGCATCGGCGTCGAGCGAGGTGGCGTTGGCCGCGATGGCCAGCGGAAAGCGCTCGACGAGATGGCGCCGCCGCTCCGCGTCGTACAGCGCCGCGAACGGCGCCGTGGCCACGCGCGGATCGGGAACGATCACCAGCTCGCGCGCCCGGTCGAGGACCGGTTCGTGCGCGGGCCGGACGATGGCGCGGTACAGCTCCGCCGCCGCGGCCGTGCCGCGTTCCGTCAGCGCGGCCCCGGACAATACCTCCAGCGCCGCCGCCTGCATGTCGTGACGCGCGACCGTGAGCTGCTGCTCGTCAATGGCGAACGTCAGCAACTGGCCGGGCAGTGCGACGATGTGCAGGACGGCCGTTCCGCTGCCGGCCAGCCTCCGCTGCAACGCTTCGGCGGTGATGCCCCCGCCGCGCAGCCGCTCCGCGTAGCCGAACGCGCGCGCCGTCTCGTTGCCGCTGAGCGCCACCACCATCGCGTCGGTGTAGAGCGCGTGCGCCGCGCCGAGCGCGCCGGCGCCGAGGTGCTGGTCGCGGTGCTCCTCGACGATGGCCATCCCCCGTTCGAGGTCGCGCAACGCTGCCCCACGCTCGCCGGCGCTGGCCGCGGAGCGTGCCCGCAGCAGCAGCGGATCCGGCAGCGCGAACGCGAGGTCGTGGGTTTCGTAGAAGGCGATGGCTCGTGAGAGCGATTGCGCCGCACTGCCATGGCCGGCCTCCAGCAGCGCGGCTCCGATGGCCACATCGGCATCGGCGAGGTGCCGCGCGCGCGTGGCGGGATCGGGCGCCTGCTGCGCGATCGTCGCGGCCTCGCGGGCGGTCTGCAGCGCCGCGCCGGAGTCGCCGGTGGTGGCCTGCAGCAGCGCCTGGTAGAGCAGCGTCTCGATGACGATGTCCGGCCGTCCGCCCGCGCGCGCCGCGGCGAGCGCCGGCGACGACAGCGCCAGGGCGGCCTCGTTGCGCCCGCCCATCATCTCCGCGAGCATGACCGCGGCGATGCTGCTGGCCAGCCGGTCGCTCTCGCCCGCGGCGCCGAGGGCGGCGAAGGCCCGCGCGCGCGCCTGCCACGCTTCGTCCTGGCGCCCGGCCGCGCCGAGGGCCTGGGCCAGGAGGATCTCGACGAACGCCTCACTGGCACGCGCACCCGATCGGTGGAACCGCTCCGCGCCCGCCGCCAGGACCGGAACGGCGCCGCTCCAGTCTCCGTCGAGCATGCGCACGCGGCCGAGCTCCCAGCGCGCGTGCGCGCCGAGGCTGACGTACCGCGGCCGCTGGTCGGCGGCGTCCAGTAATGGCTCGAGATCGGCCCGCGCGCCGGCGAGGTCGTTCCGCGCCAGCCGTGCGCTGGCGGCATAGTGGCGGGCGAGCAGCGCCATCGGGCTGCGGCCGCGCGTGAACTCCCCGGCGGCGCGCTGCAGTTCGTTCTGCGCCGTGGCGAATTCGCGGCGGCTGTGCGCGATCCGGCCGGCGCGGTAGAGGACGTGCGCGGCGGCGAGGGTGCGCCGCGCCGCGTCATCCGCCTCGTCGATCGAGCGCACCGCGTCGCGCGCCAGCGCCTCCCCCGCGGCATCGGCCAGTGCCGCCGCGATGTTGCGGGAGATGGTCAGCCAGCGCGCCGCGGCCGCGTCGTCGTTCGCCTGCACGGCCGTCCCCCACGCGCCGAGGTACTCGGCCTCGGCAAACGCGCGGGCACGATCGCCGTGCGCGTCCACGATCGCGCGCACCGTCGCCGCGTCCCCACGCTCCGCGGCCGCTTCGAGCCGCGGCCGGTCGCGATCGAAGCGTGAGGCCTGCGGACCGGCCGGCAATTGCCCCATCCGCTGGCGCGCCTCGGCGGCCCACTTCGAGTCGCCGTCGACCGCGAGGTACCGCTCCCACGCACGCCGCGCTTCGTCCTGCAGGCCGAGGCGCTCGAGGATCAGGGCGCGGTTGAAGAGCGCCTCCGGCAGACGCGGCTCGATGCGCAGCGCGCGATCGGCATCGGCCAGCGCCAGCGGATAGAGCGAGGCCTGTCCCAGTCGCGAGGCGGCCGCGTAGCGTGCTGCCGCGAGGTCGCTCCATGCTTTCGCATCGCCCGAGGCCGTCGCTGCTTTCTCCAGCCGCGCGATCGCCTCGAGCGGCTGCTGCGCGAGGACCATGGCCACGCCGGCCGCATGCTGCGCCTCGCTGTCGTCGCTGTCGCGGTTGGCCGCCTCGGCCAGCTCGCCCGCGGCACCGGCCAGTTTCATCGCTCGCGCGTCCGCGGATGTCTCGCCGGCACGCTCGGCGCCCGCGTACGCCGCCCAGGCGAATCCGCCCGACAGCCGCGGCTCCACCGGCCGCGCGTCGTCGGGCGCGAGCGCCACCAGCCGGGCCATCGGCGAGCGCGCCTCGCGCCAGACCGACACCCCCGCCAATGCCACGGCGACTGCCGCCGCCGCGGCCAGCACGCGCCACGGTTTCCGCGACCGCGGAGTATGGCGAGAGACGTCAGCCGTCCCCTGCGCGCTGTTGCGTTCATCCGCGGAGCTGTCGTCCATCACCAGCGCCACGTCGCCCATGCAGGCGCCGCATCCGTCGAGGTGCGCCACCACGTCCGCGGTCGCGGCGCGGTCGAGCCGCCCCTCGGCGAAGGCGGCCAGCGCTTCCGGGTCGGGATGACGGCGCGGATCGGTCACGGTCGATCCTCCTGCGGCGGCACGGCGCCGATGGCGGGGTAGGCGCCCGAGCTCCTGCGCAAGCCGAACTCCAGAGGACGCTGGGTGCCGCCGATCAGATCGACGACGGACGAGGCGTCGAGTCCCGCCGCCGCGAGCGCGTGCTTCAGCCGCGCCAGCAGCGTCTCCACGCGACGGTAGAGCGGGCGCTGCTCGATCCCGAGGGCGCGGGCGATCACGGCAATGGATGCTCCGTTGGTGAAGCGCATGCGCAGGATCACGCGATCTTCCACGGTCATGGAGGCCATCGCATCCGATACGGCGCGGCTGGCCGACATCGCGCGCGCGTCGCGGTCGCGATCCATGACCCGCTCGTCCGCGGACGTGCTACCGGCGAAGCGCTCCTCGGCGTCTTCGCCCATCTCCACGAGGCGCGGCTTCGGCGCACGCTCGGGCAGCGCCGCCGCGGTCTCCCGCAACTGCGCAACCGTGGTCCCGGGGTGCCGTTCCATCACGATGGCCGCGGCCTCGTCGAACGGACGGCGCTCGTGATGCAGCAACCGGTCGAGCAGGACCGCCGCCTCTCCGCGGCGCTTCGCCTCCGCCGACACGACCCAGCGCCCCTCCGCCCGTTTCTGGTCGACCAGCATCCGCCGCACCACGATCGTCACATACCCGAGCAGCGAGGAGCGCCCTTCCCACCTGCGGAGGATCTCACCATCGAGCAGCGCCACTTTCACGTTCGACGCAAAGTCCTCGGCGTCCGCGCCGGTCAGCCGCCCGGCGATGGACACACGCCGGATGGCACGCTCGATCGTCTCGAGCTGCTCCTCGAAGAGATCCCGGTCATTCATGGAGATGGGGGCCGAGCCATCTTGCCATAGCCACGCGGCGGTCATGTGTCATCAGGACGGCAACGGATCGTGAATTTTCCAGCCGGGAGCGATCTCAAAAAAAAATCTTCTGCTCCTCGTGGAAAACCGCGCGGCGACTGCCGTCCTCGATCGGCGAACGGGCTCGAAACGCTCGAGAGAACGAGGAGAGAGAAATGTCGAACGACACCTACGGAGTGAAAGCGGCTGCCTGCAATGCGATGACGGCGTGCAGGTGGCTGGGTTCCGCGCAGCGCCAGCACGATGCCGCGGGAGATCCGCGGCCGCCGACGCGGTGAGGCGGTGCTCTGTCAATCGAGTCGGCCGATGGCGTGTCTCGATGTGCTCGATCACTTTTCGGACTATCAGAAATGGAGCGAATCATGGGGAATCCTGTCTTCTCAGCAGGCGGCATGGACTTTCAGTTTGTCCAGACCTTCAACCAGGTCTGGAATACCGTGAACAACTACAAGAAGCGCCAGGGCAAACCCGGGTCCTTCTGGGACGCGCAGGTCGATCCCAACAGTGGCTTCAGGCCTTTCGGCACTCTCTGTGTACCGCAAACGGGGAATCCGTCCGGCACCTCGTACATGCTGGTCGCGCGTAATACGTCTGGGAGCAACACCGGGCCGCTGGCGCCGCCGACCGGCTGGATTCAAGTCTGGAATGATAAAAACACAGGGAATACCGGAGGCGACGGCGCTTGCTGGCAGATGATCCCGCCGCAGGGTTACGTCGCCCTGGGGACGGTGTTCAACAACAACGGCTACAACCCGCCGAACACGGCCAATTACTGGTGCATTCGGCAAGACCTCGTCATGCAGTTAGGGCAGGCAGCAGCGATCTGGGACGATCGGGGCACCGGGGCGACGAGTGCCAACATGCAATGCTACGGCGTCGGTTCGATGGGCGTACCGCCAGGCAGTGCCAGCCCCGGCGTGCAGACTCCGACCGGTTCGTGGGCACTGGACCCCGGCAGCTTCCTGACCGACAACGACTACACGATTCCAGGGCAAGGCTCGTTGCTCAATGTCATTCTCCTGCCGAGCGTAGGACGACTGATGCCCAGTCCCAGCAGCCCGCCGCCGCTCACGCCGTATGTCGACGTCGCGCCGGCCAGCACCCAAACCAAAGTAGCCAGCATGGATGTGTTGTTCCCGATGATCTCCGATCCATACCAAACCCTGGCCTGGCAGATCGCGAATCCCGTCTACACAATCGAGATCTGGGGACAATGGAGCTACGGTGGCAGCGTGGCCACGGAGGCAGGTACTGCCGTTCTCTCGGAGACCATTCAATCCGGCATACAGACACAGGAAGCCGTAAACTGGACGAATCAGGTCGGCGTGTCGGTCAGCGTCAGCAACCAGTCCGAGGTGAACCTCATTGGCGCGAAAGACAAACTCACCCTCGGCCTGACCGCCTCTTACAATCACACCTGGGGTGGTTCTGCCGGTAAGATTTCCTCTACCTCTAAGACGATCACTGCAACCGGAAACGTCCCGGCGTATACCTACATGGTTCTCTGGCAACTCACCTACACGACATACCTGAGGCGGCAGGACGGCACCTACGTCGGGACAGTCAGCGGCACCAGTCAGCTCGACGGCTACTCACTCGCCATCGGGACCAGCAACTATCAGTTCGCGACGGCTCCCTACCAGACCCCCAGCAACCCGGTGGCGATCGGCTCCCAGGCATTCCCGAACGTTTACCTGCGGATGGACGGCCAGGGTGTCACGTCCACGGCCACCGGCTCCGGCACGGTGAACTGCCAGTCCGGCACCCCCGGGGCGTGGGAGAAGTTCATCCTCGTGCAGCAGGCCGGCGGCACGTTCGCCATCCAATCGGCGCAGTTCTCGAACGTCTATCTGCGGATGGACGGCAGCTCCGTGACTCAGTTCGTGCCCGGTGGCGGCGGTATCGTGAATTGCCAGTACGGCCCCGCCGCATACGAGAGATTCAATCTCCTGCCGCAGGGCGATGGCTCGGTGGCTATCGAATCGGCACACTTTCCGGGCGTCTACCTGCGGATGGACGGCACGGGTATGTCCAGTTTCAATCCCAATGGTGGCGGCGTGGTGAACTGTCAGGTCGACATCGCCGCGTATGAGAAATTCATGATCGTCCCGATTTGATCGTGCCGCCGGCGGAGCTCGCCGGTGACCGGCCGCCGTTTGCAATCATGACGCACACCGCGCGCGGCTGAAGTCGCGCGCGGTGTGCGCCGGCGTCATGGCTCAACCGCTCAACAGATACTCCCACGGCGATCGTCGCCACGGCTGGCACTGGCATTCCCGGAACCATTCGAAGGAACGCGCAGGCCAGCGCTGGGAGTGAGCTCAGAAGAGGCGTCATGACAGCCGACTTTCCCGCCGCCGTCCCGGAGACGATCACCGACCTCCACTCGGCGCTGGCGTCCCAAGGCCGGCTCCCTTCAAGCCTCCTGCACGCAACCGAACCGGCGGAGCCGTGTCCTTAGCACGCGGGTGGCGGATCGCCACCCCAGGAGGAGCTCATGACACGACGCCGTACCGCCATCGCCGCCGCAGTCCTGCTTCATCTCTTCACGTTTTCGCTCGACGCGCAAGTCACGACACAGACGCATTCAACCGACCCCGCAATGGAGACAGCAGCTCACGAAGGCGTTGCAGGAGTCGCGGCAGAAAAAGGACCTTCATGGGGAAGCGCTCACGCTTCTGCAGCTGGGGATCACCGAGGCGGGACTCGGCAACATCGGCGGCGCGCGAAGCAACCTCGCCGAGTCGGCCGGGAAGATGCTCGCGCAGAACGACCCGTTGGGGGCGTAGCTGGCCCTCATCACCCTCTCCCAGCTCGAAGTCGCATTGGGGCGGCCGGCCGAAGCGATCCTCCACCTCGAAAAGGCCCTGACCGTGCTGAAGGAGGCGACGCTTCCGATGGGAGGCGATCAGCAGATCAAGGCCGGCATCTACGACCGCCTGGTGCGCCTCGAGACGATCGCCGGCCATCCCGAGGAAGCGAAACGCTGGTCGGAGAAAGCTCGGGAGGCCGGCAAAAAGCCGGCGGGAAAGCGGTGACCGCGCGGAGGACGCGATCACTTGCGATCGCGGGGGAGTAAGCTCGGAAGAATAGCCATGAAAGCAGACTTCCCCGCGGCCATCCCTGAGATGCCGGTCACCGACCTCCACTCGGCGCTCGAGTACTACGAACACCGCCTCGGCTTCACCATCGATTGGAGCGATGCGGGCGGCGGCATCGCCGGGATCTCGCGTGGGAACTGCCGGCTCTTCCTGGCCACCGCAGCTTTCCGGGAGCACTACGGCACCGCCGGTCCCGTGCTGATCTGGCTGAACCTCGACAGCAAAGAAGAGGTGGACGTGCTGTACGAACGATGGCGGGAAAATCAGGCCACGATCATTGCGCCCCCGCAGTCGAAACAGTGGGGCCTCCACGAATTCACCGCCGCCGATCCGGACGGCAATCTGCTGCGCGTCTTCTATGACTTTGCCACGCCACAACGCGAGCAGTGAGCCTGCCCGCCTGTTGTAGGAATTCGCGAACCGGCGCGTCAGTCGCGCGCGCAGCGCCGTGCCGCCGGCCTCGCCACGGCGCTACCATGTAGGAGTTCCTCGGAGTTCCTCGGTTCCTCGGAGTTCCTCGGCGAGAATGTGGATCCCTCCGAGGAACCCGAGAAACCGAGGAACTCCGAGGAACCGAGGTCTGTGACTCCCATGCGTCTGTTCGCACTTGTCGCCGTTCTCGGCTGCCTCCCGATCGTCGCGGTCGGGCAGCAGGGGCCGGAGTGGCTGTCGAAGCTCTCCATTCACGGCTACATCAGCCAGGCGTATGCGGTCAGTGAGGATCATCAGATCCTCGGTATCCCCACCGACGGCACCACCGACTATCGCGATCTCGCGCTGCAGGTCCGCTACGACCAGGACCGGAAGAACGCGTTCGTGCTGCAGTTGCGGCAGGAGCGGCTGGGCGACAGTCCGCGGGAGCGCGACGACGTGGAGCTCGACTGGGTGTTTTACCAGCGCAACGTCTCCGACCGGCTGACGCTGAAGGCGGGGCGCATCCCGCTGCCGCTCGGCATCTTCAACGAGGCGGGGGGGCCGGCCACGACCTCACCGTTCTTTCGTCCGCCGAGCGAGTTCTATGAGCGGCGCTATACGAGCAAGACGCTGGAGGGCGTCCTCGGCTCGGTCTCGCTCGACGCGCGCGGCGGATGGAGCTTCGATGTCGACGGCTACTTCGGACAGTGGAAAGTCGACTACGCCGAAGGGGGGGAGCAGTCCACCGCCCGCAACGCGTGGGGCGGCCAGGTGTGGGCCAACACGCCGCTGCAGGGCGTGCGCGCCGGCGCCGGCGTCTATCGCTGCGACGTCGAGCCGCCCGACGGTGCCACGGCCGACTACCTCATGCTGCACGCCTCCGTCGAGGCGGACCTCGATCGCCTGCGCCTCGCCTCCGAATACCTCAGCGGCAATCTCGATCAGTGGGGCCGCTACCGCGCTTGGTACGCGCAGGCGGGGTTCGAGGTGACGCGGCGCGTCAGCGTCCACGTGCGCGGCGCGGTGGCCCACCTCACCCGGCCCGACTACGGCTACGACACCACCACCACGATCAGTGAGGATCTCGGTCTCTCCATCAACTACGCCGTTCATCCGACCATTACGTTCAAGCTGGAGGGCCACACCAACCAGGGCTTCCTCCGCGAAGACATGCCGCAGAATCTCTACGAGTCGCCTTCCGAGACGCGCTACCTGATCGCCAGCGTCGTCGCCAGTTTCTAGCTCCGGTTTGACGACCCAATGCTCCGCGTCCTCGTCCTGCTCCTGATGGCCGGTGCCGCCGTCGCGGAGGAGTTGCCGTTCCGCGTGGTGGTGCACGCATCCAATCCGGCCGTCTCCGTGACGCGGGCGGAGCTGTCGGCGATCTTCATGAAACGGACCCGGAGCTGGCCGGACGGGACGGAGATCCTCCCCATCAACCACCCGGCCACGTCGCCCCTGCGAGAGCGCTTCTCGCGCGCCGTGCACGGCAAGAGCGTCGCGTACGTGAGGCGCTACTGGCAGCGCCTGATCTTCTCCGGCCGCGCCGTCCCTCCGCGCGAGCTGCGCTCGGATGCGGCGGTGCTGGAGCTCGTCCGGCACCACGCCGAGGCGGTGGGGTACGTCGATGCGCGGACGACGCTGACGGATGGGGTGAAGGCGATCGCGGTGACGCCATGAGACGGACCTCGCTGTCGTTCCGCGCCCGGCTCGCGCTGACCATCAGCGCGCTGGTCCTGCTGATCGCGGCACCGATCTACCTCTACCTGCCGCGCAAGCTGGAGAACGAGGCCATTGCGCTCATCTCGCACAAGGCCGAGACGCTGGCGCAGCTGACCGCCTTCACCATCCATCCGGCCATCTACTTCAACGACCTCGCGGCGCTGGAGGAGGCCCTCAGCGGCACGCGCGGCGACCAGGACGTGGCATACATCATCGTCCGCGATCCGAACGGGAAGACGCTGGCCAGCGTGCATCCGGAGCGTGCCCCCGGCAAAGCGGCGCTCAAGCGCGGCGTCTCGCGCGACCGCACGCTGTACGAGATCGTGACGCCGATCCGCGACGGTGGCCGCGAGCTGGCGCGGCTCCACATCGGGATGTCGCTGGCGCGGCTGAACCGCGAGCTGTCGGAGATGCGCCTCGCCATCGGCCTCCTCAGCGCGTTCATCCTGGCGGCCGGCCTAGCGGTGGCGGTGCTCGTCAGCAACCTCCTCACCCGGCCGCTGCGCGAGGTCGCGGCCGGCGCGCGGCGGCTCGCGGCGGGGGAACTGGGGCATCGCGTTCCCGACGGCCGCGGCGATGAGATCGGACAGCTGGCCGCGACGTTCAACGACATGGCGGAGAGGATCGCCGAGCGCGACGCGTCGCTGCGCCAGCTGTCGAAGCGCCTGCTGTCGATCCAGGAAGAGGAGCGCGTGCGCATCGCCCGCGAGGTGCACGACGAGCTGGGGCAGGCGCTGACGGCGATGAAGATCGACCTCCAGCAGCTCGGGAGGCGTCATCGCGAGCTGCTGGAGCCGCTGGCCGGCATCGCCCGCACCATCGATGAGACGGTGGACATCGTCCGCCGCATTGCCGCCGATCTCCGCCCCGCCATCCTGGACGACCTCGGCATTACCGCCGCGCTCGAACAACAGCTGCGCCGCCTGCGCGAGAGCACCGGAATACGGACGACGCTGAGCGTCGCGGAGGAACCGGAGATCGACACTCTAACCGGCGCGACTCTTTACCGTATTACTCAGGAGGCGCTGGCGAATGTAGTCCGCCACGCCGAAGCGACGGCGGTCGAGATCTCGCTGGTGCTCGAGAAAGGAGCGGCGGTGCTGACGATCAGAGACGACGGGCGAGGGATGCCTCGCGACAAAGCAGTCGATCCGACATCTCTCGGCCTCCTCGGCATTCGCGAGCGGGCCGAGCTCCTCGGCGGCAGCGTGACGATCGACAGCCTCCCGGGGCAGGGGACCGCGGTCATCGTCACGCTCCCGTTGGCGAAAGGCGAGGCCGGCCATGCGCATCCTCTGCATTGACGATCACGCGATCTTCCGTCAGGGCGTCCGGCAGATCCTCCTGCAGTACGACCGGCTGGTGCACATCGGCGAAGCGGCCACCGCCGCCGCGGCGCTGCAGCTCGCGCGCGACGCGCCGTGGGACGTCGTGATCCTCGACCTCTCGCTCCCCGACCGCAGCGGCTTCCAGCTGCTCACGGAACTGAAGCACGAGCGGCACAGCCTGCCGGTGCTCGTCCTGAGCATGCACGGCGAGGACGAATACGCCCTGCGCGCCCTCCGCAGCGGCGCGGCCGGCTACGTGACGAAGGAGAGCGCCCCCGAGGAGCTGATCGCCGCGATTCAGAAAGTGATGCGCGGCGGCCGCTACATGACTCCCGCGCTGGCCGAGAAAATCGCCTTCGCCTACGCCTCACCGGCGGCGCAGGCCCCGCATCAGACGCTGTCCGAGCGCGAGATGGAAGTGCTGCAGCTCATCGGCGCCGGCAAGAGCCTCAAGGAGATCGCCGCCCAGCTGGCCCTCAGCGTCAAAAGCATCAGCACGTACCGCTCGCGGGTGCTGGAGAAGATGGCCATGAGCACCAACGCGGACCTGATCCGCTACGTCGTGGAGAACAACCTGCGGATGTAGGGCGGACGGCCGGATCAGGAGAAACGTGGGAAGCGGCTCCGCAGCGCAACACACCGCCGACGTCGCGCCGCCCAATCGATCACGCGGCCGTCGGAATCCAGCCCTGTTCCTTCAGCCGCTGCCAGGCGCGCAACAGATGTTCACGCTTCAGATGCTGCTTCTTCCGTGGACTCCACTCCTGCACCGCGCTCACAGCGACCTCCGGGTTCTCGCATGCGTCCTGATTGTCACGCGTGACCCAATGCACCGTACTGAGGAGCTCGAGCCCGAACGGATCTTCAAATCCTTCGATCAGAGACGCGACCCGGTCCATTCGCGTCAAGGCTTCCGGGACGTGGCGAAGGAACTCGGCAGCTTCCTCAACAGCGCCGGGCAGCAGGTGGATCGGCGTCGAAGGCTTGTCTCTGCCGTCGCCATATCCCACAGTGTAGTGCCTCTCCAACCGGATGAGCACCTGCCGGAGATTGGGGGCATAAGGCCCGAAGGGTTTCGCTTCGTAGTTCAGCTGGAGCGGCTGCCCCGCCTCCTGCAGGAAGTACATGAGCTTGTGAATCTCGAGAAGGCTCACGAACGGATCGAGAAGACCTTTGAGGTAGCGGTCCATCAGGAGAATGAGTGCCGCGCGTCCCATGGTCATCTTCGGACGTTCGGTTCGATTCGGCATCGCTTCCGCCTCAGGTGCTGGCGCGGGCGGGTACAGCAGGACGCGCACATCCGGTAACGTGGCGAACGCCGCTTCGATTCGAGGACGAACGTCGCGCCAGTCCAATCCTCCGTTGCCGCAGCCTAGCGGAGGAATCGCAATCGACCGGATACCGAGGCGGCATACCGTGGCGACGAGATCCTCCAATCCGGCCTCGACATCGGCGATCCGGCTTGCCGCGCGCCAGTGTCGCTTCGTCGGAAAGTTGATGATCCAGCGAGGACCGCCGGCGAGCCCACCACGGTCGAAGACGTGCATCTTGCCGATGACCACTTCACCGGCCCTGCATCCAGCTTCGTACACGCGAAACATCCCTGGGTACGCTTGCTTGAACTGCAGCGCGATGCCCCGGCCCATGACGCCGGCAGTGTTGACCGTGTTCACGAGCGCCTCGACAGGGGCGGCCAGCAGGTTGCCGTTCGAGAGCTCGATCATGTCAGGCCATTCTAGTAGTACCACCCGGTCCGAACAGAGACTTTCGGGCGGTGATTCTGGTCTGCCAGCAACCGGGTGACGTCGTCCGCGACGCCTTGGTTCTGGCATCCGATCTCATGAATGCCCGCCCAGGGGAAGAAGTCGGCCACGAGGAACTCAGCCTGTTTCTGGTGCCGGTTCTCGGCCCAGAAACTTGCCTCGATCGCTTTCCAGTCCAGGTTGTCGATCGCCTGCAGCGTCGATTCGAATGTGGTGTGGAACGCGCCGGCGTTTCCGTCGCTGACCGCCCACGGCACGCCGAGATCAAAGGCATAGCTGACCCGACTGACCAGGTGAACGATTGTCGTCTGGCAGCCGGGCGGACGGCCTGTGTTGCCGAGGTTGATGGTGTACAGCATGGGTGATCGCGCGCAGAAGTAGAACGGCACGAATTCACCAACGAAGCGGTGGTCGCAGCTCGTGACGCGAATCTGCGTCAGGCGGCGTTCTTTGATGTGGTTGTGGCCGATGAGGGTCGGACGTCGTCGAGACATGACGGCATCCGAGTACAGGCCTCCATCGGCGAGGATCGCCGGAAGGTTCTCCACGTCCGTCATGTGGTAGATCAGCCGCTCTTCGGGCCGGACCGCCATCGCTGCATCATTCTGCCATCCGCGCCGTCCGCTTGGACATCGCACACATCACCGAGCTTGAAACCGGCGTAAAAAAGATGATGGTGTATTCGCGGCGGCAATGGAGTACCGCGCCAGCCGTCGAATCACCCGCTCACACGCGGAGATCGCCGTTGCGATCGGCCTCGGCGTCGAGGGTTTCGTCTTCCCGTTTCACCTCGGCCATCGCTTCCGGCTCGAGCTCTTCCGCGCGTCCGTTGAGATAGACGAAGAGGCCCCACGCCGCGAGAAGCGCGGCGGCGGCGAGGGCGATCATCGCGGACTGGGAGAGCTGGTCCGGCGATTCCTTGGCGAAGCCGAACGCGGAGACCAGCGCCTCGATCGCCAGCGCCACCACCACCACCACCAGGAATCGCGAGAGAAAGCGGCGCACGCGTGTGGGGGCGGAGATCTGCGCGATCCGGCGAATCTCCTCTTCGACCACCGTCTGACTCAATTCCAGGGCGACGACAGCGATGGTGAGCAGACCGATGCTCTCGAGGACTCCCTTGACCCGGTGCGCGATCTCGATCGTGTGTCGCGGGTCGGCGGCGATCCACAGCTCTCTTGCGGAAAAGACGATCAGGACAAGCGCGGCCAGGCCGAAGAGAACGGCCACCGCTCCATACAGGGCATCGTAGATCCGTTTCATCGTGTATCGCCGTTGATCGTCGCGGGCTCGAGCGAGTGGCCGATCGTAGCGGAATGATCTGTACGCCGCAATGAACCGAGTTCCGTGCATCGGAACGCGCATCGGAACCTGGAGCCGGTTTTCGCGTCGTTCCGGGCATACTGTCCGTCCGTCGTCAGACACCGCTCGAACCGAAACCAGAGACCCCTACATGCTCGCTCTCCGCTGTTTGCTGCTCGTTTTCATCACGACACTCTCCCTCACCGCGGCCAGTGAAGGCCGCCGCCGCGCGGTGCGGGCGCCCGACACGAGTCTGGAGATTTACCCGCTCGCCGGCTACGACCCGGCCCTCGCCACCACCGACGATCTCGAGCCGTTTCGCGCGATGGTCGGCGAGGCGAGCGTGGTAGGCCTCGGCGAGAGCTGGCACATGTCGGGCGGCTTTTACCTGATGAAGCACCGGCTCTTCCGCTTCCTGGTGCAGGAGAAGGGGTTCCGTGCCTTCGCGATCGAGAGCAACTGGGAAGCGGTCGAGCGGACGAACACGTACGTCCAGAGTTGCGCCGGCAGGGCCGAGGACGCCATTCGCGAGGAGAACGTCGTCTGGCAAAGCAGCGAGTACGCCGACCTGGTGCGCTGGATGTGCGAGTGGAACCGCGCCCATCCCGATCCCGCCGATCGCCTCACCGCATTCGGGTTCGACATCCAGCAACCGGAGAAGGACGGGCCGGCGCTGGCCGCGCTGCTGGGACAGTTCGGCGTGCCGCAGAGCGACCCGCGCGTGAATGGCCTCCGGTCGTGTGAAAGGGCCTTCGGTCTGACGCATCCGTTCGGCGAGATCCCGCCGGCGGTTCACGCGACCTGCATGGAGGCGTTGGCCGGCGTCGAGTCGTTCCTCCACGACAACCGGGCCGCAATCGTCGGGAGCACCTCGCGGGAGGCGTTCGACGTCGCCATGCTGCGGGTGGTCAGCCTGCGCGCCATGCAGGAGCAGGTCTTCGACATCCGCGACGACTTTGCCAAAGGGTTCAGCGCTCGCGATGCGGGTATGGCCTACGCCTTCCACGCGCGCCGTGCCATGAAAGCACCCAACGCGAAGACCGCGCTCTGGGCCGCCGACATTCACGTCGCGCAGAATCGTCTGCCCGGCGGCGAGCTGCCTCTGGGCAGTCACCTCGAGACGGCCCTCGGCGCCGGTTACGTCAGCTTCGCGATCACCGCCTACGAATCGTACCTTCCCAATCCGTCAGGCGTCTGCGGCCTCGCCGCGCGCACTGCCGGCTCGGCTGAAGAGCAATTGGCGAGGTACGGCCACCAGACCATGCTGGTCCGGCCCCGAGGCGGCGCGCCTCAGTATCAGGTCATGCCTCTCGGGTTCCGCAACTTCCGGCCGTTCGCCGATTTCGACGGGATCATCTTCCTCGCGCGTTCACCGGCGATGCATCCGCCGGGGTGGCCGCCCTGCCGATGATCTACCGCCCCGCCAGCATCGGATAAGGATTCACATACGTCCCCTTCCACCAGCGCCGGTCTTTGTCGAGGCGGATCAGCGCGAAGTGGAGGTGCGGGGTGTTGCCGGCGTTGCCGGTGGTGCCGACGTAGCCGAGGACCTCTCCGCGGCGCAGCAGTTGTCCCTCGTGCAGGCCGGGCGCGTAGCGATCGAGGTGCGCGTAGTAGTAGCAGAAGCGCTGGTCGGGATCGAACTGATACACGGTCAGTCCGCCCGGCTTGCTGGTGAAGAGTTTCTTCACCACGCCGTCATCGGTGGCGATCACCGGCGTTCCTTTCGGCGCGAGGATGTCGATCGCCTCGTGGCGGCGATTCCCGCGCGATTCGTTGAACATGTCGCGGATGGCGCCGCGGCCGACGCCGGTGACCGGAATGATCATCGGCCGCGGCACGTCCGGATCGCGGATCGACGGGATCTCGTTTGCGACGACCGGCGGCGCCGCCGTCTCGGTGGCAATCGGTGCGATCACCTCGGCCGGCACCGGAACTTCGAGCGCCACCTCGGGCGGCGGCGTGTCCAGCGGCTCGCCGGAGAGGTCCGGAACGGGCGTTGACCTCGCAGGCGGGGCCGCCGGCGCAGTCGAGGTCGGCGCCGGGGGAGCTCCGATCGCCCGCGGGACGTCCTTTCGTGCGGGAGCATTTACCATCTCGTCAGGTCCGGCCGCGATCCACGCGACCGAAGCGACGATCGCGACGCCGAGTAGTGCCAGCAGCTTCTTCACGGCGTCCTCACTTCACGAGCATCGCCGCCATCCCCGGCGTCACGATCTTCGCGAGCTCGAGGGCGTCCCAGTTCGTCAGACGGATGCAGCCGTGCGAGCTGGTCTTGCCGATCGTCGAAGGCATCGGCGTGCCGTGGATGCCGTAATGCGGCTTGGAGAGATCGATCCAGACCGCGCCGACCGGGCTGTTGGGCCCCGCCGCGAGCTTCACTTTCTTTTCGTTCGCCTCCGCATCCCAGAAGAGATCGGGGTTGTAGTTGTACGTCGGATTCCGCGCCACGCCGTTGATCTTCCACTCGCCCAGGGGAAGCGGATCGTGCTTGCTGCCGGTGGTGGCGGGATAGCGTGCGACGACTTTTCCGTTGCCGTCGACCGCTTCGACGGCTCCGGCGCTCCTGCTCACGCGAACGGTCATCCCGGCGCTCTTCGCAATGGCGGGACGGACGACACCCGGCACTTGGATGACCGTCCCGGCGCGATTGAATTTCTGTTTCGGATTGAGAGCCAGGAGCAGGCTCGGACTGACGTGGAACTTCTCCCCCAGCGCTTCGGTCACGCTTTCGTAGCCGAGCGCCGGCAGCTTCGCCTTGTCGGCCATCTCCTCCGGAATCTTCGCGAACGGGCCGGCCACATCCTCCGCCGTGAGCGTGTACGAAACGATCGCCGGAGCAGTGTCGAGGTTCAGCGCCTTCCACGTCGCGGCACTGACGCGAGCGCCATCTTTGATCTTGCGGGAGCGATTGAACGCGGCGATCGCCCCACGCATCGTGCCGCCGAAGCGGCCGTCGATCTCACCGGGCGAAAAATGCGCCCGGTCGAGGAGGATCTGCGCCCGTGTCACCGAGGCGCTGCGCTGCGAGGAGGCGGTGAGCACCGGATGGCCGCCGGCCTTGTTCACCGCCGCGGCGCTGACGGAGCTCGTGGCCGCGTGGACGGGAACGGCAAGAAGCGAGAAGAGCAAGGCGCTGCCCGCGAGAGACAGCACATTTCGAAGAGTCATACGGCTGACCTTGCAATCGAAGGGCCGCACTCGCGGCACTTCGTTCCATCACATGGGCCGCACTTCAAGGACGCGCGGCCGCCCACTCCCAGAACTGCGTCGCGACCGGCAGCACGAACTGCAGATCGCCCGCGCTCATGTACCGCTCGCCGATGAGCCGCAACGTCTCGGACGTGAAGCGCCCGAGGTACTCATCGCGGCTCGCGTACGGCAGCTTCGCGAACGGGATCAGGGAGCCGGCGAATGGGGCGCGGTCGGTGCCGAAGCCGGTGGCCGGATCGCGCAGGTTCCAGCCGGTGAGCGTGGCGATCGGCACGGTGAGGAACGGCGTACGGAGGCCCGCCAGCTCGTTGCCGTCGGCGCCGACCTGTGTCACGAGCGTGACGTAGGCGTGCTTCTCGTCGGCGGTACGCGGTTGATAGCTCCATGTCGGGAGCTCCGCGCCGCCGATCGTTTTCACGGCCAGCTTCGCCGGAGGCACGAGCGTGCCGTCGCTCATGCGCGGGTAGAGACTCGGCGGCGGCTCCGTCCCCTTCTTCACCCAGGCGTCGATGGCGTCGATCAGCGGGTGCACGGTGATCCAGTAGTTGAGTGGGTTCTGCAGATTGCGCCCGCCCGCGGTCTTCTGCGGGGGGAACGGACCGCCGAAGTGGGCGAAGCCCGCCAGGGCGTAGACGCGGGTGGTGGGCGGCGGCGCGACGTCGGCGCCGCCATCGGGCGTGGTGTGAAGCAGCGAACCGCCGCGCGACCAGTATTCGTACGCGCTGTTCATGTAGAAGATCTTCGGCACGACCTTCTCCGCGATCGCGCGGTCGAGCAGGCCGGCGGTCTTGCCGCTGAACGGGTCGGTCGTCGGCGTGTCGGTGAACGGGAACGGATCGACAGGACGCGACGGCTGCGCGAAGCGCTGGTTGAAACTGCCGCGGCCCGCGCCGGCCACGTAGACCAGCATCGCGTCGAACACCTGCCGCCCCGCTTCATCCGCGTTGAAGCCCTCGTAGACGAAGTGGCGAAGGAACCGCCCCGTCTGCGAGAAGCCGATGCCGTAGGCGTGCTTGACCGGAATCGGCGACGAGGGGTCGTACTTCGCCCACGCGACGAAGTCGCGCACCGCCGCGAGGCCGGTGCCGGCGACGACCGGATCTTTCGCCGTGTACGCGATCTCGTAGATCGTGTTCGGCACGAAGTTGCCGTCCAGGGCGATGGTGCGGTCGCTGGTGAAGCGCCACTTGCGGCGCGGGATGACCCGGCGCGGAGCGTCGAGCGCCTCACGCTCGGTGAGCACCGCGTCCTTCGGATCATCCACCGTGTACTCGGTGCCGCCGATCCGGTCGATGCGCTCGGCGCCCCACGACGCCGCGATGAAGTGCGCCAGCGGATGCTCGGCCACCGGCGCGTCGACCGTGAACTCCGACCGCACCCGGCCATGCACGCCGCGTGCGACCGGCGGGTGGAACTTGAGCAGCTCCGGCTCGTCGCGCACGTCGAACTGCCAGGCCACGCTCGCCACCGTGTAGCCATTGCGGAGGAGGAAATCGTCGTTGTCCGGCTCGAGGAGCGTCCCGATGCCGCCGCGGTTCGGCACGTCGACGAACAGCGTGCCGTTGCCGCCGCACTTTGGCCGAAGGATGATCACGTCCGCCGCGAACTCGAGCCGCTCCGCCCGATCGAGGTCGGCGATGATCCTGTTGTGCACGTTCGCCGGATCGAGGGCGAACGTCATCCGTCCTCGCAGCCGCTCATAGCCGAACGGCGCATCCTCCCGCACGGTGACATCGAACCGCACCACGCGGGCGAACGACGGAAGCGCGAGAATCAGGAAGAGAGAAACAGCCAGCAGGCGGCGCATCTCTGGTTGTACGGCAAAATCGTGCGCGCGGTTTAGACTCAGCCGATGAGGATTTTTCCGCCCCTCGCGGTTGTGCCACTCCTCGCCGCCTGCGCGACGACTCCCGTTGCCGCTCCCCTCCCCCCGCGCGAGGCGCCGCTGGTCGACTATCACCAGCATCTGGTCAGCCCCTCCTTCGCGCCGATCGTGAAACTGCCCGAACGGGATGGCGCGGCGCTGGTGCGGGAGCTCGACGCGGCCGGCGTGCAGCGGGCGGTCGTGCTCTCGGTCGGCTACAGCTTCGCCGACGAGCGCAAAGCGTTGCCCGACCCCGACCGGCTGACGCGTGAACAGAACGACTGGACCTCTGCCGAGGTGACGAAGAACGCCCCGCGCCTGATCGGCTTCTGCAGCGCCAACCCGCTGCGCCCCGTGGCACTGGAGGAGCTCGAGCGATGCCTCGGCCTGCCAGGCATGGTCGGCATCAAGCTCCACTTCGGCAATGCCGGCGTCACCCTGCGCGATCCTGCCCATCTCACCCGCATGCAGCAGCTGTTCGCGCTCGCGCAGCGACTGCGCGCGCCGGTCCTGGTCCACATGCGCGCCCGCGGCGGCAGCAACTACGGCGCCGAGGACGCGCAGCTCTTCCTCGACAAGCTCGTCGCGGCGGCTCCCGATATCGAGATCGTCGTCGCTCACCTCGGCGCCTCCGGCCCCGGATACCCGCCTCAGAACGACGAGGTGATGGCGGTCTTCGCTGCCGCGGCGGAACGGAAAGACCCGCGGACCGCCAACCTCTACTTCGACGTCGCCACCAACGTCACCGACAAAGCCACCCCCGCCGACGCCGCCCTCATCGCGCAACGCATTCGCCAGGTCGGCCCCGCCCGAGTGCTCTACGGCTCCGACCTCACCCCACCCGGCGGCAGCATCCGCCAGGGGTGGGAGATCTTCCGCACGAAAGTCCCGCTGACGCCGGCGGAACTGCAGCAGATCGCGAACAACCACCCCCGCTTCGCGCGCTGACGTTCGACCTTTCGTGCGCCCCCGCGCCCCCGCCGTCTACCCGACAGGCGTGGCCCTTGTGTGTTTTAGGATCTATGTTATTCGGGATCGCCCGGCACAGGAGGCAGTATGCGCATAGTCCGGATCCTTGGTGCTCTCGTTTTTCTGTTGATGATGTCGCATCCGATCTTCGCCGGATGCAACACGACATGTTCCCCCAACGAGTGGGGTTGGTGGGACTGCCACATGCTCCCCCCTCCCAACGAAGGCTGTCAATTCACAGTCGATGGTTGCATCAGTACCGGTATCGGATGCCGGGCGCAAGCGAAGAGTTGGACGGTGGCGTCCGTCGAAATCCGACATATCCCGGGCGATACGGCCGCGACTGTAGAGGCCGTCGCTGCGGTGGAGCCCTCCACTGAACCTCATTCCTCTACTCGAACCACGCAAACCAGCGACACTCGCTGATCACCGTTGCCGGGCGATCCACCAGCAAAGAACGGGAGCTTGTCGGTGCTGCCATCCATACTCGCAGCGGTGCTCATCCTCAGTGGCGACGTCAGGACGGTGAACGGCCTCCCCGTCTCGGCAGCGACGATCGAATGGAATGGCTCCGAAAGGACCGTCTCCGACGCCGGAGGTCATTTCACTGCTGTTCCCGCCGGCGCCTGGCCAGCGGATTTGACGGTGTCGGCGCCCGGGTTCGGCACCGTGGTCGTTCCGGTTCCGCATGTGCGGCGAACGACGAGCCTTCCGCCAATCACGCTCGACCGTGGCGCAACGGTCCGCGTACACCTTCGTCGCGGACGTCGCCAACGAGCCTTGGCCGTCAGAGTCGGAATCTCGGGCGACGACGGCAGCACGCGCTGGATCCAGCGTCGGATGGTGGCCGGCTCGGACGACATCGTCTTCCCCGATCTGGCACGTGGCATCTACACGGTTCTCGTCGAAGGCTCGGAGCCGTTGCAGCACATCACTGCCAAAGCTGTTGTGGCAGCGGGCGACGTCCTGGACATCGATGTCAACCTGCCTGCTCGCCGCTCGCGCCTGCGCGTGTTGCGAGGCGACCAGCCGGTGGCGAGCGCTCATGTTCAGTTCGAAAGCATCGAGGGGCAGTGGCAGGGCAGCATCGCGACCAATGCCGGTGGTTGGATTGACACGCCGATATGGGACTTCCAGGGACAATTCAAGGTCAGATTGCCTGGCACTTCCTCAGCGGTGTCCATTGTGCGCATGCAGACGCTGACTCGAACCGCCACGATCCGGTTTCCGGATCGCACCCTCAAAGGTGTCGTCGTGGACACACAGGACAAACCAATTGCCGGAGCGGTCGCTACATTGGTCGACACCGAGATCGGCGAGGGGACCGGGTCCTTCCGCGCAAGGTCCGATGCAGAGGGCCGATTCGCGTTCGAAGGTGTAGCGCCGGGGGATCAACTCGTCCACGTCACTGCACCCGGTTATTTGCTGCGTGATGCAGAGCGATTCACCGATGACCTGAAGGTCACGCTGAGCCGGGGCTATCGGCGCGATCTCGTGATCGAGCAAAGCGACGGCACTGCCGTCCGGGGCGCGGAAGCGCTTTGCGTGGCGAACGGGAAGGTTCGCGCGAGGGCGTTCAGCGGCACCGACGGTCATCTCGCGCTTGCCACTCCGGTCGACGCACCGTCGACCGTGTACGTGATCCCGAGCGATGGCTCTTTCGCGATCCGCCATTTTCGCGCGCCGATGGACGAAGCCTCCTCCGATCCGGTGACCATACGAGTCGCGCCGTCGACGTCATCGCTGCGTGTGCGGACCCTGACGACTGCGGGTGTAGCCGTGCCGAACGTGAAGCTGTTGCTTCGATATGAGGGGGAACTGATCCCGACTCCGATTGCCCAGGCGCTCGAGCGCGTCGGTGGCCTGCAGTTCCATACAGGGCCTGACGGGGAGGCGCGCTTCGACCGCGTCCCCGAGGGTGTCTACGAGATATGGCCGTACTTCAATGAGGATGAGGTGAGCGATCTCCTCAATTCAATCGGCGCGGTAAGGGCGCCCATTTCGCTGAACGCCGCAGCGGGTGAGACCGAAGTCACGATCAGGCTGAGCGCTCGGCCCTGACCACTCCGAGTCCGGGAGCAGGCCATACGAATGACACGAACCGTCAAACGCTATGGTCAGCGAGCAGCGACGCCGTGCCATGGAGGAGACGGTAGCAGCGCCACGCTCGTGAGCGCAACGGACGCGGATCGGTTACTGCTTGTGCATACCGGTGACAGAGATTGGTCACAGACACCTTTACGGACGCATTGACGGATGTTAATCGTCACACTACCATTCGCGTCCTCCCCGGTAGAGACGCGGCGCAATTCGGCACCTGATCGTCAAGGCGTCGGCTGGTACGAGCAGAGTGAAAGGCGTGCTTATGTTTCGTGTGAAAGCGGCATTGGCGTTCACGCTGTGTTTTCTTACCGTGTCTGTGTCCGCCCAAGTCATTGGACCATTGACGTTCGATGACATCCTACGGCCCCCTGCCGGGGCCGCGTATGAGGTGCGCGCGCCCGGCTTTTTCGTTACCGGCGGCTTCGTCACCTACCGGCTCAGCTCCCCATCGAATCGCTTTTATCTGTCGATCGGCCCTCATCTATGCGTCGGGTGCATGAACCCGTTCGTGCTCTACACCGTGCCGGGCGCACGAAACCTCACCATTCAGATCGTCAGTGCTGTGCCGGGGGTGCAGGTCTATGACGGAGGACAGATTTATTACGCCAATGCGGGCGACACCGTGATCATTGAGCGATCCTCCGGCGTGACTCACATTGGTACCTCAGGCCCGTCACCCTCTCCGTCTGTGGCGATCGACAACGTCACGTACGAGCCGCCGGCGACCATCCGTTTCAAGCTGGACGAGGGGAGCGATCCGAACACGCGACGGATCGTGATTGCGCGTCATCGCACTGATTTCCCATATTCGTCGCCGGCGCAGAAGACCGACGGCCGGATCGAGATCCACGCAACGGCCGGCGCACCGGGCAGGCGAGTCTACTTCCGGGTCGTCGATCCACCCGACACGTCACCGTACATTCCCTCCGCCGACCGGAAGGCCAACGACAATGTCGGAGGTGCGGGGCAGCTCAGCGTCACTGAGGCTGTGTCGGATGCCAGCGACAACGTGATGACGGAGCTGCGGATCACCGACCGCTACGGCGGTGACAACTACCGGGTCGAGGCGAGCACCGACGCGGATTTTCGGTGTGCGCCCGAGTGTCCCCGCACCGGACTGCTCACCGCGTGGAAGCGCGTTTATCTGGAGAACGATCTGATGTATCGAAGGGGATCGTTCGTGGCGAGGCCGACGAGTCTCGGGGATCGAGTGCGGGTTACGGACATCAGGCCGTTTCTTGGGCAGGAAGGCAGGATGTTCGAGATCATCCACGCTGATGCCCCTGGCGCTTCACACCGTCAGTTCTACCGCGAGCGGCACGTGATCGGTGAGGCTGTCCAGCAGCCGGGCGAGATCGGCGGCCATATCGTGCTGCAACCCGGCGAGGCGTTCGCCAACTACTATTTCCCGACGAGTGGTGATCCGGTCCTCGCTGACGCTGTCGGCCTGCTCACGGGAAACCCTGCCGACGATTACTTCCGTGCCAGTGACCATGTCGTGCAGACGCTCTTCGCCCAGGCGTTCGTCGAATACGTGCCTCTGGCACCTGCGATCCCGGTAGTGCCATACGTCCCCTCTTTGAACGGCCGCGCGTTCGCCGACACGTGGGTCAATTTCGCTGAAAGGTGGAGCGAGAGTGATCCGCGCCCCAACCACCAGCACGTCATCACGGCTACGCGACTTCAGAGGGACGCCACCGTGCACGCCGAGGCCCTAACCCTTCGCGGAAACAGCTTCATCTACCTCTACGCGGACGCCATCGGCATGAATCAGACGCTGCTGGCCGAGGTGCTCGCACACGAGGTTGCGCATCTCTGGCGTGCGAACTCGAAACCCAACCCCGATCACGAGGAGCACTGCGACTACTCCGCATGGAACGCGCCGGGCAAAGTTTGCCAGGCCCGCGGCACGTACACCTGTTCGGCTCCCAACGGCGGCTTCGAGACGTGCCCGGCATTCCTGGATGGAGTGGGCGCGTTTCACTACCAGAAAACCGGGGAAGGGGTGGATAGTGAGTATCGCTGGATTCGCGAGCGGTGCGAGCCGGTTCCCAATTCCAGGGTTGCACTCAACGGACGCACTTGGATGTCCTACTCCCCACTGCCGTGCCGCTAATGTTGGAGGATCTCATGAGAAAGCTGGTCATCTGCTTTGCTCTTCTCGCCTGCGCCTCCAGCGCGGTCGGCCAGTCCAACGTGACGGTCACGGCACGGCTCTCGGAGAGCCGTGTGCTCCCCGCGCTACCGGTGGACATCGAATTCGTCGTCCAGAACCGTTCGTCCCAGCCGTTCACATTGCCAGACGCATTCACGATGGAAGTCACGCCGGAGGGGGGGCAGCCTTCCCTCGCCCGCTGGGTGGACATGCCGCTCGTGCGCTGGGCGACCCTCGACCCGCTCTGGGACGGCAACACCACCGTCGCACCGCGCGAGACGCGCACCATCCGCTGGTCCTCGTGGCTCGCCGGTAGTGACGGGCTCGGAGTGCACCCTCTCCCGATCACCACGCCCGGCAGCTATCAGCTCCGCTTCGCGTTCGGTAGCGAACTGGAGAAGCTGCTCGATCATCATTCCCCCTCCGAAGCAAAAAAAAGCCGCAACATCGACGACCTGCAACGGTGGACGACCGTTTGGGTGACCAACACCGTTCCGCTCGTGGTGGAGGAACCGGGGGGCATCGACACCGTGGTCCGGCAGAAGATGCAGGAAGCGGCGGACGGTCCGGAATGGCCGGGCAGCCGTCGCGGGATGGAATTCGCCCGCGACCTATGGACGAATCACCGCGATTCCCGCTATGCGCCGTTTGCGACGGTTACGCTCTGGCAGGGAGCATCATCCGAGCGAGTGCGGCAATTGCGCGATGAGCTGCGGAAGCTCGATCCCCGCCATCCGAATATCGAGTGGCTCGAGCTCAGGGAGGCAAGGCGGCTCCTGTTGGAAGCCGGAAACATGGTCGGCGCTGGCGCACCGCTCAACGACATCAACCGATATGAAGCTCTGGCAGAGAAGCTCTATCAGAACGCGCTCAAGTCGTCGAAGAACGGCGACATCATTCTTGCAGCTCGTGCGGGGCTGGCCGATGTCGCCGAACAACGAAAACAAAACGCGTATGACTTCGAGTACTACAAGGGATTGCCACGCCGTCAACTTCAACCAGTGAAGCCGCTCGTCGCCTGCGGCAAGGTGTCGGACCACGAGACGCACGTCGTTTTCGCCTACGACAATCCCAACAAACACACGGTTCAGATCCCGATCGGCAATCGCAACATGTTCGAGCCGGGCGACATGGACCGCGGTCAGCCGATGATGTTCGAGCCCGGCCGGAACGAGCAGGCGTTTCGAGTGAAGGCAAAGAACGGCGGTCCGCTGACGTGGCACCTGGACGGCAACGTATTGAGCGTCGACCCGGGAAAAATTCGTCAGTGTTCTGATTCGGCACCGTGACGTCGAGATGAGAGAAGGTCTACTTGACGCTTTCCAACACTCCTCCCACTTGCCTTAGCGTTGGCTGCACCCGGGGACATGCGCGTCGTCCAGGCCGTGGTTGCGCCGCGTGAACTTGCCCCCGGCCTGACCGTGGCGGCGGTATGCTCGCGTTGATCATGCGTCTCGTCCTGACGGCTGCAATCGCCCTGTTCCTCGCCGGCTGCGGCACGAGCTCGTGTGTGCGCGACGAGTACGATCGCCGCGAGATGTTCCGCGTTGTCTGGTATCCCGGCTTCTTCGCGTACAGTGATCATGTGGACGTGCAGGTTTATGATGACGGGACTCTGATCGAGAAGCGAAACAGCAAGCCGACGTGTGTCCTCCTCCCGAAGAGCGCCATCGCGGAGCTGGAGCGCATTCTGAGCGAGCATCGCGCGAACGAACTGCTCGAGGCGCAGCCGGACCGTTCCATTCCTGACGACGGTCCGCGCCTGACAATGCACTGGCGCGGCCAGGGCAGCATCATTCATGAGCTGACACCGGAGCTACGCACCCTGGGATGCGCGCTCGACGGCTTCTTCATGACGTGGCTCGGCGAGCGAAATCACCTCTCGCCGTTCACCCGTCAAAGCAGCAGGTGCGCGGGTGTGGCATGAGCAACGACATCTGAAGGTCTGTTGCCATAGCGTGCACTCAGCTGCGTAGCGTACGGATTGGGTGTAACGCCACCCGGACGGAGTTGATGACAAACACAACTGGCGCACGCTCGCTGTTGCGGGCCTGATGACGGTGCTGACGGCAACCCGAGTGGAGGCCTGCACCGAGGCGGAAATCCCACCTCGATCGACGCCACGGTTGAGAATCAGTCACCTATGAGTGTCACGCAAGGACGACGATACCTATGAGTCCGCCGGCAGCCATTGCAGCGCGTACGCGCTGTGCATGGAGTCTCCTCATGAAGTCCAGGTGGATCGAGCAGCGGGGCCGTCGAATCCTCTACTGCGACTATTCGGGCTTCAGGCGTGACGTGGAGCAATTGCATCTTGAGATCGCCGCCTGCGACGAGGCGATCGCGCGAGAGCAGCGCAACTCGGTACTCGCGCTCGTCGATCTACGCGGAACGAGCCTTTCCGTCGAAACGCTCGGCGCGCTGAAGCAAAGCGCGCTGCATCGCGCTCCATACATCGAACGTGAAGCGGTCGTCGGCCTCACCGCCATACAGGCGGTGCTCATACAAGCAGTGGCGAATTTCGCGCACCGTGAGTACCGGCTGTTCGACACGACCGATGACGCGCAGGAGTGGCTGGCCGAAGGCGGCCCGCAGGGCAGCAAAGTGACGCCCCAAAAGGCATAGGCAGGCCTCTGCACGTCGTAGCCGTAATCATCCCAGACACTCTTAGGGACGCATCGACGGATGGCGGCTCCGCCGCGTGTCAGAGAGCGGCGGCGAGGGCCGCCGCAGTCCACATCCCCACCACGCCGAACAGGTATGATGACGATCTTCCAGGCTTTCCCCGGAATGGAAGATGTTTCGACAGTGGGTAGAGCTCGATCATGGGAAGAGCAGAACGAAGGTGTGCCCCCGCGGCCCCGGCCGCACTCCGAAGGACGTGATCGATTCGCTCTCGCCCCGTGGCGAGGTCACGTGAGTCGTGTCGCATCGCACGGACGACGTGACGAGTCGTCACTGGCCACAGGACGGAGCTTCACGCGCGACGTGGAGAGCGATCACGTTCGATATGGCGAGTCATCATCTTTGAAATGAAGAGGCGTCACCTGCGACGTGGAGATCCACCACCTGCGACGTGGAGATCCACCACATGAGACGTGGAAATCCACCACATGCGACGTGGAAATCCACCACATGCGACGTGAAAATCCACCACATGCGACGTGAAAATCCACCACAGGCGACGTGAAAATCCACCACAGGCGACGTGGAGGTGCACCACGTGCAGGATGAAGAGTCGTCACTTCGGGCAGCACACCGTCCAGCCGTCGCATAGATGCCGAACCCCGCGTCAGGGCGTTCAATTGTCAAGCCGGGCGGGCGGATGGATGGCTTGACAATTGAACGCCCTGACGCAACACACTGAAGGCGACGGCTGGACGAGCTCTCGCGAGAACGGCGATATGAGCCCTACGCCGGTGACCGCCCAGCCTTTCGGCCTCACCAGAATTTGTCGCGTCTTCCGTCGCATGGCGCGGTATGTTCCACCGCGGAGAGGCCAACCTCGCCTCTCTCAGGAACTTCGCTTCATGAATGATCCGGGTTAGCCCGACGGGAGGGAGGCGCCGGACCCTGGCGTCGCGGTTTCCCGAACGGCCATGTTAGGGTCTTATCCGTATGCATGCCTCGCCTGCGGCACGTGCGAATCTTCCGGCGGCAGTCCTCGGGTACGCCGCGGCTGGCGCAGCAGTGACAGCGCTTGTCAGCGCTGCGCTAAATCTTCTCGAGGTTGCTGCGTATCTTCTGGTTGGTTCGATCGCGTGCCTCACTCTCCGCCTGCTACTCTTTTTGTACGTCCGTTTGCCCGATGCGGATCGAAACAAGGTTGTATCGCGGCAGGTCGTCCGCAGAACGGTCGCCGTTTCATCTCTTCTCGCTGTTGCCCTTAGTTGCGCTTACTGGTATGGCACGTGGTGGTTACCGTTAGACCATATGCCGCCAGCGATGCTTCAGCTTCTGGCGCGCCACTGGCGAAAAGCCGATTTCGTCCCGGCGTTGTTCGCGCAACTGCTTCCAACATCATGGGAGTCCGGCTTTCACCAATATTTTCGCGGTAGCTGGACGTACTGCTTCCCTGGGCCCTACTGGTGGGAATCCATGCGTTATCTGAGGGCGGCGATTCCCGGTTATTTTGTGACGTTCTTTATGATATCCCTGCTCGTTCGGCTTGTCGCGGTGTCTGTTCGGCACATCCAGCGATAGCTCCACGGTCACACCTTTAGCCTCTTCCGCCGACGTCGCGCGCGAAAACGTCAAATTCATTTGCTTCTAGTGGGGCACAATGGGGTCACAGCTTCGTTCTTCTCGTCACCCGATCCAGCTCTACGCCCTGTAGCGACATCTTCCATTCCGAGGAGTTCCGACGACGCGGTCGAAGGTCGAAGGTGTGACCCCGATGACACCCGAACCCCATCACCTGACGACGAAAGGCTGACCACATGCGCAAGGGAAAGCTGTTCTTTTTCTGCGGGAAGATGGCCGCGGGCAAGTCGACGTTGTCGCGGGAGCTGGCGTCGCGGGAGGGGGCGGTGCTGCTCGTCGAGGACGAGTTTCTCGTGCGGCTGTTCCCGGGGGAGATTACCGATCTCGCGGCGTACGTGACGTACTCCTCCCGGATCAGGGATGCTCTCGGTCCGCACATCCGCTCGCTGCTTTCGATCGGCGTGTCGGTCGTCCTCGATTTTCCGGGGAACACCCGGCGGCAGCGAGCGTGGTTCCGCCGCCTGATCGATGATGCCGAGGTTGAGCACGAGCTGCACTTCGTCGACGCGCCGGACGGGTTGTGCCTGCGGCAGCTGAGGGAACGCAGCAAGGATCTTCCGCCGGACAGTCGGTGGACCGGGGAAGCGGAGTTCCGGGCGGTCACGGCGTTCTTCGAGCCGCCGTCAGCGGACGAGGAGTTTCACGTCGTTCGGCACGAGCGAGCCGGCTGACTCCGCTACGATGCAGCGATGCACGAAAGTGACGACGAGGAGTACCTTCGCTCGCTCGGGTATGCGCAGCAGTTGTTCCGGGAGATGGGCGGCTTTTCGAATTTCGCCATCTCGTTCTCCATCATCTCGGTGCTGACCGGGGCGGTGCTGCTTTACGGGTATGGGCTGAAGCTGGCCGGGCCGATCGTCAACTCGGTGGGGTGGCCGGTGGTCAGTCTGTTCACGCTGGCGGTGGCAGCTTCGATGGCGGAGATCGCGTCGGCCTATCCGACGGCGGGCGGGCTTTACTTCTGGTCGTTCCGGCTGGGGGGCCGCGGCTGGGCGTGGGTGACGGCGTGGCTGAACATGATCGGGCAGGTGACGATCACCGCCGGCATCAACATCGCGGCGGCGATCTATCTCATCGGCGCGGCCACGACGATCTTCGGGTTGCCTCCCGATCCGCTGTACACCACCTGGCTGTTTCAGGTGGGGATCATGGTGGTGATCATGATTCCGCAGGTGCTGATCAACATCTACGGCATCCGCATCACGGCCCTGCTCAGCGACATCAGCGTCTGGTGGCACATCGGCGGGGTGCTGCTGATCACGATTCTGCTGACGCTGTTCGGCACGCATCACAACAGCGCGGCGTTCCTCTTCTCGTACGCCCCCAGCGCACCGCCGGCCACGATCATGGTGGCAGGAGACTATTCGACCGGCTCGATCCTCCTGCGGCTCGTTCCGGCGCTGCAGGAGCTGTACACGGCCGGGCCGCCGATGCTGCTGTTCGTGCTGGCTCTGCTGCAGGCGCAGTGGACGTACACCGGCTACGACGCCTCGGCGCACGTCGCCGAGGAGACGAAGATGGCGCGCCTGAACTCAGCGTGGGGGATCTTCCTGTCGGTCGCCGTTTCGGCCGTGGTCGGATACCTGATGCTGATGGTGCTGACGTGGTGCATCCCGGACGGTGACGTGGCGCGCACGGCGGCCGATCCGTACCCGGTGCTGTACATCGTTTCGCAGAATCTGCCGCGGGCGATGGCGAACGCGATCGCGATCGTCATCGGCGGGGCGATGTGGCTGTGCGGCGCGGCGTCGATCACGTCGATGGGGCGGATGTGGTACGCCTTCGCCCGCGACGACGGGATGCCGGGCGCTTCGCTGCTCAAGCGGGTGAGCGGCCGCCATCACACGCCGGTGTGGGCGATCGTGATCACCAGCCTGCTGGCCGTGCTGGTCTGCCTGTACGCGGCCGCATTTTCGGTGGTGACGTCGATCAGCACGATCGCGCTTTACCTGGCGTACGTCATTCCGATCGCGCTGAATCTCCGCAACCGCCTGCCGCGCCACCTCGCGCAGTGGAACCTCGGCCGCTTCGGTCGGGTGATCAACGCGATCGCCATCCTCTGGTGCGCGTTCATCGCCATCGTGTTCGTGCTGCCGCCGAACGAGCTGGTGCTCTGGACGATGTTGGCGCTGGCGATGGTGATGGCGGTGCACTGGTTCGGCTGGCGGAGGCACCGCTTCACGGGACCAGGCGCCGCCCACGGGTGAGGGGACGACGGGGGGCCTCCGGCGGCCGGGGCCATGGCCCCGGACCCCATTGGTTGGCCTGGCCTCCGCGAGCGCGCTGTCGTCAGATACGAGG
>DASWOB010000099.1:0-5315 GCA_036398925.1 Thermoanaerobaculia bacterium
CATCTGACCGCCCCCGGTTTTGCGGCGGCGGAAAGGGCTGACGCTCACGCGTCGTTGTTACCGAGCATCCCACCCCGGGCGCTCCGCCGTTGTCAAATATGTCCCTAGACACGAATGTCAGGAATGTCCCCGGTCATACCCACCCAAGCTCCCATCCCTCGATCCCGCTGCGCATCGAGCGAAGCTCCTGCAGCAGATTACCGACATTCAGCAGCAAGTAGCGTCGCGTCCGGAGACCGCACGCGACGAGCTTGCGACCCGTGAAATCGTCGCTGTTCGGCCGATGCCCGACGCTACCCTTGCACCGGAGCAACTGGACGATAGTCGGAGCGACGCGCGGCTCGTAGGAGTAGATCCCGACACGGGAGTCGTTCTCCTCGACGTTGCGAATCCGAAGCTCGACTATCTCCAAGTGAAGGTCAACGACTTTGCGGACGATGCTCGAACGAAGACGAAGACGGAAGAAGACGGCACGATCACCATTCACCGCGCCAAAGAGCGTGCGGTCGCGCCTATTGAGAGCATTGGGATAGCCGATCTCGGCGATCTCCGCGGCCCTCGGCTTCGCGCCGAAACCCTGATCGATACGCGCCCCTATTGGTTCGAGGTCGCCTGCCGCGGCGGTTACCGGCGGCCACTCGCGGAGACTCAGGATAGCCGCGCGCAGATTGCGAGACAGCTCTACAGAATCGGCGCCGGGCAAAAATTGCAGGAGTTTGTTGCGCCCGAGCAGGTTTACTTTTTTATCAGGCTCACGCGTGAACAGCTCGACCAGTTGCGCTCGGCGACCGACTGTATTTACGAGATCGAGCTCGCGCCACCAAGCATCCGTGACTTGTACCTGGCGGAGGACACGGGGACTAAGCAGCTCGGTGACTTTGAACTTCTTCCACCACCGGACGATGCGCCGTCAGTGGTCATCCTCGACACCGGGATTGCGACTGCGCATCCGTTACTCGAAGCCGCGATCCTGAGCGCGAGCCACGTGGACCCCCTTCCTTCGGCGGAAGACACATACGGCCACGGAACCAAAATGGCTGGGATCTCGCTGTATGAGGATCTCGGCGCCGCAATCGAACGGGGTACTGCGCAGGCGCAGCATTGGTTGCAAAGCAGCCGGATTCTCGTCGCGCCGGGCTACGGAACGGCTAGTGATGACAATTACGAAAACTGGCCCGTGCTGATGGTTGACGGCGTTCGCGCGGCGGAGAATGCCGACCCGCAGCCGCGCGACCGGGTCTTCGTTCTCGCCGTGACACGCACGATGCAGGATCCGCCGCTGGATGGTCTCGAACCGACGCTATGGAGTCACGCCGCAGATCAAGTCACGTTCGGAGAGAAGGGACGGTTATTGATCGTCGCTGCGGGCAACGCGCGTGAGCACCAGCGGCTCGCGCTCGCAGAGCAGTATCCGCAGTTGCAGCTTTCCGAGCACATTCATCAACCAGCGCAGGCGGCAAACGTGCTCACCGTCGGCGCCTACACGCAGCGCACCACCTTGCCACCTGATCCGGATTATCGGGAAGCGACGGTCGTCGCGACACAGAGCGGTCAGATCTCTCCGTACACGAGTACTGGACTCGTCGGCAACGAGTGGCCGATCAAGCCTGACATCGTGATGGAGGGTGGCAATCTCGCGTTGGCGCTGCCGCTAATAGACACAGGCGTGCCGACATTGTGTGCGCTCACCACGAGCCACAAACACACCTTGGGCAGCCCGCTGGGCTGGACGTCCATGACGAGCGAGGCTTCGGCGCGCGCTGCGTATCTTGCCGCTCGTATCTGGAGCGTGGAACGGAAGCTGTTGCCGGAAACTGTCCGCGCGCTGATCGTTCACTCCGCAAGTTGGACTGCGGCGATGCTCAAGCAGTTCCCCGTAATCAACGACCGCCTCCTTGCCTGCGGCTATGGTGTCCCGGATGAAGCCATCGCGACGGCCTGTGCGCAGGATCGAGCCACGATCATCATAGAAGATGCGATGCCGAACGCAGTCATCGAGGAGGAGCCAAAGAAAAAACCGCCCAAGCGGCCGACAACGAAAACGACCGAGCCGCACCTGCGTCGCAAGCTGAAGCTTTACCGGCTGCCGATCCCCGCTGACCTCCTCGGCGATCCTGATGCCCAAGTCGAACTGCGCGTGACGCTGTCCTACTTTACCGAACCCAACAAATTTCGGCGGCACGTCTTTCACGGGCTGGATCTCAAGTGGGATATGCAGGGACCCCAGGAGTCGGAAGAAGAGTTTTTCCAGCGTATCAATGCCCTCAAGCGCCCGCGAGCGAGTGACGGTAAAAGGCCGAAAATTTCTACGAAGAAATCGTTCCCATGGGAGATCGGGATTCAGAACCGCAGCCGCGGCACCGTTCAGAGCGACCGATGGCGTGGAACGATGGCTGAACTCGCCGGGGACAAGCTGATCGCGATCGTTCCGGTCCTCGGCTGGTGGGATCAGAGGCGCTCGATGAAGAACGAAGAGATGCGATTTTCTCTCGTGGTGTCTGTCTTCGGACCGGGCGTATACGGCGCGATTAAACCCTACGTCGAAGTTCCCGTTGAACCCCAGATTGAGGTGTGATCGCTCTGCGTCGCTGATTAGGACCGCAACGGCGTCAGTACGATCCAGCCCTCCTGACCGGCACGCGTCAGCCATTCCTCGTCGGGCGTGTCCTGCGCGAACACCGAGTCGTGCGTGATCGCAGCGACACCCGCGGCAATGAGGGCGGCGGGCAGCTTCCGGCCGAGAGAGCGGTCGACGAAGAACGTCGGCTCAGGCGGCTTCGTACCGGAGGGCTTCTTCGATTTCTTCCGACGTGCGATCGTAATCCTCGGCTAGCGCGACGACCGAATCTCCGGCTTTCCACCGCTCGTGGATCACCGCCGTGGGGATTCCGGTACCGGCGATCACCGGCCGGCCGAACGCTATGCGAGGATCGATGACCACGAGACGCGGCGACTTCGCGACGTCGGCGCGAGTGAGCGGGAAGAGGCGCAGCGCGCCTGTCGGCCCCTTCTCCACCCGCTGCAGCACGCCTGCGAGCACGGCATGGATGCCGAGCTGCCCGCCGCGGGAGACGTTCACCACATCCTCCGCTGACTCCACGAAGATGCTCCGCGCGAACGTCGCGAGGTCGAGGTCCGCAAGCGGATGGCGCACGCCGGGGTGCAGCTCACGCAAGGTCTGGAGATCGCGCCGCAGTTGCTGCAGCGGCAGGTGATGCTTGCGGCGCAGCCCGCCGAGGACGAACGCCTCGACCAGGTTGTAGAACGAAAGCTGACCGCGCGAGTCGTCCGGAAGCTCGATCACGCCCGGAATATCCTTCCGCTCGCCAACCCACGCCCGCAACGTGCTGAGCGGCACGCCGGCATAACGCGCCGCTTCCACCAGCGGATACGCCGGGATCTCGCGCGGGTCGCGGTCGCCGTAGATGCGGTTTGCGGTTCGAGCCATCGAAGTCGGAGGATGCAATCTCATTGCACATCTGCATGTGCAAGTCGTGTCAGCAACAGTAGCACGGCCGCCGGTTCCGAGGCCGGGTTCCGACACACCGTCCTCGTTCGTGCGGCCGCGGCACGCCGCGGCCGCGTCCCCCTCACGAAACCACCCGAATCCCCGCCCCCTCCACCCGCTCATACACCCAATCCGGCAGCGCCAGATCCGTCTTATCCCGCCGGCAATTCGAATGACACACGATCGTCGCCACCTCGAAACACCGCGGAAAATCAAAGGTGGTCGAAGGGTAGTAAAACGACGGTTCGATGTCGTAGCGGCGGCAGACATCGAGAGTCAGCTCGATCCCCGCATCCACCTGCGCCTCGTCCAACTGCGCAAAAAAGTGATAGTCCCGCCAGTCGTACGCGAAAAACGGCCCCGTATAGATCGTGTTCGGCGTATTCATCCCGAACGCATACAGCCGGTCCCCGTCCAGAGCCAGCCCCAGCTCATTCGCGAACTCGATCGCCACCGACGCCCTGTCATAGCGCCCGCTCGTCCCCTTGATCCCGAGGTGATAGATCCAGCCCGTATCGTCGAACGTCTTGTAAACCGTCCCGTCACGGTCCACCAGATACGGCGCGCCCACGCGCAGCGCGTCCAGATTCCAGCCGTCGATCGACGTCGTCGCCCTCCCCGGGCGTCCCGACGACGGCGTATGCAGCGTCCGGCCCGCCGTCCCGTGCCACACCACGTATTTTTTCTCCGTCACTTCCTCGAACCACTGTCCGCGCTTCAGCGGATACGACTTCATGTTCATGATCGCCTCCCAAACGGTGGAGCGCGCCCGCGCGCGCCCCACCAGGTCAACTACGTAAATCGATCAGAGATCGCGGCCGGCCTTGAACCCCGCCCGGCTCCGCGAACGAACCGCACGGCGGCGCTTCAGACGGCGCACGCCATTGCGCGAGACGTGGATCGTCTCGACGATGGCCGTCGCCGGACGCTCCCGCGCGTCAATGACCGACATGAACCTGCCGGACGTCGCGTCACGGCGATCTTGCGGGTCGGCATGGCGCGCCTCACAGATCCTTCCCCGCCTTGAACTCGGCGGACACCTCGTCCGCGCCGGCGGCCACCGCCGCGAGCGCGTTGTTGAACAGCACCAGCGCCGCGCGCCAGCCGCTCGGGATCAGCGGCAGCGCACTGATCACCGTCAGCAGCGGCTTGATGCCGTTGTAGATCTTCAGCAGCCGCGCGATCCGCCCGCTCTGCGTCTCCGGCATCAGCGTCTGCTCCTGTTCCATCTGCGCCGTGAGCGTCTTGATCTCGCGGTCGATGGTCTTGAACGACGGCGTCTTCGCGGACATCTGCTCGACGTGTTTCGGATTGGTGCTCATGGTGTTTTCTCCATGCGGCCAGGACGGCCGCCGGTAGGCAGAGCCTCGGGCGCGCGAAGCGCCCGAGCGCGTCTGCGGCAGGTTTCTCGTGCAGGCTCAGCGCGCAGGACGCTGACGCCACTTCGAGCCGGGACGGCCGGCAGCGTTGGGTTGCCCGACCCTCGGGCGCGCGCGTCGTCTGACCGACGCGCCGTGCGAAGCCGAGCCACACCCGAAGAGCGGCACCTTCAGCCCGACGTCCGACCAGGCGCCGGCGACGATCCGCTGGACCTCGCCGCCATTGCCGTACAGCTCACCGGCGATGTCCGTCGTGGCCCGCGCAAAGTCGGCAAAGTCCGCCTCCGGCGTGAGCCGCTCCGTCAGCGCGACGTACCAGATCTTCCCCAGCACGTGCCACGTCTTCCCGCCGATGGCCATCGCCGCGCGATAGAAGGCGTGGTTCAGGATGCCGGAGTTGATGTGCACGCCGCCGTTGTCCTCGACGG
>DASWOB010000100.1:0-69839 GCA_036398925.1 Thermoanaerobaculia bacterium
GCACGCGAGTTCCTCCTTTGCCGGCGCAAGAGCGCCAGCGACCGGGTGGCCTCCGTTCCGGCTCGACGCCGGCGGACGGCCTGTCCGGCCACCACCGACGCACCACGCCGCATCTGCCGGGGACGCGCTCCTCCTCTCCCCTCGAACGCCCTGCTCTGATCCACACAGCACGTTCGAGAAAGAAAGGATGGACATCATGTCCAATCAAAAGAATGCCCCGGTCTCCGAGACCGCCACTCCGTCCCCGTCATCACACACCGACGCCGCCCAGGCGCGCGTCGAAGAGCTTCGCGCGATGCGCCTGCTCATCCCGTTCTTTACCGTTCCGCCGGACCGCATCGGCCGGCGGCGCCTGATCAGTAAGACGTCACTGCCGCCGGAGTTCGTCGAGCTGACGGTGGTGGCGACCTCCAACCATGAGGCGCTCGTGCTCAACGGGGCCGCCACTCCTGCCGCAAGGCGCGAGGCGCAGACCTACGGCGAGGCGTACAGCCCGGTGGCCGACGAGCTGGAGGCGCTGGCGCAGTTCGTTCGCTACAGCATCGCCGCCGCCAAAGCACGCGCCGGCGAAGATGCGCTGGACACGTACGCCCTGGCCCAGCGCCTGGCCAAACGCCCGGAGCACGCCGACCTCGCCCCGCACGTCGCCGACATGCGCCGCGCTCTCGGCAACCGCGGCAAACGCAAGCCGCAGCAGCCGGACGCGAAGAAGTCGTAGTTGTAGTAGTCGTTGTTGTTGCCGCGGGCGCGTCGACGGGCGCGTCCGCGGTTTTTTTTTGTTTGAGCTGTTCAGCTGTTCAGCTGCTCAGGGGGTTCAGGGGTTGAGCTATTGAGCTATTGAGCTGTTGAGCTATTGAGCGAGGAAGTGATGGATTCAACAAATACTTCCTCGCTCAATAGCTCAACAACTCAACAGCTACCCTTTCGGGGAGCGGGCGTCTCGCCGGGCGTGTCGCCCGCTCCCCGAAAGGCCACTCAACAGGTGGCAGCTGTGGTTGTACTCTGGAGTGCACGCGAAGAAGGCGGTTCCTCGGAGCTCCTCGGGTTCCTCGGCAGAGGCGCCCGTGCTCCGAGAACCCGAGGAACCCGAGGAACTCTCAAAAATGCACGTCTTCGAACAGTTCAACCTCACCGGCCGCGCGGCCATCGTCACCGGTGGCTCGCGCGGCCTCGGGCAGGAGATCGCGGAGGGGCTCGCCGAGGGTGGTGCGTCGCTGATGCTCTGCGCGCGGCGCGAGGAGTGGCTGACGCCGACGCTCGAAGAGTTCCGCTCGCGCGGGTTCCGTGCGGAGGGGCTGGTCTGCGACGTCACCAATCCGGAGCAGGTGCAGGCGGTGGTCGATGCGGCCATGGGGCACTACGGCCGGATCGACATCCTGGTCAACAACGCCGGCATCTCGTGGGGGGAGCGGCCGGAGACGATGGCGTACGACAAGTTCCGGAAGGTGCTGGACACGAACCTCGGCGGCGCGTTTCTCTTCGCGCAGGCGGCGGGGAAAGAAATGCTGAAGGCGGGCCGCGGCTCGATCATCAACATCTCCTCGACGGCCGCGTTCAAATCGGGCGTGCACGGCCCGCACTACGCCGGCTACGTCGCCAGCAAAGCGGCGCTGATCGGCCTCACGCGCGAGCTCGCGGCGACGTGGGGGCCGCACGGCATTCGCGTGAACGCCATGGCGCCCGGCTTCTTCCACTCCCGGCTGGCGGATGCGGTGATCGAGAAAGTGGAAGCGGGCATCCAGCGCAACAATCCGATCCCACGGGTCGGCAACGCGGGGGAGCTGAAGGGCGTCGCGCTCTTTCTCGCCTCCGACGCCTCGAGCTACATCACCGGGCAGACCATCCTCATCGACGGAGGCTCCACGATTGTCTGACGCAAAGCCGTGGTACCGGCACTTCGACTACTGGGTCCGGCCGAACCTCAACTACCCGCGCCGCCCGCTGACCGACATCCTGCGCATCGCCGCCTCCGACGTGCCGGACAAACCGTGCACGGCGTTCCTCGGCGCGACGCTGACGTTCGCCGAGGTGAAGGAGCGGGCCGACAAATTCGCCACGGCGCTCGCGCGGATGGGCGTCAGCAAAGGCGATCGCATCGGCGTGATGCTGCCGAACTGCCCGCAGTACCTCATCGCGGTGTTCGGCATCCTGCGCGTGGGCGGGATCGTGGTGAACATCAACCCGCTCTACACGCCGCGCGAGATCGCGGTGGTCGCGCACGACTCCGCGATGCGCATGCTGGTGGTGCTCGATCTTCTCGCGCCGGCCGCGCTGGCCATTCGCGAAGGAACGCGGATCGAGAAGATGATCATCACCTCCGCGGCCGAGTACAGCGTACACGGCCTGCCGTGTCCGAGCATCGACGGCACGGAGCGGCTGGCCGATCTGCTCGCGTCGGTGGACGTGCCGCAACTCCCGCGCGTGGAGATCGATCCGGTCGAGGACGTGGCCGTGCTGCAGTACACCGGCGGCACGACCGGCATCCCCAAGGGGGCGATGCTGACGCACTCCAACATCTTCGCGAACGTCGTGCAGACGACGACGCTGCACGTGCCGGCGCTTCGCCGCGGCGAGGAGCGCTATCTCCTGGTCATCCCCTTCTTCCACATCTACGGTTTCACGGTCGGCCTCATGGCCGGCATGTGGCTCGGCGGGCTGCAGATCCTCATCCCCAAGTACGACGCCGACGCGCTGCTGAACGCCATTCGCGAGCATCGCCCGACGTACTTTCCGGCCGTGCCGACGCTCTTCATCTCGCTGCTCAATCACCCGAAGACGCGCGAGTCGGGGCTCGACAAGATCCGCGCCTTCAACAGCGGCTCCGCGCCGCTGCCGGTGGAAGTGCTCGAACAGTTCGAGCAGCTGACCGGCGGGCTTCTGAGCGAAGGCTACGGCCTTTCCGAGGCGTCACCGGTCACGCACACCAGCCCGACGCTCTCGGTCCGCAAAGTGGGGAGCATCGGCATCCCGCTGCCGGATACCGACATGAAGATCGTCGACCTCGGCGAAGGAACGAGCGAGGTCGGGCCGGGCGAAGAGGGGGAGCTCTGCATCGCCGGACCGCAGGTGATGAAGGGCTACTGGAACCGTCCCGACGAAACGGCGCAGACCATTCGCGTCGATGACAACGGCGTGCGCTGGCTCTACACCGGCGACATCGCCCGGATGGACTCCGACGGCTTCACCTACATCGTCCAGCGCAAGAAAGACATGATCATCGTCTCCGGCTTCAACGTCTATCCAGGCGAGATCGAGTCGGTCCTCTTCACGCATCCCGCGGTGATGGAAGCGTGCGCGATCGGCGTGCCGGACGCGTATCGCGGCGAGGTGGTGAAAGCCTTCGTCGTCCTCAAACCGGGCAGCGAGGCGACGGTGGACGACCTGCGCGAGCACTGCGCGAGCGACCTCGCTGAATTCAAGCGTCCCGTGCAGCTCGAAATCCGTGACACGCTTCCGAAATCGGCGGTCGGCAAAGTGCTGCGCCGCGTCCTGCGCGAAGAGGAGAGTCATTGATGTCTCACACGATCAGCCGTGCCGTGGTGATCGGCTCCGGCACGATGGGAGGCGGCATCGCGGCGCATTTCGCCAATGCCGGTATCGCGGTCTATCTGCTCGACGTGATCGAGCCGCCGCTCGACCGCATCAAAAAGCACAAGCCGCCCTCGTTTCACACGCCGGAGACGGCGGAGCTCATCACCGCCGGCAAACTCGACGAGCACGAAGCGTGGATCGCCGAGGGCGACTGGATCGTCGAAGCGATCGTCGAGAACATGGAGGCGAAACGCGACCTCGTGGCGCGTATCGATCGCCTCCGCAAGCCGGACAGCATCGTCTCCTCGAACACCTCCGGCCTGCCGATCTCGCGGATCGCGGTGAACGCGTCGGACGACTTCCGCAAGCACTTCATCGGCACACATTTCTTCAACCCGCCGCGCTACATGAAGCTGCTGGAGGTGATCCCGACGCCCGACACGGCCCCGGAGATCGTCCAGTTCGTCCGCGCCTTCGCCGAGCAGCGCCTCGGCAAGGGGGTCGTGCTCTGCAAAGACACGCCGAACTTCATCGCCAACCGCCTCGCGTCCGTGGGCGGCGCGGCGCTGACCGACTTTGCGCTCGAGCACGACTACACGGTCGAAGAAGTGGACGCGATCGCCGGGCCGCTCATCGGCCGTCCGAAGACCGCGGCGTTCCGCCTGCAGGACCTGGTCGGCCTCGATGTCGCGAGCGCGGTCGGCGACAACCTCTACGACCTCATCGAAGGGGACGAATCGCGCGAGGTGCTCCGTTCGCCGCGCGTCGAAGCGCTGCGCAAGGCGCAGATGGAGAAAGGGCGCCTCGGCGACAAGAGCGGCCAGGGCTTCTACAAGAAAGACGGCAAGAGCATCCTCTCGCTCGACATCCGATCCGGCGAATATCGCGAGCGGATCGAGCCGCGGATTCCGTCGCTGGCCGAAGCGTCGAAGATCCGCCAGCTCCCGGAGCGGCTGAACTTCGTCCTGCAGCAGGACGACAAAGCGGGCGCCCTCGCACGTCACGCCGTCTACAACGCCCTCGGCTACGCCTCCCGCCGCGTCCCGGAGATCAGCGACGATCTGGTGAGCATCGATCGGGCGGTGCGCTGGGGCTTCTCGCACGACCTCGGGCCGTTCGAGCTGTGGGACGCCATCGGCGTGCGCGCGACCGCCGAAGCGATGGAAAAGGACGGCGTGGCCGTCGCGCCGTGGGTGCGCGAGATGCTCGACGCCGGCCACGACTCCTTTTATAAAAACGGCAGCGTCTACGATCCGCTCTCGAAGGCATACGTCGCGGTGCCGAAAGACGCGCGGCAGATCTCGCTGCACGACTGCCCCGCGGTCAAAGAGAACAAGGGCGCATCGCTGCGCGACCTCGGCGACGGCGTGCTCTGTCTCGAGTTCCACACCAAGATGAACACGCTCGACGACGACATCCGGGCCATGCTCGTCGAAGCGGTGGAAGAGGTGGAGCGCGGCGACTGGGCCGGTCTGGTGATCGGCAACGAAGGCACCGATTTCTGCGTCGGCGCGAATCTCTCCGGCGGCCTCGCCGATCCGCAGGCCGCGGTCAAAGGAATGCAGGATGCGCTGATGCGCGTCCGCTTCTGCGCGAAGCCGGTCGTCGCCGCGCCGTTCGGCCGGACACTTGGTGGCGGAGTGGAAGTGGCGCTGGCCGCCTCGCGCATCGTCGCCGCCGGCGAGACCTATATGGGACTCGTCGAAGTCGGCGTCGGACTGATCCCCGGCGCCGGCGGCTGCAAAGAGATGGTCCGCCGCGCCGTCGCACCGGCCATGAAAAAGACGCCGGGCGCCGATCCGCTGCCGTACCTGCAGAACGTGCTGCAGGTCGTCGGCGCGGCGAAGGTCTCGTCGAGCGGCGAGGAAGCGCGCTCGTTCGGCTTTCTGTCGGAGAGCGACCGCGTGGTGATGAATCGCGATCACCTCCTGCACGAAGCGAAGCAGGAAGTGCTGCTGCTCGCGAGCGAGGGCTACGCGCCGCCGGTCCACGGCGACAACTGCTTCGCCTCCGGCCGTGACGTCCGCGCGGGACTCAAGGCGGCGATCTACGTCCTCCAGCAGGGCGGCTACATGAGCGAATACGACGCCCTGGTCAGCAATAAGCTCGCGCACGTCCTCTGCGGCGGCGACCTGACCGCTCCGCAGTGGGTGAGCGAGCAGTACCTGCTCGACCTCGAGCGCGAAGTCTTCGTGGAGCTGCTCGGCCAGCAGAAGACCATCGACCGCATCCAGCACATGCTGAAAACCGGCAAACCGCTACGCAATTGATGCGCGAAACAACAGGAGAACAGTCATGAACGAAGCGGTCCTCGTTGCGGGCCTCCGCACCGCCGTTGGAAAAGCTCCGCGCGGCTCCCTGCGCACCACCCGTCCCGACGACATGGCGGCGGAAGTCATCCGCGCGCTCGTGGCGCGGACGCCGGCGCTGAAGCCGGAAGAGATCGACGACGTGATCATCGGCTGTGCGACACCCGAGGGGGAGTCGGGGATGAACGTCGCCCGCATCGCCGCCCTGCGCGCGGGACTGCCGGACAGCGTGCCGGCGGCGACGGTGAATCGCTTCTGCTCGTCGGGCTCGCAGACCATCGCCCAGGCGGCGGAGCGGATCATGGCCGGCATGGCCGAACAGATCATCGCCGGCGGCACCGAGTCGATGAGCCTCGTCCGCGGGAACAACAAGTTCCGCCCGAACCCCTACCTCGTCGAGCACGATCCCGACGTCTACCTGAACATGGGCCTCACTGCGGAGAACGTCGCGCGCAAATACAACGTCTCGCGTGAAGACGCCGACGCGTTCGCGTTCCGCAGCCACCAGAAGGCGATCGCCGCGCAGCAGGCCGGCAAGTTCGCGGAAGACGGCATCGTCCCGCTCGACGTGGAGATTCAGGAGCCCGGCGAGACGCAGCGCTTCACCTTCGACCGCGATGAAGGGCCGCGTGCCGACACGAACGAAGCCGCCCTCGCGAAGCTCAAGCCGGTCTTTCACGTGAAGGGCGTCGTCACCGCCGGCAACTCCAGCCAGACCTCCGACGGCGCGGCAGCGGTGATCGTCATGTCGCGCCGCCGCGCCGAGGAGCTGGGATTGAAGCCGCTGGCCCGCTTCGTCTCGTATGCGGTCGGCGGCGTGCCGCCGGAGATCATGGGGATGGGGCCGATCGTGGCGGTACCGAAGGCGCTGAAGCTGGCCGGCCTGAAGCTCGACGACATCGACGTCATCGAGCTGAACGAAGCGTTCGGCTGCCAGGCGCTGGCGGTGATGCGCGAGCTCGGCATGGACGAGTCGCGCGTGAACGTGAACGGCGGCGCGATCGCGCTCGGCCATCCGCTCGGCGCCTCCGGCGCCAAGCTCACGGTGCAGCTCCTCGGCGAGATGAAGCGCCGCAAATCGAAATACGGCATGGTCACGATGTGCGTCGGCGGCGGCCAGGGCGCGGCCACGATCTTCGAGAACCTGCAATGAACTTCGAGCTGGAACCGTACCTGATCGACCTGCGCGATCGCGTCGCCGCGTTCGTCCGCGATGAAGTGATTCCGGCGGAATCGCAGGAGCAGACGCCGGAGCTGGTCGCGCAACTGCGCGAGAAGGCGCGCCGCGCGGGGCTCTTCGGCCCGCAGCTGCCGAAGGAGTACGGCGGCCTCGGGCTCGGCACGGTTGGCATGTGCGTCGTCTTCGAGCAGGCCGGCCGCAGTTTCCTCGGCCCGGTGGCGCTGCATTGCTCCGCCCCCGACGAGGGGAACATGCACCTCCTCGCGCATCACGCGAATGAGGAGCAGCGCGAGCAGTACCTCCGCCCGCTGATCGAAGGAACGATCCGTTCCTGCTTCGCCATGACCGAGCCGGCCCCCGGCGCCGGATCCGATCCGACCATGATGCGCACGCGCGCGGTGCGGGTCGACGGCGGCTGGGAGATCACGGGACGCAAGTGGTTCACGACCGGCGCTGACGGTGCATCGTTCGCCGTGACGATGGCGGTCACCGATCCCGAAGCGTCCGATCGACATCATCGCGCCACGATGTTCCTCGTCCCGACCGACACGCCCGGTTACCGCTTCGTGCGCAACGTGCCGGTCATGGGTGGGCACGGGGGCGGCGGCCATGGGGAGGTCGACTTCGACCGCGTGCGCGTTCCCGACTCCGCGATCATCGGCAAGGTGGGCGACGGCTTCCGGCTGGCGATGGCGCGCCTCGGCCCCGCGCGTCTCACCCACTGCATGCGGTGGATGGGGATCGCCCAGCGCTCCATCGAGATCGCCGTCGCCTACGCAAAAGAGCGCACGGCGTTCGGAAAGAAGCTCTCGGAGCAGCAGTCGATCCAGTGGATGATTGCCGACTCGGAGATCGAGCTGCACGCCTCACGGCTGATGGTGCTGCACGCTGGCTGGGCGCACGAGCAGGGGAGCGAGATCCGTCACGAATCGTCGATCTGCAAGACGTTCGTGGCCGAGGCGGTGAACCGGATCATCGACCGCGCGGTGCAGATCTGCGGGGCGCTCGGGGTCTCCGGCGACACGCCGCTCGAAGAGTTTTATCGCGAAGCGAGAGCGTTTCGCATCTACGACGGACCGTCGGAAGTGCATCGCATGGTCATCGCCCGCAACGTGCTGCGCAGGGACGCATGAACGACACCCGGCCGGTGCGCAGCAGCGAACAGCTCGACTGGGAGAAGCTCGCGGAGTACCTCCGCCGGGAGCTGAACGTCGCCGGCCCGATGACGGTCTCGCAATTTGCCGGCGGCCATTCCAACCTCACGTACGACCTCGCCTTCGGCGATTTCGAGCTCGTGCTGCGCCGCCCGCCGTTCGGCCCCGTCCCGCCGCGCGCGCACGACATGGCCCGCGAGTGCCGCGTCCTCTCGGCCGTTCATCCGCACTTTCCGCTCGCCCCGCGCCCGTACCTCTTGTGCGAAGACACGAGCGTCATCGGCTCGGTGTTCTACGTGATGGAACGCCGGCGCGGCATCGTCCTCCGCACCGACGAGCCGTCGTTCTTCGACGAAGAACTGCGCGCCCGCGTCAGCGGCAGCATGATCGACACGCTCGCCGGCCTGCACGGCATCGACGTCGCCGCGCACGGCCTGGGCGCCCTCGGCAAGCCGGCCGGTTTCGTCGCGCGGCAGATCAAAGGGTGGACGGAGCGCTGGCACGGCTCGAAGACCAGCGACGTCGCGGACATGGAGTGGCTGGCGCGATGGCTGGAGGAGCGCATCCCCGCCGACCCACCGCGCGCGACACTCGTACACGGCGACTACAAACTCGACAACGTCATGCTCGCCGACGACGATCCGTCGCGCCTGGTGGGAGTCTTCGACTGGGAGATGAGCGCCATCGGCGACCCGCTCGTCGACCTCGGTATCCTCCTCTGCTACTGGGTCCACGCCGTCAGCGAAAGCGACGCGATGCCGGGCATCACCCGGCGCGCCGGCTGGTTCGCCCGCGACGAGATCATCGCCCGCTACGCCGTGCGCTCCGGCGCGGCCGTCGACAACATCGCCGTCTACGAAGTCTTCGCCGTCTTCAAGCTCGCGGTGGTCATCCAGCAGATCTACGCCCGCTACGTCCGCGGCCAGACAAACGACCCGCGCTTCGCGGCACTGGGGGAGCGGGTGGCGTGGCTCGCGCGGATCGCGAGAGAGCTGGCGTCGCGGGCGTAACGCTTTCCTATCTGGACTGCGGTGGCAACGCCACCGCTCTGTCATACGCGACTGATTCGCGCGCCGCTCCGCGGCGTAAAAGAGAGCGGGGATGGGGGACAGACCTTCAGGGTTCGCACCGAATGGGGACAGACCTTCAGCGTTCGTCTTCAGAGTCCCAGGCGAGCTTCGAAGGCCTGTCCCCGGCTGGTCGTGCGCAGGCAAGCTTCGAACGAGCGAGCTTCGAAGGCCTGTCCCCGGCTGATCGTGCGCAGGCAAGCTTCGAAGGCCTGTCCCCCGATTCACGGTGCGCGGGGACGTCTCGCCGGGATTGCGCGGCGAATGGCCCGAGAGTAGGAAAATCAGCCGGCGCGACTCTCTTACTCAGGTAAGGGAGTCGTCATGTTCAGCCTTCGTGCGTTCGTCATCGCCACGGTTGCTCTTCTGCTGTCTTTTCCTGCTGCCGGGTTCGATGGTGAGGAGCACCGGCTCATCGCCCGGAACGGGATGAAGCTGGTCGCCGATTTCTGCCGGCAAGCCGAGAACAGCTGCAACCTCACGCCCGAGCAGCAGGTGCAGCTTGCCGAGTTCGCGAATCCGCATTCGCGCCTCGACTACGGCACGCTCGTGGCCGCGGTCGACTATCGATTGAATCCGCTGCAGCTCCTGCAGAAGCATGGGCCGCAGCAGTCGCTGCCGGCGCATGCGAGCGATCTGGATCCACATCTGGTGGAACTGCTCACCACCGGCGGTACGACGTTTCTGCGTGCCGCGGCGGCAAACGAAACGCACTTCCAGGGCGATCTCGTCGCCGGCATCCGCAGCTGGCACGCGTATGCCGTGTCCATTGCCGCCGGGACGCGATCGGTCGAATACTCCGCGGCCGCGGCCGACACCGATGTGAAGGGCAACCTCTTCGCGGCGCTGCTGGTCAACTCGATCGCCGATCACTTCCTGCACGACTTTTTCGCGCCGGGACACATCATCACACCGCGCTTCGGTCTGCACGACGCCGTGGCGCTGTCCATCCACAACAAATACAACACCCTCGGCGCGCGCTTTACGATCACGCGCGACATGTACGAGACCGACCTTCAGCCGCTGCTGAAGTTCCTCGGCTCCGACGCGCTGCTGCACGATCGCTACAAGCGGGCCGTGGCCGAGATCGAGGACGGCCGCATCGATCTCTGGGGCGACTCGCAGCTGAAGGAATCACCCGGACAGGAGCTGTTCATGATCCTCGTTCAGGCGCGCTCGATCCTCGACATCATCGAATCGATGAGCGGCGACCCGGTCAATCGCTTTCTGCGGCTGCACTGGCAGCCGATGCAGCGCAGGCGCGGCAAGGACGACTTCATCTACGACTTTGCCACTGCCTCGCTGCCGTACGGCAACTATGTCCATCACGAACATGGCGGACGGCAGCCGGAGGGCGGAACGGTGCTCTCCTTCTCGATCGGAGCGGAGTTGCTGCTGGGCGTGCCCAGCGGAGCATCGGCCAGCGATGACAAGCAGACCACCGCGCGCACGGCCTATCTTGCGGAGATACTCGTGGCCGGACATCTGCCCACCGCCGCCGACGAGCACGCAACGGACCTCGCCCGACCGGTGCCGGTGCACTTCAGCGAAAAGCGGCAGTGGGGCCTCAACGCCGGCTACGCCCTGGCGCACAACGCCACCGAAACGGCGCACGGCCCAAGCGTCCGCGGCATCTGGGCGCTGCCGCTCCTGCACATGCAGTTCAGCGCGGACGTCAGCGAGAAGGTCTACGCGTACAAGGAGGAGAGCCGGCGCCGCACGTCATTCGGCGTGCGCGTGCAGAGCGGCTTCAGTCTCGTGCTGTTCGACCTCGGCGTCGCGCGCGAGTGGACCTACGGCACACGCGGTGTGCTGAAGGCGGAGACGGCCATCCGCTTCGGAGGAACGCTCACCGGACCGCTGAGCGGCATCCCGTTCATCGGGAAGCTGGAGCAGCGTTTTTATCGAAATCGGCGCAGTCGCTTTTAGTTGTCTTGTCGCTCGAAACGAGAGGCGGCTCGACGAGATAGCGCCGCTGCCATTCCGGCCAGCGCTCGACGGCTTCTTCCGCCTCGTCGAGGAGGCTCCAGAAGTCGTCCGGCGGCGGAGCTGCGTCGGGCATGCATGTCGATTATCCACCATCACTTACGGGATTCAGCAACTTCTTCAACTGGTAGAGCGCCCGCGCTTCGAGGTCGATGTAGCTGAGGGGGAGCATCTCCACTTTCGGGAGGGAGGTCCTGGCGTTCCAACGGATTCTCTCCCCTGTAGTTTTCGTCTTCCGGTCGCGGGCCACACCGGCGCTGGTGGTGAGGGAGAAGAGCGTGGTGTAGCGGTGCGGGGCGATACCGAGGAACGGCTCGAAGCGCACCGCCTCGGGATGAGGGGCGGCCGCTTCGTCGTAGGCGTGGATGGCGTCGCGGTGCAGCTCGAGGGCGCGGCTCTTCGGGTACGGCTCGATGTAGACCACGCGGCGGATGCCGGCCGTCACGATCTGGCGTGCGCACTGGTGACACGGGAAGGTCGTGGTGTAGAGCGTGGCGCCGCGGGTGGAGACGCCGATGCGGCCGGCGGCGGACATCGCCTCCATTTCGGCATGGCTGGTGCGGCCGAACTCGAGGAGGCTCATCACGCGCGATTTGCGGAACACCTCGCGCGCGTTCTCGACCCGCGGCCAGCCGGCGGCCGCGGCCATCTCCAGCAGCTCGTTCAGGATCTGATCGGCGTGAACGTTCACCGAGTCGCGTTCCTCGTGGATGTCGCGGCGGTCGTACGACTCGTCGGCGCGATAGAGGCCGCCGCCCGCTTTCGGGACGTCGTTCCAGCCGATGCCGAGGACCTCCCGCGTCGGCGAGACGAGGATGGCGCCGACCTGCCGCCCGAGGGCGCCGGAGCTGAGAGAGGACGCGAACGCCTGAAACATGAACTGCTCGTCGCTCCACGGCGTCTCGCCCAGATCGCCGAGGATCAGGCGGACGAAGCGATCGATCTGCGCGAAGAGCGAGTCGGTCGGTGCGACGAAGAGATCGCAGAGCTGAAAGACGTCGCGCAGCCGCTGTCCGTACTCGTCGTTCGCCTCGTCCTCATCACGTTTCGTCAGCGCTTCGGCCGACGCGAGGTGCTGCCGAAAGTTCGGTGAGGCGGGAGTTTCGTTGTGCGAGCGGGCGATGTGGCGCGCCAGCGATTCCACACGATGCGGACGCGGCACATTCACGCCGATGAGGAAGAAGCCGGCCCCGTAGATGCTTCGCAGGAGGTGCACTTCCTCCGGCCGTTTGAGCGACCGGAGGATGTAGGCGCGCCGCGACGGCATCCCGCCCGCGCGCCGTGCGCGGATCGACGTCAGCGCCGCGCAGGCGATCGCCGCCGGATCCTGCACCACGCGGCGAATGGCGTTCGCGGCATCGATCTGCGTGGCGATGCGACGCTCCTCCGGGCTGGCCTCCAGATGGATCGACGTGAGCCGCGGCGCGATCTGCTCGATGAGCGTGCTGGTGCTGATCTCCTCGACCCGCGCGTAGTCGCTCTGCTTGAGGGCATCGGCCAGCGTGCGGCTCACTTCCTCGAGGTCCGCGCCCACCGGTCCGGCGAGTGCAAAGACGAGTTCGAGCTCCCGTGCGGCGTCGTGGTTGTCGATCATCGGAAATCTTCCGTTGACAAAGGAAGGCGCTAAAAGTACAAAAAAGGACAGAAAAGGACAAGCGAAGAGCGTAAGCTCCGGGAGGGCCGATGAGCGCCACAGCCGTAGAACGTTGCCCCTGGTGCGGAAGCCCCATCACGCACGCGAAGTTTTTGAAGGTCCAGGCGGCAATCCGGGAGGACGAGCGGAAGAAGCTCGCCGACGCCGAGACCGCCCTCCGCGCACGCCTCGAGAAGGAAGTGGCCATCCAGCAGGCCAAGCTGAACAAGGAGCGCCAGGCCATCGACGCCGAGCGCGCCCGCATCGCGAAGCAGATCGAGCTCGTACGCCAGCAGGCGGAGCGTGACCGCAAGAAAGAGATCGCCCAGGTCCGCCAGATCATGCAGAAAGACCGCGACGCGGCGGTCCTCCGCAAAGAGGCCGACTTTGCCCGCGAGCGCGAGGCGCTGCAGAAGAAGATCTCCGAGATGAGCCGCCGCGTGAAGAAGGGGGGGGACATCGGCGAGGGGGCGGAGCTCGATCTCTACGAGGAGCTGCGCGGCGCCTTCCCCGAGGACGAGATCGCGAAGGTCAAAGGACGGCCGGGCCTGATCCTCCACGACGTCCGCTACAAAGGGAAATCGAGCGGCAAGATCGTCGTCGACGCTACCCCGCGCGCCGCGTGGCAGCACGCCTACGTGACGAAGCTGCGGCAGGCGCAGACGGAGATCGAGGCCGACCACGCCATCCTTTCGACGCCGATCTTTCCGGCCGGCAAGCGGGAGCTCTTCATCGAATCGGGCGTGATCGTCGTGGCGCCGGCTCGCGTGCGGGCCATGGTGGAGGTGCTGCGCAAGGCGCTGATCGCCATGGACGTCGCCAAGCTGACCGACGCGGAGCGCACCGACAAGCTGAATCGTCTCTTCCGTTTCATCACTTCGGCTGGCTTCAAGAAGAAGCTGGCGGAGGCGTCGGATCTCGCCACCGAGGCGCTGGATATCGACGTACAGGAAAAACGGGCCCACGACACGGTGTGGAAGAAGCGCGGCACAGTACTGACCCGGATCAAGCATGTGCTGCGCGAGATCGACACCGACGTCGCGGCCATCGTCGAAGCTCGTGAGGACAACGAGCCGACGCCGTTCCGCGCCGCCGCCTACCGGGTCACCACCAAATGAGCGAGCCCGCCCCCAACCACCCGTGGCAGGAGCGCCGCCTCGGCCGCACGATTCTGCGGACCTATCGCGATACGCGCGACCTCTACGACGTCGTCCCCAACCCGCGTCAGCCGCGCATGGGGCCGAAGGAAGACTTCGAGCTGCAGCGGCAGATCGAGGCCAACGAGGGGATCTTCGAGCCGCTCCTGGTCGAGCCACACCCCGACCTCGAGGGGAAGCTGCGCATCATCGACGGCGACCGGCGCTGGACGAACTCCAAGATCCTGGTCGAGGTGCAGAAGAAGGACCTTTACCGGCAGATCCCGCTCGAGATCACCGACCGCACGCTGACCGACGACGAGCGCCTGCGCGTCTGGATCTACATCCACCGCCAGCGCAAAGAGTGGGACGCCAAGGAAAAAGAGATGGTCGCGTACGGCCTGGTCGACATCGTCGGCCGCGCCAGCGCCGCGAACATCCTCGGCGTGACGGTGCGTGAGCTCGACAAGCTGGTCGACGTCTACGAGCTCTCCGAGAAGCTGACCAACCTGCCGGAGCCCGGCTCGTCGATCACCTGGGCGCGCGAGATCAAGAACATCAACAAGGCCCTCCTCACGCCGACGGTGCTCGACACGATCGTCCAGAAGGTCAACGACAACGAGATCACCAACTCGAAGGACATCCGCAAGCTGCGCATGGTGCTGCGCGACCCGGTCGCGAAGCAGAAGTTCGTCGACGGCGAAAGTCTGACCGCGGTGCTCGATGCCGTCGCGCTCGGGGAGGAGAAGAAGAAGACCGGCCTGGCCGGCGAGATCGAGCAGCTCACGGCCGCGCTCAAGCGCCACTCCTGGACGACGCTGATCGAAAACCGGGAGGACCCGCAGCTGCTCGAGCAGGTCGAGGAGGCGGAGAAGCTGCTGGCGGCGTTGAAGAAGGTGCTGGGCTGACGGGCAGCGGGCGTCTCGCCCGGCGTCTCGCCCGCTACCGCTTCCGTGTGGTTGACGTTTCAACTGACGTCGCCGTAACTTACGCCACGAAACTTTCGCTATGGGAACAAAGTCGGAAAAGCCGCTGCTGCGCGGCGTCCTGCACCATTCCGCGGCCTGGTTCGCCTTCGGCGCCGGGTCGGTGCTGGTGGCGACCGCGTCGAACGCGAAGGCGGCCATCGCCGCCGCGGTGTACTCGCTCAGCCTGGTGGTCCTCTTCGCCATCAGCGCGATCTACCACCGCGTGCAGTGGAAAGAGGAAGGGTCGCGGGCGGTGATGCGCCGCGCCGATCACGCCTCGATCTTCGTCCTCATCGCCGGCACCTACACGCCGATCTCCGTCCTCGGTATCGGCGGCGACGACGGCCGCACGCTGCTGATCCTGATCTGGGCCGGTGCGTTCGCCGGAATCCTCCTCTCGCTGCTGTGGGTCCGGGCGCCGAAAGCGCTGGTCGCCGCGGTGGCGGTCGCAGTCGGCTGGACGATCGTCCCGTACTTTTCGGAGGTGCGGAAACTGCTCGGGGGCGGCGTCTGGCTGATTCTCGCGGGCGGGTTGGTCTACACCGCCGGTGCGATCATCTACGCGCTGCGCCGTCCCGACCCCTGGCCGCGCGTCTTCGGCTATCACGAGGTCTTTCACGCGCTGACACTCATCGGTGCACTGCTTCATTTCGCGGTGATCGTGCAGATCGTCCGCACCGCACCGGCCTAAACGAACAGACAAGAGGAGAGAGAGAGTCGCGATGCCCCTCCGCTCGATCATCGCCGCCACCGGAAGCCACATCCCGCCCGTCGTCATGCCGAACGAGGCGTTCCTCGATCGCGACTTCCGGACCTCCGACGGGCGGCCGCTCCAAAAGTCGAATGCCGAGATGCTCGAGCAGTTCGCGTCGATCACCGGCATCCAGGAGCGCCGCTACGTGCCGGACGAAGTCTTCACCTCCGACATCGCCTACGAAGCGGCCAAGGACGCACTCGAGTCATCGGACCTCGATCCGGAGTCGCTCGATTACCTCATCGTGGCGCACAACTTCGGCGACGTGCGGCGCGGGGGGCGGTCCGATCTCGTCCCGGCGCTCGCCGCCAGGGTCAAAGCGCGCCTGCGCATCGAAACACCGCGCACGGTCTGCTTCGACCTGATCATGGGCTGCCCCGGCTGGCTGCAGGGGATGATCGTCGGCGACGCATTCATCAAAGCGGGCGCCGCGAAGCGGGTGATGGTGATCGGCAGCGAGACGCTCTCGCGCATCTCCGACCCGCACGACCGCGACAGCCTCATTTACGCCGACGGCGCCGGCGCGACGATCCTCGAAGCGCGCAACGATGGCGACGCCGGGGTGCTCTGCCACGTGGCCCGCTCCGACACGTTGGAACACTCGGCGATGCTCTTCATGGGCCCCTCGTACAAGAACGACGACGTCTTTCTCGAAGCGCTCTTCCTCAAGATGGAAGGCCGCAAGCTGTACAAATACGCGCTGCAGACCGTGGCCGGTGCGATGAAGAAGTGTCTCGACGAGTCCGGCGTCCAGCTCCGCGACGTCCGGAAGATCCTCCTCCACCAGGCCAACGGCAAGATGGACGAGGCGATCGTGAACGAGCTGTACGCGCTCTGCCAGACCGAGCAGCCGCCCGACGTCCTTCCGATGACCATCAGCTGGCTCGGCAACTCCTCGGTCGCCACCGTGCCGACGCTGCTCGATCTCATCGTGAAAGGAAAGCTCGAAGGGCACACGTTCGCGAGCGGCGACCTGGTGCTGTTCGGCAGCGTCGGCGCGGGGATGCACATCAACACCATGCTGTACCGCGTGCCGTAGAATCGCCGCGATGCGCGAATCGCCATCACGGCCCTAAAGGGCGCGTGCGGCGGAATCCACCACCCGCACGTCGCGCCCCTCGCGCTCGACGTCCGTCAGTGGCTCCCACAGATCGCTGGCCAGCTCGAAAAAGTGCGGCGGCACCTCCATCGCGAAGGTCTCGCCGCGTTCTTCGTTGCGCCGCATCACCCGCTCGCGGCGGATCTCGCGCGGCGCGTCGAGGACGTAGATGGTGAGGTCGTACGCCTGCGCGTCGACGCGCGCGTAGAGCGTCTCCCGATCGCGCCGGAGGATCAGGCCGATCTCCAGCACGACGTCGGTGCCGGTGGCGATGACGTCCTCGGTGATCCTCCAGATCTGGTCGACGCAGCGGTGCGTCCGCTCGATGTACCACTCCAGCGTGTTCGTCTCCGGGCGATCCTGGCGGAAGAGGTCCGCCATCCATTGATCGAGGTTGAACGGCACCGCGTTGTACTGGCGGGCGAGCTCGCGGGCGAAGGTCGATTTGCCGGCACCGACCGGGCCGACGATGAGGTGAATGCGTGCCATCGCGTGGAGTCTAGCGTCGTCGAGGAGGCGCCCGTCGTATGCTCGGCGCCGTGATCCGCAAGATCCTGAAGATCCTCGCCGCCGTCGTGGTCCTGCTGACCATCGCCACCTGGGCCGTCTTTCAGCTCCCGCAGTTCGGCGGGAGCTCCGAAGGGGCGCGGCTCGAGCGGATGCGCCGCTCGCCGCAGTGGGGTGACGGGCGGTTCGAGAACAAGCCGCCGCAGAAGACCGACTCCTCGCTGATGGAGAACATCCGTCTCTATCGGCAGGGACAGATCCGCGAGCCGCGCATCCCGATCCCGGTGGTGCCGCTCTCGCTGGGTGCGCCGGCGTCGCAGGAGCTTCGCGCGATCTGGTTCGGTCATGCCACGGTGCTGGTGGAGCTCGACGGCGTGCGGATCATGACCGACCCGGTGCTCTCCGACGTCGTCTCGCCGATCCCCATCGGACCGCGGCGCTTCCATCGTCCGCCGATCGCGCTGGCCGGGCTCGCGAACGTCGACGCGGTGGTGGTGTCGCACGATCACTACGACCACCTCGACATGAAGAGCGTGCAGCACCTCGCCGCGCGCGGCACCCACTTTTTCCTCCCCCTCGGCATCGGTGCGCATCTGGAACGCTGGAAGGTTCCGCCCGCGCAGATCCACGAGATGGACTGGTGGGAGTCCGCCCAGGTCAAAGGGGTGCAGATCCACTGCACGCCGTCGCGGCATTACTCCGGCCGCAAGCGGATGGACAACTCCACGCTCTGGTCGTCGTGGACCATTCGCGGCTCGCAGCGCTCGGTCTATTTCAGCGGCGACACCGGCTACGCCCGGCACTTTGCCGAAGTGCGCAAGCGCCTCGGCGAGATCGACCTGACCGTGATCAAGGTCGGTGCGTACGGCGAGACGTGGCTCGACATCCACATGGATCCGGAGTCGGCCGTGCAGGCGCACGTCGATTTAGGCGGGAAGACGATGCTGCCCGTGCACTGGGCGACCTTCAACCTGTCGTATCACGCCTGGGAAGAGCCGATCGTGCGCACGCTCGCCGCCGCGCGGCAGAAGGGGGCGCACGTCATCGCGCCGCGGGTGGGGGAGGCGTTCGTGTTCGGGCAGGAGTTTCCGAACCGCGAGTGGTGGGCGGCGCCGCGCTGAAGTCGTTGGAGTGCGGCAGCGAGCCACCGCACTCCGACGTTGATCAGGCTTTCTTGCCGAACATGCCGCCGAGGGCGTCGAGGATGCCGCCGAGTCCCGGCGTTTCCTGCTCCGCCTGTTCGCGACCCTTCTGCAGCACGTCGGGGAGGCGCGTGGCGTCGATGCCCTGGTTCTGCTTCATCCGCCCGAGGACGCCCATGACCAGCGGCGCGAGCATGGCCATCAACTGCGCCACCTGCCCGGCATTGAGGCCCGAGCCGCGGCCGACGCCCTGCTCCACCGTGTCGCGGCGCCCGCCGAAGATGTGGCCGAGGATCGCTCCGCCGATGCCGCCTCCTCCCCCGAGCATGCCGCCAAGATTGTCGAGGATGCTGCCGTCGTGCGCGTTGAGTGCGGTGTCGAGTGCGGCCGCGCCCTGCGGCTGCGCGGCATTCTGTGAAAGCCCGCCGAGCAGTGCCGGCAGTGCCAGAGAAATGGCGTTCGAGGTTGCCGCGGGATCGGCGCCCAGTGCGCCGCTCATCTGCTGAATGGTGTCGGGGCCGAGTTGCTGACGGACGGCGTCGAGGATCGAAGTCATGTCAGTGGGCCATCAGCTCGGCCGGAACCTTGCCGCCGTTCTCCGCCAGGCGGCGCATCACTTCCTTGTGCAGCCACATGTTCATCGTCGCGGAGTCACCCGTGTCGCCGCTGTATTTCAGGTCGGCGGCGAGCTCTTTTCGCTCGGCGAGGCTGCTGTCCATTCCGACGAGTTTCATCAGGTCGACGATGGAATGCTTCCAGTCGAGTTTTTCTCCATGATTCGCGGCCATCCGATCGAGTACCGCGGCGATGTCCACCGGCCCTTGCGCGGTGGCGGCAGCGCCCGCGGCCAGACCGGCGCCCGGAACGGCCTGACCGACCGAAACGCCGGTCCGCTGCGCGGCGGCGACGCGCGATTCATTGACCTGCCCCGGCTGCAGCGCGTCCGCCGGAGCGACGGCGTTGGCCCCGGCGTGAAAGATCTTGTTCATCAGATTCTTGAAGAGTCCCATGGTGTTCTCCTGCAGCGTTTGCTGCGTCAGCCCAATCTCACAGGAGCACACCGCGGACTGCGATCAGTCCGTCTTCGCGCACTCTTCACCGTGGTCGGGTATGGGAGCGGACAGTGCAATCGCAGAGCCACGCGACGGAATTGAGAATTGTGAATCGAGGAATTGACCCCACCGAGTCTCGTTCCCCTCCGTGTCAGCCTTCACTTCGTTGTGGATGACAGGCGGTGGATGCACGCGCCGCTGTGGTGTTGGGGTTCCAGCCCACCCTTGGTTTCTGCAGCAGAGCCTCAGCGCGAAAGCCAGCCGCCGTCCACGGTCAGCGTGGTCGCATGCACGTACGCGGAGGCGGCCGAGGCGAGAAACACCACCGCGCCGGTGAGATCGTCCGGCGTGCCCCATCGCCCGGCCGGGATTCTGGCCACGAGGTTGACGTCGAGCACCGCGTCCCAGTCGTCGTCGCTGTAGTCGAGCAGGTTCGCGCGCCGGATGATGCCGGCGTTGTTGACCAGGATGTCGGCTCGCGGCACCGCCGCGAGGATCGACTCGGAAGCCGCACGATCGCCGAGATCGGCGTTCACGCGCGCGGACGGCCGTGCTCTCATTGCCGCGGCCAGCCCCGCCACCTGCACCAACGTCCACCTCACGACCGGGGCGACGGACCACACCGCGTCCGGGCCACCAACAGCGCCGGCGACTCCGGAGACTCGAACGTCGCCAGCGCGACATCCAGATCGTCGGGGAGAGAGGTCGTGCGCGTGTTCGGCACGCTCTGGGCCTACTGTGTCGCGGCGCGCGGCAGCCGCAGCCAGCGCGCGTACCCGAACGTGATCAGCGCCGCCAGCGCTGCCGACGCCGTGACGTCACTGAGGAAGTGATCGATCACCGCCACGCGCGCGATCGACACCAGAATCGCCAGGACCAGCAGCGGCCAGCGCAGACGGGGAAAGGCGATGGCCGCCGCGAAATACAGCGGCCAGAAGTGCGCCGCATGCCCGCTCGGGAAGCTGCTGCCGTCGATGAAGAACGGCCCGGCCAGGTTCTCGAACGGCCGCGCCCGCAGGAAGACGTTCTTCAGCACACCGGCCACCAGCCGCGTCGTCAACTGACTGGCCGCCACGAACAGCAGCAGCCATCCCACCGGCCGCCACGCCCGGCGCGCCAGCGCGACCAGCGCCGCCACGAGGATGACGAACCCGGTGAGCCACTTCGAGAGCGGAAAGCCGAAGATCACCTCGACCGTATCGATGGCCGGATGAATGAGCGCCGCCGTCGCCGGAGCGCTGTCGCGCAGCGCCATTGCCAGCGGCCGGTCGATCGACGCGATGGCGACGATCGTCAGGATCGTCAGTACCGCACACCACACCAGCAACGATCTGCGTTCCATCGGTGCCCAGTGGTACGGCCAATCACCGGCGCGGGTTGCAACCGCTCAGTATTCGTCGGTCGCCCGCGGCGCGTCCGGCAACTGCACATCGAGCGACTCCCGGTACGTGACGCACCCCCGCAGGAACTGCGGCCACCCCGGCACGACCGGTAACGGATCGCTCCTCTCCGGCAGCAATCCCCACAACTGCGGATGATGCCAGCAGAGCTCCTGCCCACGGCTGTCCCGATGCTGACGAATCCCCGCCCGAAGCCGCCGCACCTCGAGGACCAGTTGCTCGCGCGACATCTGTTCTACGTCGTCGTCCATGGCCCGACATGATGCGCGTGCACCGGCGAAAAGGCCAACGGACGAACTGCCGCGGGGCGGTTTCTGATGCGCTGACGATGGGGGGTAGCTGTTGAACTGTTGAGCGATTGAGAAGGAGATTGATTGTTCAAGATCCCCAAACACTTCTCGCTCAACAGCTCAACAACTCAACAGCCGAATAGGATCAGCCGGGAAGGCTTCAACACCCCACGATCGCCGATGCTGGCCGGCGTCTACTTCCATACCTGCCACCAGCGACGGCGAGGACTTGCTGCGGAACGAACCTCGGCAACCGGTGGCGAGTCCATGCCGGCTCGATCGGTGCCGTGCCGTGGAGGCGTCACCGTGTGCGTCGACCCCGGCTCGTCCAGAAAGTACGGTACGTCCGGGTCGAACGGGGTCGATTCCAACCGGCCGTCGAGCCGCTGGTACCGGGCCGCGTGCGCATCGACTACCGCGGACGCCCGGGCATAACCGCCCATGCCCACGACGCGCGTACGCTCGACGCGGAGCTCGGCCTCTGCCAGCGCGACTTCCAGGCCGCGCAGATTCGGGGCGAAGCAGTTGGTGAAGTCGCCGTTCAGAACGTCGCCGGGATACGCCTGCCACAGCGGCACCTCCCGGAGAACCGGGTTCACCGCGGCCAGAGAAGTCACCGAGCCGTCGGGCAGGAGAAAGTATTCGTCGATCAGCATCGTCCCCAGATACATCTGCGCCCCAGGGCGCATGACCGAACGGATCGTGTCCAGCGCTGCCTGCGGCTTGCGCAGGTGGTAAAGCACGCCGAGGAACAGGACGACGTCGAAGAGGCCATAGGATTCAGGGGACAGGTTGTAGACATTGTCCATGCGGTATTCGACCGCACTTCCCAGGATCCTCCGTGCCGTCGCGAACCCGCTGTAAGTTTCGGGCACGAAATCGATGGCCACGACCTCCGCTCCGCGACGCTCGAGCTCGAACGCAAAGTAGCCGTCCGAGCATCCGATATCGAGCGCGCGCAGGCCGGTCATGGAGGCCGGCAGCCCGAGCTCCTCAAGGATCGGCAGCTTCATCCGGTTCGAATCATCGCCGGGGGTGACGACGCCCGGCGCGACCTCGATCTCATGCCACCAGCGGCCATGCTCCGCCACGAGCCGTCTCACTTCGGCGATATCGGTGATTGGCTCGGCCATCGCCCGCAAGTCTACGACGGGATGACGTCCGCTCGCGGCGTCACTCGCACGACCTCAGGTCATCGCGGGGCGCCGGTGACGCAGCGAGATGCCGTGCTGCAGGGCGCCTCCGGCGTCCGCAATCGCGCAATGGCAGTCGCGGTTCTGAATGGCACAGCACACCTTCGGCTCGACCGGTTCCGCTCGGCACTCTCCGTTCGGAAGCATACCGACACCATGGAGTCCATCCCGTATCTTCATCGGTGCCGGGGGGAATCACGCTGCCCATGAACGAATCCATTCGCATTCTCGTGGTCGATGACGATCCCGGCATCCGTGGTCCGCTCGTTCTTCTTTTTCGACGCGAAGGGTGGACCGTGACCACCGTTGCGGCGGAGCTCCTTCGGTCCGTCAGGGCCTGCGCTCTTCCACGCCACGGCCACGCTTCCCAGGTGAGTGCCGCATGATGGAAAGCGCAGCCATGACCCGCAAGCTGTACGATGCCCTTTTCCAGATCACCACCCTGCGCGACGAGGTGCATGCGCTCAGTGCAGAGATGGCCAGCATCGACCAGTCGCGCTTCCTCCTGCACCTCGAATTGCTCGAAGCCACCGCCGTCCGCCTGGTCGACGAGAGCGAGCAGCACCTTCGCGTTTCCTCTCACTGAATCCTCATCATTGGGTGGGACGCTCCTCTGTCACTCGAACTGCCGCGACGCCGCGCGTTCTGATGCACTGAAGGTCTGTCCCCCATCCCGCTCGTGTCCCACATCCCGCTCGCGATAGCTGTTGAGCGAGGGAGTGTGTTGTGTTCCAAAACCACTTCTCGCTCAACAGCTCAACAGCTCAACAGCCGGATAGCTGAGCAGCTGAGAAGCTGAGCAGCTTCCGCTGATCCGCCTCACCAGATCGCGCTCATTCCGGAACTTTTTCTCCACGAGGTATGACCTGAATTTGGAAGATGCGGGACTCATCAGACATACTGCCGTCCCTGATGCCGATTCTACCGAGAGAGAGCGACATCTTTCCGGAGGACCTTTTCGACCTTCCGGTCGAGGAAGCGCCGTGGGAGATCGCGCATGTGCGCAGCCGGCAGGAGAAGACGGTGGCCCGCGTTCTCCTCGACGGCGGCAAGCCGTTCTATCTCCCGCAGATGCAGCAGAAGAAGAAGACCTCGGGACGGACGTTCGTCTCGCATCTGCCGCTCTTTCCGGGCTACATCTTTCTGCGCCGGGTGAAGGGGCTGCGGGAGACGCTCTGGCGCACCAACGCCGTGGTGAACATGCTCACCGTGCCGGACCAGGCTCAGCTCACCGGCGAGCTGCTGCAGATCCGGCAGCTTCAGGTCAGCGGGGCGATGCTCACGCCGCGGGTCGATCTCGTCCCCGGCGACGCGGTACGCATCACCGAAGGCGTGTTCAGCGGCTACCACGGCATCGTCATGGAAGAGCGTGGAGCGCTGCGGCTGATCGTGTCGGTCTCGACCATCCGGAAGTCGGTCACCGTCGAGTTCCCGCGTGAGGTCCTGGCGCAGATGAAACGCGGCAAGCCGGGCCGCGACGAGGGAACGAACTGACAGCATGCTATCCTTCCGGATATCGTGCCCCTTCTTTGCCAGACGCTGAGAACCATCCAGCAGGAGCTTGATCAGCTTCGCCGCAACGGTCCTACCACCGCCTCCGAGCTCGAAGCGATTGCCATCCGGCTGGGACGGCAGAGGCACCCGGCCGCCAAAGAGCCGACTTGGTTCAGCACGCTACTGCCCGATCTGCCGCCGCTCAGTATCCCGGGTCATGAACGAGATCTCATGACCGCGACCGCGACGTGCATCTTCGACCAGTTCGACGACGACATCATCCGGTTGAATGAGATCTGCGAAGAAGACCAGGAATGAGGACGACCATGGCTGACCCGAAGACGGCACAAGACTATCTGCAGCTACCATACTCGCGGGTGCTGGTGCCGCAAGCGGGGGGCGGATTCAGCGCCCGCATCCTCGAATTCCCGGGGTGTATCGCCGAAGCCACGACCTGCGAGGAGACGCTCACCGCTCTCGAGCAGGTGGCGGAAAGCTGGCTGGAGGTGGCGATCGCGCTCGGCCACAAGATCGCGGAACCGCTGGCCGCTCATCAGTACTCCGGCAAGATCGCGGTCCGCCTTCCTCCCTGGCTTCATGAGCAGCTGGTGCGGATCGCGGAGACCAGCCATCTCACCGTGAATCAGTTCATCGTCGCGGCCATCGGTGAGAAGGTCGGACAGCATGCCGCGGCCGCGGAGATCATTCCGCCGATCCGCGAGATCGTCGGCGACTCGATTCGCCAGGAGGCGGTCGCGCAGATCCTGCCGATCCGTGACATCGTCGATGAATCGATCCGCCAGGTCGCGGTCGCGCACATCCTCCCGCCGATCCGCACGATCGTCGACGAGTCGATCCGCGAGGTGGCAGTTGCCCAGATCCTTGCGCCGATCCGCGAGCTGGTCAGCGAGTCTCTGCGCCAGGCCGCCGAGATTTACGCGCGGAACGCGGCCCCTGGCGCGCAGCAGTGATCTGAAGGATCAGCGAGGAAGGATGAACGATGAACCGCTCGCGGTCGTGTTCATCGTTATCGGCTTGCGTTCTGTTCAGCTGCTCAGCGTTGCGTTCTCCTCGTGTCAGGGGCTGTTCAGCTATTGAGCTATTGAGCCGAAAGAAGTGTTTGGGAAGCCTCAACACACTTCATCGCTCAACAGCTCAACAGCTCGGGTCGTGTAGTCGCTAAGCCCCGCTCCGCTGCTCAGCCGCTCAGCGTGCGTCCCGGCGTGCACCCGCCCCCCTCGCGTGTCATCCTGTTTCCGCGACTCCCGCCCGCGCTACGGGCCTTCGCGTCGTTGACGCGCGGTTGTTGAGCTGTCTCGCTATTGAGCGAGCAAGTGTTTCACGCATGAATTTGCTCACCGCGAACATCTTCCAACCAGCCTCAGACGTGTAGTCGCTCTCGTACTCGCTCTCAAGTCGATGTTCCTCAATGGTTTGTGACTTACCTGACATCTCCATGGCTTTCCTTATTGACATGCAGATAAAAATCGTCGATACTAATAAATCCGAGTTTGAAATACAGAGGCAGGGATTGACCGGGCTGGGCGCACGTCGCCTCTCTATTGTCCGTTCGTCCATCTGTCATGGCCGTAAGGCCGGTTCCCGTAACCGACGGGGCAAAGCGCGCGACACACGGCATCGTGTGATCGGCACGCGAAAGTAGCGTCTCGGCGCTATCGCGTGCGCCTCCATTTTGCGCCTCCCATTGCCCGTCCGGATCACACGCTACAACACTGTGCCGTAACCGCATCGCGACGCGAGCAGGGCCGAGCTCTGTCCGGCGTACGCGGCCTTCCACTGTGCAGCCCCGAATCGTAATCGAGTGGCTGTCCCCGCATGCCGCCGGCGCGGCAGACCGTGCCAATTAACCCAGCACCTTCCAGTGAACGGTGGTTCCCGATGGATCACGTAAGAACGAAATCCAAAGCGTCTCGACTGAAGCGGCCGGCGATCATCGGCGCGCTCGTGGTCGTATTGATCGGTGGCGGCGTGCTGCTGGCCAACATCGACTTCAGCACGCAACGAGTCGACCGGACGAAGCTCAGCATCGAAACCGTCAAGCAGGGGACGATGGAAGTGAAGGTCGCGGCGAACGGCCAGTTGACGTCCAGGAACGTCGAACAGTTGACCGCCCGCGTTTCCGGCCGGGTGGTGAGGGCGGACATCAAGCCGGGCGCGGTCGTGGAGGCGGGACAGGTCCTGATGGAGCTGACCAATCCACAGCTCATCGCCAGCGCCGAGGAAGCGCGGTCGGTGTGGGAAGGGGCGGTCGCCGACCTGCAGGCCACGGAAGCGGAGCTGCGGACCTCGATGATGAACCAGGAGGTCGTGCTCACCCAGGTGCAATTGAACCTCGAGAAAGCGCGGCTGAAAGCGGAAGCCGACGAGACCCTGGCCAGGGAGCAGCTCATTTCCGCGATCGAGGCGAAGCGCTCCCGGCTCGAGGTGACCCAGTTGACGAAGGCTTATGCGCTCGAGGGGAGCCGCCTGCGGATGATTCGCGGCAACATCGGGGTGCAGCTGGCCGTCAAGCAGTCGCGCGTCACGCAGCTCGCGCGGGCGTTGGAGCGCGCCAGGGCGGAAGCGGCCGACCTGCAGGTGGTGGCCGGGATCAGCGGCATCGTCCAGACCATCACCGCCCAGGTCGGGCAGCAGGTGCAGCCCGGCAGCCCGATCGGCCGCATTGCGCGGCAGGACGAGCTCTACGCGGAGCTCAAAGTCCCGGCGCGCGAGGCCACGCAGGTGCGCGCAGGACAGAAGGTCGTCGTCGACACGCGTAACGGCGTGGTGAACGGGACCGTCACCCGCGTCGATCCCGGCGTCACCGACGGCACGGTCGTGGTGGACGTCGACCTGATCGGAGCGCTGCCGGCCGGTGCGCGGCCGCAGTTGCAGGTGGAGGGCACCGTCTATATCAGCGAGCTGGCGAACACTCTTTATGTCGGCAAGCCGTCCTACGTCAAGAACGACGCGACCATTGCGGTCTACAAACTCGATCCGGCCGGCCTCTATGCCACCAGGACCACCATCAAGGCGGGGCTGGTGTCGCTCAATTACCTGCAGGTGCTGCAGGGACTGGAGGCGGGCGACCGCATCATCACGTCGGAAATCGGCGAGTGGCAGGGGCAGGAGCGCATCCTGCTGAAGTAGCGGTACCGGATCTCCTTCAATCGATCGATAAGCCTCACGGACTGGATGGTGACTATGAATCTCATGTTCGATTTGAAATATGCATGGCGGCTGTTGAGAAAATCGTGGGGCTACTCGCTCATGTGCGCAATCGTCATTGCGCTCAGCGTGGGACTGGTCGTCTTCGCGTATTCGCTGGTCTACAGCCAGTCGCTCAAGCCGCTCGGCTTTACCGGCTCCGAGCGGTGGTACAGCGTGCAGATCTCCGGCAAGGCCGGGGCCGACGCGCGGGCCCGGGTCGATGCCTATACCTATCAGGAACTGCGCAAGAACAATCGCTCTGCCGACTACATCGGCGCCTTCACCATCAAGCGCAGTGAGAGCGAAAAGGGGAAGGCGGTCGTGCTCAGCCAGGGACAGGCCAGTACGCCGCTGCGCGCCGTGGCCATCAGCCCGCGACTCCTCGCCGCCAGCGGCGTGCCGCCGGTCCTTGGCCGCGGGTTCCAGGAGGCCGATGCGCAATCGGGCGCCGCGGCCGTGGCCATCATCAGTCACGACACATGGCAGAACTACTTCGCCGCCGACCCGGACATCATCGGTAAGACCGCCCGCATCGACACGGCACCGGTGCAGGTGGTCGGCGTGATGCCGAAAGATTTCTTCATGTTCCAGGACTTCGAGTTGTGGCTGCCGCTGCAATTGCCGACGGTAACGGGCCCCCGCGACGGCGCGCAACTGCTCTCCCCGATGATCCGCCTGGGCGACAACCAGAACATCGAGGCCATCCGCAACGAGATGCAGAGCGTCGTCGCGGCCGTCAACAAGGACTATCCGGACGTGTACAGCGCGACCCGGAGCATCCAGCTGTATCCCGCGCTGCGGATGTATACGCACTATCAGACGCCCATCGTGGCCACCGTCGGTCTCATGGCCGCGGCCCTGTTGCTGCTGGCCTGCGTGAACATCAGCATGGTCTTCCTGGCGCGCCTCATGGAGCGCAGCGGAGAGCTGGCGTTGCGCACCGCCCTCGGTGCGTCGCGGCGCCGCCTGCTGCGGCAATGTCTGCTGGAGACGGTGCTGATCGTGATCCTGGGGCTCGCGGGTGGCTGGGCCCTCGCGGCCATCGTGATCCGCTGGGCGCGCGGCATCGGCGATTTCTCCGGGCGGATCCTCGCCACCGGACGTTATCCGAACCAGCTGGACCTGCGCCCGATCGACATGCTCATCGCCGTTCTGGCGGCGGGTGCGATCTGGCTGCTCAGTACCCTCGTGCCGGCGTGGCGCATTGCCCGGCAGGAAGCAGGCGTCGTACTGGCCAGCAGCGGCAAAGGCTCGTCGGTTCGCGGCAGCAATAAGAGCGTCGGACTGCTGGTCGGGCTGCAGGTGATGGTTTCGTCGCTCGTGCTGGTGGTCTGCGGAAACATGGTCCTGGCCGTCCAGAAGGAGGTGGCCAAACCTTCGGGCCTGACCACCGACAACGTGCTGCTGTCGACGTATCCGACGGTCTTCGACGCCGGCTACGCCGAGCCCAGTCAGCGTCTTCGCTATTGGGAAGACCTGTCCGCGGCGATCGGGACTCAGGTGCCGGGTGCCGAAGCGGCTTTCGCCACCGCCGTTCCCTCCCGGCAGGCGCTCGTCCCCGCCGCCATCGAATCGCGGCCGGGCGCTCAGCGCGAGGGAGCGTTGACGTTGCCCCTCTCGGTCGTTTCGGACAATTATTTCAAGCTGCTCGGCCTGAGCCTGCGCTCCGGCCGTCTGTTCGACTCCACCGACAACAGTGCCTCGCTCCAAGCCGCGGTCATCGACGAGACCATGGCCACCCGCTACTGGCCCGCCGGCGATGCTCTCGGCAAGCGCATCCAGTTCAACCCGGCCGACAACGGGCCGTGGCTGACCATCGTGGGCGTCGTGTCTGCCGTGGCAGGCCAGCCCTACGGTGAGAACGAAGGGGCGATTTACCGGCCCTTGCGGCAGGCCGTGCCGTCGGAATTCGTGCTGCTGGCGAAAATGCCGAACGGGGGCAGCGATGGCCGGACGGCCCTCCGCGCGGCAGCATTCGCGGTCGACCGCGATCTGCCGCTGCACAACCTGCAGAAGTTCGACGACTACATGGCCGGGCTGAACCTGCGGTGGTCGACACTGGTGCAGACGTTCAGCGTCATCGCTCTCATTACCGCCATCCTGGCGGCGGCCGGCCTGTTCGGCCTGATCAGCCGCTCGGTGGTGCAGCGCACCCAGGAAGTGGGCATCCGCCGCGCGCTGGGTGCCACGCGCTGGCAGGCCACCGCGATGTTCATGCGCCAGGGGGCGCTGTACCTCGCCCTGGCCGTCGTGGCGGTCGGCTTCGGGACCGTGCTGATGCCGCTCATGAGCGCTGTGATCTACAACATCCTCGACCGCGTGGTCATGGTCACGCTGGGCGTGGTCCTTCTCATCGCCGCCGTCATCATGACTGCCTCGTATCTGCCCAGCCGCCGCGCCGTGGTTCTCGAACCGGGCGATGCGCTGCGTCACGACTAGCAACTTTACGAACCTCAGTGGGAGCTGACCAATGACTGCAACGCATCTCATCGATCTCCAGGGCATCAAGAAGGTCTTCTACACGGACGAAGTGGAGACCTGGGCACTCGACGACATCCATTTCGCCATCGACCAGGGTGAATATGTTTCGATCAGCGGGCCGTCGGGCTGTGGCAAATCGACGCTGTTGTCGGTGATGGGACTTCTGTACACCGTCACCGAGGGGAAATACTTCCTCAATGGCGCGGAAGTGATCGGCCTCCAGTCGGCCGAACAGGCCCGCGTGCGCAACCGGCAGATCGGGTTCATCTTCCAGGCGTTCAACCTGGTGGCCGACATGACCGTTGCCGAGAACGTCGAGCTGCCGTTGACCTATCGCGACGACCTCAATCGCACGCAACGGCGCGAGATGGTGGTCACGGCGCTCGAGCAGGTGAATATCGCCGAGCGCCACAAGCATCTCCCCTCGCAGTTATCGGGTGGTCAGCAGCAGCGCGTGGCCATCGCCCGTGCGCTGGTCGGCCAGCCGAAGGTGCTGCTCGCCGACGAGCCGACCGGAAACCTCGACTCGAAGAATGCCCTGCTGATCATGGAGCTGCTGTCCGACCTCCACAAAAAAGGCAGCACCATCGTGATGGTCACACACGACCCGCGCTGGGCCGAGCAGGCCGATCGTCAGGTCTCGTTGTTCGACGGCAAGATCGTGGAAGACCGCCTTCGCGCCGTTCCTGCCGTGACTGTCGCGTGATCGCGGAAGCCGGGAACCTCATGACCAGCACCGAAGTCCTCGAGCTCATTGCCCGGCATACGCGCGAGATCGTGCCAGGCCTCGACGAGCATTCGTTCGTCGCGTCCGACCGTCTGTCGGACCTCGGCGCCAATTCCGTCGATCGCGCCGAGATCGCGATGCTCGTGCAGGAGTCACTCGGCCTGTGCGTTGCGCGCGTCGAGCTGTTCGGACCGAAAAATATCGGCGAGCTGGCGACGCTGTTCCTGACCAAACTCAATGCCGCATGAACTGGTCGTGACCGGGATGGGCGTCATCTCGGCCATCGGGCAGGGGAAGGCGGCCTTTACGACGGCCTTACTGGCCGGCGAGACGGCGTTCGGCGTGATGCAGCGCCCCGGCCGCCAGCGGGACTCGGCCTATCTCGGCGCGGAGATTTCGGAGATCGTCTGTCCTGCAGCGATTCCCCGGCAGACATGGCGCGCGGCGTCGCTGTCGGCGCAGGCCGCGATGCTGGTGCTGGACGAGGCGTGGGGCGAGGCGCAATTGTCCGACGTCGATCCGCGCCGGATCGGCCTGGTGATCGGCGGCTCGAATACACAACAGCGCGAGTTGCAGCAGATTCATGAGACTCATCGCGACTCCTCCGCGTTCCTGCGTCCCTCTTACGCGTTGTCGTTCATGGATTCGGATCTGTGTGGCTTCTGCACGGCGCAGTACGGGATTCGCGGCCTGGCGTACACGGTGGGCGGCGCATCGGCGAGCGGTCAACTGGCCATCGTCCAGGCGGCACAGGCGGTCCTCACGAATCAGGTGGATGTCTGCATTGCGATCGGTGCGTTGATGGATCTGTCGCATTGGGAGTGCCGTGGCATGCGGGCCCTTGGTGCGATGGGATCGGACCGGTATGCGAATGAACCGGCGCTGGCCTGCCGTCCGTTCGACCGCGAGCACGACGGATTCATCTTCGGCGAATGCTGCGGGGCGGTGGTGATCGAGCGGCTGGAATCGAGTGAGCGTCGCGGTGTGAAGCCGTATGCGGCGCTGCGGGGGTGGGGAATGGTGATGGACGGCAATCGCAATCCCGATCCCTCGCTCGAGGGAGAAACCGCGGCGATTCAGAACGCCCTCCAGGCCTCGGGATGGCAGCCGGCGCAGGTCGACTATGTCAATCCTCACGGGACGGGGTCGGCCGCGGGCGATGAAACGGAACTGAAGGCGCTGCGTGCATGCGGACTGGACGGCGTTTTTTTGAACGCGACCAAGTCACTTACTGGTCATGGTCTCAGCGCGGCCGGCACGGTGGAAGTGGTCGCGACGCTGCTTCAGATGGAGGCCGGGCGCCTGCATCCCACCCGCAATCTGGACAACCCCATCGACCCGGCCTTTCGCTGGGCGAGAGGGCAGCCGGTCGACCACCAGATCGAGCATGCGCTGACCTCGAGCATGGGCTTCGGCGGCATCAATACGGCGCTCTGCTGGGAGCGCCACCACTAAATCATGACTATCGCCACCTACGAGACGATCATCGTTCGTTTCGACGAGTCGATCTGTTACCTGCAGATCGACCGGCCGGAGGCGAACAACACGATCAGCGGCCAACTGGTGGCGGAGTTCAATGACGTACTGTCTGCCTGCGAAGATACCGCCACTGTAGTGGTACTGAGTGGGTCAGCGGAGGTCTTCTGCTACGGCGCCGATTTCGACGCGCTCGCCAATCCCTTGACGACCACGGACGGCGAGCACGATGGTCCCGGACCGCTGTACGACCTCTGGATGCGTCTGGCCACCGGCCCCTATGTGACGATCTCCCACGTGCGCGGTAAGGCGAATGCGGGGGGCATCGGATTCGTCGCCGCGAGCGACATCGTGCTCGCTGACGAGAGCGCGCAGTTCAGTCTGTCCGAGATGCTGTTTGGCCTCTACCCGGCCTGCGTCATGCCGTTCCTGATCCGCCGGGTCGGCTTTCAGAAGGCGCATTACCTCACCCTCATGACCCAGCCCATTCCGGCGCAGAAGGCGATGGAATGGGGCCTCGTGGACGCATACGACGCTTCGAGTGAAGTGCTGTTGCGCCGTCATCTGCAACGGTTGCGGCGACTGTCGAAGGTCGCCATTCGACGCTACAAAACCTACATGATCAACATCGGCGCGCCGTTACAGGAAATGAAGTCCCCGGCCATTGCCGGCAACGTGGAAGTGTTCACGGACGCCGAGAACCTGAAGTCCATCACCCGTTACGTCGAAAAGGGCATTTTCCCGTGGGAGAAGGCGTGATGCCGGCGGCCGGGACTGTCTTCATGTTCTCTGGGCAAGGCTCGCAGTACTTCCAGATGGGACGAGCGCTGTACGACGGCAACGACACTTTCCGCGCCACCATGGCGCGGCTCGATGAGGTGGCGCGGCAGGCGGCGGGTGTCTCGGTGATCGAGAGTCTCTATTCCGACGCGCACGGCAAGGGCGATCCGTTCGATCGCACGCTGCTGACGCATCCCGCGATCTTCATGGTCGAGTATTCACTGGCCCAGGCGCTGATCGAAGCGGGCGTCGTGCCTTCCATGGTGCTCGGCGTGAGCGTCGGCTCGTTCGCGGCGGCGGCGGTGGCCGGCCTGCTCGACGTCGAGGACGCCTTGACGGCCGTCATTCAGCAGGCCATGGCGCTCGAGCAGTCGTGCGAAGCGGGGGGGATGATCGCCGTGCTGGCCGATCCCGCCCTCTTCGGCGAGGACTTTCTGAGCGGTCGCAGCGAGCTGGCGGGCGTCAACTTCTCTTCTCATTTCGTCGTATCGGCCAGGGCGAAAGAGCTCGCGGACATCGAGGCTGCCCTCAAGCAGCGCGGCATCGCCTGTCAGCGGCTGCCGGTGGCCTTCGCCTTTCACTCGCGGTGGATGGACGGGGCGAAGGCGCCGTTCGCGTCGTTCATGCAGTCGATTCCGGCCACGCGGGGTGCGTTGCCGCTGGCATGCTGCGACCAGACGGCCATTCTCTCCACCCTTGATGATGGCTTCTTCTGGGATGTGGTCCGTCATCCGATCCGCTTCCGCGAGACCATCGCCAGGCTGGAAGAAACTGCCCCTCGCCGCTACGTCGACGTCGGGCCGGCCGGAACGCTGGCCACCTTTCTGAAGTACGGGACGCCTCTGGCCACGGCGTCGACGGTGCACTCGATCCTGACGCCCTTCGGGTTCGATCAACGAAATCTCACGACGGTCGCGGCCGCCCTCGGCCACTGACGCCACCGGCGGCAGAACGACCTCCATGCGAATCTTTGCCCTCTCCGATATCCACATCGATTACGACACGAACGCCCGATGGGTCGCCGATCTGTCGGTGGCCGACTACCAGGACGATGTGCTCATTCTCGCCGGCGATATCACCGACAAGCTGCGACTGCTCGAGTGGTGCCTCGGCACACTCGTAAAGCGGTTCGAAAAGGTGCTGTTCGTCCCGGGAAATCACGAGCTGTGGGTCATCCGGGACGGCCCTGAAAAAACCTCCATGCAAAAGTTCGACGAGGTCTGCCAGGTGGTCGAGTCGAGCGGTGCGTCGATGCGGCCATTCCGCGCCGGAGGCGTATCGATCCTTCCGCTGTTGGGCTGGTACGACGACTCCTTCGGCGAGCCGGGCGCCGAGCTGAAGGCGGCGTGGATGGACTACCGCGCCTGCCGGTGGCCGAGTGGATACACGTCAAGAGATGTGGCCGTGCATTTCGCGGCGCTCAACGAAGGACAGGTCAGCGTGGCCGGCGACAAGGTCATCACCTACTCCCACTTTCTGCCTCGGATCGACGTCATGCCCGCGTACATTCCGCAGGAACATCGCTATCTGTATCCGGTACTCGGTTCGACGCTGCTGGAAGATCAGTTGCGCAAGCTCGAGGCGAGCATTCACGTCTATGGACACAGCCACGTCAGCCGCCGCGTGACCATCGACGGCGTCACGTACATCAACAACGCGTTCGGTTATCCGAGCGAAACCTGGATCACCGCGAAAGGGCTGCTGTCCATCCATGAGTGCTAGCAGCGCCACGCGCGCGTTGGATCGGGCGGGGAGCGGGACCATCCCGCTCACGTCGGCCGAGATTCATTTATGGCTGGCCTCTTACGACGAGATCTCGGACGAGCGTCTGTTCGCCGCCTATCGGGAACTGCTCGACGACGCGGAAAAAAAGCAGGAGCCGCGCTTCTACTTTGCGAGGGACCGGCGCCGCTATCTGGTCACCCGGGCCCTGGTGCGGACGGTCCTGTCGCGCTACGGATCGATCGAACCGAAGAACTGGATCTTTGCGAACACCTTCTACGGGCGACCGGAGATTGCCAATAAGCCGGAGCAGGACGCCGGCCTGGCGTTCAATCTCTCGCATACGCACAGCCTGATCGTCCTGGCCGTCACCCGGAATCGCGCCATCGGGGTGGACGTCGAGAACGTCCGCGCACGTGAGGTGTCGATGGACATCGCGGACCATTATTTCGCGCCGCCGGAAGTGTCGGTCCTGATGGCCAGGCCGGCGGATGAACAGCAGTACCGGTTCTTCGAGTACTGGACGTTCAAGGAAAGCTACATCAAGGCGCGGGGCATGGGTCTGTCGCTGCCTCTCGACAAGTTCAGTTTCCACTACGACGACGATCGCGCCGTCGGCATCGCCATCGATCCCTCGCTGGCCGATGACCCCGCACGCTGGCAGTTCTGGCAGTTCCGTCCGTCGCCGGATTATCTGGTGGCGGTCTGTGCCGAGCGGATCGGCGGGACGTCTCCGCGCCTGGTGGTGCGGCAGTCGATCCCGATGCGGAGCGAAACACCACTGGTTCCGCAATTCCTGCGGGTTTCCACACACACGCAACAGGAGAGCTAAATGATTGCTTTTGTCTTCCCCGGCCAGGGGTCACAGAAACGCGGTATGGGACAGGGCCTGTTCGATGAAGTGCGCGAATATGCCGCGGTCGAAACAGAGGTCGACGCGATTCTCGGTTATTCGATGCGCAAGCTCTGTCTGGAGGACCCGGACAACCGGCTGAAGCAGACGCAATACACCCAGCCCAGCCTCTACGTCGTCAATGCGCTGCACTACTACAAGGCCATCAGCGACGGCGCGCGTCCGGCCTGGCTGGCCGGCCACAGCCTGGGTGAATACAACGCCTTGCTGGCGGCGGGGGTGTTCGACTTTTTGACCGGGCTGCGGCTGGTCCAGAAGCGCGGCGAGCTGATGTCGCAGGCGAAGAACGGCGGCATGGGCGCGGTCATCGGCCTGGACGCCGACGCGGTGGCCAAGGTCATCGGCGACAACGGCAACGGGCTCGCGGCGCTCGACGTGGCGAACTTCAACACGCCGTCGCAGACCGTGGTCTCCGGCCAGGTGGACGACATCAAGCGCTCCGGCCCGGTATTCGAGAAGGCAGGCGCGCAGATGTTCATCCCGCTGCAGGTCAGCGCCGCCTTTCATTCACGCTACATGGCCGATGCAGCGAAAGAGTTCGCCGAGTTCCTGGTGCCGCGGACGTTCGCCGCGCCGAAGATCCCGGTCATTGCGAACGTCACCGCCCGGCCGTATTCGTCCGACGACGCTTCGTCAGCGGGCAAGGCCATGCTGGTGAACCAGATCACGCAGTCGGTGCAGTGGACGAAGAGCATCCGCTTCCTCATGGACCAGGGTGTGACGCAATTCACCGAGATCGGGCCGGGCAATGTGCTGACGCGCATGGTCCAGCAGATTCAGCAGCAGCACTGACGCCTTTTCTGTCGGCCCATCAAGTAACAAAAGTAACTACCGGACTCAGATCAGCACATGCAAGAGACGAACATGATCGATCAGGAAATGCTGCAGGACTTGACCGAGTCCTATCTCAAATCTCTCGTCTCCGAGGTTTCGGGTCCACTGGGCTCGGACTTTGACTCGTCTGCTGCATTCGGCGAGCTGGGGATCGATTCGTTTCATGTCCTGAAGATCATCCGCCGTCTGGAAGCCGACTTTGGTACGTTGCCCAAGAGCCTCCTCTTCGAATATTTCAATATCAACGACCTGGCAAAGTATTTTGCCTCGAACCACGAAGCGACACTGGCGGGCAGGTTTGCCAATGAATTGCGCCGCGCCGGCAGCTCCGACCATCCCGCTGACCGGCAACGAGCAGCGGTGGACCTTCCTGTCGAGACCAAAGAGGTGGTGGAGAGTCAGCCGGCGGTGATTTCCGGAGAAGCCGAGCCGATTCTCATGCTCGAGAAAGATGCCTACTCGCATCCGGACGTGCGGGATCTGGTGCGGAATCTCTTCGAACGCTACAAGGCCGAAGGCTCTGTGTCGCGAGGGACGAGAAAGATCGCGCCCAATCTCTTCATCGGCAGCGACCGGCGCGGGTTTCTGAATTACGGGCGTTGTCGGGACCTGATCCTGGTGTACGGGTATACCGGGCCGCGCGACTACCTGCCCACGCTGCTGGCAGAGATGTACCTGTATTGCGAGGCACACAAGTTCCAGTTCAACGCGATGGGCGGCGATGAAGCGCCGGTGATCGGTGGAATGTCGTTTTCGGCGACGCCATTCGGCGCGATGCAGCGCATCACGAAGCTGAAGGAATTCACCCTGGACGGCGGAGCGATGCGCCGTCTGCGTTATCAGGTGTCGAAGTTCGAGAAGACCGGCGCCTGCAGGACGGAAGAGTACCGGTGCGGCACCAACGCACAGACCGATCGCGCGATCGCCGGCATCATCGACCGCTGGTGTGAGTCGAGGACGATGGTCAACCCCCTGGTGCACGTGGCGAAGGCAGAGATCCTGGCCGGAACCCTGGCGCCGGAGCACCGGGTCTATCTGACCTGGCTCGACGACGTCCTGCAGAACGCCATCGTCATCACCGCCATGTCGGCCGAGGAAAACGGCTACCTGATGGACATGGAGTTCTATCCGCCGGACATGCCGCTGGGAGGACTGGAGTTCGCGATCGTCCAGATCATCCAGCGTCTCGCGGCTGAAGGGTGCGACGTGCTGAGTCTGGGCGGGACGTACGGCTGCAAGCTGGGCGAGAACGCCCATGCCGACGTGGAGATCGACCGGCTCCTGGACGATCTGCGCGCGCAGAACATCTTCAATGACCAGGGCAATCTCCAGTTCAAGAACAAGTTCCGCCCCGAGAACACCAGCATCTATCTCTGCCGTCCGGTGGGGAGCAGCAATCCCGACAGCGTGATCGACGTGATCATGATGATTGCCGACCCTGACAAGATGCAGACCTCGGATGAAGAGAACCACACCTTCAACCGCGTTCCGCCTGTCGTGGCGCCATCGGTCGTGGAACCGCCGGCGCCCAAACCCGCGGCGCCAGAGCCGGCGCTGGCCGTTCGCGAGCCGGTCCTGGTAGAAGGCAACGAGAGGGCGCGCACGCTCGCGGCCTTTGCCTTCAATCCGCTGAACATTCCGCACGAACAGGTGGAAATCGACCTCAAGAGCGACTCCTGGTCGCAACTGCACATGCCGGCCATCGAGACGCAGATGCGCCATCTGCACGGGCGGCTGCAGCAGCCGGTAAACGTGGACGAAAGCCTGCGCGCGGTCTTTCCGTTCGCGCATTTCGTCCTCACCGCGTCGGGAAGTGCCGCGGAGCACCTCTTCTTCAAGGCGTGGCCGAAGAAAGGCCTCGTCCTTCAGAACCTGTTGTTCCCCAGCACGATCTACCATCAGATCGACAACGGCTTTGAGCCGATGGAGCTGCCACATGGCGACCTCTTTCAGCTCGACTCGACGGCGCCCTATAAAGCGAACCTCGACCTGGAGGCGCTGAAGGCGCGGATCGCCACCGATCCGGCCGCAATTGCCTGCGTCTGCGTCGAGGTCGGGAACAACGCCGCCGGCGGCCAGCCGGTTTCGATGCAGCACCTGCGCGACGTCAAGGCGCTGCTCGCGCCGCACGCCATTCCGCTCGTGATCGACGGAACGCGGGTCGTCGAGAACGCGCAGTGCCTCATCGAACTGGAAACCGAGCATGCCGGCCAGAGCGTATGGGCGGTCGTGCGGGAGATCTTCTCCCACGCCGACGCGGTGATCGGCAGCCTGACCAAGGACTTCTGCGTCGACAAGGGCGGCATCATCGCCACCAATGACGGGACGCTGTTCCGCAGCCTCGAGGCGCTGGTCGAGCAGGAAGGCCCCGGAATCGACGTGGTGGACCGGAAGCTGATCGCGCTGTCGGTGCAGAACCGGAAGCACGTCGAGACGAAGGTGCTGCGCCGGATGGAGTGCGTCCGGCTGATCTGGCAGGCGTTGCGGGAGCACGGCGTTCCGGTCGTGCAGCCGGCCGGCGGGCACTGCATCCTGATCGACGTCCGGCAGATCGCGGAGCTCAAGGATCTGAAAGAGCCGGTGCCGTCCTTCGTGGCGTGGCTGTATCAGAGCACCGGCATCCGCGCGGGCGCGCACAGCGTGGGGATGCAGAAGCAGACCTCGATCAATGACCTGGTCCGGCTGGCCATTCCGGTCGGACTGACGCGCGAAGAGGCCGAGGACGTGATCGGCCGTCTGGTCGCGGCCTTTGCCGCGAAGGTGAACATCCCGGAAGTGGTCACGGAGAGCAGCAGCGTGCAGCCCTCCGGCGTCGTCTACACGAACTACGGGTTGATCGAGTATCACCACGTCTCCGGCGGCGTTCCGGCAGCCGCCGCCGCCCCGGCTCCGGTGGCGAAAGAACCGGTCGCCCCGGCGCCGGCCGTTGCCGCGAGCGCAGCACCAGTGTCAGCACCCGTACCCGCACCCGCGGTGAAGCCGGCGATCGAAGTGCCTGTGGAAACCGAGGCGGCTCCCGTCGCTGCAACACAGCCGCGACGCAGGTCGAAGGACATCGCCATCGTCGGGATGGCCGGCCGGTATCCGAAGGCCAGGACCTCGCGCGAGCTGTGGCAGAACCTGGCCGCGGGGCGCGATTGCATCGAAGACTTGCCGGCGGATCGCCTCGCGCGCCGCATGCAGTACGGCAGCAGCGACCGTTACCGCGGCGGCTTCATCGATGACGTCGAACGATTCGACTCGCTGTTCTTCAACATCTCGCCTCGCGAGGCAGAGATGCTGGACCCTCAGGAGCGGCTGTTTCTGGAGGTGGCGTGGGAAGCGGTCGAGGACGCCGGCTACTACCCGGAGATCCTCGCGCAGGAAGACGGGTCGCGGAACATCGGCGTCTTCGTCGGTGCGGTCTGGGCGATGTATCAGGTCATCGGCGTCGATGAAAAGCACGCCGGCAATCCGGTCGCCCCCAACTCGTTTCTCTGGAGTATCGCCAACCGGGTTTCGTACGCGCTGAACCTGTCGGGGCCGAGTCTGACCGTCGATACGGCCTGCTCCTCGAGCCTGACCGCCATGTATCTGGCCTGCGAGGCGATCGTGTCGGGTGAATGTCCGGCGGCCATCGTCGGCGGTGTGAACCTCGACCTGCACCAGGCCAAGGTGGACATCAACCGCGTGGGCGGAGCGCTGTCGCCGGACGGCGTCTGCCGCAGCTTCGGCACGGGTGCGAACGGGTATGTGGCGGGCGAGGGCATCGGCGCGCTCCTGCTCAAGCCTCTCGATCAGGCGATCGCGGACGGCGATCACGTCTATGGCGTGATCAAGAGTGCGGCCGTCAATCACGGCGGGCGGACCAGCGGATATTTCGTCCCGAATCCAGCGGCGCAGGGCAACGTCGTTCTCTCGGCCCTCCGGAAGGCGAATGTCGACGCGCGCAGCGTCGGGTACATCGAGGCGCACGGTACCGGCACCGAGCTGGGCGACCCCATCGAGATCGCCGGTCTGAGCCAGGCCTTCAGCACGGGCGTGGCGAAGCAGACCTGCGCGATCGGCTCCATCAAGAGCAACATCGGCCACCTGGAAGCGGCGGCAGGAGTGGTGAGCGTTGCCAAGGTGCTACTGCAGATGCAGCACCGGCAGCTCGCGCCGTCCCTTCATTCCAAAGAGCTGAATAGCTTCATCGACTTCGCGAGCTCGCCGTTCTACGTCCCCCAGCGGTTGCAGGAGTGGAAGGCGAAGGAAGTGGACGGGGTGCGGTTTCCCCTGCGCGCGGGCATCAGCTCGTTCGGCGCGGGCGGGGCGAACGCGCACGTCATTCTGGAGAGCTACGAGCCTGCCGGGCGGACCAAAGACGACGCTGCAGCGGCGACCGCGCGCATCTTTCCGCTCTCCGCCAGGAACGAGGATCAACTGCGGGAGAGCGCGGTTCGCCTGCTGGCCTTTCTGCAGCAGGCACCCGTCGACCTGCAGGACACCGCCCATACGCTCCAGCACGGGCGGAAGTCGTTCGAGCAGCGTCTCGCGATCGTCGCCACGACGCAGGAGGAACTGGCCGCGAAGCTGACGTCCTTCATCGACGGCAAAAAATCCGACGACATCGCGGTCGGTCACGTGAAGCTGGCCGAAGGCGTGACCCGGCTTCTGAGCCGGCGCGAGAAAGAGGAGTTCATCCGGTTGCTCTCGCGCAGCCGCGACCCGCGGAAGCTCGCGTCGATGTGGGCCGAGGGGCTGCTGGTGGACTGGCAGGGCTCTCCGTCCGGCGGCAAACGAATCTCGCTGCCGACCTATCCGTTCGCGGGCAAGCGGCACTGGATCGGCGAGGCCTCGCATGCTCTGCGCGCGGTCCAGCCGGTGGCCGGCATGCACCCCATGGTCGACACGAACGAGTCGACGTTCGAGCGGCAGCTCTTCAAGAAGACCTTCCACGACCGCGACTTTTTCATCTACGACCACCACGTATCGGACATCCCGACCTTGCCCGGCGTCGCCTATCTGGAGCTCGCCCGCAAGGCGGGTGAGCTTGCGGCCGGCAGACCGGTGCGCAGGATCCAGAACATCCTGTGGGTCAGTCCGATCACGGTCGAGAATTCGGCCTCGAAAGAAGTTTTCATCGAGCTGAAGCCGAGCGGCGAGGCGGTGCAGTTCGAGGTCTTCAGCGAGACAGCGGACGGCAAGAAGCTGCTCCACTCGCAAGGCAAACTGCTGTACACGCCGCGGCCGGAATCCGCAGCGGAGCCGGAGTTCGTCGACCTCCAGGCCATCCGCGCCGCATGCACGTCCCGGGTGGAGGGCGCCAGCGCCTATCCGCTCTTCAAGTCGGTCGGCCTGAACCTCGGGCCGAGCTTCCAGGTCCTGCAGGAGATCTACAAGAGCGACACCGCGGTCCTGGGCGTCCTGAAGCTGCCCGAGGTGCGTCAGGGTGACCTCGCGAACATGGTCCTCCATCCATCGCTTGTCGATGGCTCGTTGCAGGCCGGTATGGCCGCACGGATGGGTGAGGCCGCGGGCGAGATGCTGGTGCCGTACTCGATTGGAGAGGTCGAGATCCTGCATCCGCTGCTGGCGGCCTGCTTCAGCTATACGACCGAAGCGAAGGCGGGCAAGAAAGCCTCCCGCGTCCTCAAGTCGAACGTGTTGATCGTCGACGGGACGGGGAAAGTCCTCACCCGGATTCACGAATCGACCGGTGTGCCGCTGGGGGATGTCCACGGTAAAGCGGAAGGCGCCGCGGACGCGGACGGGTTCGCGAAGCTGTACTACGCGTACGAATGGGAGAAAGCCCCGCTGGCCGCCGACGCGGGAGAGGGCGCGCCGCAATCGCTCCTGCTGTTCGATACGGACGAAACGCTGCGCGACCAGTATCAGGCGCGGCTCACCGCCGCGGGCGCGGCCGCCGAACCGATCATCCTCGTCCGTCCGGGTGAGGCGTTCCGTCAAGTCGACGGGCAGTCGTACGAGCTCGATCCGCGCAACAACGAGGACTTTTCCCGGCTCTTCGCATCGCTGGCGGAACGGGACCGTTCGATCGATGGGATCTGTTTCGCCTGGCCGGTGGGCAAGGCGGACCTGAGCGATGACAACGTCCTGCGCAACGCACTGGAGCGAGGGGTTTCCTCGTTCCTGTTCCTCTGTCAGGCGGTGATCCAGGCGAAGCTCGAAAGCAAGATCCAGCTCCTCTATCTCTACGCGACGACGGCAGGCGAGGCGCAGCCGCACAACGAAGCGATGAGCGGTTTCATCAAGACCCTGCAGGGTGAGTATCCGCGGCTGGTCTGCAAGACCGTGGAGGTCGAGCAGGCCCTCGGCGATGCAGCCGCCGATGAGGTGCTGGAGGCGTTGTGGGCGGAGCTGCATGCGCGGACGCCGGATGCGCCGGTGGTGCGCTACGAGGCGCACGAGCGCTATGTACGGAAGCTCACCGCCTTCGACCTCAAAGAAGCCGGCGTCGCGGCTCCTGCGGTGGTGAAGGAAAAGGGCGTCTATCTGATCACCGGCGGTGCCGGCGGGCTCGGTCTCATCTTCGCGGAGTATCTGGCGAGGGAGTACAAGGCCAGGTTGATCCTGACCGGCCGCACCGCACTCTCCGCCGAGCGCGAGGCGAAGTTGGACGAGCTCCGGAAGCATGGTGCCGAAGTGCTTTACCTGCGCGCCGATGTGGCTGACGGCGAGGAGGTCCGCACGCTGATCGGCGAGATCAAGGCGCGGTTCGGCGAGCTGAATGGCGTCATCCACTCCGCGGGCGTCGTCCGCGATTCGTACATCCGCAACAAGACCGCCGAGGAAATGAGCGCGGTCTTCGCCCCCAAGGTGCAGGGCACGCTGCATCTCGACAAGGCCACCCGGAACGAAGCGCTCGACTTCTTCGTCCTGTTTTCCTCGCTTGCCGCCGTGACCGGCAACGTCGGGCAATGCGACTACAGCTTCGCCAATCGCTTCATGGATTCGTTTGCCGCGGATCGCGAACGTCTTCGCGCCGCCGGCGAGAGGCCGGGCCGGACGTTGAGTCTGGACTGGTCACTGTGGGCCGATGGCGGGATGAAGCCGGACGAGCAGACGGAGCGCCTGCTCCGGTCGGCCATGGGCATGAAGCCGCTGGCGAAGGCCACCGGCCTCGAAGCCTTCATGCTGGGCCTCGCCTCGGATCGCTCCCAGGTGGTCGTGGTCGAGGGCATTCAGGCGAAGCTGGAGCAGGCGTGGGAAGGGAAGAAGAAGACGCCCGCGCCGGCACCCGCGGCGTCCACGCAAACCGCGGCCGTTGCGTCCGGCGCTGGAACCGGCGTACCGCTCGCGGCGTGGTTCCAGGAAGAACTGACGCAGATCGTCATCGACTTCCTGAAACTCGATCCGGCCGACATGGCCGCCGACAAGATCCTGCTGGAGCTCGGATTCGACTCGATCGGCCTGACTACGTTCGCGAACATGGTCAACGACAAGTTCGGGCTCGACATCACGCCGATCCTGTTTTTCGACTATCCCTCCGTCGGCGAGATTGCAAAGCATCTGGCAGACGAGCGCAAGGACGACCTGCTGCGCTTCTATCGTGGTCCTGGTTCCGACGTCGTCGCCAGCCCGGCGCCGGCGGCAGCGCCGCAACCGGCGAAGACGGAAGTCGCCACAACGTCGTTCGCCACGAAGACGGGCTGGAACGCGGTTGCGCTGGATCAGACGGCGGAACCGGTCGAACCGGGCGAGGCCTACTCGCCGGAATTACGCTTCGTCCATGATCCGATCGCCATCGTCGGCATGAGCGGGGTCATGCCGGAATCGGCGGACCTGGATGAGTTCTGGGCCAACCTGCACGACTCGAAGGATCTGATCACGGTCATCCCGCGCGATCGCTGGCGCTGGGAAGACTTCGACGGCGATCCGATGACCGAGGCGAACAAGTCGAACTCGCGGTGGGGCGGGTTCATGAAGGACGTCGACAAGTTCGACCCGCTGTTCTTCGGCATCTCCCCGCGCGAAGCGCAGATGATGGACCCGCAGCAGCGGATCTTCCTCGAGCAGGTGTGGAAGGCGGTCGAGGATTCAGGACAGAAGGTCTCCGACCTCTCCGGCACGCGAACCGGCTTGTTCCTCGGCGTCGGCACGACCGATTACGCGACGCTGCTGAGCAGCCACCACGTCGACCTGGATGGCTACACCGCCTCCGGCAATTCGCACTCCATCTCGGCCAATCGCGTCTCCTTCCTGCTCAACCTGCGCGGACCGAGCGCACCGATCGACACCGCCTGTTCCAGCTCGCTGGTGGCTTTTCACCGCGCGCTCGAATCGATCCACACCGGAAGCTGCGACATGGCCATCGTCGGCGGCGTGCAGGTCATGCTGACGCCCGCGGCCTACGTGTCGTTCAGCATGGCCGGCATGCTCAGCCCCGACGGCAAATGCCACACCTTCGACAAGCAGGCCAACGGCTATGTGCGAGGAGAGGGCGGCGGCGCGGTCTTCCTCAAGCGCCTCTCGGCGGCCGAGGCAGACGGCAATCCGATCTACGCGGTGATCCGATCGACCGCGGAGAACCACGGCGGCCGCGTCACCACCATGACCGCCCCCAACTCAGCCGCGCAGACCGAGCTGCTCATCGAGGCTTACGAGAAGGCGCACATCGATCCGACCACCGTCGGCTACATCGAATGCCACGGCACCGGAACGGGTCTCGGCGACCCGATCGAGGTCCAGTCGCTGACCCGCGCGTTTGCGGAGCTGTACAAGCGGAACGGCAAGCCTCCGGCCGCGGTGCCGCACTGCGGTCTGAGCTCGGTGAAGACCAACATCGGCCACCTCGAGACGGGCGCCGGAATCGCGGGTGTGCTCAAGGCAGTGCTGGCCATCAAGCACCGGCAGATTCCGGCCACCCTCCACCTGACGGAGCTCAACCCGTACATCAACCTCGGCGGCACGCCGTTCTACATCGCCGACAAGCTCACCGCGTGGAACGCGGCGCTGGACGAGAGCGGCGCTCCGCTGCCGCTCCGCGCCGGTGTGAGCTCGTTCGGGTTCGGCGGGGCGAATGCCCACGTCGTGCTGGAGGAGTACATCGCTGCCCCGAGGCCGGCGCTGGCGGCCGCGCACGAGCCGCAACTGATCGTGCTGTCCGCCAGGAATGAAGAGCGGCTCACCGCGTACATCCGGCTGATGCACGCCTACCTCGAGCACAACGAGGTGGAGTTGATCGAGTTCGCCTACACACTGCAGGCCGGGCGAGACGAGATGGCGGAACGGCTGGCAGTGGTCGCCTCCAGCACGGCAGACCTCAAAGAGAAGCTCGCGGCGATCCTCGCGGGCGGCGAACGGCCGGAGCACTGCTACCGGCAGAACATCAAGAGCAAAGACGCGCGCGCGCAATTGGCGGAGGGCGCGGCCGGCGAGGCGCTCATCCGCGGGCTCATCGAACGCGGAGAGCTCTCCGGACTCGGGCAACGCTGGGTGGCGGGTACGACGATCGACTGGCGCCTGCTGTACACGGCCGGCGTGCCGCGGCGGATCTCGGTGCCGACCTATCCCTTCGCCCGCGAGCGTCATTGGATGCCGGAGGCGACGGCGCCGGTTGCGGAAGCTCTGCACCAGCCGGTGGGCGAAGGAGCATCGCAGCTGCATCCGCTCATCCATCGCAACGTCTCGACGCTGACGGAGCAGAAGTTCGCGTCGCGCTTCACCGGCGCGGAGTTTTTCCTCGCGGACCACAGGGTCATGAACGAGGCGGTGATGCCGGCCGTGGCTTACATCGAAATGGCCGCGGCGGCCGGCGAGCTGTCGGGCGAGCGTCGGGTACGGTTCATCCACGACATAACCTGGCTGACCCCCATTACCGTGGGGACGGACGCGAGGGAGGTCGAGGTCGCGCTCACGCCGGGCCGTAATGAGGTCGACTTCGTCGTGCGCACCGTCGCGGACGGCAATGCCGTGACGCACTGTCGCGGGAAGCTGGCGTACCTCGGCGCCTTGTCGGAGCCTGCCGCTCTCGATGTCGCGGAGATCCAGGCGCGTTGTTCCGACGAAACCATCGCGGCAACGGAGCTGTATCCCTTCCTGGCCACTTCGGAGTTGAGACACGGCGCGGCGTTTCAGGTCGTGCAGCAGGTATTCGCCGGTGCATCGGAATGCCTGGCCGTCCTCCGGTTGCCCGAGCAGCTCGCGCACGAGGCCGATCAGTTCCGGCTGCATCCGTCGTTGCTGGATGGTGCGCTGCAGACTGCCATCGGCATGGTGAAACGGCGCCAGCCGGCCATCCCGTGGAGCGTTCCGTATTCGGTCCGCGAAATTCAGATCTTCCGTTCGCTCGGCGATGCGCACTATGCACACATCTCGTGGGACCCTGCCGCGCTGAAGGACGGACACGGTCTCATCAAGATCCAGCTTCACCTGCTGGATCAGAGCGGCAACGTGTTGTTGCGCATGCAGGACTTTGCGGTGCGGCCGTTTGCCCGGACGGCAACGTCCACGTTGCAATCACTGCTTCCGGTCTGGAGCGCGTTGACCCCCGCGATGAGCGCACACGTTCCGTCGGACGGCACCAGCATCCTGTTACTGGGCGGCGTCGAAATGCATCTGGACTGGGTCCGCGAGTCTTATCCGAATGCGCAGCGCCTGCAAGTGGCCCCGCAGGCAAGCATCGAGGCCATTGAACAGACGCTTAGCGATCGCTCCTTCGACCACTTGCTGTGGATTGCGCCGGATGCCGGCGCCGCCGGCGAAAGGGGGGGCGACGAGGCGATCATCGACCGGCAGGAAGAGGGCGTCCTGGCGGTGTTCCGCATCATCAAGGCGCTGCTGCAGTCGGGGTATGCGAACAAGAAGCTGCAATGGACGATCGTCACCAGCGGCACAGAGCGCGTCGTCGAGAACGATCCGGCCCGGCCGGCGCACGCCGGGATCATCGGCCTGGTGGGCAGCCTGGCCAAAGAGTATCCGCACTGGGATCTGCGGCTGCTGGACGTCGACTCACTGACATCCGTGTCCGCGCGCGACTGCCTGTCGCTGCCGTGGGATCCGCAAGGCAATGCGCTGGCGCATCGCGCGGGTGAATGGTTCCAGCAGGGACTGCAACTCGCCGACAGTCTGCCCGAGGCCGCACCGCTGTACCGGCAGGGCGGCGTCTATGTCGTCATCGGCGGCGCGGGCGGCGTAGGCGAGGTCTGGAGCCGGTTCATGATCGAGCGCTATCAGGCCCATGTGGTCTGGATCGGCCGGCGGAAACAGGACGCCGCGATCGACGCGAAGATCGACGCGCTCGGCCGGCTCGGTCCGGCGCCGGTCTACGTATCGGCCGATGCGAGGGATGCCGCGGCCCTGCAGCAGGTCCGCGCGAAAATCCTCGAGTCGCATCCTGCCATTCATGGCGTCGTGCAATCGGCGATCGTGCTGCAGGACCAGAGCATCTCGCGCATGGAGGAAGCGGCGTTCCGCGCCAGCCTGGCGGCCAAGGTCGACATCAGCGTGAACATGGACCGCGTCTTCGGCGGCGACGCGCTGGATTTCATGCTGTTCTTCTCCTCGATCATTTCGTTCTTCAAGTCGCCGGGGCAGTCGAATTACGCCGCCGGCTGCACGTTCAAGGACAGCTTCGCGCAGCAGCTGCAGCGGAAGCGCTCCTATCCGGTCAAGATCATGAACTGGGGCTACTGGGGCAGCGTGGGCGTTGCCGCCGACGAGCTGCACAACATGATCATGGCCCGGCTGGGTATGGGGTCGATCGAGCCGGCCGAAGGGATGGCCGCGCTGGAGGCGCTGGTCGGTTCCGGCGTGCCGCAAATCGCATTGATCAAAATGCTCGGCGGCGAGGCGCCGGTGGGCGCCAGCCTGACCGAGGCAATGACCCGGTATCTGGCCCGGCCGACGCCGGCGCCGCCTGTGCCGGCTGTACGGAAGCGTGAAGAAATGACGATCACGATGCAGAACAGCGGAAGCGAGCAGATACGGCAGGTCATCGTGGCGAAGCTCTCCGAGGTGCTGCGGCTGGATGCCGCGGTCATCCGCGGGGATGCGCCGCTGGCGGACTATGGGGTGGACTCCATCATCGGCGTCAACTTCGTGCGCACGCTGAACGAGACGCTGAAGATCACGCTCGGACCGACGGAGCTGTTCGAGTACAGCACGGTCGACGCTCTTGCCGAATACATCGTCACGCTGTCGCCGGTTGCAGCCGTCGCGCAAACGGTGGCCGAGCCGGCCAGTGAGGTTCTGCCGAAGATCGAGGTGGCGCCGGACCGTCGTTTTGCCGGGCACGATCTGCTCGCAAAGGCAGACAGTGCGACGTTCGCTGACCACCGCCACGATCGCGGACGCGATGACCACCGCAACGATCGCGGACGCAATGACCACCGCAACGACCGCGGGATAGCCGTCGAGCCGGTGGCGATCATCGGGATGAGCGGGCGTTTCGCGCAATCAGAGACGCTGGAAGCGTTCTGGGAACATCTCGCCGAAGGAAGGGAGCTGGTGCGGACGGTCTCGCGCTGGAGCGCGAGCGACTGTGTGACCGCACCGGTGGCCGGCCAGGCGTATTGCACGCGCGTCAGCTCCATCGACTCGGCCGACCAGTTCGACCCCGCCTTCTTCGGAATCCCGGTGGAGGAAGCGACATACATGGACCCGCAACAGCGTCTGTTCCTCGAGGAATCGTGGAAAGCTCTGGAAGATGCCGGTTACTCCGGCAAGAGCGCGGACGAGAAGCAATGCGGCGTCTACGTCGGCTGTGGCGCCTCCAGCTATTCGGACCTCTTCGGCGAAAACCCGCCGCCGCAGGCGTGGTGGGGCAATTCGCAATCGATCGTGCCGGCGCGCATCGCCTACCACCTCAATCTGCAGGGGCCGGCGGTGGCGGTGGACTCCGCATGTTCGAGTGCACTCGTGGCCATCCATCTGGCCTGCCAGGCGCTTTGGTCGCGGGAGACGGAGATGGCTCTCGCCGGAGGCGTCTATGTCCAGGCTACTTCCGGATTTCACCAGATCGCGAATCGCGCCGGCATGCTTTCCCCCGACGGCAAGTGCTACAGCTTCGACGCCCGAGCGAACGGGTTCGTGCCGGGCGAAGCGGTGGGCGTGGTGGTGCTGAAACGGCTGCGCGACGCGGTGCGGGACGGCGATCATATCCACGGCGTCATCGCCGGCACCGGCATCAACCAGGACGGCAAATCGAACGGTCTGATCGCGCCGAACGTGCGCGCGCAGGAACGACTGGAGCGGTCGGTGTACGAGCGCTTCGCGATCGATCCCGACACGATTCAGGTCGTCGAAGCTCATGGCACGGGGACGCTGCTCGGCGATTCGATCGAGCACGAAGCGATCACCCGCGCCTTCCGCGAGCAGACCGCACGGAAGCAGTTCTGCGCGATCGGCTCGGTCAAGACGAACATCGGTCACGCCGGAAATGCGGCCGGCATCGGCAGCGTGCTCAAGGTGCTGCTGTCGCTGAAGCATCGCCAGATCCCGCCGTCGCTCAACTTCGCGACCGGCAACCCGATGACCGACTTCGCGTCCAGCCCGTTCTATGTCAATACCCAATTGAGCGGCTGGCAGGTGGAAGGCAACCAGAAACGCCGCGGTGCGGTCAGCTCGTTCGGGTTCAGCGGTACGAACGCGCACCTGGTCATCGAAGAGGCGCCGCCGGTCGTGCGCCCGGCCGTGGAATCGCCCGCGTATCTGATCGTGCTCTCCGCGCGCACGTCCGAACAGCTGACGCAACAGGTCCGGAACCTTCTGGCGGTGGTGAAGAGCACGAACGGCCTGTCGATGAACGACGTGAGCTTCAGCCTGTTCGTCGGCCGCATGCACCTTTCGCATCGGCTGTCGTGTGTGGCGCGGACGCAGGCGGAACTGGCCCAGTTGCTCGAGCAATGGCTGACGACCGGCACCGCGAGTCACGTTTCTCGCGGCGAGCTTCCGGAAGGGCGGGTACGCGAGCAGGCGGCACTGAAGAAGTTCGGCAACTACTGCATTCGTGAGTGCAACGACACCACCGATGCCGTCACCTATCGGGAGAGCCTCGCCGCCATCGCCGACCTCTACGTGCAGGGATACGCGCTGGACTATCCTGCTCTGTTCTCTCGCGACTCCCGCCGCGTGCCGCTGCCGACGTACCCGTTTGCCCGCGAACGTTACTGGGTCGACGGCGGACGCGATCGTGCTCCCGTGGTTGTCATCGCTCCAGCGGTGACAGCACCGGCAGCAGCGCCGGCGACGGTCGAGGCGACCTGGCTCTTTACGAAGGGGCAGCCGCATCCGGGTGCGGGTAACGGCTCGCTGGGTGCGGCGGAAAAAATGGAGTTGTTTCTCCAGCAGGAGACGGCGCTGCAGCTGCAGACGCCGATCCAGACCGTTGCCGTCGACCAGAGCTTTTTCGACCTCGGGCTGCCGTCGCTCGCCATCGTTCATCTGATCCGCGCCACGAATGGGCTGATCGAGGAGGAGCTGTCGCCGAGTGCCCTCTTCGAGTACACCGATATCCAGGGGCTGGCGGCGTATTTAGCCAGGACATACCCGGCCACGATCGATGCCCTGACCGTCTCGCGGCGTGGGGCCGGTGAGGCGACTTCGGTGGAGCCAACGCGGCCGGTCGCTCCTCCACAGCTCACCGCTGTGCTGCCCGAGCAGGCGTTCGCCGCGTTGCCGGAACCTGAGCTGAATCGCGATCAGATCCTGGAGCAGGTTCTCTGGCACGAAGCATCGTCCGATGAGAGCTACGAGATTGTGACGTTCTAATTAGCCACCCGCTCCCCATGGAAACCGTAACCGAATTTCTCGACAAGCTGGCCCTCCAGGGGGTGAAGCTGTCGGCCCAGGCGGGCCGGCTGAATTGCTATGCCCCGAAAGGCGCGCTGACAAATGAGCTGCAGGACGGGATCATCCGGTTCAAGCCGCAGCTCATGGCGCTGTTCGACGATCGGGAAAAGCGGGAGCGCGCACAGGACGCCCAGCCCTCTGCAATCACTCCACGTGAATTTCCGCTGTCGGCGGGGCAGAAGGGCCTGTACATCCTGCAGACGCTGCAGCCGGCGATGAGCGCTTACAACGTGCCGCTCTGCTTCAAGATCAACGCGGACATCGACGCGGCCGTACTAGCGAAGGCATGGGATCACGTGCTGTCGCAATTCCCGCTTCTGACCGCATGGATCGTCGAACGCGACGGTGCTCTCTATCAGCGGCTGGACGACGCCTGCCGGACCACCATCGAGCAGCGGGCCATCGATTTCGGCGGGGACGAAGAATTGCTGGCCTTCCTGCAGAGGCAGGCGAAGCGGCCGTTCGACCTGAACCGCGGTCCACTGGCTCGCATCGAGCTCTTTCGCCGCGACAGGCAGAAGTCGATTCTGCTGCTCACCGTTCATCACATCGTCTTCGATGGAGTCTCGGCCGTGATCGTCCTGCGATCGTTGCTGGAGCTCTATCAGCAGTTGGCCGACGGGGCTCCGGTTCGTCCGGCACAACCACACGCCGGTTACGAAGAGTTCGTGGCGTGGGAAGAGGGCATGCTGGCGTCGGCGGAAGGCGCGGCGCACGCGCGATACTGGCAGCAACAGCTGGATGGCGATCCGCCTGCCGTGGAACTGCTTCCGGATGTGCCTCGTGCCGCGGCAGCAAGCCTCGACGGAGATACGCTGGTCGAGGACCTTCCGGAGGATCTGAGCCGGTGGGTGCGCGCGTTCAGTAAAGCCCATGCTCTTCCGTCCTCGGTGATTTTCCTGGGCGTGTTCCAATTCCTGCTGCATCGCTTCACGAATGAAGACGACGTCATCGTCGGCATGCCGGTCATGGGCCGCGCCGCGCAACGCTTCGCTTCCGAGGTAGGCTACTTCATCAACATGGTCCCGCTGCGGGCCCATTGCGCGGGGCCGATCCAACTGCTGGACTTTCTGCGGAAGGTGCAGGGCACCACGCTCGATGCGCTCTACCACTCCAGTTATCCGTTCCCGCTGATGCTCGAGGGGTTGAAGTCCGGACGGCGCGACAAGAGTCCGATTTTCCGGATCTCGTACGCGTACCAGAATTTCGTCAGCCCAACCGATTTCCTGTCGCTGCTGCAGCAACAGACATTTCAGCTGGAGAGCGTCACCGGGGTCTGGCAGGAAGGCGATTTCGACCTCGGCCTGGAAATCTATGAGGCTCAGTCAACCTCATTCAACCTCCACCTGAAATACAACCCCGCGCTCTACGCGCGCGACACCATCGCCGGTTTTCTCGAGCATTACTTCGTGTTGCTGCGAGCGATCAGTGAGAATCCCGGCCTCGCCGTACACGAGTACGGGCTCCTTACGGGGCACGAGACGCAGAAGCTGCTCGTCGAGTTCAACGCTACCGCCGCCGAGTACCCGCGGCACCAGTGCCTCCATGAGCTGTTCGCGGAACAGGTGCAGCATTGTCCGGAGGATACGGCGGTCGTATCTGGCGACGAGCGCCTGACGTATCGGCAGCTCCATGAGAGAAGCCACGATCTCGCGCTGTATCTGCAATCGCTCGGAGTGGAGCCGGACGGTCTCGTCGCGCTGTGCATAGGACGGTCACTGGACGTGGTCGTGGCGATGCTCGCCATCATGCAGGCCGGTGGCGCGTATGTGCCGCTGGATCCCGACGATCCGGCCGAACGGCTGGCGTACATGGTGCGAGACAGCGGCGCCTCGCTGGTCCTGACGGAAGAGACGCTGCAGGACAGGCTGCGCGCCGCATTGCCAGCCGAAACGCGGCTCGTCGCCATCGATCGGCAGCAGGCGGAGATCGCCAAGCGGGTGGCCGAGTTGAAAGCCCGCAACGTGGCGTTCCAAACAGAGGTGCGCCCGCATCACCTGGCTTATGTGATCTACACGTCCGGCTTCGCGGGTGAGCCGCAAGGCGTCGCGGTCGAGCACCACAGCGCGGTGGCACTGGCGCATTGGGCCGCGACCGTCAAGGAGAGGGAGGCGCTTTCCGTCGTGCCGGCGCGCACCTCCATCTGTTCGGATGTCTCCGTGTACGAAATCCTGGTGACGCTGGCGAATGGCGGAACGGTGCAGCTGGAGCCGGCGTCAATGCACGAGCACGACGACGCCCGCGCCTACGGCAACACCGAAACGACGATCTATTCGATGCATCTGCCGGGCGAGGAGCAGGGCCCCGCAACCATGGGCCGGCCGATCGCGAACACGCAGATCTATCTCCTCGATGCCCACCATCATCCCCAGCCGATCGGCGCGCCGGGGGAGGTCTATGTCGCCGGCGAAGGGGTGGCCCGCGGCTATCTGAATCGTCCCGAGCTGACGCGGGAAAGGTTCGTTCCGAATCCATTCGTGCCGGGCACGCGCATGTTCAAGACCGGCGACAGGGCGCGCTGGATCGACGACCGCCGCATTCAATTCCTCGGCAGAAACGACAGCCGGGTGCGTATCGGCGGTGTGCGTGTGGAACTGGGCGAGATCGAAGCGCAGCTCGCGCGGCATCCCCGAGTGCAGGAGGCCACCGTCATCGCGCACGGCCACGGTTCCAGACCGCAACTCATCGCCTTCTACCGGGCCAAAGACACCACGGCCGATCACGTCGTGCAACTACCGCCCGAGGAGCTTCGGACCTATCTGGCGCGTACGCTGCCGGCCTTCATGGTGCCTTCTCTCTTCGTCAGTCGCACCGAGATCGCGCTGAATGCGCAGGGCAAGCCGGATCGCGCGGCTCTCGTGGACGTCGTTCTCAAGCAGCAACGTGTCTATTGGCAGGACAAGCTGGCCGGCGTCCCCGAGACGCTCGAACTGGGCGCGGATTTCCCGCGACCCGCGGCCCCCGTCGTTTCCGATGCGAGCCACGCGTTCCTCCTGGACGCACAACTGACAGCGCAGCTGAAGCAACTCGCCGAACGTAAAGGCGTCACGCTGTTGATGATCCTGCTGGCAGCCGTCAAGGTACTGCTTCACCGCTACACGGACACGACCGATATCTGCGTAGGCACGCCGATCGCCTCGAACATGGACGGTACGCTGGCGCTGCGCAGCCGGATCGACGGAGAAGATACATTTTCGGCGTTTGTCTCCCAGGTGAAGGTCACCTGCCTCGAGGCGTTCCAGAATCAGGACGTACCGTTCGAGGAGATGGTCGACATTCTGCGGCCGTACAGCGACCGCACCAGCCCCCTCTTTCCCATCGTCGTCGGCCTGCAGCACCAGGCATCGAAGCCGGGGCAGTCCGACCTGACCGCCACGTTCATCGAGACGTCTGCCGGCCTGGCGGGATCGCTGGCATACAGCACGGCGTTGTACAAGCCACAAACCATCGCCCGCATGGCCGGACATTTCGTCGCGCTCTGCCGGTCGATCGCCGCCACCCCCACGGCCAGAATTCGCACTCTGACCTTTCTGGGCGAGGCGGAAAGACACCAGGTGGTGGTCGAGTTCAACGACAGCCATCCGGTCCATGTCGCCGGCAAGCTCGTTCCTTCGCTGTTCGCGGAGCGCGCTCGCCTCAGCCCGGACGCGACCGCGGTCATGGCAGGCGAAGCGAAGCTGAGGTATCGGGAGCTCGACGAGAAAAGCCGTGCGCTCGCGCTGTATCTGCAGTCCCACGGGGTGAAGCCGGATGATGTGGTAGGCATCTGCATGGAACGATCCCTGGAGATGATGGTCGGGATCATGGGAGTGGTGCAGGCGGGTGCGGCGTACCTGCCGGTCGATCCAGCCGCACCGGATGGCGCTCTCGCGTACATGCTGCAGGATAGTGGCGCGCGGTTCGTGCTCACGCAGGATCCGTTCAAGCACCGGCTGCGGTCTTTGCTGGCTCGCGACGCACAGTTGCTCGCCCTCGACACGCAATGGCTGGAGATCCACAAGAGCGCCGCCAGTGGCACCGCGCCGCGTCAGGACGTCCAACCAGATCATGCCGCATCGGTGACATATCCCTCCGGCTCGGCCGGAAAGCCGAGGGGCATCCTGATTGAACACCATGCACTCGCCAGCCGGATCGCCTGGATGCAGAACCGCGATGCACTGGACCAGCACGACGTCGTACTGCAGGCGACGCCGTACGGGTCGCACGCGTTCACCTGGGAGCTCTTCTGGCCGTTGATGGCTGGAGCCTCGATCGTGTTCGCTGCTCCCGGCTCACATGACGACGTTCGTTCGCTGGCAAACCAGATCGATGACGCCGGGGTGACGACACTGCATCTGACTCCATCCATGCTGCAGGCGTTTCTCGATGATTCCGGTGTGACATGCAGCAGCGTCGCGCGGATTTTTTGCAGTGGCGATCCATTGGATCGAGCATCCGCGGACGGGTACAAGACGCGCTTTCCGAATGCCTCACTCCACTACTTCTATGGTCCGGCGGAGACGGCATTCCCTGTGACGGCGTACGACTGTTCGGACCTGAGCCGCGTGTTCGTTCCGATCGGTAAGCCGGCTGGCGGCACGCACGTTTACATTCTCGACCGCGACGGCCGTCCGCAGCCGATCGGGATCACGGGCGAGTTGCACGTCGCGGGTGATGGCCTCGCCCGCGGTTACCTCAATCTTCCCAGGGCCACCGAGGAAAGCTTCGTAGCGAACCCCTTCACGCCCGGCACCCGCATGTTCAAGACCGGTGATCTGGCCCGTTGGCTGGATGACGGCAACCTTCAGTACGTGCGTAGCCGTCAAGTCAGTTAGCTCTTCTCACGACCACCCCCGCAACCCATTTCGCCCGCGCCGCTTGCGCGATGGCGGATGCCACGACCGCACCAGGCCGTGTGCCATTGAAGGAAGGCCTCCCATGGAAACCGTAACCGAGTTCCTCAAAGAACTGGCCAGTAAGGGCGTCAAGTTGTCGGCCGAGGCCGGACGGCTGAATTGCTACGCCCCGCAGGGCGTGCTCACAGCCGACATGAGGGACGGTATTGCCAGGCACAAGCCGGAGATCCTCACCTTGTTGAACCGCGGTGCGGTGCGGCCGTCTCTGCGTCGGGAGCATGCCCTTGTGACCGCGCAGGAAGCCGAGATGCTGCTGGTGCAGTTCAATGGTCCGAGCTCCGACTATCCGAGGACCAGGTGCATTCACCAGCTGTTCGCGGAACAGGTTGCGCTCGATCCCGAAAAGACTGCGGTCGTCTTCAACGATCGGGAGATGACTTACCGGGAGCTCGACGAGAAGAGCCGCGCCCTCGGCGTGTACCTGCAATCGATGGGAGTCGGCCCGGACAGCGTGGTCGGGCTTTGCGTCGAGCGCTCGCTCGACAGGGTGGTGGGTCTCCTGGGCATCCTGCAGGCCGGCGGCGCGTACCTGCCCGTCGACCCCGATTACCCCGACGAGCGGATCGCGTACATGCTGCAGGACAGCGGCGCCGCGATCGTGCTCACGCAGGCGACGTTGCGGCAGAAGCTGGCCAGCGCGTTGACGCAGGACGTCCGAATCGTTGCGCTGGACGAGCAGTGGGCGGAAATCGTCTCAGCAGTGGGCGCGAACGCCTCCTTGCGGCAGGGGGTGGGGGCGGATCATCTGGCGTACGTCACGTACACCTCCGGCTCCACGGGTCAGCCGAAGGGGGTGATGATCGAGCACCATTCGGTCAACCGGCTCGTTCTGAACACGAATTACCTCGACATCGCGAAAGATGACGTGTTTCTGCAGATCTCGTCGCTGTCGTTCGATGCCGCCACGCTCGAGATCTGGGGACCGCTGCTCAATGGCGCGAAACTGGTGGTCGCGCCACCCGGACAGGACGCGATCTCCCAGCTTGGGGCTCTCGTTCGTACGCACAAGATCACGGTCCTGTGGCTCACATCGGGGTTGTTCCAGTTGATCGTCGCGGAAGATCTGGCGGCGTTGTCTGGTGTGCGGGTGCTGCTCACCGGTGGCGACGTCGTTCCCGTCGAATCGGCGCGGAAGTTCCTGGCCAGTGCCAACGGTGCGGTCCTGGTGAATGGCTACGGCCCGACGGAGAACACCACCTTCACGAGCTGCCACGTAATGTCCGGCGCCCTGGACGATGCGCTGACATCGCTGCCCATCGGCCGCCCGATCGCCAACACGCGCGTCTACATCCTGGACAGCCATGACCAGCTACAGCCCCACGGCGTGGCCGGTGAGCTGCACATTGCCGGCGATGGTCTGGCCCGCGGCTATCGCAACCGCCCGGAATTGACCGCGGAAAAGTTCGTGGCCGATCCGTTCGTGCCGGGAGCGCGCATGTACCGAAGCGGTGATCAGGCGCGCTGGCTCCCGGACGGCACGATCGAATTCCTCGGACGTCGTGACACGCAGGTCAAAGTGCGCGGTTTACGGATCGAGACCGGCGAGATCGAAGCGCGGCTCAATGGACATCCCGGCATCCGGGACAGTGTGGTGGTGGCGCAGGGCGGCAACGGCAACAAGCAGCTCATCGCCTTCTATCTGGCCAAGGACTCGAACGGCGACGGGCTGGTGACGTTCACCGCGCGCGATCTGCGGATTCACCTTCAGCAGAATCTGCCGGCCTACATGCTGCCGGCCGCCTTCGTCAGCCTCGCGGCCATCCCGCTCAACCCGAGTGGCAAAGTCGATCGCCGCGCACTCGCGCAGATGGACGTGACCATCGACTCTGGTCAGGACTACCTGGCGCCTCGCAATGAAGCCGAAACGGCGCTGGTGGCCATCTGCGCCGATGTGCTGAACCGCGCGCCGGAGACGATCGGCGTTGACGACAACTTCTTCGAGCTCGGCGGAGACTCGCTGCTGGCCACCCAGCTGACCGGCAGGATTCGCCGCCAGCTGGGGATCGACCTTTCCTTGAGCGCGCTGTTCGCGCGGCCCACTGTGGCCGATTTCGCAGAGCTCCTTCGCGGTGCCGGAACGAGCGACGTTCCGGCGATCGTGCCGTTCGATCGGACGAAGGTGACGCGGCTGCCGCTGAGCTTCGTGCAGGAGCGGCTGTGGTTCATCGATCAGCTGCAGCCCGGCAGCGCCGGATACAACGTTCCGCTGGCGCTGACCATCACCGGCGAGCTGAATGCCGACCACCTCGATCACGCATTCAATCAGATCATTGCGCGCCACGAGGCGCTGCGCACCGTCTTTCCCAGCGAGGAGGGCCGGCCGCGGCAGCTGATTCTCGACGCTGTGGATTTTCAGCTCGAGCGCGTCGACGTCAGCAACGAAGCCTCGTTGGAGCGTGACCGTCGAGCGAGAGAGATCTGCGAGACCGACGCGGCGACGCCGTTCGATCTGGCCCGCGGCCCGCTCCTTCGCGGCAAGCTCATTCGGCTGGCGGAGCGGGAGCACATTCTCCTGCTCAACATGCACCACATCGTCAGTGATGGATGGTCGCTCGGCATCCTCATCCGAGAGCTCGGTCTGATCATGGACGCCCTCGCCGCGGACGGTCAGCCCGACCTGGCGCCGCTGCCGATCCAGTACGCCGACTACAGCGTGTGGCAAAGAGAGTGGCTGGACGACGGCGGGACGCTGAAGCAGCAACTCGCCTACTGGCAGGACAAGCTGGCCGGCCTTCCGGACAATCTCGGCCTCGCGACCGACTACCCCAGGCCGCCGGTTCAGACGTTCGCCGGTGCGACCCACGCGTTCACTCTCGATGCGGAGCTGGCTGGGCAGCTGAAAGAGCTCGCCCAGGAGCAGGGCGGCACGCTGTTCATGACCCTGCTGGGCATTTGCAACGTATTGCTGCACCGCTACACCGGCCAGAACGACATCTGCGTCGGAACGCCGATCGCCAACCGCCAGTACGCCGAGACGGAAGGGCTGATCGGCATGTTCGCCAACACCCTGGCGCTGCGCAGCCGGGTCGATGGCGGCGATACGGTCTCCGCCCTCCTGGCGCAGGTGAAGGCCACCTGTCTCGAGGCGTATGAGCATCAGGACGCGCCGTTTGAAAAGATTGTCGAGTTGCTGCGCCCGGAGCGCAACCTGGCCATCACTCCGATCTTTCAGGTGATGGTGATCCTGCAGAACGCCGACATCGGCGCGCTGGACGAGCACTTCCCGCGCTATCCGCTCGATCTGGAGAGCGGCTTCGCCAAGTTCGACCTGACCGCAGAGTTCACGGAGACGGCAACGGGGCTGACCGGCTCGTTCAAGTACAACACGATGCTGTACGCGCCGGAGACCATCCAGCGCATGGCCGGACACTTTACGGCCTTGTGCCGGGCTGTGGCCGCGACGCCTCACGGCAGGATCGGCGATCTGGATTTTCTCGGAGAGGCCGAGACGCACGAGCTGCTGGCCGGCTTCAATGACACCCGCACCGGCTACTTGACCGACGTCTGTCTTCACGAGCTGTTCGCCATGCAGGCCGCGCGCGATGGTGGCAGGACAGCCGTCGTCTCCGCCGAGGAGCAACTGACGTATCAGCAGCTTCACGAGAAGAGTCAGGATCTCGCGCTTTACCTGCAGTCGCTGGGCGTCCAGCCGGACCGCCTGATCGGCCTCTGCATGGAACGATCGGTAGATCTGGTGGCGGGGCTGCTCGGAATCCTGAAGGCAGGCGGTGCGTATCTGCCGCTCGATCCCGACTATCCGGACGAGCGCCTGTCGCACATGTTGCACGACAGCCGGGCCGCGATCGTCCTGACGCAGGGCACGCTGACGGAGAAGCTGAGCGCGTTGCTGCCGGCCGGTACGCGGATCGTGGCCATCGACCGGCAGTGGGCGGAGATCGCAGAGCGTGTCGCCGAGCTGAAAGCGCAGGGAGTCCAGCTCCAGCAGCAGGTCCAGCCGCATCATCTCGCGTATGTGATCTACACCTCCGGATCCACCGGTCAGTCCAAGGGCGTGATGGTGGAGCACCGCTCTGCCGTGAACCTGTTCTTCGCCTTGAAGGACAGCGTTTATGCTGAGGCGCGGCCGGGAAGTCTGCGCGTATCGGTCAACGGCCCGCTGACGTTCGACACGTCGGTCAAACAGATCATCCAACTGCTGGATGGTCACATCCTGGAGATCATCCCGGAAGACGTCCGCCGCGACGGCGAAGCGTTGCTGCGGTATGTGCGCGACCGCAGGATCGAGGTCTTCGACTGCACGCCTTCACAACTGCGCCTGCTGCTGGAGGCGGGACTGGGACGCGGGACGGCGGAGAGTCTTCAGCTGGTCCTGGTCGGCGGCGAAGCCATCGACGAATCGACGTGGGCAACGCTGGCGGAGTCGGAGATACGCTTCTTCAACGTCTACGGTCCGACCGAGTGCACCGTCGATGCCACGGTCGCGGCGATCCGGAGCGAGAAGAATCCGCTCCCCACCATCGGCCGGCCGATCGCCAATGTCCAGGTCTACGTCCTCGATCAACAGAGCCATACGCAGCCGATCGGCGTGCCTGGTGAGCTGTGTATCGCGGGTGCCGGCGTCGCACGCGGGTACCTGAATCGCGATGAGTTGACGCGGGAGACGTTCGTCGCCAATCCGTTCGTGCCGGGCACCCGCATGTACAAGACCGGCGATCTGGCTCGCTGGCGGGCTGACGGCAGCATCCAGTATCTCGGCCGCACCGACGACCAGGTCAAGATCCGCGGTTTCCGGATGGAACTGGGCGAGATCGAGGCGCGACTCAACGAACACCCGTCGATCGCGGGAAGCGCCGTGATCGCGCAGGGCCATGATGGCGACAAACAACTGGTCGCTTTCTATCGAGCGAAAGAGACGACGGCGGATCACCTCGCGGAACTTTCGTACGAGGAGCTGCGGGCTCACCTCACGCGATCGCTACCCGAGTCGATGGTGCCGGCGGCGTTTGTCAGCCTCGCGGAAATTCCGCTGACGCCGAACGGCAAAGCCGATCGCCTGGCGCTGGCACGGCTGGAGGTGACGATCGCGTCGGGGCGGGAGTATGTCGCGCCGCGCAACGACACGGAACGGCAGGTCGCCGCCGTCTGGGCGGAGGTGCTGAACCTGGCGCCGGAGCAGATCGGGATCAATGACAACTTCTTCGAGCTCGGCGGACACTCGCTGCTGGCCACGCAACTCATCGCGAAGACCCGGGCCCGGCTCGACATCGACCTGCCGCTCAAGGCTGTCTTCGAGCGCGCCAGTGTCGCGCAGCTCGCGGCGCTGATCGTCACGTCGGCAAAGAGCGCGATCCCGCCGATGGAACCGATCGACCGCACACAGTTCGAGCGGCTTCCGCTGAGCTTCGTCCAGGAACGGCTGTGGTTCGTCGATCAGCTGACGCCCGACAGCGCCGGCTACAACGTGCCGGTCGCCTTCACCATCCGCGGCGAGCTGAATCTCGACCATCTCGATCGGGCGTTCGAAACGATCCTTGCGCGCCACGAGACGCTTCGCACCGTGTTTCCGAGCGAGGAGGGGCAGGCCCGGCAGCTGATCCGTGACCATGTCGATTTCCAACTCCAACGCGTCGATGTCAGCCATTCCGCCAGCACGGAAGAGCGCGACCGGAAAGCGAGGGAGCTCTGTGAAGCCGACGCCGCGATCCCGTTCGATCTAACCCGGGGGCCGCTCCTCCGCGCTCACGTGATCAAGCTCGAGGAGCACGAGCACATCCTGATGCTGACGATGCATCACATCGTCACAGACGGTTGGTCCCTCGGCATCCTGGTCAACGAACTGCGCACGATCATGGACGCGCTGCGTGAGGGCCGTCAGCCGGAGCTGGCGCCATTGCCGATCCAGTACGTCGACTATGCGGTCTGGCAGCGACGCTGGCTGGAAGAGGGCGGGATACTGAAGGAGCAGCTCGCCTACTGGAAGGAAAAGCTGGCCGGTGGCCCGGAGAGTCTGGATCTACTGACCGACTACCCGCGGGCGGCGGTGCAGAGCCTTGCCGGAGCGACGCGGACGTTCACCTTGGATCCCTCATTGAGCGCGCAGCTCAAGCGTCTGGCCGAGACCGAGGGCGCCACGCTTTTCATGGTCCTCCTGGCCGCGTTCAAGACGCTGCTGTACCGCTACACGGCCCAGAGCGATCTTTGTGTCGGAAGTCCGATCGCCAACCGGCAGCACGGCGAAACGGAAGGCCTGATCGGAATGTTCGCCAACACCCTGGCGCTGCGCAGCCACGTGGAGGGCGACGACACGTTTGCCGCGCTGTTGTCTCAGGTGAAAACCACCTGTCTCGAGGCGTACGAGCACCAGGATGCGCCGTTCGAGAAAGTCGTGGAGACCCTGGGCCCACAGCGCAATCTGGCCGTCACCCCGATCTTCCAGGTGATGCTCGTTCTGCAGAATGCCGACATCGGCGCGCTGGACGACCGTTTCCCGCGATATCTGGATCTGGAAAGCGGTACCAGCAAATTCGATCTCACCGCAGCGTTCACCGAAACACCGGACGGGCTGGCCGGACTGATCGAATACAGCACGGCGCTGTACAAGCCGGAGACTATCGCGCGCCTGATCGGGCACTTCACCGCCCTGTGCGGCGCGATCGCTGCCACACCTGCCGCACGGATCCGCGACCTCGAATACAGAAGCGAGGCGGAGACGCGGCGACTGCTGATCGATTTCAACGATACCCGCGTCGACTACCCGAACGACGTCTGCCTTCACGACCTATTCGCGAAGCAGGCCGCATTGCATGGGGGCGACACGGCCGTCGTCTTCGGCGACGAGCAGCTGACCTATCAGCAGCTCCATGAGAAAAGTCAGGACCTCGCCCTCTATCTGCAGTCGCTGGGAGTAGGGCCGGATTCTCTGGTCGGACTGTGCATGGAACGGTCGCTGGAGATGATGGTGGCCATGCTCGGCATCCTGCAGGCCGGTGGTGCGTATGTGCCGCTCGATCCCGAGTACCCGGACGAACGGCTGTTGTACATGCTGCACGACAGCCACGCAGCGGTCCTGTTGACGCAGAAAAGGCTGCAGAACCAGTTGGAAGCTTTGATGCCGTCCGATACGCGGCTCATCACCGTCGACGGACAGCGAGCGGAGATCGCGGCTGCTGTCGCCGCGTTGAAAACAGACGGCGTTTCGCTACAGGCGCAGGTCCAGCCGCGGCATCTGGCGTATGTGATCTACACCTCCGGTTCCACGGGCCAGCCCAAAGGCGTGGCGATCGAGCACCACAGCGCCGTGACGCTGGTGCAGTGGGCGAGTGGTGTCTACGGCCGGGAAGAGCTGGCGGGGGTGCTGGCGTCGACCTCCATCTGTTTCGACCTGTCGGTCTACGAGATCTTCGTGACGCTGGCGAACGGCGGGACCATTGTCCTGGTGCCGAACGTCCTGGCGCTGATCAACCTCCCCGCGAAAACGGCGGTCACGCTGATCAACACCGTCCCGTCGGCGATGGAAGAGCTGGTTCGCGCCGGTGCGATTCCCGGTACAGTTCGGACGATCAACCTCGCCGGAGAGCCGCTGTCGACGGCCCTGGTCGACACGATCTACAACAGCACTTCCGTAAACAAGGTCTACGACCTCTATGGCCCGTCGGAAGACACGACCTATTCGACGTATACGTTGCGGACGAAAGATGCGCCGCCGACCATCGGCCGGCCCATCGCCAACACCCAGGTCTACATCCTCGATGCATACGGTCATCCACAGCCGGTGGGCGTCGCGGGTGAGCTGAATCTGGCGGGCGACGGTCTCGCTCGCGGCTACCTGAATCGTCCTGCCCTGACGGAGGAGAAATTCGTCGCCAACCCGTTCCTGGCGGGCACGCGCATCTACAAGACCGGCGATCTGGCGCGCTGGCTGGACGACGGGACGCTGCAGTACCTCGGTCGAATCGACACGCAGGTGAAGGTCCGCGGCTTCCGGATCGAGCTCGGCGAGATCGAGGCGCGGCTCCACCAGCACGCGGAGATCCAGGACTGCGCCGTCATCGCCAACGGTCAGGACGCCCAGAGGCAACTGATCGCGTTTTATCGGGCGAAGGAGACCACCGACGCGCAACTCGTCGAGTTGCCGGCCGAGGAACTGCGAACGCATGTCATGCGCTCGCTGCCGGAATACATGGTCCCGGCGGCGTTCGTCAGCCTGCCGGCCATTCCGCTGACGCCGAACGGCAAGATCGATCGCCGCGCCCTTGCACGCATCGACGTGACGATCGTCTCAGGCCGTGAGTACGTGGCACCGCGGAACGACGCAGAACGGCAGGTCGTCGAGATCTGGGCCGAGGTGCTGAACCTGGCGCCGGAGACGATCGGCATCAACGAGAACTTCTTCGAGCTCGGCGGACATTCGCTGCTGGCGACCCGGATGGTGGCCAAGGTGCGCAGCCGGCTCGGCGTCGACCTGCCCCTCAAGGCGCTGTTCGAGCACACCAGTGTCGCGCAGTTCGCCGAGCTGGTCGCGAAGGGGAAGAAGAGCGAAGTGCCCGCGATCCGGCGAATCGACCGACGCCTGCCGCTGAGCTTTGCCCAGGAACGGCTCTGGTTCATGAACCAGCTCGAGCCGGGTAGCGCCGGCTACAACGTGCCGGTCGCATTCACCCTGCGCGGCGCTCTGAACATCGGTCAGCTGGAGCAGGCTTTCAACCTGATCATTGCCCGGCATCAGACGCTGCGCACCATTTTCCCCAGCCAGGACGGCCAGGCCCAGCAACGGATCCTGGACCGCGTCGATTTCGTGCTCGAGCGCGTCGATGTGAGCCAGTACACAAATGAGGAAGAGCGCGCGGCGAAAGCTCGCGAGATCTGCCAGACCGACGCTGCAGAGCCCTTCGACCTCGCGGAGGGGCCGCTCTTCCGCGGAAAGATCATCCGCATCTCGGAGCACGAGCACATCCTCATGCTGACGATGCACCACATCGTGAGCGACGGCTGGTCCCTCGGCATCCTCATCAAAGAGTTGGGCTTGATCATGGACGCGCTCGGCCAGGGCCGGCGTCCCGACCTGCCGCCGCTGCCGATTCAGTACGTCGACTACAGCGCGTGGCAAAGGAAGTGGCTGGAAGAGGGCGGGGTCCTCGAGCAGCAACTCGCCTACTGGCAGAGGAAATTGGCTGGTGTGCCAGAGAGTCTGGACCTGCTGACGGATTACCCGAGGCCGAATGTCCAGAGCCTTGCCGGCGCCACGCATCGGTTCAGCCTCGACGCGCAGCTGACCCGCCAGCTCAAGAGCATCGCTGAGCGCAACGGCGGTACGCTCTACATGATCCTGCTGGCTGCCTTCGACGCCTTGCTGTATCGCTACACGGGCCAGAGTGACATCTGCGTCGGCACCGTCATCGCGAACCGGCAGCAGGGCGAAACCGAAGATCTGCTGGGGATGTTCGCCAACACCCTGGCGCTGCGAAGCCGGGTCGATCCGGATGACACATTCGCCGCGCTCCTGGCGCAGGTCCGGGCCACGTCTCTGGAAGCGTACGAGCACCAGGACACGCCGTTCGAGAAGATCGTGGAGATGCTGCGCCCCCAGCGCAATCTCGCCAGCACGCCAATTTTTCAGGTGATGCTCGTCCTGCAGAATGCCGACACCGGCTCGCTGGACCAGCGCTTCCCCCGCTATCCCCTCGAAACCGGCATCAGCAAATTCGACCTGACTGCCGAGTTCACGGAGAGGCCGGACGGGCTGGCGGCGTTGCTCGAATACAGCACGGCCCTTTACAAGCCTTCGACGATCGCGCGCATGGCGGCGCATTTCCTTGCCATCTGCCGCGCCATCGCCGCCACACCCGCCGTGAAAATCCGCGATCTCGATCTGATCGGCGAGGTGGAAAAGCACCAGCTGCTCGTCACCTTCAACGATACGGACGCGGACGACGCGGAGGATCGGTGCCTTCATCAGCTGTTCGCCGATCAGGTCGCGCTCCACGCGGGCGAGACGGCGGTGGTCTGGGGCGGGGAACGGCTGACCTACCAGCAGCTCTACGATCGAAGCCACGATCTCGCCCTCTATCTGCAGTCGCAGGGCGTGCAGCCGGATGGCCTGGTCGGTCTCTGTCTGGAAAGATCGCTGGACATGATCGTCGGAATGCTGGGGATCCTGCAGGCCGGCGGCGCCTACGTACCGCTGGATGCCGGTTATCCGGATGAGCGGCTGTCGTACATGCTGCAGGACAGCAAGGCCACCATCGTGCTGACGCAGGATCACCTGCGTCATAAGCTGCAGGCGTTCATGCCGGCCGGCACGCAGCTCGTGACCGCGGATGGACAGTGGGCGGAGATCCAGGATCATGTCACTACGCTCAAAGCGAACAAAGTCCCATTACAGCAGCAGGTCCAATCGCATCACCTGGCGTATGTGATCTACACGTCGGGGTCGACCGGGCAGCCCAAGGGTGTTGCCATCGAGCATCACAGCGCGGTCACGCTGGTCCGTTGGGCTGGTAGCGTCTACAGTGGTGCCGAGCTGGCGAGGGTGCTGGCATCGACGTCGATTTCGTTCGATTTGTCCGTCTACGAGATTTTCGCCACGCTGCTGAACGGCGGCACTGTTGTGCTGGTGCCGAACGTCCTGGCATTGATCGACCTCCCCGCGGAAGCCGCGGTCACATTGATCAATACCGTCCCGTCAGCCATGGAAGAACTGGTGCGGTCGGGTGCGATCCCCAGCTCGGTCAAGACCATCAACCTCGCGGGAGAGCCGCTCTCGTCCGCGCTGGTCGATACGATCTACGACAGCAGTTCCACCGACAAGGTCTACGACCTCTACGGGCCTTCGGAAGACACCACGTACTCGACGTTTACGTTGCGAACGAAGAACGCGCCGCCGAGCATCGGCCGGCCTGTTGCCAATACCCAGGTCTACATTCTCGATCGCTACAACCAGCCGCAGCCAATCGGTGTGCCGGGTGAGCTGCATCTCGCCGGCGACGGCCTGGCGCGCGGCTATCTCAACCGCGCTCAGTTGACGCAGGAAAAGTTCGTTTCCAATCCGTTCGTGCCGGATACCCGGATGTACAAGACCGGCGACCTGGCGCGGTGGCTGGATGACGGCACGCTGCAGTATCTGGGCAGAATCGACACACAGGTCAAAGTGCGCGGGTTCCGCATCGAGCTCGGAGAGATTGAAGCCCGGCTCAGTGAATATGCCGGCGTCCAGGATTGTGCCGTCATCACGCAGGGCGAGGCCGCGGACAAACAACTGGTGGCCTTCTATCGCGCGAAGGGCACCACGGTCGATTTCATCGTCGATCTGCCGTACGACGAACTGCGCGCGCACCTGACGCGGACGTTGCCGGAGTACATGGTCCCGGCCGCATTCGTGAGCCTGGCCGCCATCCCGCTGACGCCGAACCGAAAGATCGATCGTCGCGCGCTGGCGGCGATGGACGTGACGATCGCATCGGGCCGCGAGTACGTCGCACCGCGGACGGAGACGGAAAAGCAGCTGGTCGAGATCTGGGCTCAGGTGCTGGACATCGCGCCGGAGAAGATCGGCGTCAACGACAACTTTTTCGAGCTGGGCGGGCATTCGCTGCTGGCCACCCGGCTGATCGCCAGGATTCGCGGGCAGCTGGACGTGGAGATCCCGCTGAAGGCGCTCTTCGAGCAGGCCAATGTCGCCCAGTTCGCGGAACTGATTGCACGGGCGGGGAAGAGCGGGATTCCGCCGATCGAACGCGTGGACCGCGCGCAACTCGAGAGGCTGCCACTGAGCTTCGTGCAGGAACGACTCTGGTTCCTCGACCAGTTCGAGCCGGACAGCGCCGCATACAACATTCCGGTGGTCTACACCATCCGAGGCGAGCTGGATCTCGACCAGTTGGACCGGGCGCTCAACGTGATCATCGCCCGGCATGAAAGCCTGCGTACAGTGTTCCGCAGCCAGGATGGTCAGCCTGCCCAGCGGGTCCTGGAGACGCTGGACTTCCAGCTCGAACGCGTCGATCTGCGGCCCGGGCCGAGCGAGGAAGCGCGCCATCGCAAAACGACAGAAATCTGCGAAGCCGACGCGGCAAAGCCGTTCGATCTCGCACGAGGGCCGCTCCTCCGTGGCACCGTGATCCAGCTGGCGGAGCAGGAGCACGTCCTCCTGCTCGACATGCACCACATCATCAGCGACGGCTGGTCCCTCGGCGTGCTGATCGAGGAACTCGGCACGATCATGGACGCGCTCCGCGACGGCCGCGATCCCGAGTTGGCGCCACTGCCGATCCAGTACGTGGACTACAGCGTCTGGCAGAGGAAATGGCTGGACGAGGGCGGCATCCTGGAACAGCAGCTCGCGTACTGGCAGCAGAAGCTGGCAGGTGTCCCGGAGAGCCTCGACCTGTTGACCGACTACCCGAGGCCGGGTGTCCAGAGCCTGACCGGCGGCACGCATTCGTTCATGCTCGACGCGCAATTGGCCGGACAGATGAAGCGTCTGGCCGAGCGCAAGGGCGGCACGATCTTCATGGTCCTGCTGGCGGCGTTCAAGTCGTTGCTGTACCGCTACACGGGCCAGAGCGACATCTGCGTCGGCACCCCGATCGCGAACCGGCAATACGAAGAGACGGCCAGCCTGATCGGCATGTTTGTCAACACCCTCGCGCTGCGCAGCCAGGTCGAAGAAGACGACACATTCGCTGAGTTGCTGGCGAAGGTGATCGCCACGTGCGTCGAGGCGTACGAGCATCAGGACACGCCCTTCGAAAAGGTCGTGGAGATGCTGCGGCCGGAGCGCAACCTGGCCATCACCCCGATCTTTCAGGTGATGTTCGTCGTGCAGAACGCCGCTATGGCGCTGTTGGACCGCCGCTTCCCCCGCTACCCGCTCGATACTCATATCAGCAAGTTCGACCTGAGTGTCGAATTCATCGAAACGCCGGATGGGCTGGCCGGATCGATCGAATACAGCACCGCTTTGTTCCGGCCACAAACCATCGCCCGCCTGGCCGAGCATTTCGTTGCGTTGTGCCGGGCCATCACCGCCACTCCCGCCGCGAAGGTCCGCGATCTGAAGTTCATTGGTGAGGCCGAAACGCACCGGCTGCTGACGGACTTTAACGACACCCGTGCCGAGTACCCCGCCGGCCAGTGTCTGCATGAGCTGTTCATCGAGCAGGTCGCGCTTCACGCGGATAAAGCGGCGGTGGTTTTCGGGGGCGAGCAACTGACCTATCAGCAGCTCGACCAGAGAAGTGACGATCTCGCGCTGTATCTGCAGTCGATCGGAGTCGGACCCGACAGCCTGGTCGGCCTCTGCATCGAACGCTCTCCCGACATGATCGCGGGGATGCTCGGGATCCTGAAGGCAGGCGGCGCGTACGTGCCGCTGGATCCCGACTATCCGGAGGAACGCCTGTCGTACATGCTCCGCGACAGCGGCGCCACGATCGTGCTGACGCAGGAGACGCTCCGGCAGAACCTGGAGACGCTGATGGCGGCCGATACCCGGCTGATCGTGATCGGCGGGCAATGGACGGAGCTCGACGGCCGAGTGGCCGAGCTGCGGACCAACGGCGTCCAATTGCAGCGTCAGGTGAAGCCGCATCATCTGGCGTATGTGGTTTACACCTCCGGCTCCACGGGCGAGCCGAAAGGCGTGGCCATCGAGCACCACAGCCCGGTCACGCTGGTGCAGTGGGCGAGCAGCGTCTACGAGCCGGCCGAGTTGGCCGGGGTGCTGGCGTCGACCTCGATCTGTTTCGATCTCTCGGTGTACGAGATTTTCGTCACGCTTTCCAACGGCGGCACGGTGGTCCTGGTGCCGAACGTACTCGCGCTGATCAACCTCTCCCCCACGACGCCCGTCACATTGATCAATACCGTACCCTCGGCGATGGAGGAGCTGGTGCGCCTGGGGTCCATTCCCGATTCCGTCCGGACGATCAATCTGGCCGGAGAGGCGCTGTCCTCCGCGCTCGTCGACGCAATTTACGACGGCAGTTCGGCGAATAAGGTCTATGACCTCTATGGCCCTTCGGAAGACACAACCTATTCGACGTTTACGCTACGGCAGCCGAATGCCGCAGCCACGATCGGCCGACCCATTGCCAACACTCAGGTCTATATCCTCGATGCATCCAGCCGTCCGCAGCCGATCGGGGTACCGGGCGAGCTGCATCTCGCCGGC
>DASWOB010000101.1:0-17460 GCA_036398925.1 Thermoanaerobaculia bacterium
GAGGCGGTTCCTCGGTTCCTCGGGAGATGGGCCCGGCGTCGCCGAGGAACTCCGAGGAACCGAGGAACCGCCTCTCAACTCCTCTTGGCACGTTTGGTGATGTTCCGCTCGCTATGCGTTGGACACCAGGCGGATCGAGTGCAGACATTGAGGATCGTCGTGGCGGGGGCGGAGGGTTCGGCGGTTTCGGCCGCGGGCCGCAGATTGGATGCGGCGGTGCCGTCATCCTGCTGGTCCTCAGTCTGCTGACCGGACAGAACTTCTTCAGCCTCTTCGACGGCAGCGGCGGCGGAGCGGTGCAGCAGGCGCCCGCGAGCGGCCAGCCGGGCGCGCCGGCCGTGCAGGAGACGCCGGAGGAAGCGAAGGCGCGCGAGTTCGTGACCTTCGTGCTGAACGACTCGCAGGACACCTGGACGAAGATCCTCGAGGGCGAGGGCGTTCCGTATCGCCGTGCGAAGCTGGTGCTCTTCCGCGACCGGGTGCAGTCGGGCTGCGGCGGCGCGTCGGCGCAATCGGGCCCGTTCTACTGTCCGGCTGACGAGCGGGTGTACATCGACCTCTCGTTCTACGACGAGCTCCAGAAGCGTTTCGGCGCGCCGGGCGATTTCGCCCAGGCCTACGTCATCGCCCACGAGGTCGGCCATCACGTGCAACACGTCCTCGGCATCGCGCCGCGCGTCCGCGAGGCGCAGGAGCGCGACCCGCGCAACGCGAACGAGTATTCGATCCGGCTCGAGTTGCAGGCCGACTGTTTCGCCGGCCTGTGGGGCAACAGCACCCAGCAGCGCAACATCCTCGAGGGTGGCGACGTGGAGGAAGGGCTCAACGCCGCCGCCGCCATCGGCGACGATCGCATCCAGCGTGAAGCCGGCCGCCGCGTCAGCCCGGAGTCATTCACCCACGGCACGTCTGCCCAACGCGTGGAGTGGTTCCGCCGTGGCCTTCAGGGCGGCCGGGTGGCGGACTGCGATACGTTCAAGTAGTTCAGCTCTTAGCTGTTGGCTCTTCGCTCTTAGGAGAGACGCTGCGGGGCGGTGCATCTATGCATGCAATAATCCTTCGGAGATGACGGAGCTTCTCCACAAGCTCAATTACACCTACGCCGAGTATCTCGGGTTCGAGGCGTCGAGCAACGTCAAGCACGAGTTCCTGGACGGCCAGATTTACGCGATGGCGGGCGGCACGCCCGAACGTGCGGCGCTCGCGGCCGCTGTCATCACGTTGCTCGGCCCTCAACTCCGCGGCGGCGACTGTCGTCCGTACAATTCCGATCTGCGCGTTCGCACGCCCACTGGTCTCACGACCTACCCCGACGTCACGGTGGTCTGCGGACCACGTCAGCTCGATGACATCGACCCATTGGCGATCACGAATCCGGCCCTGATCGTGGAAGTCCTGAGCCGAAGCACCGAGGAGTACGATTCGGGCGACAAGTTCGAGCACTACAAGACGTTCCCGTCCTTGCGTGAGTACGTGCTCGTCGCTCACCGCGAGCGCTCCGTGGAGGTCAGGTCGCGCGGAGAAGGTGGCTGGCGAACGACAGTCGTTCCAGAAGGCTCGATCGCCGAGCTTTCGATCGGCGCACGGCTCGACGTTCGCGAGCTTTACGGTGCCGCGGCAGAACCGTTGGCGTAGCCCACAGCACACCGCTATTCGCGAGCTATGACAGGGCGCGCATTCGTGGTGACGGACCTTCTTCGTATCGAAACGTGATGGTCTCGTCCGCGTGGACGTTCCAGAGCACCTCGGGTGTGGTGAGGCCGGAGTCGAGGTTGTGCAGGCGGTGTTTGCGATAGACGTCGATGGAGGTGGTGAGCATCGCTACGCCTTCCGGCAGCGTGACGGTGACCGGCGGGAAGGTGTCGCTCTCGCGGGTGAGCTGGAGCAGTGTCGCGACGTGCTGGCGCTGAGGCAGCGGGCCGCCGTCGAGCCAGCGCATGGTCGCGTTCCGATCCGCCACTTCCAACGCGAGCGTGATCCGCTCCGGCAACAGAATGCCCTCCGGCCGCAGCACGCGCGCGAGCTGGCGGGTGACCGCGACCTGTGGCTCGGCTTCGAGGCTGCGGCGCATGGTCTCGGTGATCGCCACGTGCGGCGCGACGGTCGGTTCGTAGCGAGTGGCGTCGGCGGTGACGATCTCGCGGACGAGCGGCTCGAAGCCGAAGCACGCGATCAGCGAGCGGAGGTGCTCGGTCGATTCGGTGTGAATGTCGACCAGGGTGAAGCGAACGTTGTCGAGCAGCGCCATGAGCGGCAGCGCGAGCGGGGCGAGGGGGCCGGTGCCGGCGTAGAGGACTTCGACGGTCGTGTCGAAACTCCGGATGGCGTCGTGCAGGCCGCGGAGGAAGACGGCGGTGCGGCGGAGGTCTTTCGTGCAGTCGGCGGCGCGGGCGGGGGAGAGTGCGGAGGGGGACGATGCGCGGTCGGAGAGGGAATCGGTGGCCAGCAGCGCGTACAGCTCATCGGCCGCCGTCGATCGCAGCGGCTCGCGCAGCAGCGCGTTCGCCAATTCCCGTAGCCGCTCCGCTCCACTCATCCGAAGAGCGCGGGAGCTTAACGCAGATCGCGAGGACGATCAGGTCGAGCAGCACATAAAGGATGCCGACGCCCGAAGGTGGATTGGCGGAGGGGATGCCGAGGAGCGGGACTTCGGCGGCCCAGCGCCAGTTGCCGAGCGAGGTGCCGAGCCATTCGAGAGCCACCGTGAAGACGATGCAGGTGGAGAGGAGGAGGCGGTTGCTCGAGCGGCGCAGCAGCGCGACGGCGGCGATCCACCAGACCAGACCCCAGACGTCGTTCAGCAGCGCGAGGCTGACCAGCGCCATGGCGCTGCCGCCGATCAGCACCGTGCGCTCGATGCTCACGGCGTGACGGCGGAGCAGCGGTTGGCGCGCGCTTTCGGCGGCGAGCAGGTAAAAGACGCCGTGGCCGGGCGGGACGTAGAGCGGGATGAGGGCGTGGCGGTAGTCGTAGAGGCCCCAGCCGATCGAGAGGATCGTTTCGCCGAGGGTGGCCACGGCGATCGCGATGACGATCGGGAGCGGCTCGGCCCCGCTGTGCCAGGCAAAGTAGGCGAGGAACGCCGCCGTCAGCGCGCCGAGGAGGAGCTGATGGGCGAGGCCCGCTCCATCCAACAGAAGCAGCGAGGGGACGAAGATTGCGGTCGCGCACAGAAAGGTAACGAAGCGGGGCTGCACCGCGCGAATCGTAATCCCGATCACAGGCCACGCGCGGGCGTTCGTTATCCTTTGCGCCAGTCCAGTACGGTTTCAGGAGAAATGTGATGAAGGTTCGTTCCGTGGTCATGGTGTCACTGGTGTTCCTCCTCGGCGTCACGGCCGGGTTCGCGGCGAAGAAGGGAATCGATTCCGCGATGTACTCCGGCAAGTCGAAGCAGGAGGCGGCGAAGGCGCTGCTGGAAGTGGCGAAGACGCAGGCGGGGAAGGGGAGCTGGGAGCGGCTCGGCGTGGCCCGCGCGTATTACCTCGGCGGGATGAAGGGCGAGGGACAGGCCATCATCGACAGCATCACCTCGTCGAAGAAAGTCGAGGGAAGCGACTGGCTGCGCGTCGGCAAGATCTATTACGCCGCCAACGAGTGGGGCAAGGCGAAGGACGCCTTCGACAAAGCCATCCAGCTCGATCCGAAGCAGGACAAGTGGCTGGCGGAGATCGGCAGCTATTATCTGCTGAAGGGCGACCGCGCGAAGGCGGAGGAGCTCTTCAACCGCTCGTTCGCCATCGAGTCGGGCGAGGTTTGGAACACCGCCAACATCGCCGGGGCGTATCTCGGCGTGCAGCCGATGGAATGACACCGTCGATCGAGGAGCTGCATGGCGGGGAGTTCCGTCTCCTCGCCATGCTTTCGCATCGGCGGCTGGCGGACTTTGTCGTCGACTATTTCTTCCGACGCGGTTCGTGGGTGACGCGGTTGCATCACGGGATTTCGGCCGTGATCTTGGCCTGCGCGATTCTCATCGCGTATAGCCGGGGGATGTCGTTTCTCGAGGGGCTGGCGGCGTTCGGCCTGGCACTGGTGGCGCTGTTCGTGGTGATCCTGCCGCTGCACGAGGCGCTGCATGCGATCGGCTACGCGCTGGTGGGCGCGCGGGACATCCGCTGGGATGGGTCGCTGCGGATGCTGGCGGTCTGGGTGATCGCGCATCGCTTCGTCACGAACGCGCGGCCGTTCATCTTCGTGGCGCTGCTGCCGACGGTGGTGCTGAACGCGATCATCCTCATCGTAGCGGCGGTCGTGCCGAAGCTGACGGTGTTCCTCCTCTTCCTGTTGCTGTGGCATCACCAGGGGGCGAGCGGCGACTGGAGCTTGCTGAACTTTTTCTGGCTGCACCGGCGCGAAGGCGTCTGGACGTACGATGATGCGGAGACGGAGAAGTCGTTCTTCTTCGGACGCGCGCGATGAAAGCGGGACTCACGCACAGCGTCGGGCAGGCCTCGATCGGGATCCGCGTCCTGCTGGCGGTGGTGTCGCTCGTGACGGCGATGCTCTGCATCGGCGGCGGGAGATACATCGCCGCGACGTCCCCCATGGCGCGGGCGCTCGCGGTGATCCTGGTGATGCCGATCGGCTTCATCGTCTTCGCCGCCGCGGCGTTCTGCCTCGCCCCGCACTCGCGCTACGGCCAGCAGCTGGATGAGTTCGTGCCGCGGCTGCGCGATCCAAAGTTCGCGATCGGGACGCCGGTGGTGTTGTGGCTGGTGGGGTTTTACGCGACGCGGTGAGCTGAGCAGTTTCAGCTAATCAGCTAATCAGCTACTCAGCTGCTCAGCTGTTCAGCTATTCAGGCGGCGAGCGCCGTGCATCCGGCCTGAGTAGCTGAGCAGCTGAACAGCTGAGTAGCTGAACCGCTGAGCAGCTACGTACTCCTGACCATGGACTGCCGCCCTCTCTGCGCCGCCTGCTGCGTTGCGCCGTCGATCTCTTCGCCGATTCCGGGGATGCCGGACGGCAAGCCGGCGGGGGTACGCTGCGTCCAGCTGACCGACGACCTGCGTTGCGCGATCTTCGGGATGCCGGAGCGTCCGCGCGTCTGCGTGTCGCTGCGGCCGCAGGAGGAGATGTGCGGCGCGACGGCGGCGGAGGCGTTCAAGTATCTCGACCAGGTCGAGGCATTCACCCGTCCGTGACGTGCGGCACCGCAAACGTGGCGTACGCTGGCGTCATGCCCAAACTTGCCGCGGTGCTGCTGCTCCTCGCGGGCTGTGCTTCGTCGGGCGGCGATCTGATCACCGAGCGCACGTTGCCGTGCGGGCAGGGGCAGGCCATCGACATCATGGCCTACATGGCGGTGCCGCAGGCAGGTCGCGAGCTGGGCGGGCGGATGAACCTCGTCTTCACGGTCAACGTCTTCAACACCACCGGTAACGACATCGACGTCGACCTCATCACAGTCGAGCCGATCTCGGCGAGCGGGATGACCATGGAGCGCGGCTATCGCGAGTTCGACGTGACCATCCCCGAGGGGGAGGAGAAGGATTTTGAGATCCCGCTGATGGCGACCATGCTCGAGAACAACCGGCGCGCGGGTGTCGACCTGCGCGACAACGAGGCGATGTCGATGGCGGTGAAGATCAAGCTCGGAAACGGCGACACCTATCTCTGCCGCTACTCCCTCGGCTCGCGCTGATGATCTATTCTTGATGGGCATGACTTACATCGAAGCGGTGATGGTTCTCTGCCCGGCGGCGGCCGGCGGACGCACCACGGCTGTCGAGCCGCGCGAGGGCTCGTACCGGCCGTTCGTCCGCAACGCAGGCCGGCTCGTTCGCGTACGCGTCATCGAGGGGCCGCCACGGCTCGCGCCGGGTGATGCGGCGCGGGTCGTGCTCGAGAGCGAGAGCCTGCTCGACGCGGACAGCGATCTGCCGCTGATCGAAACGCGTGCGGAGCTGGATCACATCGTCGGCAGCGTCACGATTCTGCGAGTCTGGAGAGGAGCCATCGCCGTATGAAGCTCATTGCCCTCATTGCTGTTTTCGCCACCGCCTGCTCGTCGGGAAGTGGCCTCATCGACCAGCGCACCATGAACTGCGGCAGCGGCCAGGACGTCGACATCGTCGCCGGCATGCAGCAGTCGGGGCAGCGTGGACGCGACTTCGGCGGCGACCGGGCCGTGCTGGTCGTGAACGTCGCCAACAACACGCATGGCGAGGTGACGATCACGAACGTCAGCGCGGACCAGATCACCGACTCGCAGACGACGTACGTGTACGACCGCGCCAATCTCAATCCCGACGCGACGCTGGCGGAGGGGGAAGAGAAGACGTTCGAGCTGCCGATGACCGGCCGCCGCTTCGAGAACCCCGACCTGCGGCGGGAGGAGGCGATCCGGCGCGAGAGCCAGCCGGTGATCCTGGCGTTGCGGGTGACGCTTTCGAACGGCGACGCGTACGTTTGCCGCTACTCGTTTCAGCCGCCGCTCTAATATCGGGCGGGTTCGACTCGCCGAGGTACGTGACGGTGACGTGCGAGACCGCCTCGACGCCGGGCATCGTCGCGCGTGCGTAACCGCGCGCGACGAGCTCGCGGTTGACGAAGAGCGCGTCGGGTGAGCGGTAGAGGAACACCGCGTCGTTCGCCACCGGTTCGAACATCACCCAGGCGTCGGTGACGGTCCAGCGGAGCAGCTCCTGTGCGGCCTGGGCATTCGTGATCTCGATGCCCGCCAGGCGGAGGGTGATGTCCTTACCGTCCTGCCGGACGATCACCGTGGCGTTGTCGCCGATGCGGACGACGCGCGTCATCGTGGCGGCGTCAAGAGGTGTTGCGCTGGCGAGCGCTGCAAAAAGTGTGAGGATTCGAATCATGGCGTCATGTGCGGTGCCGGGAGCTCGGGCGGGCGCGAGAGACGCGTTCGGTGGGAGCGTTAGATTAGCACAGGCTCTGCCGTCACCCCGATCGAAGTCGAGGGGTCAATCAAGGCGCTCGCGATGCAGCCACCACAGGCGCTGCAGTTGGCGCATTCAGCGTGGCGCCTTGATTGATGCTTCGGCTTCGCTCAGCATGCGAGAGTGGCACCCTCCTCGCACTCTAGATAACTAATTGGAGGATTGCATGAACACCATACGAGACAATGAGTTAGCGATGCCGAGCGGTTACGAAGTCGAAGCGGCCACGATCGTTACCCCGGTCAGTGGTGGCGCGACTCCGGTGACCTACGGCAGCGGCATTGACAGCGGTATCGGCAGTTCGCAGTCCGGCCTCCGCGGCAAGCTCGACAGCCTCAAGTCGCGCGGCACGGAGAAGCTCAGCAATCTGAAATCACGCGGCAGTGACAAGCTTCACGATCTGCAGCATCAGATGCACCACATACAGCATCAGCTTCACGACAGGACCGCTATGGCGAAGAGCTCGCTGCGGACGAACATGGACCGGCAGGTCACGAACGTGAACACGTCGATGCGCGAGAATCCGATGAAGTGGGTCGGCATCGCCGCCGGCGCCGGCTTCGGAATCGGACTGATCGGCCGGATCATGCACTGGAAGAATCAGCACCGGCACATGACGCCGACTTTGGTGATCATCGAGTCGAGTTGCTAAGAAACGGTTGAACGATGTAGCCCGAGGCCCGCGAAGTTCGCGGGCCTTTTTCTTTGTGTGTGCTGGAGCATGGTATGGCTCCCCGTTTAGTACACGGCGCGTCTTACGGCGCGGATGTCGCCGTCGAGGGGGCGGTCGCGGAAGACGGGGCGGGTGGCGTTGCGGACGCGGAGGTAGAGCTCGCGCGTGCCGCGGCCGAGGCTCTTCGCCACTTCGTTCGCGCGGTCGTTGATGAGCTGCTCGAAGGTCTCCGCCTGCCGCTCGGCTCCTTCGAGGTCCATCAGCTTCGGTGCGGGCTGGTTGGGGTCGAACTGGAAGGCGACGCGCCATTCGACGGCTTGTGCGGCAGTCAGGAGCTCGATCGCGAGGACGGCCTGCACGTTGGAGATCACGGTGCGGAGTTTGCGCGCGGCGTGCGTCGACATCGAGACGTGATCCTCGGCGTTTGCGCCGGTGGGAATCGAGTCGACCGACGCGGGGTGGGCGAGCACTTTGTTCTCGCTGACGATCGAGGCGGCGGTGTACTGCAGGATCATCAGGCCGGAGTTGACGCCCGGCCGGGTGGTGAGGTTCTGCGGGAGGCCGCGGTTCATGTTGCCGTCGAGGAGGAGCTGGGTGCGGCGCTCGGAGATGTTGGCCAGTTCGGCGACGGCGATCGTCAGAAAGTCGGAGGCGAGGGCCAGCGGCTGGCCGTGGAAGTTGCCGGCGCTGTACGCGCGGCGTTTGTCGCCGTGATACCACTCCGGCCAGTTCGCGCTGAACGTCAGGTCGAACGGTTCGCTCTCGCCGGGGAAGAAGAGCGGGTTGTCGGTGGCGGCGTTGATCTCTTTCTCGGCGATGCCGCGCACGTAGCGGATCGTGTCGCGCGAGGCGCCATGCACCTGTGGGGCGCAGCGCAGCGAATACGGGTCCTGCACGGCGCCGGCGCGCTCGACCAGCTTCGAGCCTTCCACGTGCTCGCGCATAAAGCGCGCGGAGTCGATCTGCCCGGCGTGACCGCGCACGGCGTGCACTTTTTCGTCGAGGGCCCGCGTGCAGCCGCACATCGCTTCCATCGACAGCGAGGCCGCGGCGTCGGCGACGTTGGCGAGGCGCTCGGCGTCGTACACGGCGAGGGCGAGCATCGTCGCGGAGAAGTTTGCGCCGTTGACCAGCGCCAGCCCTTCCTTGAACGACGGGCGCATGTCTCGCGCGTGAAACCCGAGCACGTCCGGCAGCTCGCTCGCGTCGCGCAGCGTGCAGCGGCGGTCGCTGAGCAGGTAATAGCGGCCCGCGCCGAGGAGCGTGGCGAAGAGGTGCGAGAGCGGGCAGAGATCGCCGCTCGCGCCGACGGAGCCGCGCAGCGGAACCAGTGGAATCACGCCACGGTTGAGCATCGCTTCGACGACGTCGACCAGCTTGCGGCGCACGCCCGAGTGTCCCTTCAGAAACGCGTTCAGCCGGGTGGCCAGCGCGCCGCGCACGACTTCGGCCGAGTAGTAGTTCGCGAGATCGTCTTCATTCGTGTTCTCGCCGACACCGACCGAGTGCGAGAGGAGGAGGTTCTGCTGCAGCTCTTCGAGCTGCTTCGGCGGGATCGCTTTGTCTTTGAACTCGCCGAAGCCGGTGGTCACACCGTACTCGCTCGGGCCGGCGCTGCCCTGCTCCCACGCGGCGGTGTAGTTGGCCACCATCTCCGCGATCAGCGCCTCGGCGCGTGCAACGCGCTCGTCGGCGGAGGGATCGCACTCGACGGGGACGTTGTCGCGCGCGATGCGTACGAGCTGTTCGATGGTGAGCGAGCTGCCGTCGAGCACGATCGTCTCGGTCATTCGATCTCCGCGAGCATCTTCTTGATCGTGGCGACCAGCTCCGCACGCGGCACCGACATCTGGCCGGCGCGCTGCGCGAGGTACTCCTTCCGGTCGGCGACCGGTTTGGCCTGCTCGCGTCCCGCCACCATGTCTTTGAGGGTGACGAGCCCCTGTTCGCGTTCATTGCTGCCGTAGAGCAGGGCGATCGGGATGTCGTACTGGTCAGCGTACTTGAGCTGCTTGCGCGGCCCCTTGCCGCTGCCGAGGTAAAGCTCGGTGGGGATGCCGGCGCGGCGCAGCTCCCACGTCATCTGCAGGTAGTCGTCGGTCAGCGCCGGATCCATGTTCGTGATCAGGACGCGGGCGGTTGCTTTCTTTTTGCCGATGCGATCGAGGTGCACGAGCGCGGCGAGCAGGCGATCGACGCCGATCGAGGCGCCGACGGCGGGGATGGCCTCGCCGAGGAAACGCATCACCAGGTTGTCGTAACGGCCGCCGCCGAAGACGGAGCCGAACTGCGGCGCGTCGAGGAGGATCGCCTCGAAGACCGGCCCGGTGTAGTAGGCGAGGCCGCGGGCGATGGAAAGGTCGAGCGAGACCTTGTCGTCGCCATATCCGAGGGCGTACAGATGGTTCGAGATGCGCTCCACGACGTCGAGCTGTGCCGGGGCGTGCTCGAGCGAGGTGAAGAGGCCGCGCACCTGCGTGAGCACGTCGCGGCGGTTGTCGCCTTTGACGGCGAGGAACTGCTCGATGCGCTCGACCTGATCGCGGGAGATGCCGACGCCGCGGATGATGTCGCCCGATTCGTCTTTGTAGCCGTCCATCAGCTCGAGGCGGACCTTCTCGATCCCCACTTTGTCGAGCTTGTCGAGGACGCGGAAGACATCGACCGACTGTTCGTGCGCGAGGCCGGCGTAGTCGAGCAGGAGATTGAGGATCGCGCGCGAGGAGAAGCGCACCAGGTACTTGCCGACCCGCAGCGCGTCGAGCGTGTCGCACATCCCGGCCAGGATCTCGGTGTCGGCGATCTCGCTTTCGACGCCGACGGAGTCGAGGTCGAACTGGGTGAACTCGCGGAAGCGCCCTTTGTCCGGCTTGTCGGCGCGCCAGACCGGCGCGACCTGGTAGCGGCGGAAGGGGCGGGGGAGCTCCGGATACTGCGCGATGACGCGCGCGAGCGGCACGGTGAGATCGAACCGGAGGCCGAGCTCTTCGCGCTCCGGATTGCTGACGCGGAAGATCGACGACTGCGCCTCCTGGCCGGCGCTGCCGGAGAGGACGTCGAGGAACTCGACCGCCGGGGTGGAGAGCGGGACGAAGCCGTAGGATTCGTAAACGCCGCGGATGACGTCGACCATCTCCTGTCGGGCGAGCATCTGGTCGGGCAGGAGGTCACGAAGGCCGCGGGAGAGCCGCGGAACGACGGTATTGGTCATGTCGGTGTGCTTTCAGCCGCGGGCGCAAGCGGCCTGCGGGAAGGGATGGTACCGAGGGACGGGCTCGAACCGTCGACCCCTGGATCCACAATCCAGTGCTCTGACCAACTGAGCTACCCCGGCACGGGAGGCGAATCATAGCCGCGCGCCGCTGGCGCGCGCAATGATGGATTGAGGATTGTGGATTGAAGGATTGAGGAAAGGGAGCGATCGAGCAACTTCCTCAATCCTCAATCCCTTCACTCCTCAATTCCCGCCGAAGGCGGAGGATGGTACCGAGGGGCGGTCTCGAACCGCCGACCCCCAGATCCACAATCTGGTGCTCTAACCAACTGAGCTACCCCGGCAACCGACGCGCGATAACGCCCCGAAGGGCTTTCGCATTTCTGCCCCCCGTGTGGTGTGGGCTTCCAGCCCACCTCCCGTCTCCCCTCTACCGGAAGATGAAGGTCCGCTCGTCCGATTTTTCCGGTACGTACGTGGCGTGCGGGAAGCGGCGCGAGCGGCCTCCGCCGTCGACGGCAGTAATGGTGAAGGTCGAGGCGCGGCGCGCCAGGAGGTCGTCGGGAGGGGGTGCGGCACGGGCGGCGAGGCGGATGACGATGGCGCCGCCTTCGATCGCGGCGCGGCCAGGATGCCACGCGGCGCCCGTCTGCTCGTTCACGATTCTGACGTCATGAAGTTGCGTGGCGGGCGACGCATGGCCATTCATGTGAGGCTTGCAGCGCTCCGAAGCATGGAATCCTGCGGAAGACAAGAATAGGTGGAGGCTGAGGGGGGGGCGGTTCAATAGTGAACCGGTTGGAGGCAGTTCCTGGGAGTTCCTCGGTTCCTCGGTTGCTCGGGTTCCTCGGGGAGATGGCGTGCCGCGTCTCTCGTGGGGATGGGGGTAGGCTGGAAGCCCACACCACGCGGGGGCTCCTCGCCGTGATTGGCTGGTCCGAGGAACCGAAGAGCCCCGAGGAACGGCTAATCGCGATCCCGCTCGATGTACTCGACGATCTTGGCCCGGTGCACGCGGATGGAGCGGCCGGTGGTGTCGATCAACCCTTCCCGCCGGAAGTTCTGCATGAACTTGGTGATGCGCGGGCGGGTGGTGCCGACGATCTGGGAGAGCTCTTCGTGCGAGACGCGGTGGTCGATCACGAGGAATGCTCCGTCGGCGGCGCCGAGCTTCTCCGCCACGTCGAGCAGCACTTTGGCGAGACGGCGCTCGGAATCGATCGTCACCAGGTCGAAGATGGCGGTCTGCCGTTCGGCGATGCGGCTGGCCATGTGGCGGATCAGCGCTTCGGCCGTTCCGCTGCGCAGCACCTCCGCGAGCAGGTCGCGGCGCGCGAGGCGGCGGACGCTGGTCGGGATCATCGCCGCTGCCGTTTCGAAGCGCTTCGGACCGACGAAGCACGATTCGCCGAACACGTCACCGGTGGTGTAGATGGCGACCACGCAGTCTTTTCCTCCGGCCGACGACATGTACAGCTTCACCTGACCTGATTCGATCAGGTACATCGAGTCGTCCTCGTCGCCAGTCGCGTAGATTGATTCCTGCGCGTCATAAAGCGCGTGAGCGGCCGGCACTGATTCGCGGTCGAACACGTTTTCGAGGGACGATGCGTGCGCAGGTGCGCGTCCGTTTCTGGGAGGCATGTATGGCAAAAACGCAGCGATCGTAGAGAGCGCTGATGGCTGCGTCAGTTCACAATTGGACATGCGTTTGCGCGCGTGCGAGAAAGTGCTACGCGGGGCAGAAACTGAGGAAGTTTCGTGCGCAACGGCGGTGCGCACCGGAGTTGTCGCCGGGACGACGCGAACGGCCGCGAAGTGATTGATCGTGCATCGCCTTGCGGGCATGTGCCGCCGCCGCGCCCACATCACGCGCCTATTCTGCGCATGCGTTGCGCGTCATCCGAGGGGCGGGCGATCTACGGCTCGTGGATCAGCGTTTTGCGACGAGGAGCAGATCGGCGAACCGTTCCTCGACGTCGCTCCACCACGCTTCGATGGCGAAGCCGCTGTCGCTCGCCAGCGCCTCCAGGGTGGCGCGGTCGTACTTGTGCGAGCTCTCGGTGTGGATCGTTTCGTCTTTTGCGAAGGCGATCGTTTCTTCGATGGCGGCGATGAAGACGCGCTGTTCGCGAGTGGAAACGAGATGCATCTCGATGCGGCCCAGTATCTCGTCGTAGAACGCGCGGTGCGTGAACGCTGACAGGTCGAACTGTCCGCCGAGCTCGCGATTGATCCGCTGCAACACGTTGCGGTTGAACGCGGCGGTGACGCCGAGGGCATCGTCGTAGGCCGCCTCGAGAACCGCTCTCGATTTCCGAAGATCGGCTCCGAGGAAGAGAGAATCTTCTTCCTGGAGAGAGGCGCGCAGGTCGCGGAGCATCGCACGGGCAGGTCCGGGATCGAGATTGCCGATCGTCGAGCCGAGGAAGAGGACGATCGTCCGGCCGCTGACGGGCGGCAGCGCGTTCATCGGCCGCGACGGCTGCATGAAGTCGGAGCAGACGGCGGTGATGCGGATCGACGGGTACTCGCCGAGGAGATCGCGGCCGGTGCGGGAGAGCGTCTCCGCGTCGACGTCGACCGGGACGTATTCGATGTCCTCCAGCTGGTCGAGGAGGAGACGGGTCTTGCGCGCGGTCCCGCTCCCGAGCTCGACGATCCGCGCGGGGGTCCCGAATGCTTTCGCGATCGCGGCCGCGTTCGTCGTCAGGATCTTGGTCTCGGCGCGGGTGACGTAGTACTCCGGGAGGTTGCAGATGGCGTCGAACAGGGCCGAGCCGACGCTGTCGTAGAACCAGCGGGGTGGCAGCGACTTCGGAGACGCGCCGAGGCCGCGACGGACATCGTCGGCAAACGTCGAGGCGGGGGAATCGAGGGTGATGAGCTGAAAGCGCGGCGCTGCTGTCATCGAATGCGGCCGATTGTATCGGAGAGGCCTTCCCAACTTTTTGTCGGTTGCGGCGTACTACTCAGCATGGAGACCACCATGCCCGCACTGCGAACCGCCCTCGCCCTCACGCTGACTCTCGCCATCACGACGCCGCTCGTTGCTCACGAGCTCCACTACGCCTACTGCGAAAAGCGGAGTTGCTCCATGAACGGGGTGAGCAGCGACACGATGGAGGCGCTCCGGCGCAATCACGATCGCGCCGCGGTCATCGAGCAGAAAGGTGTCGAGTACGTGATCACCGATCCGGCCACCCTGGATCGCATCAAAGAGCTGCTGCGTCCGCAGATGGAGCTCGGCCGCAAGCAGGCCGCGCTCGGAGCGGAGCAGGCCAGGCTCGGCGCCGAACAGGCCAGACTCGGATCGCAGCAGGCCGCCCTCGGCGCGCGTCAGGCCGCACTGGCCATGCAGCGCGACAGCGATCGCGAGCAGAAGGAGCTCTCGCGCCAGCAGAACGCCCTCGGTGCGCAGCAGGGGGAGCTCGGCCGCCAGCAGGGGCTCCTCGGCAAGCAGCAGGGAGAGCTCGGCCGCCAGCAGGGTGCGGCGGGACGTGAGGTGCAGCGGAAAATCGAGGCGATGGCCGATGAGCTGATCCGAACGGGGAAAGCGAAGCGGCGGTAACGACGAGCCGGAACGATGAACGAGGAAGGATGAACGATGAACGAACGCGCAAGCGCCGGGTTCCGCGTTCATCGTTCCGGCTCGCTGAAGCTCACACTACACCCGCTACACATCCGCTTCATCACGCGCCGCGTACCATCCATCCCATCCCGCCCGCGTTCCCGCGCACACGCTCATACAATCCCCCTCGCCATGAGACTCGCCAGGCTCTCTCTCCTTCTGCTGTTCGCGTTCTCCGCGAGCGCACAGGTGGTCAATCAATTGACCATCCCGCCCATCTCCTTCAAACACCGCACGCTCGCCAACGGGCTGGCGGTCTATTCGATCCAGGACCGCTCCACGCCGACGGTGGCCATCCACGTCTGGTACCGGGTCGGCTCGAAGGATGATCCACAGGGACGCAGCGGGTTCGCGCATCTGTTCGAGCACATCATGTTCAAGTCGACGAAGAACATGCCGTCGGAGATGCTCGACCGGCTGACGGAGGACGTCGGCGGGTGGAACAACGCGTCGACCTTCGACGACTCGACCGCCTACTACGAGGTCGTGCCGTCGCATTACCTCGAGACGCTTCTCTGGGCCGAGGCGGAGCGGATGGGATCGCTCAACGTCGACGAGGCGAACTTCAAGTCGGAGCGCGACGTCGTCAAAGAGGAGTTCCGCTACCGCATCCTCTCGCCGCCGTATGGCCGGCTGTTTTACGCGCTCGAGAAGAACTCCTTCGTCGCCCATCCTTACAAGCGACCGGGCATCGGCAGCATCGAGGAGCTCGACGCGGCCACGATCGACGACGTGCGAGCCTTTCACGCCACGTTCTATCGTCCCGACAACGCGGTGCTGATCGTCTCGGGCGATTTCGAACAGCAGCAGCTCGATGCCTGGATCGACAAATACTTCACGCCGATCGCGAAACCGGCTTCGGCGATCCCGCGCGTGAACGTGGAAGAGCCGGCGCGCACGGCGGAGAAGCGGATGACGGAGTACGCGCCGAACGTGCCGCTGCCGGCGGTGGCGATGACGTGGCTCGCACCGAAGGCGGCACACGACGACGCGGTGGCGTTGCAGCTCGCCTCCGCGATCCTTGGACAGGGCGAATCGTCGCGCCTGCAAGAGCGGCTCGTGCGCGGCGAAGTGGCGGCCGAGGTTTATGTCGACGCCGACCTGCGCGAAGACCTCGGCATGTTCGCCATGTTCGCGATTCTGGCCAGCGACAAAAAGCCGGAAGAGGCGGAGCGCATCCTGCGTGAGGAAGTGACGAAGCTCGCGGAGAAGCCGCCGACGGCCGCGGAGATCGAGAAGGCGAAGAACCTGATCCTCACCGGCGCGTTGCGCGAGCGGGAGACCAGCAACGGCAAGGCCTACACGGTCGGCGAGTCGCTGATCCTCCAGCACGACGCGAATTTCGTGAACGCGGGGCTGGCCCGGCTGCAGGCCGTCACCGCGGCCGATGTGCAGCGGGTCATCCGCAAGTACCTGATCGAAGGGAAGCCACTGGTGATCACCTACCTCGATGAAGCGCAGCGCGGAGGTGCGAAGTGAAGCGCGCTCTGATGGTTCTTCTCCTTGCCTGCAGCGCGTTCGCGCAGACGGCGCCGCCCGCTCCGGCCACGCCGCGCGAGGCGAAAGTTCCGCAGCCGGTCGAGCGGACGCTCGCCAACGGACTGCGGGTGATCGTCATCCCGAAGCACGACATCCCGCTCGTGGCGGCGCGCCTCACCGTGCGCACCGGCGCGGCGGCCGATCCGAACAGCCGCGCGGGCGTTGCTTCGCTGGCAGCGACCGTACTGACCAAGGGCACGAAGACGCGCAGCGCGGAGCAGATCGCGCGCGGCGTGGAAGCGCTCGGCGCGACGCTGGAGAGCGGCGCCGGCTACGACAGCTCGATCGTCGACCTTTCGGTGATGTCGCCGAACTTCGCGAAGGCGATGGAGTTCATGGCCGACACCGCCCGCAATGCCACGTTCGCGAGAGAGGAAGTGGAGCGCGAGCGGCAGCAGGCACTCGATGAGCTGCAGTTGACGCTGCGCGAGCCGCGCTCGCTCGCGAATGTGGTCATGTCGCGGTTGCTCTACGCCGATGCGCCGTACGGGCAGAACGTCGCCGGGACGCCGGCCTCGCTCGCGGCGATCAAGCGGGAGGACCTCGCGAAGTATCACGCCACATACTACCGGCCGAACAATGCCATCCTCGTGATCGGCGGCGACATAAAGCCGGAGGCGGCGTTCGCGCTGGCGGAGAAGCTGTTCGGCTCGTGGCAGCGCGGCACCGTTTCGAAGGCCGCGGTGAAGCAAACCAAAGCTCTGACCCCGCGCGTGGTGGTGGTCGATCTGCCGGAGGCGGGTCAGGCCGCGGTGGTGATCGGACGGCAGGGCATCCGCCGCACCGACGCGACCTACCTGCCGGCGCTGGTGACGAACTCGGTCTTCGGCGGCGGCTATTCGTCGCGGCTGAATCAGGAGATCCGGATCAAGCGCGGCCTGAGTTACGGCGCGGGGAGCTCGTTCTCGCCGCGCGCGGAGGTCGGTCCGTTCACCGCCGCGACGCAGACCAAGAACGAATCGGCCGCGGAAGTGGCCGGGATCATCATCAGTGAGATGGGGCGTCTCGGATCGGGACCGATCGCCGACGCCGAGCTGACGCCGCGCAAGGCGGTGCTGATCGGCGGATTCGCGCAGTCGCTCGAGCGGAGCGCGGGCCTCGTGGACGAGGTGAGCGAGCTGGCGCTGTACGGCATCCCGCTGACGGAGATCAATCGCTACATCAGCGGCGTGCAGAACGTGACCGCGGCCGACGTGCAGAAGTTCTCGCAGTCGACGCTCTCGGGCCGCGACGTGAGCGTGGTGGTGGTTGGGGACGCGAAGGCCTTCATCGAGCCGCTGCGCGCGCAGTACAAGGACGTGGAAGTGATCCCGATCGACGAGCTGGACGTGGCCTCGCCGACGCTGCGGGTGCGCAAAGCGAAGCGCTGACCCAACCATGACGGGGGCCTCCGGCGGCCGGGGCCACAGCCCCGGACCCCGTTGGTTGGCCTAGCCTCCGCGACACTCTGTCGCGAGATACGAGTCTGTGTCGCGGAGGCTAGGCCAACCAACGG
>DASWOB010000102.1:0-50322 GCA_036398925.1 Thermoanaerobaculia bacterium
CGCCACTCGCCGCACGCGCTCAAACGCAAGACGATCAGCAATTACCGGCCCCTCCGTCGCACCGAACGGAAGCACGTCACCACACGATATGAAGTGGCAGTACGCTTCAGTTCTTAACTTCAGGCCATTGGGTGTGACCCCCACTCTCGTCCCACAATCGCTGCCTTCGCCGCCGACCGAACCTCGGTGCTGGCAGACCCGCCGACACATCTGTGCGACAATCATGAATACTTCGATGACTCCTTACCGGCGAAGAAAAGAGCAGCCCGCCAAAGACTACGCGAAAACTTTGTTCTACGTCACGTTTGATCTGACGGTTCGCATTTTGACAGCAGTGGGACTAGTGGCGATCGGAATCGCCGGATGGATGCTTCAACGTGATACTCAACTACAGAGGGCGAAGATTGAAGCCAATGATCGCCTGGCGCGCAGATACTTGCCAATGTACCGCACCTTGACGGATCTTGAGCTCACATTACGTGACTGCTCAGAGCGACTGCTTGTCGCGAGGCGTGCTGGCCATCGCGCACAAGAGCTATCTAACCTTGCTTTCCAGCTTGAAGCTGCCGCTGTTTCAGCCTTCTCTGCCGAGAACGATCTTATAATTAGAGTGAATCTACCTATCGCAACTGACGACGCTGGCAATTTCTTAACAGGACCGTTCAAGGAAGCCAAACTGCCGTTGCGCGCAAACGCGTTTATGGTCGCTGACGTTATGAGGCTGGTCGCCGCACTAGAAACGCTAGATTTGAGGCAGCGGCAAATGGCGGCTATACAATTCCGCTCGCTTCAACAACACTCGATGGCGGCTGTTATTCTTCCGCTGCCTTCACGTGGCGCCAAGTCTCCTGATCAGCCGGTCATAGTGATACCGGTTGTGTGGCTGCAGGTTAGGCCAGAAACGGTTGGCGCTTGGCGCGCGTGGAACGGTGATGATCCTGTTCTTGCTGTCCAGATCGAGCGAGTTCTGATACCTCTTGTACAGGCCGTACATCAGCAGGCGGTTGATGCTACGCAGCAGCTCATGCGCGAGCGACCTGAACTCGGTGACCAATACGTGGCCATCAGGCGCGACGCGGTTGCGGAGCAGGTCGGACGACGTGGCGCCCGGCGAAACTTTGGGGACTCACTGTCGCCTGATTCAGCTCCCGCCGATTAAACTTTACCGGTCGTAAGAGAGCCTACTTCACCCTCTTTCTTCTCTTCCGATGATCAAACCCTACGCGCTGTGGCGACATGTCCATTCGGCGGCTTCCGGCAGAGAGCAGCTCCGCAGCTCAGACGTAAGTTGGTGTGAAGCTGATACGGCCCGGCTTCGGCCTGGGCAGGCAAGCTGCCTGATCAAGAGCAGCTCTGCGGGGTCACACCTTCGTTCTTCTTTCCCATGACCAAACTCTACCCGCTGTAGCGATACTTTCCATTCCGAGGAGCTTCGACGCGCGTGAAAAGGTCGACGGTGTGCCCTCCACTCTCGTCCCCCGCCGGGAGCAGGTTCTGTGGGACGTGTGCATCCGCGCGCCTGCGCACGACCGATCAGCACCGCTCCGGCCCGCTCAACGCGACCGCGCCGCTCTGCCTTCGGCGCACCGGACGCTCTCCGCCGCCAATGAACACCCATGCGAGCGGCGGCGGCTCAGTCCAACTTGGCTCTATCCGCAATCCTGACTGCCGGCCGTTAACACGTCCACTCCGGCTGCTCCGATCTTGTCGTCACCACGTGCAGTGCGACCGGCGGGTTCCAGCGGACGAAAGAACTGCACAGAGTAGCCGGCTCTCCAAAAACGATCAATAGACGGAACTCCGCCCTCCCGCAGCGGGACGAGTTGGAACGTCTCAATATCCGACTGCGCCACGCCCAACTGGACGCCTGCGGTCGTGATGATGTAGGCGCGCGGCATCGGACTCGACGTGGAGTTCATTTGTGGAAGCTGCAGAAACGGATTCTGTTCCGGTTTGCCCATCCCCCACCCCCAATCAAATCCCACACCCATCATTGCCGGCCCGGTACCCGACGGAAGCTGTGTCGGTGCGCACTTGCACGGATTCTTGGGAACAGCACCCGGCGTGAACGGACAAACATAGTCGATCGCAAGCACCGGCATGTTCGGGATGGGGACGGAGGTTCCTTTACGATCGGAGAGCGTTACGTCGGAATAGACCCACGTGCCACACATCGCCAAGCCGCTGCTGTTGTACGCGATAAACGGAGGGGGGTGCCTTGTCCGCGGGAACCGGAGTTGACTTCCCCGATAAGAGAAGGACGAAGCTGTGACCCATGGCCTACGCAAAACAACGAATATTCGCACGTGCTCGCGCCCGCCGTTCAGGCGCGGTAGAATGGCCAACGTGAAGATCGCGATTGGAACGGTAAGGCACGGAGCGATTGTCGTTGAGGGGCAGCCCTTCTCCGAAGGTGAGAAAGTCACAGTTCTGAGTAACGACCGAGAACCATTCCGCGTTTCTCCTGAAGAAAAACGCATGCTCCTGGAGTCGATCGCTCAGGCGGATCGCGGCGAGTTCGTGGACGGCGACGATCTTCTTCGAGATGTACCCAGCTGTTGAGCGATTGAGCTGTTGAGCGAGGAAGTGTGTTGTGCTTCAAAAACCACTTCCTCGCTTAACAGCTCAACAGCTCAATCGCTTGAACACTCAACAGATAACCCGGCTGGGCCACACCTTCGAGATCGTCGCGCTGAGGGCCATCTGGTGCGCGGCGGCATCGTGCCGCGTCAGAACGGAATCACGGTCTTCAGTTTTTTCGCCATGTTTTTGCTGACTACGACCTGCGTGCCGTCTTTGTCGGCGAGGACGAGGCGGTATTTGCCGCCGAACCAGATCTGGATTTCTTTGATGTGTTTACTGTTGACGATGGTGGCGCGGTGGACGCGGATGAAGAGGTTGGGGTCGAGCTGTTCTTCGAGCTCGGTGATGGTCTGGCTGACGATGTGCTCTTTTCCGGCGACCGTCACGAGGAAGACGTATTTGTCTTTGGCGTAGAAGTGCGTGACGTCTTTGACGTCGATCAGCAGGATGCGCTCGCCGAGGCGCACCGCGATCCGTTCGAGGTAATCGCGTGCGCCGGGCTGAATGCGCCAGTTGCGCAGCAGCGTCTCGACGCGCTTTTCGAAGCCGTCATCGGTCGTGGCGCGCGTTTTCTCGAAGCGATCGAGCGCCTGTTGCAGCCGCTCCGGCTCGATCGGCTTGAGCAGGTAGTCGATCCCCGCGGCCTGGAAGGCCTGTACCGCGTACTGGTCGTGGCCGGTGGTGAAGATCACGGCCGGGCGGTACTCGACGCGGCGCAGCACCTCGAAGCCGTCGAACTCCGGCAGCTCGATGTCCATGAAGACGAGGTCGGGGCGGCAGTCCTCGATGGCTTCGAGGGCCTCCATGCCCGAGGCGCCCTCCGCCACGACCTCGACGTGCGGATGGAGCTCGCCGAGCATCCGGACGAGGCGTTGACGCGCGTGCGGCTCGTCGTCGACGACGAGCGCGCGGACATTCATGCTGCCGATACGTCCTCCTTCTCTTTCAGCGGCACCGAGAGGCTGGCGATCGTTTCGCTGGTGGCCGGATCGCGCTGCAGAGTCAGTTCGTAGTTACTGCTGCCGTACAGCTTCGCCAGCCGGTCGTGCAGCAGGGTCATGGCCTGGCCGGTGCCGCGATGCGTGCTGACGCCCGGACCGTTGTCTTTCACTTCGACCAGGCACTTGCCGTCGATGCGCCGCGCGCAGATGTGAATGTGCCCGGTGTCGCGGCGCTGTTTGACGCCGTGGTGAATGGCGTTCTCCGCCAGCGGCTGCACGACCATGGCCGGTACTTCCGTGGCCATGACTTCCTCCGGGATGTCGATGGAGTACGTGAGCCGGTCGCCGAGCCGGATCTTCTCGATGGCAAGGTAGTCGCTGACGATGGCCATCTCCTGATCGAGCGGGATGATCGACCGCCCGCGGATGTCGAGAATCCGCCGCAGCACGCGCGCGAGGCCGAGGGTCATGCTCTCCGCTTTGACCGCGTCCTGGTGCACGAGCTCGGCGATGGCATTGAGAGCGTTGAAGAGAAAGTGCGGCTTGAGGAAGACCTGCAGCGCGAAGAGCTTCATCTCGTCGAGCTGCAGCTCGGTCTCGGCATGACGCTCCGCGGCGTACTGCAGGTCGGCGCTCATGCCGGCGATGCGCGAGCTGTAGTCGCGCATGACATAAACAGCGAGTCCGTAGACCACCACCAGGATCACGTTGATCGCCAGCAGCTCCGTGGTCGGGATATCGAACGGCGAGACGAGCTTGAGCACGGCGATCGAGACCGTGGAGCTGACGAATGCGAGCAGCGGCAGGAGGATCAGCGCCAGCAGCACGTACGAGGTGATGCTGCGCATGCCGAGGCGCCGCCAGACGAGGTTGTAGAACGCGACCAGGAAGACGAAGTTGGCGTTGGTAACGAAGAAGACGATCGCGGCCAGGCGCCAGAAACGCTCCAGCGTGTGCGTCGGCGCGACCGTGTAGAGGAGTAGCGTCACCGGCAGAACGACAATCAGGTTGACGCGCAGCAGCGAAGCCGCTGCCGCTCGAAGCCTGCTGCCTTCCGCCTTCTCCCCTTCCGCTGTCTTCCAGCGTGACTGCCGGCGCACTCGACACTCCCTTCCGAGATCCGCCGCCGATGCACAAACGGCCTACATTCCCTCTCTATACGTCGAGGATTGATTGTAGTTCCATCTGCGTCCTTCCGGAACGCCGGAAAGGGGGAAAACTGACTCAAAAGTGTCGACGAACGCCGACAGTAAATGATTGGCCTGTAGGTACATTCCCGTATTGCGAACGCTCGTTTCCATAAAAGAGCGTCGCCCGCGCATACACCGAGGTTTGCCGTCTCACCGTGTAACTCGCCTCGGGCGTGACGAGGAAACTGCCGTCGTGCAGGTTGACCAGAGCGAGCGCGGTCGTGCTCAGTGTCTGATCGCGCCAGGCGCGCGCCACGCGCACGAACCCGTAGTCGCGGCGGATCTCCTGCGCGCGGAGGTAACTGAGCCCCTGCAGCAGATTCAGCTCCGGCAACGTGTAGCCGTCGCGGATCGGCGCCTGATGCCGCGGGTCGTCGCGCAGCGAATCGGCGTACCGCGACTGGGCGAGGAAGTTGTTCCACTCGCGCGCGCTGAGCCCCTCGTCCGTGTGGTACAGCTCGACGACGAGGTTCGTGCCGCCGCGGAAGGTGTAGTTCGCACCGATCAGCACGCGCATGCGCACGTCGTCGTCGTCGCTCCCGGTGAAGTAGTCGTTGCCGAGGAGCTGCCGCGGATCGTCGAGCAGCGCCGCGCGCGGCAGGATGACGTCGCTGCCGCGCTGAAACGACGTTTCTCCGTGCAGCTCGAGCGCCTCGCCGATGACGTAGCTGGCGGAGAACGCGAGCCGCTCGGGTGATTCGCTCGGGATGGCGGCAATCGCCGAAAAGTCGACGCCTTTCCAGAGGACGTTGTAGCGCGCGGCGAGAACGCGCTCGCCGCCGCCCGCGCGCGTCTCGAACGGGAAGCTGTAGACGAGCGTCGCGGTGTGATCGCCGCGGAACCAGTCCACCTGCGCGATGTCGCGGCCGCCGAGGCGTCCCAGACGATCCTGCGGGTCGGCCGGATTGCGGGGCGGATCGAGCACGCCCGCCGGCGCGAAGGCGTAGCCGTTCGTCCATTTGAGAATGCGCCGCCCCGCGGTGACAGTGAAGTCACCGAGCGACCGGGTGAGGTACAGCTCGCGAATCTGACCGCGCGTGACGCGACTGTCCGCATCGCCCGACCACTCGAGGGCGACCTTGCCGTTCACGCCCAGCTCGTACGGCAGCGTGGCGCTGAAGTCGTCGTTGAGGCGCACCAGCCGCGAATGCAGCGGCGGCATGTAGAGGGCGTTGTCCGGATTGAAGAACGAGTCGGCGCGCGTGTCGGTCCCGAGCTCGCCGATGACGCTGCCGTGGTTCTGGAACGACGACGACGTGCTTTCGTCCTGCGCGAAAAGCGGGAAGGCGAAAAGCAGCAACGCCAGTACGACTTTCTTCTTCATGCCGACAACACACTCCCTACCAATGCCGCATCGACGTCGTATCCGAGCCCCGGCAGCAACGGCGGCAGCGGCGCGCGGTTTTCGTGGATCGCGGCGAGCGGCGAGCGCAGCACGTCGAGCTCCGCGTTGCCGCTGCTGTCGAACTCGCGGTCGCCGATGTCGGGGGCGCAGGCGGCGAGCAGCCGTCCTGCCGTGCCGGCGATGCCGGTCTCACCGACCATGACGCCGAGGTTCGTGCCGAGGTTGTGCTCGCGGGCGTACTCGATCAGCTCCAGCGAGGCGAGCAGGCCGCCGCATTTGCCGACCCGGATGTTGAGGATGTCGGCCGCTTTGGCCGCGACCAGCCGCCTGGCGTCATCGAGCGTGCAGATCGATTCGTCAGCCACGATCGACGGTGCAACGGAGCGGCGGACGAGCGCCATCCCCTCGATGTCTTCGCGGGCCACCGGCTGTTCGACGGCGTCGATGCGGTGCTCGTCGAACGAGCGGATCTGCTCGATCGCTTCATCGGCCGACCAGGCGCCGTTCGCGTCGAGGACGATGCGGATGTCGTCGCCGAGGATGCGACGGGTGACCGCGATGCGCTCCTTGTCGCCCTCGCGGCCGACCTTGAGCTTGATGACGCGCTTGCCGAGTTTCTTCACCCGCATGAGAGCCATGCCGAATGCAGAAGCAGGAAGGAAGCCGAGCACGGCACCATCGTAGAGCAGCATCTCCGTTTTGACGGAACCGAGGACCTCCGTCACGTTTCGTTTCTCCGCGCGGCCGACCGCGTCGAGCAGGGCCAGCTCCACGCCGGCAAAGGCCGCGGGGCATTTCGTGCGGTAGGGGGAGCCGCGCAGCAGCATGGATGCGCTCTCGAGGCTGCTCACCTCGATGCCCTGCCACTGCTCGTTGAGTGCGCGCACGGTGTCGCGCACGGAGCAGATGGTCTCGCCGGTGACGTATTCGCGCGGTTGCGCTTCGCCCCACCCGACGTCACCGCCGGAGAGCGACACGCGGATGAGCTGCGGACGCGACGCGCGGTGCGCGTTGAGCGCGTGCGCGAAGGCGCGGCGGAACGGGATCTCGATCGAGAGGACGTCGATGGCCAGGATCTTCTTCATGCGGCCGCCTCGCAGGTGGCATCCCGATGGTTCGGGAGCGATCGGGCAAAGCGCACCACCGTCGCGACCAGTTCTTCCTTCGCATCGAACATCAACCCGTGATCGGAGTCGAGCTCCACCACTTCCGGCTTCGCGGAGCCGATGTGCTCGTAGAGCGCACGGGTCCTGGCGTTGTCGATGATGCGGTCGCGAGCCGCGAGCAGCAGCATGCTCGGCTTCGTGAAGCGGGCGAACTGCAGTTCGAGGTCTTCCTTGAGGCGCATCGAGGCACGGAGGAAGCGGGGGGTGAACTCCTTCAGCTTCAGCGTGTCGGGTTTGATGAAGGTCTCGAGGTAGTGCGACTTCGTGTAGATCTCGACCGGAATCGGCGGGCGCAGGCGCGGCATGGTGCGGTTGTCCCACTTCGGGTCGGAGAACGTGGCGCGCACTTTTTCGTCGAGGTGGCACTCGAAGATGTCGGGCGACATCAGGATGAGCCCCTCGCCGGCGTGGTCGTTGCGCAGCATCTCGTGCAGCGCGACACACGACCCGAGGCACCAGCCGATGTAGAGGATGCGCTTGTAGCGCGCGCGGTGCGGCGCGACCAGCGACTGGAGGTCATCCAGCAACTGATGCGGCCCCTCGGCATCGCCGCGCATGGCGTCATTGAGGCCGGAGCCGCGCCGGTCGTGACCGATGGTGTGGATGCCACGCGCCATCAGGTCGTCGGCCATCTCGTGGAACCAGCCGCTGTGGGTGAGGATGCCGTGCAGCGTCACGACGAGCGTGTCGCTCTGGCCCGACTGCCACGAGCGGTACTTCAGTACGTAGCCGTCGCCGGTCGTACATTCTTTGATCTGTTCGTGCATGGTCTGGTCCTTACATGAGTGAGATGGTGGAGCCGCCGTCGATGGAGATGCTGGTGCCGGTGATGTAGCCGGCACGTCCGGAGACGAGGAAGGTCACGAGGTCGGCCACTTCGGCCGGCTGGGCCATGCGCCGCAGCGCGATCGCATCGGTGACCCCCTTCGTGTCGAGCTTCCCTTCTTTGGCGCGGAAGGCCGCCACTTCGCGGAGCCGCGCCGTCATCACGTGCGCGGGGCAGACGTTGTTGACGGTGATGTTGAACGGCCCGAGCTCGCGGCTCATGGTCTTGGCGAGGCCCGCCACCGCGGTGCGCATGCTGTTGCTCAGCATCATGCCGTCGACGCTTTCCTTGACCGAGGTCGAGAGCACGTTGATGACTCTCCCTCCCCCGCTTTCCTTGAGATGCGGCAGCGCGGCGCGCATGGTGCGGACGGCGCTGAGCAGCCCCAGCTCGACCGCGTTGCGCCAGTCGTCGTTGGTGACGTGATCGAACCGGCCGGGAGGGGGACCTCCGGCGTTGTTGACCACGATGTCCAGCCGCCCCCACTTCTCGACGGCTTTCCGCGTGACGCGCTCGATCTCGCCGTCTTTGCTGATGTCGGCCACTTCGGCGACGACGTCGCCCCCTTCTTTGCGGAGCGCGGCGGCCGTTGCTTCGAGCGATTTGGCGTCGCGCGCGCAGATCGCGACCTTCACCCCTTCTTTGACCAGGCCGACTGCAATGGCCCGTCCGATTCCCCGGCTGCCGCCCGTGATCAGGGCGACTTTGTTTTTCAGTTGGAGGTCCACGAGACCTCCTCTTCGTCGATCGCTTTCGCGATCCGCTCGATGCCTTCGGCGATGTCGGTGGCGTTGGTGCCGAGGGAGATACGCACGCAGGTCGGTGCGCCGAACTCGCGGCCCGGAACGACCGCCACGTTGTGCTGGCGCAGGAGGCGCGCGCAGAACGCGTCGACGTCGGGAACGCGGGCGCCGAGGTCGGGGAAGACGAACATGCCGCCCTCGCCTCCGTCGATCTGCACCCCTTCGATGGCCTGCAGCTTCTCCGTGGCGATGGCGCGACGGCGGGCGAACTCGTTGCGGATCCGGGCCACGCAATCCTGCGGGCCGCGCAGCGCTTCGATGGCGGCCCACTGCGAGACGGCCGCCGGCGTGACGACGCACGACTCCTGCACGGCTGTCATCGCATCGATGATCGCCGCGGGGCCGGCCGCGAAGCCGATCCGCCAGCCGGTCATCGCGTAGGTCTTGGAGACGCTGCGGACGACCAGGGTCGAATTCGGCGCGACGGCAGCCATGCTCACGAACTTCTCGCCGTAGGTGAAGGCGGCGTAGACCTCGTCGGAGAGGATGAAGACGTTGTGCTCCTGCGCGACGGCGGCCAGAGCCTCGAGCTCTTCGCGGCTGTAGATGACGCCGGCCGGATTCGACGGGGCGTTGAGGATGAGCATGCGCGTCTTGTCGGTGATCGCCGCGCGCAGCGACTCCGGCTGCAGCTTGAAGCGCTGTTCCGCGGAGGTCGGGACGATGACCGCCTGCGCGCCGCGCATCGAGATCGGATTGAGGTACTGCGGGTAATACGGCGCCGGCAGGATCACCTCGTCGCCGGCCCTAAGCAGCGCCTGGAAGGCGCACCAGATCGCGCCGGTGGCGCCGACCGTGACCATCACTTCGCGCGGGGCGAAGCGGAGTCCTTCCGCTGACAACGACCGGATCAGCGCCTGGCGTAGCGCCGGGACGCCGGCGGTCGGCGTGTAGCGCGTGGCGCCGTCTTCGAGCGCCTGCACCGCCGCTTCCATGATGTGCGTCGGCGTGTCGAAGTCGGGCTCGCCGAGGGAGAGATCGACGATCTTTTCTCCGAGCGAACGGCGGCGGCGGCATTCGGCCGCGATCGCGAGGATGCCGCCGGGGATGATGGGGTTGGATGGCAACATCGGGACTGCGCTCATGCGCACACCTCCATTTGAGAGTTGAACTGTTCGGCGTACCGCGGATCGGTTGCGAGATGGACTTCTTTGTATTGAGCGTCGTGCCGCGCGCGCTGGCGCCGCAGCCGCTCGAACGTTCCGGGAGTCACCAGCACCACTTCGCACTGCGCGAGGCGGCCCGAGCTCCGTTTCGATGCGTATTCGATGTTGGCGAGCGAGAGCTGTTCGTCGATGCGGCGCGCGAGCAGATCGGCGCTGACCTCGGCTTCGGTCTCGACGAAGACGTCGTAGCGCGGCGGCAGTTGCCAGACCGGTACGGCGGTGAAGCTGGTCAGACGGATTCCGAGCGTGTCGGCCGCCGCGCGGACGGCGTGCGTGACCTGCAGCTCGGTGAGCTTCTCGCCGGTGAAGGAGTAGACCCGGCCGGCACGATGGAGGAACGACAGCACCGGCATCGCCAAGTGCATCCGTTCGACGCGCACGATGTCGCCGAGGTCGTAACGATAGAGACCGCCGTGCGTGGTGACGACGACGCGATACGACGCTCCGACCGTCAGCTCCCACGCGCCGAGCGGCTCGCCGCCATCGACAGGAATGAACTCGAAGAAGCCGCTCTCCGGCAGGAGCACACCGCCGGCGGTTTCGTCGTCGACCGGAATCGTGAGCACGGCTTCGGAGGCGAGGACGCCGAGGTCGCGCACCGGGAGGTCGCCGATGAAGCGCTCCAGCTCGCGCAGGTAGAAGCCGAGCGAGCCGCCTTTCCAGCAGACGACGATGGCGAGCTTCAGCCACCAGGCGCGCGGACCGAGGTCGCGCAGCGACTGCAGCTCGTTCGCGCGCTCGGCATTGGCGGTGAGGAGAGGCGCAAGCGCCTCGCGCACTTCGTCATCGACGTCGACGGAGAGCGTCCCTTCCCGGATGTCGCGCACGAGCTCGTCCCAGTTCTGCTGGGCGTGCTCGAACAGCAGCACGAGCGTGCTCGGGTTGTAGGCGATGATCGCGGAGAGGTCGCTCTGCGCCAGCGCGAAGCGGAGGATGCAGGAGTAGCGCGTCTTGTAGTCGGCGATCGTGAAGATCTCGTACGGCAGGCGCGGGCCGCTGAAGCCCATGTGGCCGACGTGATAGCCGAAGCCGGTCATCGCGCCGAAGCCGACGCCCTTGGCGGTCTTTCCTTCGTTGGCGTTGCCGACGATGAAGAGCGGCGTGCCGTCGAACGCTTCCGGGTGATGGCGCTTGAGATAGGCATTGCGGGCGAGGATCGCCTCGCAGCCGTTGACGATGGTCTGCTGCGTCCCGGGGATGAACTTCGGTTTCGCGGTCGAGCCGCTGGTCGTCGAGAAGTAGCTGACCGGGCCGCGCGTCACGACGTCCGACTCGCCGGCCACCGCGCGCTCGATCCACTGGGCGTGCTCGTCGTACGTGACGATCGGCACGCGTTCGCGGTACTGCTCGACCGTGGAGATCTCGGAGAAGCCGTAGTGGCGTCCGAAGGCGGTGGCCGCGTTGCGCTCGAGGATCAGCTTCAGCGTCGCGAGCTGCGCGCCGCGCGGATTGGCGAGTCTGGTCTCGAACGCGGTCAGTACCTCCTCTGATTTTTCGAGTTTCTTCGAGTACGTCTTGAGCAGCATCTCGGTGTACCCGAGCCTCAGGCGGCTGGCGTGATCCATTGCTGGCCTCCTTCGTAGGACACGACCACGCGGTCGCGGAACGACTCGGCATTGCGGGTAGCTTCGTCGACGTCGGCGCCGACGCCGACCATGTGCCCCAGCCGGTTGGCGGAGGCGCTGCGCTCGCTGATGGTGTGGCCGGCTTTGTAGTCGATCTGCACGAACGCGATCGACTCCGGCACCGGCGGCACGTCGATGCTCGCGATGACGCCCGGCTCGCTCATGACGAAACGGACCACCGCCGCCTCACCGGTCACGAGCGGGCGATCGACCGGGGTGATGCCGAGCGCAAAGTCGAACATGACGTCGTAGGTGGAGACGCCGGTGGTGCGGCGCGTCAGCAGATCGATCGAAGCACCGCCCGGACGGGTGTGCGTCTCGATGATGACCGGGCCGTTCCTGCTGAGCCGCACTTCGGTGTGCGTCCAGCATTCGTCGACGCCGAGCGCCTGCAGCACGCGGGCGACGTAGTCGTAGATCTCCGCCTGCAGGTCGGCCGCTTTGCGGGTCGGCTGGCTGTGACCGATCTCGAGAAACTGCTCGTTCGTGATCTTGTCGGTGATGGCCACCGGTACGAACTCGCCGCGCGAGACGTAGCCCTCGACGCTCACTTCCGGACCGTCGATGTAGCTCTCGCAGATGATGCCGCCGAAGGCCAGCGAGCCGGATGCGAGCTGCCACGCCGCTTCGAGCCGCGCCTCGTCGTGTACCAGCGTGACGCCGTCGCTGCCGGTGCCGGAGAGCGGCTTGAGGATGATCGGCGCGCTGGCCTTCGCGAAGAACGCGCGTGCTTCGTCGAGCGTGCGGCAGCCGGCGAAGTCGACCTGACCCATTCCTGCTGCACTGAGCACGCGGCGCATCTGCACCTTGTCGCGCGTGTTGCGCACCGCCTTCATCGGCTGGGTCGGGAGGCCGAGCTTCTGCGCCGCAAGCGTGGCCGGCATGAGGCTGAACTCCATGATCGTGATGATTCCGGCGACTTCGTAGCGTGTCGCCACTTCGATGATGTCGTTGACGATGGCCGGGAGCGACTGCTGGAAGTGGATCGGCTCGAGGGCGACGATCGGGTCGCGCGGCACCACGTTTTCGAGGAGCGCCGGTACCGACAGTACGACCAGCTCGAGGCCGCGGCGCGTGGCCATGTTCAGCAGCTCGGCGTTCGCCGCTCCGCCGATGACCAGCAAGCGATTCGTACGAATGGCGCGTGTCATGCCGCCACCGTTTCCCGGACAGCCTCGATGTCGACGCGGAAGCGCGTCACCGCATTTTCCGCGAGGGCATCCGCCTCGTCGCGCGTCCGCCCCGTGACGATGACGTGGCCGAAGCGGTCGAACGAGGCGCTGCGCCCCGTGGTCACGTCGCCCACGTTCAGGTAGCAGCGAACGTCCTCGATGCCGTTCTCGCGCTTCGGCAGTTCGATGTTCGTGATCACGCCCGCCGGGCCGGTCACGAAGCGGATCGCCGCGGCAGTCGCGGTGTCGCGCGGACGCACCGCCGGCTTCTCGCCGATGGCGCTCGCCACGACCACGTCGGCCAGGTCGACGCCCGTCGACACGTTCGTGAGCGTCGGGATGTGGCCGCCGCCCATGCGCGTGTGCGTCTCGATCAGCTTCGGGCCGTTCGACGTGAGGCGCATCTCCGTGTGCGTGACGCCGTGGGTGATGCCCAGCGCGAGCGTCAGCGTGCGCGTGACGTCGAAGATCTGGTCCTGTACGGCGCGCGACAGGTTCGTCGGCTGGCTGTGCCCGATCTCGAGAAAGCGCGCGTCCGTCATCTTGTCGGTGATGGCCACCGGCACGAACTCGCCGTCGACACAGTACGCCTCGACGCTCACCTCGGGTCCATCGATGTACTCCTCGCAGATGACGCCGCCGAACGCGCGTGCGCCGCCCGCCGTCCGCCACGCCTGCACGAGCTGATCGTGCCGGTCGACGCGGCTCACGCCATCGCTGGCCGTCCCGGCCAGCGGTTTGACGATGATCGGACCGCCGACTTCATCGAGGAACCGCGCGGCTTCGTCGGGCGTCCGGCAGGCACGGAAGCCGACCTGCCCGAGGCCCTTCGACTCGAGCACGCGGCGCATGCGCACCTTGTCCCGCGTATTCGCCACCGCTTCGAGCGGCACGTGCGGCAGCCCGACCGCGCGTGCGGCCATGGCCGCCGCCATGAGGCCGTACTCGGCGATCGGGACGATGCCGGCGAAGTCGAAGCGGCGATGCAGCTCGACGATCCGGCGCTGCGTCGCCATCAGGTTCTGCACGTCGACGCCTTCGATGTGCACGATCGACGGCACAGGCTCGAGCCGGTCGATCATCTCCTGGTAATTGACCAGCACGATGTCGAAGCCGCGGCGCTCGGCTGCAGCACGGAGACGCGGCAGGTTGCCGCCGCCGAAAAAGAGGATGTTCCGTTTCATGCGATGGTCCTTTCGAGCTGTTCCTCGACGTCTTCGACGACGATCTCGATGGCGTTCAGGAAGGCATCGGCCTTCGCGCACGCCTCGTTCGCGCGGCGCGCGGTGGTGACGACGTAGGCCATGCGGTCGAGCAGCGATGAGCGTCCGCTGAGCACATCACCCTCGCGGACGTACGCACCCGCTTCGATCACCCCCGCCTCTTCGTCGATCTCCGGCAGGTCGACGTAGGTGACGATCCCGCGCGTGGCGGGAAGGAAGCGCACCGCCGCGGCAACGCCGCGCTGCGCCTCGCGCAGCGGCACTTCTTCGCCGAGGGCGAAGGCGACCTGCGCGTCCGCCAGGTCGATCCCGGTCGAGAGCCGCGTCAGCAGCGGAATGCGGCAGCCGCCGTTGCGCGTGTGCGTCTCGATGAACACCGGCCCGTCCGGCGAGAGCTTCACCTCGGTGTGGCTGATGCCGTCGGTGATGCCGAGGGCAGTCACGGTCTTGCCGGTGAATGCGAAGACCTCGTCACGTAGCGCGTCGCTGATCGCGGCCGGTTGGTGATGGCCGATCTCCTGACCCTGCTCGTTCAGCACGCGCTCGGTAATGGCCGCCGGCACGAACGTTCCGCCGACGCTGTAGCCTTCGACGCTGACTACTTCGCCGTCGATGAACTCTTCGCAGAGCACACCGCCGAACGAGCGGGCCGTCGCGCATTTCTCCCACGCGGCGTGCAGCTCCGGCGCGCTGGCGACGCGGCTGACGCCGTCGCTGCCGGTGCCGAGGATCGGCTTGAGGATCATCGGCTTGCCGATGGCCAGCAGGAACTCGGCCGCTTCGGCGAGGGCGTCGCACTTGCGGAACTGCACCTGCCCGAGGCCGGCCTGCGCGAGGATGGTGCGCATGCGCACTTTGTCTTTGGTGTTCTGCACGGTCTTCACGGTGGCGCCGGGCAGTCCGAGCTGCGCCGCGGCGAGCGCGCCCGGCAGGCGGCCGAATTCGCAGACCGCGACGATCGCGGCAAAGTTCCACTGCCGGTGCATCTCGCAGATGCGCCGCACCAGCCGCACCGCGTGCGAGAAGTCGACGCCTTCCGCATGCACGATCGACGGATGCGGCTCGAGCACGGCAATGGCTTCAGGGAAGTTGATGGCGACGATCTCGTAGCCGCGGCGCGCGATCGCTTCGCGCACCTCCACGTTCTCGGCCCCGCCAATCACTAGGATGCGGTTTGCGCGCATGGCGTTCTCTCCTCCTCGATGATGATTTCGATGCGCGCGGCGAACGCGTCGGCGCGCTGCACGGCCCGCTCGCCGGTCGTGACGACCCAGGCCAGCGGCTCGTGGTTGGTGTGAATGAGATCTCCGGCGGTGACCGATGTCCCCGCCGCGTACACCTCGGAAGCGTCCGGCAGATCGACGTAGCTGACGATGCCGTCGGTGGCCGGGATGAGGCGCACCGCAACCGCCTCGCCGTCGATGCGTTGCGGCACCGCGATGCCTTCGCCAACGGCATGGGCGACCTCGGCGTCGGCCAGATCGATCCCGCTCGACAGTTGCGTCAAGAGAGGGATGCGCCCGCCGCCGTTGCGCGTGGTGGTGCCGATCAGCACCGGACCGCGCGCGGTGAGCTTCCAGGTGGTGTGCGTGACGCCGTCCGTGACCCCGAGCAGCGCGATGACGCGGCTGGTGAAGGCGAAGAGGCTCTTGCGAAGATCGTCGGAGACGCGCGCCGGCTGTTCGTAGCCGACCGTCACGCCCTGCCGGTCGATCGCATGCGACGTCACCGCCGCGCCGTGGAAGCGGCCGCTGATGCTGCAGCCTTCCACGCTGACGACGCTGCCGTCGACATGCTCTTCGCACAGCACGCCGCCGACGGCGCGGCGGGAGATGCGCTCCCACGCCGCGTGCAGCTCGCTGCTGCTGCGCACGACCGCCGCCTCTTCCTGTCCATACAGCACGATCGCGCCGCCGATGTTCATCAGGAACTCGGCCGCCTCGCCGCGGGTGGTGCATTTGCGGAAGAGCACCTGCCCCATCCCCGCGTGGTGGAGGATGCTGCGCATCCGCGCGCGGTCCCCCGTGTTCAGCACCGCGCCGAGCGAGACGCCGCGCAGCCCGAGCTTCGCGGAAGCCATGGCCGCGGCGACGCGGCCTTCTTCACACGCCGCGACGATCGCGACGAACTTCTGTTGCGCGTGCAGCGTGGCGATGCGCTCGACGAGCGCGAGCGGCGCGTCGTTGGCCGCGAGGTCGAAGATCGCGTGGCCGCGGCGTTCGATGGCCGCGCGCAGCTCGAGGTGGTGTGTGCCGCCGATGACGAGGATCGTGTGCATGGACGTATTCGATGGCCTAGACGGCCACCGCCTCCTTTTCGCCGACCGTGACGCGGAACCGCGCGACCGTTTCGTCGGCCCGGGCGTCCGCTTCGTGACGCGTGGCGCCGGTCGTCAGGACGTGGCCGAAGCGATCGAGCGTCGCGCTGCGGCCGGTGGCCTCGTGACCGACTCCGACGTACGGCCGCGATTCACGCACGCCGTTCGCCTCGTCGACCGCCGGGACGTCCATCGAGGTGATGACGCCGGCCGGACCGCTGACGAAGCGGACCGCGGCCGCGGTGCCGGTGTTGCGCGGCCGCACGTTGGGACGTTCGCCCAGCGAGCAGGCCACGATGAGGTCGGCCAGATCGACGCCGGTGGTGATCTTGCTGAGGACGTGAATGAGATCGCCGCCCATGCGGGTGTGCGTCTCGATGAGCACCGGTCCGCGGGTCGGGCTGACGCGCATCTCGGTGTGGGTGACGCCGTGGGTGATGCCGAGGGCCAGCAGGATCTCGCGGGTCTTGTCGAAGACCTGCTGCTGCACTTGCTCCGAAAGCAGCGTCGGCTGGCTGTGGCCGATCTCCAGGAAGCGCGCGTCAGTCTGCTTGTCGGTGATCGCCACCGGGAAGAACTCGCCGTCGACGAGGTACGCCTCGATCGAGAACTCCGGACCGTCGATGTACTCCTCACAGATCACGCCGCCGAACGACCGCGCCGCACCGGTGATGCGCCACGCGTTCTCGACCTGTTCCTGCGAGTCGACGCGGCTGACGCCGTCGCTGCCAGTGCCGAGCAGCGGCTTGACGATGATCGGTCCGCCGATCTCGTCGAGGAACGCGCGCACTTCGCCGACCGCCGTGCAGGAGCGGAAGCGCACCTGCGCGAGTCCTTTCGATTCGAGGACGCGGCGCATGCGCACCTTGTCGCGCGTATTCGCCACCGCTTCGAGCGGCGTGTACGGCAGTCCGAGAGCGCGCGCGGCCATCGACGAGGCGAGCAGGCCGTACTCGCTGGTCGGGACGATCGCCTCGTAGTGGTAGTGGCGATGCAGCTCGATGAGGCGGCGCTGCGCGCCCATCAGGTTCGCGAAATCCATCCCTTCGGCGTGGATGATGCTCGGCTCGGGCTCGAGCCGTTCCACTGCCTCGGCGAAGTTGATCGCAATGATGTCGTAGCCGCGGCGCTCGGCGGCCTCGCGGACCGCCGGCACATTGGCGCCGCCCATGAGAAGAATGGTCTTTTTCATGATCGCCTCCGCGACTACATCAACAATCCGCCGTTGATCATCGTCACGTGCCCGGTGATGTACCCGCTCTCTTCAGAAGCGAGGAACGTCGTGGCAGTGGCGATGTCCTCGGGCGTGCCGAGGCGACCTACCGGCGTCGCGGCGATGAATGCGTCGCGGACGCCGGGACGGCCGAGCAGGCCGTCGATCATGTCGGTCTCGACGAAGCCGGGCGCGATGGCGTTGACGCGGATCCCTTTGGGGCCGAGCTCGCGCGCGAACTGCTTGGTGAGGCCGATCACCGCGCCCTTGGTCGACGCGTACGGCACCTGGCCGCTGCGGCCGCGCAGGCCGGCGCTCGAGGACATGTTGACGATCGAGCCGGAGCCTTGCGCGATCATCGTCTCGAGGACGGCGCGCGTGCAGTAGAAGGTGCCGTTCAGATTGACGTCTAGCACCTCGCGCCACGTGGCGTCGGCGAGCATCATCAGGTGACCGTCTTTGCTGATGCCGGCGTTGTTGACGAGGACGTCGATGCGGCCGAACTCGCGGACCGCGGTGTCGGCGAGCGCCTTGGCCACGTCCGGATCGCCGACCGAACCGCCGACGATCGCGCAGCGAACGCCGTACGCCTCGATCTCGGCTTTGGCCTTCTCGGCCGCGGTGACGTTGCTGGCGTAGTTCAGAACGATGTGCGCGCCTTCGGCCGCGAACGCGAGGGCGATGCCCTTGCCGATGCCACGCGACGCACCCGTGATGATGACTACCTGGTTTTCAAATCGCTTCTTCACGGGTAAACCCCTCCGGCTGCAGACAGCGTGTGACCACTGGTGAGCTTCCCGAAATCGGAAGCGAGGAAGACCGCGGCCTGCGCTGCTTCGTCGGCGCGGCCCATGCGGCCGAGCGGCGAGGCCTGGCGCGAGAGCACCGACATCGAGCGCTGGACGTCCGGCATCATCACGGTGGTCTCTTCGAGCTGGCCGACGGCCAGCGAGTTGACGTAGATGCCGTGCGTGGCGAGCTCGGAGGCGAGGGTCTTGGACAGCGACGAGACACCGCGCGCGGCCACGCCGGAGGCCGGACCGGAGACGCCGTACATGACGTTGACGATGCGGCCCGCCTTGTTGCGCATCATCGGACGGATCACTTCGCGGTTGAAGTGCAGCGTCGCGCTGAGCTGCGCGTCGAGCACGTCGCGCCATTTCTGCAGATCGATGGTGGTCAGCGACTCCTGGAGGCTGTAGTAGGCGGCGCAGATCAGCGTGTCGACGCGTCCGGCCGCGGCAACGGCGGTGCGCACCATCGCTTTGACCGCGGCAGCGTCGGTGCCATCGACGGTGTACCGCAGAGTGCCCTCCGGCGCTTCGAAGCGCGCAGCTGCCTCCGCGTCGCGCGGGTCATTGACTGCGATCAGGCGCGCGCCGAGCGACGCGAACCGCAGCGCCACGGCGTCGGCGAACGGATGGCCGATGCCGGTGATCAGCGCGACCTGTCCTTTCATCATTTCGTTGGAAAACATCTGATTTCTCCTTCTCTCTCGTATGGGTGATTACTTCGCGTTCGAAAGCACCATCGTTCCCTTGACGACGTCGTGGCCGTACGGCACCGACGCGCGCAGGGCGATGCGCACAGTGGTTTTGAAAGATCGGAGGATCGTCGCTTCGAGACGCAGCGTCTGCCCCGGCCTCACCGGCGCGCCGCACTCGATGTCCTCGACCGAGGCGAGGTACCAGACGCCCGCTTCCTCGGAGGTCTCATCGGAGAGGATCGCGATCGCGACCTGTCCCAGCGCGTCGATGACCAGCGTGTTGGAGAGCTCCTCCGACACCTGCTTGTAGCCGGTGGCGCGGGCGCCGCGCACGAGCTCTTCGATGCGATCGACGAGCAGCATCGGCGCGCGGTGCGGGATGATCCGCAGCAACTCGTCGTACGAGACGGCGTTGTTCATCGCGCCGTTCATCGCACCCTCCGGAGGAGCGCCGCAGCGGCGCTGCCGTCGTCGCCGAGCACCGGCACGAGCGCGACTTCCGGCCAGTTGGCGGTCTCGTTCGCGACCGTGACGCCGATCGGCATCCTGCCGCTCTCGAGCGCCTGCGCCGCAACCGCGACCGCAAACGCGCCGCCGCTGCCGAGCGTCTCGCCGATGACCCGCTTCGGTGCGAAGACCTGGGCGTCGTAGGCGCCGAGCGCATGAACGAGCGCGCGCGTCTCCGAAAAGTCGAAGCGGGAGCCGTTCGCGCCGGAGACGATCATGTCGATGTCCGCCGCATCCGTTCCGGCTTCGGTGAGCGCGAGCGTCACCGCCGCGCTGAGTGCATGCTCCGGATCTTCGCTGCCAGCACTGGTGTGGCCGGTGGCGGTGATCTCGGCGTACATGCGGGCCCCGCGCGCTCTGGCCGACTCCAGCTCTTCGAGGACGAGGAAGCAGGAGCCTTCGCTGAGCATCGGCGCGCGGCCGAGTCCCGCCAGCCCTTCGACGAGCGCCGGAAAGATCTGGTCGACGCCGCCGACGATCATCGTGCTGACGCGGCCGTCGGCGATCTGATAGACGCCGAAGTCGACCGCCTCGATGCCAGCCACCCAGCCGGAGCACATGGTGGCGTTCGGACCGCGAATGCCTTTGGCGATGGAGATGTAGCCGGTGGCGGCGTTCGAGACGGTGTTCTGGAAGATGATCGGATTGCCGCGGCGCGGGCCGCGCTCGCGGATGCCGTCGAGGTACTCGGCATTCGTGGCCAGGCAGCCGTAACCGCTGCCGAGCGCGATGCCGATCTCCTCCGGATTGATGGTGGTGAGATCGAGGTTCGCGTCGGTGAGCGCGAGCTCCGCCGCCGCGAGCGCGATGCGCCCCAGGCGATCCATCTGCCGCAGATGCGGCGGGACGATGCCGGTGGCGTCGTCGCGGATGCGCAGGATCGGCGCGGCGACGTCATACGGCGCGGGACCGGGGACGACGTCGAGGCGGAAGAGCTCCGCCGCGCGCGGTGCGAACGGACCGATGCCGGTGATGACCACGCGCTTCACGAGATCACCTCATTCTTGCCAGCAACCTTCCGCGCGACCTTCCGGGCGACGATGGCCACGTTCGCGCCGCCGAAGGCGCTCTTGGTGCTGAGGAGGACCTCGTAGTTCCGTTCGAGCCGCTCGCCGCGGACGAGATTCATCTCGCCGCAGGCGGGATCGACTTCCTGGGTGTTGATGGTCGGCGCGATGAAGCCGTCGCGCATCGAGAGGATCGAGCCGGCCAGCTCGAGCACCCCGGCCGCACCGAGCGTGTGGCCGAACATCGGCTTGAGCGAGTTCACCGGAATGCGCGCACTGCGCGCGCCGAAGACCTGCTGCAGCGCTTTCGGCTCCGAGACGTCGTTGGCCGGCGTGCCGGTGCCGTGGAGGTTGACGTGCTCGACGTCGTCCGGCGCGATGCCGGCCTGCCGCAGCGCACTGCGCATCGCACCGGCCAGACCGCGTCCATCGGGAGAGGGACTGGTGGCGTGATGCGCGTCGCCGGCCGTGCCCCATCCGCAGATTTCCGCGTAGATGCGGGCGCCGCGGGCGACAGCGAGTTCGTAGTTTTCGAGGACGACGATGCCGGCCCCTTCGCCGAGGACCATGCCGTCGCGCCGCGTGTCGAACGGGCGGCAGCTGGTCCTGGTCATGGCGCGCAGCACGGAGAAGCCGCTGAAGCTGAGGTTCGTGAGGCTGTCGGCGCCGCCGGCCAGCATCACTTCCGCGCGACCGCGGCGAATGGCGTCGAACGCACGGCCGACGGCCAGGCTCGAGGAGACGCAGGCCATCGTGACAGTGCTGGTCTGACCGTAGAGGTTCAGCAGCCGGGCCACGTTGCGGGCGATGGAGTTGAACGGGATCTCGTCGAAGAGCGCCATCTTCGCGGCGGTGTCGGCCGAGGCGAGCAGTTGCTCGAGCGAGATCGCGGGACCGCGGCTCGTGCCGATGCAGAGACCGGCGCGACGACGCCAGCCGCCTTCATCCGTGAGGCCGCTGTCGAGGACCGCCTGCCGCGCCGCGGTGATCGCGAGCTGCGAGACGCGGTCGAGACCGGACTCCGATTCCTCCAGGCGGACTTCGCCACCGAGCCTGAACGGGAATCCGGTATCGAATCGGGTGATGTCGCGGATGCCGGAGCGGCCGGCGCGCAGCGCGTCGGAGAACTCCTGCGCGGACGTGGCGTTGGCCGTCAGCACACCGATGCCGGTGACGGCAACGCGATATTCGTTTTTCATGCGAGAACCTTTTCGGGACTGCGTACGGCATTGGAGATGAGCGTGTCGTGACCGGGGATGACCCAGTCGTAGCGCGCCAGCAGCGACTCGCGAGTCGTGCGATAGAGCGCCGGATTCCACGCCAGATGGGCGTCGCCCGCGCCCGTGACTTCACCGTTCCGCGAATAGACCGCGTCGCCGCCGATCAGCACCGTGACGCGCTCTCCGCCGATCTCGACGTCGTGCGCAACCACCGAGATGTGCCCCGGGGTGTGACCCGGCGTCGGCACGACTTCGATCTCGCTCGTAAGGAACAGCGTCTCGTCGATCGACACCGGCTCGAAGCGGGCGTCGCCCGCCAGGAGCGCGTCGTAGAAGGCGAGGTTGCGCGTGATCTCGCGCACGATCGACCGGACGTAGAAATCCTTGATGGTGGCGTTCTTCGAGCGAAGAAGCTCCGCCGTCGCGATTTTGCCGTCCGTCCGGTCGGCGTGGTAGTGCGCGATGAACCCGCGCGTGTCTTCGTAGTCGGCAGCGCCGACCACGAAGCGCGCGTTGGGAAAGAGCAGGTGGTTGCCGCAGTGGTCGTAGTGCAGATGAGTCGTCACGATCGTGTCGACGTCTTCCGGCGCGAGGCCGCGCGCGGCGAGGGCGGCGACGAGCTTGCCGCCGTCCTCGCACAGACCGCTGTCGACCAGCACGCGGCGCCCCTCGGACTCGAGCAGCGTGACCGCCGACCGAAGCTTCGGGAAACCGCTACCCGGAAGAAGGATCGACAGTTTCACGATCCCACCACCAGTTCGCCGTCGGCGACCAGTTCGGTCCCGACGAACGCCTCGGCGCGCACCGAATGGAGCGGGCCGAAGGCCTTCGTCGAACGGACTTCGATACGGAGCGCATCGCCCGGAACGACCTGCTTGCGGAAGCGGATCTTCTGGATCGAAGCGATGTAACCGAGCCGGCCATGCTGCGGCGCCGAATCATTGGACGTCACGGCATGCGGCACCGGCTGCGTGCGCAGCATGATGCCGGCGACCTGTGCGAAGGCCTCCACGATCAGCACTCCCGGCATGACCGGATGACCCGGAAAATGCCCCTGGAAGTGCGGCTCGTTGGCGGTAACGCACTTGATCCCGGTCGCGGCGACACCCGGCTCGAGCGACTCGATCCGGTCGACCATGAGCATCGGGTACCGCTGCGGAAGGATGGCCATGATCTGGTTGATGTCCAGACCACGACCTCCTTCCGTGCGGAGCTCAGCCGCATTAAGCAATGGCGGCCTCGCTGTTCACGGCAACCGCGTTCTCGGTGAGCAGGCGGGTGACGAGCGAGCCGAGGGTGTCGATCGAGAAGAACTCGTTCGAGACGCTGTCGTCCTCGATGACCACGCCCCACTTCTCCTCGATGCCGACGACGATCTCGAGCGCTTCGACGCTGTCGAGCGACAGGCCGCCCGCTTCGTCGTTCGAGCCGGGGGCGCCGAACAGAGGAGCGTCGTCCTTGATGGTGGAGGGGTCGATGTTGAGCTTCAGACGGTCGACGATGAGCTGCTTGAGGCCATTCTTGACTTCGGTTTCCATGGTGTTCATTTGCGTTTTCTCCTGACGGTTGTTGATGGGTGGATGGGAAGGGATGGACAAAGACACACTTCGAGCACAGACCGGCAAATACGGCTGCCGGAAGATCGAATTCAGTTGAGTTGTGGTCCGCGGACGATTGGACGATTGGTAAAGGTGTGGACTAGTTCGGGCAGGAGCGCAGCAGAGCCGCGCCGGCATTTCCCCCAAAGTACGAGTACGAGTTGGCCAGTACCGTGCGCACCTCGCGCGGCTGCGCGTCGGCGCCGACGAGGTTCAGCATCCCCTCGACTTCGTCCGCGCCGGCGTGCACCGGAACGATCGAATCGCGGATGGCGCCGATGCAGGCGATGAGGTTGAACATGTCGCTCGCGGCCATCGCTTCGCCGGTCATCCCTTTGAGGCTGCTGACCGGAACGGTCGCCGCGTTGTCGCCGAAGACGAGGTCGATCGCCGCGCGCTCGGCCTGGTCGAGCGTGGTCGTCGAGTTCGCGGCCGCGCCGATGTAGTCGATGTCGGCCGGCTGCGTGTCGCCCTTGGCCAGCGCCTTCCGGATCGCCGCGGCCAGGCCGCGCCCTTCCGGATGGTTCTGCGCGAAGCCGTAGGCATCGTGCGCCAGACCGAGGCCGGCGATCTCCGCCAGTACCGTGGCGCCGCGCTGCTTCGCGCTCGCCAGAGTCTCGAGCACGACCACTGCCGCGCCCTCACCCATGACGAAGCCGTCACGTGTCTCGGCAAACGGTCGGCTCGCGCCGGTCGCGGAGAGAAGTCCGAGGTCGTCCATGTCGTGCTGGTTCGCCTGCGTGAAGAGGTCGAACGTGCCGGCGACGATCGCGTCGGCGCGCCCCTCGCGCAGCGCTTCGGCCGCGAGGTGGAGCACCTGGAAGCCCGACGAGTTGCCGGAGCTGATCGCGTAGTTCGTGCCGCGGAAGCCCCAGCGGATCGAGATGGCTGAAGCGACGGCGTTCGTGACCGTCTCCTGGAAGAGGAGCGCCGGGACGAAGCGCGGCTCGCTGTCGATGAGCTTCGACCAGATCTGCTCGGAGACCTCGGTCATGCCGCGGTACGTGCCGAGGAAGACCCCGACGCGCTCGGCCGCAAAGCCCCACGTCTCGTGGCCGGCCTGGCGCAGCGCTTCATCGGTGGCGATGACCGAGTACTGCGTGGCACGCGGCGCACGGCGGAACGTGCCGGAGGGATCGAATTGCTGCATGTCCATGGCCGGGACGCGAGCGCCCGATTTGCAGCGGCAGGCGCTGACGTCGAAGTCTTCGATCTCGCGGATCGCCCCTTCGCCGCTGCGGATGCCGTCGAGGAACGTGTCCACGCCCTTGCCGTACGGCGAGACCATTCCCATGCCGGTGACCACGATGCGAGTCTTGTCGTTGACGAGTTGTTCGTGCGGTGTCATTTGTCGAGTTCCTGTTCTTAGTTGGCGGTGCGGAAAAGGATGGAGGCGTTGTTGCCCCCGAAGCCGAATGCGTTGGCGAGGACGGTGCGGCCGCGATGCGGGCGCGATTCACCGATGACGATGTCGAGCTTGCAGGCGGGGTCGACGTCGCGGACGTTGAGCGTCGGCGGGACGAAGTGTTCGTTCATGCTGAGGATCGTGCCGACCGCTTCGACGACGCCGCTCGCTCCCAGCGAATGACCGAGCGTCGCTTTCATCGAGGTGACGGGAATCCGTGCGGCGCGCGCTCCGAAGACGGTGTGGATCGCTTCCGCTTCCGCCACGTCGTTGGCCGGTGTGCCGGTGCCGTGCGCCTTGATCCAGTCGACGTCGGCGACGTCGGTGCGGCCGAGCGCTTCGCGCATCGCACGGGCGGAGCCGGTCGAGTCGGGACGGGTCATGTGCACTGCATCCGTGGAGCTGCCGTAGCCGGCGATCTCCGCCCAGATCCTCGCGGAGCGGTACTGCGCGGAGTGCTGCGGCTCGACGACGATGCACGCCGCCCCTTCACCGAGCACCGTGCCGTCGCGACCGCGATCGAAGGGACGCGGGCCGTCGCCTCCGGTGAGGGCACGCAGGACGGAGAAGCCGGCCAGCGCGAACTCAGTCAGCACCTCGACCGCCACGATGAAGACCACGTCGACTTCGCCGCGCGAGATCATCTGATGGGCCATGCCGAGGGCATGAAGGCCCGCGCTGCAGGCGGTCGAGATGTTGAGCGACGGACCGGCCGCGCCGAGGCGCATCATCACCGCGTCGAGCGTCGCCGTCGGAGCGCCGTCGAGGACACGCGAGGTCATCGCCTCGTCGCACGCGCCGCTGCGGTACGGATGCGACATCGCGCGGTACTCGCTGGCGGTGGACGACATCCCGCCCTGATTGCTGGCCAGGATGACGCCGATGCGCGTCGACTCGTACGAGCGCGGGTTGATCTGCGCGTCGGCGAGCGCATCGTGCGTGACCGACAGCGCCATTTCGGTGGCGCGGCTGTACGGCGATTCGGCAGGCGGTGCCCACGTCACCTCGGCGGCGCGCTGCACGCGATGCCGCGACGCATCGAAGCCGCTGATCGGACCGACGCCGTTGCGACCCTCGCGCAGACCGCGCGCGAACTCCTCGCAACCGTTGCCGATCGGCGTCAGTGCGCCGAGGCCGCTGATGACGATGGGTGATTTCACCGCGCCACCTCGTTGTACTTCCGGAAGACCATTGCCGCGTTGTTGCCGCCGAAGCCGAAGGCGTTCGCCAGGATTGCTTCGATCTGCACGGGACGGCTGCTGTTCGGGACGTAGTCGAGGTCGCAGTCGGGATCGGGCGTGTCGAGGTTGATCGTCGGCGGGATGAAACCGCCGTCGAGCGCGAGGACCGCCGCGACCGACTCGACCGCGCCGCTGGCTCCCAGCGTGTGGCCGAGCATCGACTTGAGCGAGGAGATCGGAGCTTTTGTGTCTTCTCCGAACACGCGTTTGATGGCGCGGGTCTCGATGACGTCGTTCGCCGGCGTGCCGGTGCCGTGCGCCTTGATCCAGCCGATCTGCGCCGGGGCCACGCCCGCGTCGTCGAGCGCCTGCTGCATCGCACGGGCCGGACCGGCACCGGTGTCGTCGGGCCGCGTCATGTGCAGCGCGTCGGTGGAGCTGCCGTAGCCGGCGATCTCGCACCAGATCTTCGCGCCGCGGGCGATCGCGTGCTCTTCGCTCTCGATGACCAGCATCGCCGCCGCTTCGCCGAGAACAGTGCCGCTGCGGTCCTTGCTGAACGGACGGATCTTGCCGTTGGCCAGCGAGCGCAGGACGCCGAAGCCGGCGTGCGGCATCTCGCTGAGCGGATCGACTCCGCCGACGAGCATGACGTCCGACTCCCCGCGGCGGATCGCGTCGACGCCGATGCCGAGGGCGTGAATGCCCGCGCTGCAGGCGGTCGAGACGATGAGCGTGGTGCCGGTCAGGTCGTAGCGATGCGCGAGCTGGTCGGCCACCGAGCAGATGAAGCTGTCGAGGACGAGCGAGGCCCACGGATCGCCGGCGTTCGCACGGCCGGTGCGCCACGGGAAGTGGAGGGCGCGATATCCGCTCTCCGCCGCCGGCATGCCGCCGAGGTCGGTGCCGAGCACGACCCCGATCCGGGTCCGGTCTTCCGCCGCGAGGTCGAGCTTCGCGTCGTCGATGGCCTGGCGCGCGACGACGTAGGTCATCTGCGTGCCGCGGCTGAGATGCGGGAGCTCTTCGCTGCCGAAATGCTCTTCCGGGACGTAGTTCTTCAGTTCACCCGCGAGCTCGAAGCGGTGCCGCGACGGATCGAATCCGCGCAGACGCTCGATGCCGTCGCGTCCTTCGATGAGCGCATCGCGGAACTCCGCGAGCGTGTTGCCGAGGGAGCTCATCGCTCCCATGCCGGTGATGACGACTTTGCGTTTCATGCCGTTTTCCTTGCGGTGAGGGAGATGTTCTCGAGCTCTTTGATGGCGCGTTTGGCCGCGATCTGGCCGGACGTGATGACCGCGAAGACGCCGCCGCCCGGACGCGTCCAGTGGCCGGCCAGGAAGAGGCTCGGCACCGGCGTTTCCATCGCCAGGCGCGTGGCCAGCGACTTCGGCGACGCATCCCAGCCGTAGATCGCGCCGTTGTGGTTCATGGTGTAGCGGCGCATGGTGGTCGGCGAGCCGGCGTCCTGATAGACGATGTTCTTGCGCAGGCCGGGAATGACCAGCTCCGCCTCGTCGATGAGCCGCTCGGCGGTGCGCTGCTTGTCCATCGCCCAGTCCTTCTCGAACGGCGCGAACATCGTGATGCAGACCGTGTGATGCCCGGCCGGCGCGACGGTGTGGTCGTCGATCGAGGGGATGGAGATGCCGCAGCCGAAGACGTCGCCGCGTGCGTGGTTTTCGTAAACGCGCTCCGGATCGTGCGCCGGTGCGAAGAAGGTCTCGTGGATGACCCCCATCGACTCGAGGTCCATCTTCACGCCGAGGAAGACCTCGAACGCGGAGACCGACAGCGCGCGCGTCTCGAGCGAGTTGGCGAACTCCGGGTCGAGGTTCTCGCGGCCGACCATCTTGTAGAAGGTCTGGAAGGCGTCGGCATTGGAGATGACCACGCGGGCGCGGATCTCTTCGCCGCCGTTGCCGCGGGCGTCGGTGTCGAGCTTCACGCCGCAGGCGCGTCCGCTCTCGTCGAGCAGGATCTTCTCGACCCGGCGCGGCAGGATGATCTCGCCGCCGTGCTTCTCGAGCCCCGCCACAAAGGCGTAGGCCAGGTTCTGGAACGTCCCTTTGACGTAGTAGGCGTTCTCGTTGACGAACGACATCATCATCACCGAGAAGGCCACCGCGGAGCACTGCGACGGCGGCAGCCCGAGGTACGTCCAGAGCGTGGTGATGACCGAGCGCGCAATCGGATCGCTGATGAACTGCGAGGCCATCTGCTCGAGCGTCTTCGATGAGTAGCGCAGGACGGTCGGGCAGTAGCGGACCATCACGCGCATCATCTGCGACGGCGGGACCTCGAGCTCGCTCAGCACGCGGATCTCGCTGGAGATCCGGTCCATCGCGTCGACGAACTTCGTGAAGCCGTCGCGCTCTTCGGGGAAGTACTGCGCGTGCGATTCGATGAAGCCCGCCTTGCTGCCGCGGATGTGCGTCTCGAGCCCCGGTCCGATGGTGCGGTACATCGGATCGATGGGGATGAACTCGCACTTGTCGGCCACGCCCCACTCTTCCAGCAGCGAGTAGATGCCCTCGCCCTTGCCGCCGCCCGGCGTCAGATGGACCGCCGAGTCGAAGAGAAAGTCCTTGCGGCGGAACGAGTGCGCGTACCCGCCCGGCCGGTAGTGCTGCTCGACCACCAGGACGTTCGCTCCGCGATACGCGAGGCCGGCACCCGCCGACAACCCGCCCATGCCGCCACCGATCACGATGACGTCGTATTCATTCTTGTTCGGTACTTTGTGATAAGCCATTAGTTCACCAGCCTCGGCACGCGAATGCGTCCCATCAGTTCACTGATCTCGTCGGCGCCCACCGGTTTGCACATGTAGGCGAACGCTCCCGCTTCTCTTGCTTCCTTCCGGTACGCGTCGGAGGCGGTGAACACCACCACCCGCGCCCGGTGCTGCATGCGCCGGCAGACTTCGATTCCGTCCATCAGCGGCATCTCCACATCGAGGAAGACCACCTCCGGCGCCAGCCGGTCGATCATTTCCAGTGCTTCGATTCCGTTTTCGGCAACGCCGATCACTTCGACCTGATCTCCGTACGGTGCGAGCAGGCGCAGCATCCGCCCGGCCGACAGCGCGTCGTCATCGGCCACGAGCATCCGTAGCTTCATTGGGGGTTTTTCTTTCTGCCTACCGCATCGAATTCCGGTTGAACAATTTGTCGGCGAGGTCCTTCTGCGTGTAGTTCCGGTACTCGACGATCGTCTTCTGCTCGTTGCGCAACAGGTCGTACATGACCTGCTTGCGAACCATGCGCTGGCTGCCGTAGGTGTCGTACTCGACGTACTCCACCCGCTTGACCGGCTTGCCGCTGGTCAGGCGAAACTCGGCCTGCACCGGCGTCATCTCTTTCTTGTCGATCCAGAGACGCACCGCCTGATAGGTGGCGTTCTTCCGCCTGGCCGTCAGGTCGAGGACCCACGAGGCCTTGCCGCCGACCGTCTCCTCCCCCGCCACCTTCGCGCTGTAGTTCGCCGCGAGGTTCGTCTGCGCGATGTCGCCGTTGTTCGCGTTACCGCTCAAGCGCTGCAGCGGGGTCACACGGATCGGGCGGCTCGCCGACGGGAGATAGAGCCACATCCCCTCTTCGAGCATCAGCAGGCTCTTGCCTTTGTCCTGCGGCGACTGGAACTTCACCAGCGTCCGGTCGGTGCCTTTGATGAAGATCTGGTATTCGTTCGTGTCGACCGCTTTGTCCTTCTTGAAGTTGTTGATCTTCACGTCGACGGTGAACGAGCTCCAGCCGTTGCGCGTGCGGTCGACGCTCGACAGGAGCTGGTCGGCGGCCGGTGTTACGCCTGTAGAAGGCGTCGTCGACGTGCCGGCGGCGATCAGCGAGCTGGCGGCGGTCAGGGTGAGTGCGATGGCGATCTGCTTGATGTTTTTCATGATTAGACGTGCCTCAGTGCATCGACGATCCGCAGACGTGCGGCGCGGACGGCGGGGATGATTGCGGCGAAGACGAGCGTGCTCGCGATGAGGGCGAACACACCGGCGTAGAGCTCGGGGACGAAGTGAACCTTGAGAGAGATGCCCTTCTCGAAGCTCGGCGGCGGCGGCATGGTGATGCCGGCGGCGTTGATCAGCTCCGTCGCGCCGTAGCCGGCTACCCAGCCGAGCAGACCGCCGAGGATGCCGATCATCAGACCCTCGATGAGGAAGATGGCGATGATGTGCCGGCGGCGCGTGCCGAGGGCCATCAGCGTACCGATCTCCTGCACCCGCTCGAAGACCGTCATCATCATGGTGTTCGAGCTGGAGAGCACGACCAGGATCACGATGATGATGCCGAGGAAGAGGAAGATGCCGCTGTAGAGCATCACCACCTGCTTGTAGAAGCCGGCCATGTCGCGCCAGGTGCGGATGCCGAGATGTTGCGGCAGTCCCTTGCGTACGGCGGCGCTCACCGCCGCAGTGTTGGTGGTGTCGTCGAGCTTCACGATCAGCTTGGTGACGCGGGTCGTGTCGATCAGCGTCTGCGCGGTCGGAATCGAGACCTTCACCGCGCGCTGGTCGAACTCTTTGATGCCGGTGGAGAAGAAGCCGACCACCTGCACGTCGATCGCATTGAGCGCGCCGTTGGAGGTCGTGCCGAGCAACGTCAGCGAGTCGCCGATCTTCGCGTCGAAGATTTTGGCCAGGCCGGTGCCGAGAATGATCTCGTTCTCACCGGTGGTGAGCGGACGTCCGCCCTTGATGTTGACGTTGAAGCCCATCGCCTCCTGTCGCGAGGGATCGATGCCGCGCCCGAGGAACGTTTCGGACTTTTCTCCGTTGGAGATCAGACCGACGAACTCGATTTCGGGCGAGGTGGCCACCACGTGCGGTTGCTTTTGGAGCCACGTCTGCACGGCGCCGGGATTCTCGATCCCCAGCTCCAGCGGACGCTCCTCGCGGCCGTCGATGTACTTCTGCGTGAAGATCTGCAGATGACCGACGCCGTTGCGGATGGTCATCTCGCGCAGACCCTGGAAGTTGAAGGCGACGAAGCCGCCCGCCAGGATCATCGCCACGGCACCGAAGACGATCACGAACAGCGTGAACGCGGTGCGGCGGGGATTGCGGAAGACGTTGCGGGCCGCGATGCGGATGAATTTCGTCACGCCACACCTCCTGCCGCGATCGCACGCGGCGCTTCGCTCTGCTCTTCTTCGAGACGCCCATCGCGAAGGGAGAGGACGCGGCGGGCGCGGCCGATGACCTTCGGGTCGTGCGTGGAGAAGAGGAACGTCACTTTCTCGGTCTCGTTCAGCTCGACCATGAGATCGAGCAGTTCGGCACCGGTCTTCGAGTCGAGGTTCGCCGTCGGCTCGTCGGCCAGCACCGCCAGCGGACGGGTCACCAGGGCGCGGGCAATGGCCACACGCTGGCGCTGACCGCCCGAGAGCTCGCTCGGCTTGTGCTTCGCGTGCTGCAACAGGCCGACCGCGGCCAGCATCTGCGAGACGCGCTCGCGGCGCTCGGCGCGGCCCACGCCGGCCAGCAGCAGCGGGTATTCGACGTTCTCGTACGCCGTCAGGACGGCGATCAGGTTGAACGTCTGGAAGACATAGCCGAAGTACCGGTTGCGGAGGTCGGCCAGCTTGTGAAGCGGCTGCGCGGTGACGTCGCGGCCGTCGATGATCAGCTCACCGCCGTCCGCCTTGTCGATGCAACCGACGATATTGAGGATGGTCGTCTTGCCGCTGCCCGACGGTCCGGCAATGGCCGTGAACTCGCCGCGGCGGAAGTCGACCGTCACGCTCTCGAGCGCGGGGACGAGCGTTCTACCCAGCCTGTACGTCCGCCGGACATCTCTCAAAACAATCGCGTCGTTTGTGGTCATGAATTTATTTGCCCTTTCGGTGTGAACGAAGAATAGGGGCGTACCAAGAGGAGGCGACCAGCCGGACGACGAAAAGAAGAACGAGACCGACGAAACGACGACAGCGGGCGATGAAATGGAGGATGCGAATGCATGATGTCGCTTCGGGCTCTCGCGCGCGTACGCGACTTCTCTTAGCCTTGACCCACGGATCAGGAGACGACCGGGGGGCCTCCGGCGGCCGGGCCACAGGCCCGGACCCGTTGGTTGGCCTAGCCTCCGCGACACACACTCGTATCTCGCGACAGAGTGTCGCGGAGGCCAGGCCAACCAATGGGGTCCGGGGCCGATGGCCACGGCCGCCGGAGGCCTCCCGGTCGTCCCCTGATCCGTGGGTCAAGTGCGGAGCGGGCTGTTTCCCTCATCCCCGTTCGCCGTCATTTCGTCGCGGAATCCGGTCACTTCATCGCCCGAGATCCGCGCGCGGACCCCACCGCATTTACGGTGACGCCATGTCTTTCGCTCTCGAAGTCGAATCCGTCGAGAAATCGTTCGGTGCCCGCAAGGCGCTCAATGGCGTCTCCTTCACCGTCCGCCCCGGCGAGTCGATCGGCCTGCTCGGGCCGAACGGCGCCGGCAAGTCGACCCTGGTCCGCGCCATTGCCGGGCGCGTCGCTCCCGACGCCGGCGAGATCCGCATCCATGGGCAGCGCGCCGGCAGCAGCGCCGCGCAGCCGCTGGTCGGCTACGTGCCGCAGGACCTGGCCCTCTATCCGCTGCTCACCGCGCGTGAGAACGTCGACGCCTTCGCCCGCTATCAGGGGCTCCGCGGCGCCGCTCTGACTGCCACCGTCGACCATGCTCTGCAGTGGACCAACCTCTCCGACCGCGCCAACGACTCCTGCCGCTACCTCTCGGGCGGGATGAAGCGGCGGCTCAACATTGCCGCCGGGACCATCCACCGGCCGAAGCTGCTTCTGCTCGACGAGCCGACCGTCGGCGTCGATCCGCAGTCGCGCGAGCGCATCTATTCGATGATCGAAGAGCTGCGCATGGACGGCATGACCCTGCTCTACACCTCCCACTACATGGAAGAGGTGGAGCGGCTCTGCGACAGGATCGCGATCATCGACCACGGGCAGGTCATCGCCGCCGGCACCAAGGACGAGCTGGTCCGCGACATCCTCGGCAGCGGCCAGGAGCTGCACATCACCACCGAGTCGTACATGCAGCCGGCCCTGCGCGACAAGCTCTCCCTCTTCGGCGCTTCGATGAACGGCACCGTGGCGAAGATCCGGATCACCAGCGCCAGCGAGCAGATCGCCGACGTCCTCTCCATCTACAAATCCGAAGGGGCCGCCGTGCGCGACCTCAACCTCAATAGTCCCGGTCTCGAGCAGGTCTTTCTCGCGCTCACCGGAAGGGAGCTCAGAGAATGATGATGTTTCTCGAAGTCACGCGAACCCACTGGACGAAGTTCCGTCGCGACCGCGCCGCGTTCGTGATGACCTTCATCGTCCCGATCGTCTTCTTCTCGATCTTCGCGGTGCTGTTCGGCGGCCGTCCCGGCAGCGGACGAATCCGCGTCGCGGTCGTGAACGAGGACGGCAGCGCCGTCTCGCGCCAGTTCGTCGAGACGCTGCGGCGCGAAAAGTCGGTAGTCCTCGTCGAGCGCGCGCTCGACAGCAACGGCAAGCGCACCCTGCCGATGAACGCCGCCGCCGCGGAACGTGAGATCCGCGCGGGCGACCTCGGCCTGGCGCTGATCATCCCGCGCGGCTTCCGCACGACGCCGCTCAACGGCACACGCCCGCGGGTCACGCTCTACGCCGACACCTCCGATCCGATGTCGTCGCGCGTCATCTCCACGCTGATGCAGAAGGCCGTGCTCGGCCAGATGCCGCTGCAGGTGGAGACCCGCGACGTGCTCGGCGCCTCCAAGCGCAATCCGCGCATCGCGTTCTCGGCGGCCGGTCTGGGAGTGATGTTCCTCCTCTTCATGGCCGCCAGCTCCGGCGGTGCACTGATCGACGAGGCGGAAAACGGCACGCTCGACCGCATCCTCACCTCGCGCATCTCCATGACCCAGCTGCTGCTCGGCAAGCTCTTTTACCTGGTGTCGCTCTCGACCATCCAGCTCACCATCACCTTCACGTGGGGAGCACTGGTCTTCGGCGTCGAGCTGTGGGAGCACCTCGGCGGCTTCTTCCTGATGACGGTCTTCACGGCCGTGGCCACGTCGACGTTCGGGCTGCTGCTGGCCGCGATCTGCCGCACCCGCGCGCAGCTCGGCGCGCTCTCGAACCTGGTGGTGCTGGTGATGTCGGCCCTCGGCGGCAGCATGTTCCCGCGCTTCATGATGCCGGAGGCGATCCAGAAGCTCGGCCTGATCACGCTCAACGCCTGGGCGCTGGACGGCTTCCTGAAAGTGTTCTGGCGCGAAGAGCCGCTCTTCGCCCTCTGGCCGCAGCTGGCCGTCCTCGGCACCGCGTCCATCCTTCTGTTCACGACCGCGCGCTACCTCGCGCGCCGCTGGGAGACTCAATAATGACGACGGAAGTGCTGACCCTCGACACGAATGAAGCGACTGCCGTCGCGCAAGAAACGCCCGCTGCCGCGGCCCCGCGCATGACCCGCGGTGAGCTGATGCGCAAGCTCTATCACATGAACGGCGGCACGCCGGCGTGGTTCATCCGCTTCATGCGGCCGACGACGCTGGTCGGCTTCGCCGTCTGGATGCTCATCCTCAATTACTTCATCATGCCGCGCTTCGCCAACGGCAAGCGCTTCTGGAAGTGGGATGTCTTCTGGCGCTCGAACGAGCGCGCCAGCGGCAAGCCGACCGGGATCCTGCTCTACTGCTGGATCGTCTTCGGCCTGACCATCGTCTTCTTCCGCTCGCCGTGGATGACCGCCGCCGTCTGGGGCGTCATGGCCTACGGCGACGGCATGGCCACGATCATCGGTCGCCTGGCCGGCGGTCCGAAAGTGCCGTGGAACGCGAGCAAAGGGATCGCCGGCACGCTGGCCTTCTTCGTCTTCGGCTCCGTGGCCGTGGCCGGCCTGATCGCCTGGAACCGCGCCGATGTGCTCTTCCTCGGCGCGCTCCCGCTCGCCGCCGCACTCTGCGCCATCAGCGCGTTGGTCGAATCGCTCCCGCTGCCGTGGGACGACAACATCACGGTCCCCGTCAGCGCCGCGGTCGCACTGCCGCTGCTGACGATGGTGCCGGCACTGGCCATGTAAGCGCCCACGGATGAGAAGACGACGGGGGGCCTCCGGCGGCCGGGCCACGGGCCCGGACCCGTTGATTGGCCTGGCCTCCGCGACACAGCTCGTATCTCGCGACAGAGTGTCGCGGAGGCTAGGCCAATCAATGGGGTCCGGGGCCGATGGCCCCGGCCGCCGGAGGCCCCCCGAAAGAAGCGGGAGATGCCGCCGGTATACTGAAAGGATGCTGCTCGATCACCATCAGCGCGTCGTTGCGCTGGTGTGCGTGCTCAGCACCGCATGTGCCGCCGGTGCCGATCGCTCACGCCCGACCGCCGCACCGCGGCAGCTCGAAACGCTGATCGCGGCGACGATGCAGGAGCGGCAGATCCCGGGCGCCGCCGTCGCCGTTCTGAAAGACGGCAGACCGTTGCTGCTGAAGGGCTTCGGCGTGGCCAGCCAGGAGACGCGGACGCCGGTGTCCGTCGACACCATCTTCCAGATCGCCTCGACCACCAAACCATTCACGGCAATGGCCGTGATGATGCTGGTGGAAGAAGGGAAGCTCGAGCTGGACGCGCCGGTGCGCCGGTATCTGGAGTGGGTGCCGGAGGTCTATGCGGGTGTCACACTGCGCCAGCTTCTCCACCATACCTCCGGTGTGGCTCGCGACCTGCGGCGGGAGAATGTCGACGAGTTCGACGTCGCCGAGTTCCGGCGCAGGCTCGCGAGCGCGACTCCGAGCTTCTCCCCCGGTGCACGATGGGAGTACAGCAATACCGGTTATGCGCTGCTCAGCTTCGTCGTGGAAGAGGTGTCGGGACGGCCGTTCGGCGAATTCCTCCGCGCCCGCATCTTCGCGCCGCTCGGCATGCGCAGTACCGGGTATCGCGTCGCGCAGAAAAACGATTCGTTGCACGCCGTTGGCTACGACCTCGCGAATGGCGAGCCGCAGCGCGCGCCGCACGTATTCAGCGGCTTCGGCAACAGCGGCATCGAGACCTCGCTTCGCGACCTGGTGCGGTGGGCGAAGGCGGTCGAGCAACGAAAGCTGCTCCGGCCGCAGACGTACGACCTGCTGTTCGGGCCGGGAAAACTCGCATCGGGCGAAACCGCGAAATTCGACTTTGGCGGCGCCTCGTCCACCTATGGCCTCGGCTGGTTTCTCAGCAGTTACGAGGGGGAAACGCTCGTCACCCACGGCGGCGCAATCGCCGGCTTCTCCTCGATCGTCAACGTCTTTCCTCGGCAGGGGTGGACGATCATCGTGCTGAGCAACGGCAAACAAGGGAGCGACCGCCGCGGCCAGGCAGACGCAATCGCACGGGCGATTGCGAATCGAGTGGGCATCCGCAACAAGGCAGGCGCGGTGCCGTCGGCGGGTCAGTAGCCACAGCTCTTCGAGCGCGCCTCACGACAGCAGCGGCATGTGCGGAGTAGGGTGGTCTAGGCTAAAATTTCGGAACGATATGACGAAGGTAGAAGCGTTAGAACGTGAAGTCGAGCAGCTGACTCCCGAGGAGCTGGCGGTCTTTCGCGACTGGTTCACGGAGTATGACTGGGAGGCATGGGACCGGCAGCTCGAGAGTGATGTCGCTGCCGGCAAGCTCGACAAGTTTGCGGCTGAAGCGCTTGCAGAGCTCGAGCGGGGCGAAACGAGCGAGATTTGAGTCACCAGGCTCCACGGAAGTTCTGGCGACACTTCGACGAGCTCTCTCCTGAACTTCAACAGCTGCGCGCGACAACTACGAGTTGCTGCGCGCCAATCCGCAGCATCCGTCGCTGCATCTCAAACGCGTGGGCCGCTACTGGTCGGTTCGCATTGGCTCTGCGCATCGTGCGCTCGGCGTCGACTCCCCTGCAGGCATTCTCTGGTTTTGGATCGGACCACACCAAGAGTACAAGCGGCTGATCGAGTAGCCGGAGCCGTGTGAAGTTCGAGCGGTCACGAAATCACCACCGGCTCCCCCTCCCAACGCAACGACTCCTCCTCGTTCAAACCACCACGTTGCAGCCACGGGATGCGCCGCGCACAGGCAACACCTCCTTCAATGTCGGCGACGCACAACCCCGCCCGGGAGACGACGTACAACGGCAGGCCGATCCGCTTCGCTTCCGCTCGGTCCTGTTGGGAGGGTGCGGGGCGTTTCAGCGGGTGCGTGTGGATGATCGCCACCACTCCCTCCGGGACAGGGCCGGTCCAGCGCGCGGAGAAAAAACCGCTGCGTGGCCATCGCAGCAGATCGAACGTTCCGGCCGGCGAGCGGACGACGAATGCGGCCCGCTCGATATTGGCGTTGGAGCCGGCGGCGAGCAACAGCTCGTGGCCGAGCCGCGCGACGTCCGCGTCGCGCAGTCGCGCATTCGGTTCCGGCGAATTTGCGAGCAGGAGGGTCAGGGAGAGGATCACATGCAACGACATTTGCTGAGGAGGACGCTCGCCACCAATGGATGGTTCGCGCCAGTTGCAATAGGGTGGTCGCCGCGCCGTAGCCGTTCGGTAAACGAACGCAAGAGGCCTCGCCGGAGCCGGGGGTAGCGAGCCGAGGCAGAAGACGTGCATATAGCTGAGCCGACGATGGAACGCTGTACGAGGATGTGCGATGAAGTTCATGTCTTCGCCGGAAGCGCGGAGAGAACGGGCGCGGTGATGGAACTGCGCGCGCTGCGGGCCGGCCGTCGCACCTGCACGAGCGTCACCGACCTCATTCGCAAGTACAAACTGTATGGCGACGGGCTGTTCTACCTCCCGGTCGGACACTGGCCGGACGGCGCGCAGCAGGTGGAGCTCGACAACGTGAAGTGGATCGGCATCACGCGCACGACCAGCACGCAGCCTGGTTGAACGCCTCCCTTCACCCGGTCGCAGAACCGTAAAATCTTCCACGCGCCCCGCCCGCCAGCCACTTCCGTTGCGATGATGGCGCCGTGAAACGAACGATTCTTCTGATCGCCATCGCAACCGCCACCGCCTGTACCGCACCGACACCCGAGACGAGACCGACGCCCCCCGCTGAAGCGGCGGTGCCGGCGATCAACCTCTCGCAGCGCTGCACCAACACGCAGCACGGCTTCTCCGTGTCGTATCCGGCCGGCTGGCAGACGAACGACGGCAGCGTCCTGCCGGCATGCAGCGCCTTCGACCCGCGGCCGATCAGCATGCCGCGAGACTCCGAGCTCCCGTTCGAGATCGCCATCGTCCTCGACGTCGAGAAGGTCGCGGTCGACGAGCTGACCCGCTCCACGCAGTGGGAACGGGTGCTCTCGTCGGAACAGACGACCATCGGCGGACGGAAAGCCTTCCGTGTCGAAGTCGAAGCAACCGGAGAAGGGCTCGCCGATCGCGGCATGCGCAGCCTGCGGTATGTCATCGACCTGGGCGGCGGGCGTACGTTGATCGGCGCGACGCATGGTGTGAACCCTTCGTATGAGGGAAACAAGAACGTGCTGGCGCGGATGGTGGAGAGCGTGACGTTGAACTGAGCGGCCCTATGGGGAACGGTGTCTCGCCCGCATGACCCGCCTGACGATTCATCGGTCGTCCTGGCGACGCGGCACGGCGCGCATGGACTCCCGAAATGACGGTGTCGACTCGACAGGCAAGCGACAAACCGCCGGACAGTAGAGCTCATGTCCGACGGTTTGTCGCGGGGGGTGTGTTGCGGCTTACTTGTGAATCTGCACGCTGCCGGTGAACGGCGCGGTGGTGCTCTCGAAGACCACGCTGTTGGTGGTCTTGTCCCACACACGCACGGCCACGCTGTCGGTGGCGGCGTCGACGGCGGTGACGCTAAAGGCGTAGTTGCCGTTGCCGCCGATCGTGCCGTTGCCCTGCAGGGTGGCGGTGGTGCCGTTGACGACGAGGTAGTCGAAGCTGCTGGCGACGAGCGTCGCGCCGGCGAGCTCGATGCGGGCGTTGCCGGTCGGGGTGGTGGCGTTCTTCGCGTATCTGGCGTTGATCGTCACCGTCGCTTTGCCGGCGGGGGTGGAGAGCCAGCCGCCGGTGGTCAGCGAGCCGCCGTTGGCGTTGTAGACCACGACCGGCGAGAAGCTGGTCGAGGCGACCGCGCCGTCGTCATCGGAGACCACCACGCCGACGGTGTAGATGCCGGTGGCGCCGTAGGTGCGGGCGGCGGTGCAGGTGCCGTTCGCGCAGTGGGCGGTGGTGGTCGTGCCGTCGTTCCAGGTGAAGGTGGCGGTGTGCGTGTCGGCGGCGCCGGCGTCGCTGTAGGTGACGACGATCGTCGCCGGAGTGCCGAGCGACAGCGTCGCGGTCGGGCCGGCGACGGAGGCGATCGACGGGGCGAGGTTGCTCACCTCGACCGTGGCCGTCGCGCTGCCGCTGGCACTCGCATCAGCCGCGGTGGCGGTGATGACGTAGCTGCCGTTGTCGTCGGGAGTGAAGGCCACCGACGCGCCGCTGCCGTTCGCGAACGGGGCGCCGTTCCTGGTCACGCTCCAGGTGAGCGTGAGCGCGTCGCCGTCGATGTCGTTGGCAGTGATGCTGGCGGCGATCGCGGAGCCTTCCACGCCGGTCGACGGCGCGGTCAGCGAGGCGACCGGTTCGTCGTTCACCGAGGAGATGGAGACGGTGACGGTGGCGGTGGCGCAGCGCGAATCGCTCGCGCCGCTGGTGATGCCGTTGTCGCAGACTTCGTAGGTGAAGCTCGCCGAGCCGTGGAAGTCGGCGGCCGGGGTGAAGGTGATGACGCCGTTGGTCAGCGTCGCACCGGTCACGCTGGTGACGGTGAGGGTCTGATCGGCTTCATTGGCCGGGCCGCCCGTGTCGTTCGCGGTCAGGTCGGCGGCGTTGAAGGTGAGCGGTGTGTCTTCGCTGGTCGACCTGGCGTCGTCGGCCGCGATCGGCGCGTCGTTCACTTCGCGGACGTCGATCGTCATGGTGGCGGTGTTCGAGCTGCGCGTGCCGTTGCTGACCTTGAAGGTGAAGCTGTCGCTGCCGAAGTAATCGGCGGCCGGGGTGTAGGTCTGTGAGGCGCCGCTGCCGCTGAGCGTTCCGTGCGCGGGACCGCTGACGATGGTGTACGTGAGCGGCTGGGTGGCGCTGACCGCGTTGAGGTCGAACGTCTTCGCGACGTCCTCCGTCACGGCCAGCGACTGGCTGGTGACGCCCGGCGGGTTCACGCCGTTGACGCCCGCTTCGATCGCGTTCTCGACCGCGTCTTCGGTGTTGGCGAAGAAGTCGTAGCCGGTCAGCGCTTCGACCGCATCGATGGTGGTCAGGTAGTTCATCCAGTTGTCGTTCCGGATGCCCTGCACGTTCGGCATGATCACAGCGATGGTGCGCGTCGCCGCGGTCACGCGGGAGACGTCGTCGCCGGAGTCCTTCGGCAGGACCAGCACGACCTTCCAGGTCTGCGCCGGGACGGCGATCTTGCCGTTGTTGATCGTGTACGAGACGCCGCCGTTCGAGCCGATGCCGCCGTCGCCGGCGCCGCCGGAGACGATGTAGAGCTCATTGGACGGCAGCAGCGTGCGGAGGAAGTTCTCCATGTTCGCCCACGGGCCCTGATTGTTGTCGGGCGCCTGCGGGATCATGTTGGTCATCAGGAAGGTGGCCTGATTGATCGGCATGGAGGTCTCGGGATCGCGGTCGGCGTTCGGGACCATGTGGCCGCGATCGAAGCCGCTGGCCGAGTAGTCGACGTGCGTGACGCGGTACCAGTCGGCCGGCACGGCCGGGTCGGCGCGGAAGGTGTCGACACGCTGCAGGCTGCCGATCCACTCGTCCGCGAGATGCCAGCTCACCCAGTTCGGAATGCCGCGGTCGCGGTTGTACGAGAGGGTCAGCTCCGGCTTGACCATCAGGTAGTTGTTCGGGTTGTTCACGTCCGCCGTCGCACCGCTCGGATTACCGAAAGTCGTGTGCACGTCGGCCGCGTACGACGGCGCCGCGCCGGTGGCCACGGTGAAGGTGGCGGTGTAGTCCTTCGTCAGCTGGTCGGTGTTCGGCAGCGCGTCGTCGAGGTCGGAGTCGTGCACGAACGCTTTGTGCACGGTCAGGGTGCACTGCTCGCCGGCCAGGAAGTTGACGTTCGGGATGATGATCCAGGCGTTCACGCCGCCCGACGCGACCGTGGCGCTGTCGTGCAGGCCGGTGGTCGTGCAGTTGATGCTGAACCAGCCGTCGGTCACGTCGACTGCTTCGGTGAAGGTGACGGTGATGCTGGCGTCGCGCGGAGCGTTCGAGCCGTTCCGGCGCGGGTCGCTGCTGAGGGTGGTCGGCGGCAGCTCGACGATCGGCGCGGTGCGGCGCGGATTGGCCGGGGCGGCCACGAAGTCGGCGCCGTTCACGTTCGTGTCGGTGAAGCCGCCGTTCTTGCGGAAGATGGCGTTGACCAGGCTCGGCGCCGGGGCGTTGGTGGCCCCTTCGCGGCAGTTGGCGGTGCCGTAGCCGACCAGGTCGACCAGCAGCGGATCGTTGATGGCGCAGGCATCGAGCGGATCGCCGCCCGCCACGAGCGCGATCTTGCCGTTGGTGCCCGACAGATTGAGGCTGCCGTTGATGTTCGCCGCCGGCACCGCGGTACCGACGTTGCCGTTCGTGCCGAGGCGGATCAGGTAGTACTCGCCCGGTTGGATGGTGCCGCCGAGGGGGTGCACCTGCCAGGTCGTGCCGCCGGTCGAGCCGTACTGAATGGTCCAGCCGGAGAGATCGTGCGCCACGGTGTCGGGGTTGTAGAGCTCGACGAAGTCGTGCGTCCAGGCGGCGTTGTCATTGCCGCCGCCACCGTAGACCTGGCTGATCACGACGTGATCGAGGGGCGGGGGCGGGGCGGCCGTCACGGTGACGGTGGCGTTGGCGCTCGTGTTCGGATTGACGCTGTCGGAGAGCACGGCGGTGAAGGAGGCGGTTCCGGAGAAGCCGGGCTGCAGCGTGACCGAGTACGTCACGTTCGCAGAGCCCTGGCCGGCGACCACGGCGACGGCCGACACTCCCGTTCCCGTCGTCGCCGACCACTGGTAGATGTTGTTGTCGTCGACACCCGAGAAGCTGACGTTGAAGGCAGCAGCGTCCTGCGCGACGGTGGCCACCGGGTTGGCGAAGGCGTGGATCGACGGCGCCGCATTCGGGATGCTCGGCGTGACCGCGATGTTGACCGTGCGCGTGGTGGCGGCGTTGACGTTGTCGGAGAGGGAGGCGGTGAAGCTCGCCGTGCCGGAAAAGCCGGCCGCGAGCGTCACCGAGTAGGTGACGTTGCCGCTCCCCTGCCCCGCGCTGACGACCACGTTCGCCACGCCGCTGCCGGCGGTAGCCGACCAGACGAAGACGCTGTTGTCGTCGGAGCCGCTGAGCGAGACGGTGAACGGCGCCGCATCCTGATTCACCGTCGCGGCCGGATTGGCCGGGGCGTTGATGGAGGGGGCAGCATTCGATGAGCCGCAGACGTTGGCCGGGGCCGACGCGGTGCGCGGCACGAGGCCGGTGGCGACGGTGTTGACCGTAAAGTCGGAGACGTTGTTGTCGGTGTCCTGGCAGCCGCTCAGCTTGCGGATGGCGCCCTGCGAGGACTGCAGGCCGGTGCCACTGTTGACGGTGGTGCTGCCTTCGCCGTTGTTCGACGCGCCGTACGAGACGACGTCGACGATCCGCGCGTCGGGGAGCGCACACGGGGTAGCCGTGGCACCGCAGCCGAGGGAGGCGCTGACGTTGGCGAGGGCGACCTTGCCGCTGCCGGCTGCCATCGAGAGGCCGCCGGTGGTGAAGTCGCTGCTGAAGGTCGCGCCGAGGGAGCCGGCCGCGCCGAGCTTGACCGTCAGGTACTTACCGGCGCCGATGGTGGTGCCGGCCGGGAACGCGAAGAGGTTGCTCGCCGAGGAGGCGAACTGACCGGTCGAGGAACCGTACTGGATCGACCAGCCGGCGATCACGACCGGGGCGTTGCTCCGGTTGAAGAGCTCGACGTAATCGTGGGTGTAAGCAGGACTTCCGGAGCCGGAGCCGCCGCCGCCATAGACCTGGCTGATGACGACATTCGGGGAGGCAGCGTGGGCCATGGGGGCCACCGCGGCGAAACAGAGCAACAGCAGAACAAGGTTACGGCGCAGGTTCATCAAGGGCTCCTCGAGTTTTGGGTGGTTCCGGTGCGGGGGTGAGACAACAGAGAAGGAGCGTGAATGCGTCAGAATTCCGGGGGCCTGAGGGTTCCTCGGGTTCCTCGGTTCCTCGGGTTCCTCGGGGTATCCGCCGCCGCCCTCACCGAGCCATTCCGAGGAACCGGGGAACCGAGGAACGGCGCAGCCGAGGAACGGGGGTGGGCTGGAAGCCCACACCACACTGTCGCAGATCAGGGAACGACCGGGCGCCTCCGGCGGCCGGGGCCATCGGCCCCGGACCCCACCGGGTTGGCCTAGCCTCCGCGACACTCTGTCGCGAGATACGACGGGTTGTGTCGCGGAGGCTAGGCCAACCAGCGGGTCCGGGCCCGTGGCCCGGCCGCCGGAGGCCCCTCGTCGTCTCCTCATCCGTGGGTGAAGTGCGTGCGTTCTGCTTAGGAACCCGAGGAACTACACTAAAGCCCCTTGCGCCCCCATCGCCTCGTTCTCGCGATCCTCTACCTCGTCGCGTTCGCGGCCCTGGCCCACTACCTGACCGAGGGGTGGAGCTACTACCGGACGCCGCTCATCGAGCGCCCCCACCATCCGCAGTTCTGGTCGCTCAAGCCGGGCGGGTCGCTCGGAAAGGCCTTCGGGATGATTGGGGCGGGGCTGATGACGGTCATGCTGCTCTACTCCGTCCGCAAGCGGGTGCGGCCACTGCGCAAGGCGGGACCGCTCAGCATCTGGCTCGACTTCCACATCTTCTGCGGGGTGATCGGGCCGCTGCTGGTGATCCTGCACAGCTCGTTCAAGGTGCAGGGGCTGGTGGCGGTCAGCTTCTGGTCGATGATCGCCGTCGCCCTCTCCGGCGTCCTCGGCCGCTATCTCTATCTGCAGATCCCTCGCACGCGGGCCGGCGACGAACGGACCCTGGCCGACGTGCAGGAAGAGCTCCGCGCGCTCGATGAATCGCCCGACGGCACCTCGGCCGCCGCACTGCAAAAGCGGAAGGCCTGGCTCCAGCGCCGCATCGCCCGCTGGCACCGTACGCAGGAGCTCTTCCATTATTGGCACGTCTTTCACAAGCCGTTTGCCATACTCATGTACCTCTTCCTCATCGTGCACATCGCGGTCGTGACGCTCACCGGCTACGGCTTCCGATGAAACGGCTGCTGCTGATTCTCTTCGCGGCGCTTCCGCTCTTCGCGCAGATCTCCCCCGGTCCGCTCAGCGAGCCGCACGCGAAGCTGGAGGGCTCGACGAACTGCCTCAAGTGCCACGAGGCGGGCAAAGGGGTCAGTGCCGCAAAATGCCTCTCCTGCCACACGCAGCTCCGCGCGCGCATCGCCGCGAAGAAGGGGCTCCACGCCCAGCCGAACTACCAGCGCTGCGAGCGCTGCCATAACGACCACCATGGACGCGCGTTCCAGCTGATCCGCTGGGATCCGGCCAAGTTCGACCACCGCATCAGCGGCTTCCCGCTCGAGGGGGCCCACGCCAGGGCGCAGTGCCGGGAGTGCCACAAGACCCGCTCCTTCCTCGGGCTGTCGCAGGCGTGCACCTCGTGTCACACGAACCCGCACCACCCGCAGCTCACCGCCTGCACGTCATGTCACGCCCTGACCGCCTGGAAGCCGGCCCCGAAGTTCGACCACGCCAGGGCGCGCTTCCCGCTGACCGGCCTGCACGCGAAGGTGGCGTGCGCGAAATGCCATCCGACGCCGGCCTTCCGCGGGGTGGCCTTCGCGAAATGCACCGACTGCCACAAAGATCCGCATGCCGGCCGCTTCGGGACGACGTGTACGCAATGCCACTCCACGGCAGGCTTTACGCTCCAGAACACCGGCGCCTTCGATCACTCCCGCACCGGCTTCCCGCTCACCGGCGCGCACGCGAGCGCGAAATGCGCGGAGTGCCATCGCACGAAGAACTTCAAAGGGACGTCGCGCGCCTGCAACGCCTGTCACCGCGACCCGCACGAGGGGCGTCTCGGCAAGTCGTGCGAGCGCTGCCACTCCACCTCCGCCTTCCGCCCGGTCGCGAACTTCGATCACAGCAAGACCCGCTTTCCCCTCACCGGCCGCCACACCACCACGCGCTGCGCGCAATGCCACACCGGCGGCAAACTGCGCGGCCTGCCGATGACCTGCAACGGCTGTCACCGCGACGTCCATCAGGGCCGCCTAGGCAACGACTGCACCCGCTGCCACAGCACCGCCTCGTTCACCCGGGTCGGCTCGTTCGATCACCAGCAGACCCGCTTCCCCTTACGCGGCGCGCACGCCCGCCTGAAGTGCGAGTCGTGCCACACCAAAGGCCGCGCGCTCAAATTCGCCCGCTTCGACACGTGCACCGGCTGCCACCGCGACGTACACGCCGGCCAGTTCAAAGCGGGCTGCACCACCTGCCACACGGTCGAGCGCTTCCTTCCCTCCACCTTCACCATCGAAGCGCACCAGAAGAGCAGGTTCCCGCTGGCTGGCGCCCACCTCGCCGTCCCGTGCAACTCCTGTCACGTCAAACGCGAAGGCGTGACCCAGTTCCGCATCCCGGTCAGCAACTGCTCCTCGTGCCACCGCAACCCCCACCGAGGCGAAGTCACCAACTGCACGAGCTGCCACCGCGTGGAGAGCTGGTCGCGCATCACCTTCGACCACAGCAAAACCGGCTTCCCCCTCGAAGGCGCGCACGCGAGGGTCCGCTGCGCGTCGTGTCACAAGGCGGGCTTTAAGGGCGTCCCGCGGCAGTGCATCGCCTGCCACGGTGTCGCGCGGGAGTGAGCTGTTCAGCCGCTCAGCTATTCAGGTGGCGCGCGTCCGTGATCCGCCTGAACAGCTGAATCGCTGAACAGCTGAACAGCGGCCCCGCCTCCTGACACGCCCTTTGCACAGCTCGCACCCCATCGTGAAACCATTCGTCTGGGGCTTTCTCACGGCGGGCGTTCTCTTTGCCGCCTTCTGCCTGCAGAGCCAGTCGCGTGTGGAGAATCCGCACGGGCCGATCGCGGTCGAGTGTGCGAGCTGCCATACCGCGGAGAACTGGACCACGCTGCGGCGGCCGCTCCTCTTCGATCACGACCAGCACACCGGCTTCCCGCTCGTGTTCGGCCATCGAGGGGTGAACTGCACCGGGTGCCATCGCGACCTCCGCTTCTCGCACGTCGGCAGCGCCTGCGCCGACTGCCATGCCGATCCGCACCGGGCCGAGCTCGGGTTCGACTGCGAGCGCTGTCACGACACCACCGGCTGGCAGAGCCGCTCCCGCATTCTCGAAGTGCACAGCGCGGCGTTGTTCCCACTGACCGGCGCACATGTGCGCGTCGAGTGCGCCGAGTGCCACAAACAATCACCCGATCGCTTCTTCGGCGCGCGGACCGAATGCATCGCCTGCCATGCGGACGATCTCGCGCGAGCCACGCCGTCGCATGCCGGCTTCCCGCGTGAGTGCGAGACCTGCCACTCCACGGCGAAATTCGAAGGGGCCTTCTTCCCGAACCACGACCAGATCTTCCCGATCTTCTCCGGTCCGCACCGCAATGCGTGGGACTCCTGCGCCGACTGCCACACCAACCAGAACAACTTCCGCGTCTTCAGCTGCGTCACCTGCCACGCCCACAACCGCGAAGAGATGGACGACGAGCACGACGACGTGCGCAACTACCGCTACGAGAGCAACGCCTGCCTCTCCTGCCACCCCGACGGACGGGAGCGCGACTGATGCGCATCCGCCTGCTGCTGCTCCTCCTCTTCACCACCTCGCTGCACGCGCAGCTGGCGGTCCGCTACCGCACCGAGAACACGGCGTACCTCAACGCCGGCAGCGCCAGCGGCGTCGCGGTCGGCGACCGCTTCGAAGTGCTCCGCGCAAACAAAGTCATTGCCAACCTGGAAGTGATCTTCGTGGCCGAGCAGTCGGCCTCCGCGCGCATCGTCAGCGAGAGCACCGCCATCCAGGCCGGCGACGCCGTCCGGCGCGTCGGCGCTCCGGTCACCCGCCCCGCGCAACCGGCTCCCACCATCCAGGCCACGACCTCGACCTCGCGCGACTGGACTCCCTCTCTCTCCGGCGTCGTCTCGTTCGACGCGGAGGAAGACCGCACTCTCGGACGCGCCAGCCTCCGCGCGCGCAGCATCGCCGGACTGCCGCTCGAAGCGCGGGCACGGCTGCGGCTGGCCAACGAAGCGGGGGAGGATCGCAATCGCCTCTACGAGCTCTCCCTGCTCTACGAACCGTTCGACGGCCGCGTGGCCGTGCAGGCCGGCCGGATCGGCAACTCGCCGCTGATCGGTCTCGGTTACCTCGACGGCATCCTCGGCTCGGTGCAGGTCATCGACGCCGTCAAAGTGGGCGGCTTCTTCGGCTACCGCCCCGACATCACCGAGCTCTCCCCCGACACCTCCACCACAAAGTACGGCGCGTTCGTGCAGCTCGAGCCGGTGCCGATCGCCGCGCTGACGATCGCCGGCGTCCGGATGACCAACGACATCGACGAGACCACCTTTGTGGCCATCGACGGCCGCTACGCCCCGCACGAGCGTCTCTCGCTCTTCGCCCACGGCCGGGCCGGGATCAGCGACACCTTCGAGGACGACGAGCGGGGTGTGGACACGATCCTGACCGCCGTCGCGCGCGTCACCCCCACCACCACCCTCAGCGCCTCGTACGAGCGGGTGCAGCCGGGCCTCGACGATGACCTCCGCACCACCGATCAGGTCATCGACGACTACCTGCGCCAGGGCTTCCGGGTCACGCTGCGCGGCCGCTACGTCTACCTGGCCGGCGGCATCCGCAGCGGCGACGAGGACGAGCGCGAGGACAACAACACCGTCTCCGCGACCGCCGGCGTGTCGCATCCGAATCTGTTCGGTATGTCGGCCGGCATCAGCGCCACCGGCTTCAAATCGCCCATCAACGACGGCCTCTTCGTCAACGCGCGTCTCGGGCGGCACTTCGGAGCCGGTCACCTGGCCGAGCTGACCGCCGGCGCACTCGTCGTCGACGAAGCGGCCATCGAGGACTTTTCCATCACCAGCTGGATCCGCGGCGGCGTCTGGGTCGAGCTGCCGCGCGATCTCTTCGCCCGAGGCGAAGTCGAGCTGACCGGCGGCGACGCCCCGGCCGGCAACCGGATTTCTCTCGGCGTCGGCTACCGTTTCTAAGCAGAATGCTCTTACTCCACCAACAAATCAGGGAACGACCGGAGGCCTCCGGCGGCCGGGCCGCGGGCCCGGACCCGTTGGTTGGCCTAGCCTCCCCGTCATCTCCTCATCCGTTGGTAGAGTGCGTGCGTTCTGCTTAGGCAACCATGATCGCCGAACCGGTCCTGCTGTGGGGCGCAGCGATCGCGATCTCCGCGACCGTGGTGGTCCCCTACGCGATCCAGTTCCGCCGCCGCATCGCCCACGATCGGGAGCGCAAGGCTGAAGCGTCCGCTCTCGGCATCGATAAGCCGTCCGCGCAGTTTCCGTACATCGATCCGGCCCGCTGCATCGGCTGCGGGGCCTGCGTCCGGGTCTGCCCCGAGGGGGATGTGCTCGGCATCGTCGGCGGAACGGCGGTAGTGGTGAACGGCCTGCGCTGCGTCGGTCACGCCCGCTGCGAAGAAGCGTGTCCCGTCGGCGCCATCGAGGTCGGCCTCGGCGACATGAAATCGCGCGCCGACGTGCCGCTGCTCGACGCCAACTACCAGACCAGCGTGCCCGGCATCTACGTCGTCGGTGAGCTCGGCGGCCTCTCCCTCGTCCGCAACGCTGTCAAGCAGGGGCGCGAAGTGATGCGCAACATTCAGCCATCGGGAGCAGGCCTGGACGTGGCCATCATCGGCGCCGGCCCCGCAGGATTATCCGCCGCCCTCGAAGCCGCCGCCCGCGGCCTCTCCTACGTCGTGCTCGAAAAGGAAGCGACCCTCGGCGGCAGCCTGCTCCACTACCCCCGCCGGAAGATGGTCCTCCTGCAACCGGTGCAGCTCGCCGAAGGGGTGACCCTCGATCGTGACGAATACCAGAAAGAGCGCCTGCTGGAGATGTTCGAATCGCTCGTGGCCCGCCACGCGCTCGAGGTCCGGTTCTCCTCTCCGGTCGAGCGCATCGAGCGCGACGGCGACGCCTTCCTGGTGAACGACCTCCGCGCACGTAACGTCGTGCTGGCCCTCGGCCGCCGCGGCTCTCCGCGCAAGCTCGGCATCCCGGGCGAGGAGCTGCCGAAGGTGATGTATCGGCTCATGGACGCGGAGAGCTACCGCGACACGCGCGTCCTCGTCGTCGGCGGCGGCGACAGCGCCGTCGAAGCGGCCATCGGCCTGGCCCTGCAGCCGGGCAACCGCGTCACCCTCTCCTACCGCCGCGAAAAGCTGGTGCGCATCAAGAAGAAGAACGAAGACGCGTTCGCGAAGATGCTCGCCACGGGACGCATCGAGACGCTCTTCAACTCCCAGCCGCTCTCCATCGACGAGACCGCGGTGCGCCTGCAGATCGGCGAGGAGATCCGCGAGCTGCCGAACGACTACGTCTTCGTCTTCGCCGGCGGCGTGCCCCCCTTCGACCTGCTCAAGAAAGCGGGCGTCGCGTTTGGCGCATGACGTACGGCACTAATCCGGTTATCCTTACTCCATGCTCCTCCTTCTCCTGGCGATGTTGTCGGCATCCCCGAGCGCGATCGACGTGACGGTCCGCGGCACGAACGACCCGATCGAAGCGCGCCTGATGGTCCGCGACGACGATCGCTGGCAGGAGGTGCGCACCGTCCGCCTCCCCGCCGAAACGCGGCGCATTCAGTTCGACGAGCTCCCCGCGGGCGTCTATCAGCTCCTCCTCCAGGGGGACGATCCGACCGAGCAGCTCGCGACGCCGGTCGTCCTCGGCAACGGCGATCATCTGCGCTCGATCGTCATCATCGAGCCGATGGTCCTGGCCGGACATCTCACCCACCGCGGCGCCGATCTCGCCGGCGGCTCGCTCTTCCTGCATCGGGCCGACGACAACCCATGGCAGGCGCCGATCGCGATCGCCGGCGACGGCACCTTCCTCGTGCCGCTGTGGCAGCGCGGCTCGTTCCTCTACACCGTCCGCGCCCCCGCCCTCACCACCCCCTGGTCGGGCACGATCGAGCTGCGCGGCGCCTCGCCGATCCGCTTCGCGGTCGACATCCCCGGCCAGAAGGGGATCACCGTGCAATCGGCGCGGCGCTAAGCAGAACGCGCGCACGTCACCAATGGATCAGAGACGACCGGAGGCCTCCGGCGGCCCGGGCCCAGGCCCCGGCC
>DASWOB010000103.1:0-41972 GCA_036398925.1 Thermoanaerobaculia bacterium
GCTTCCCCTCGACGAGATCGCGCCCCGTGAGCATCGCCTTCATCGACGCCCGCACCACCCGCGACTTCTGCCGCGAACGCCGCAGAAAGTCACGCGCGATGAAGTCGGGCAGCCGCTCCGCCTGATCGGTCTGCATACGCAAGCTCTCGCGCAACTGCTCGAGCGTCATCGGCGAGAACGACGACTCGCCGAGCTTGTTCGGATACGCAAAACCGGCGCTGGAGACCAGCACCAGCCGCTTCACGCGCCGCGGATGCTCGGCCGCCAGCTTCGCCGCGATCCAGCCGCCCATCGACACTCCGATCACGTCAGCACTGGCGATCTGTTTCGCATCGAGGAACTGCCGCACGATCTCCGTCTGCTGCGCGATCGAGTAGTCGGCCCCCTCCGGCTTGTCGCTGTTGCCATATCCGAGGAGGTCGAGCGCGTAGACACGGTGCTCGCGTTTGAGGGCACGCAGGAGCGGCGCCCAGTCATCGCCACGCATCGCCACACCATGCACGAGCACGAGCGGCGGGCCCTCCCCGCCCGCGATGTACGCAATGCGATGCGCACCGAGCTGCACCGCGTCACCACGCATGCCGATGGCCAGGAGGTAGAGCTTGCGCGCACCGAAGAAGACGGTCAGCGGGCGAAGGTAGGTGAAGAGGATGGCGACAATCAGCAGCGCAAACCCCACTGTCATCCTGAGCGAAGCGAAGGACCCCCTCCCCACTGGCGCGGCGCCAGTTGCATCCGCGGGCGTCACCCGACCTCCGTCACCGCCGCCCGAATGTCCTCGATCAGCATCTCCACCCGCTCCCGATGCGTGCGATGCGAAACGATGGCGATCCGGATCACGAACCGCCCGTCGAGCGTCGTCGGCGTGAGCATCACCCGCCCCTTCGCGTTGATCGCCGCCAGCAGCCGCCGATTGACCTCGTCATCGCCGCGCAGTCGGAAGGCGGTGATGGTCAGCTGCGGCGCGGCGACGATCTCGATGCCGTCGATCTTCTGCAGCTCCTCGATCGCAAAGGCGATCAGATCGAGCTTCTCGTCGAGCTGCTCCAGGAACGGCTCGATGCCGAACATCTTCAGCGGCAGCCACACCCGCAGCCCGCGAAAGTCGCGGGAGAGCTCCGGCGAGATTTCGCAGAAATCGACCAGCTCATCGGCGCTCTGCATCTCCGGCAGATACTCCGCGTGCAGCGAGTGCGCCCGCCGCAGCGTCCGCGCGTCGCGAACCACCACCGCGCCGGTGCCGAACGGGAGGAAGAGCGTCTTGTGCGGATCGAGGATGATCGAGTCGGCCTCGCTCATGCCGCGCAGCGCGGCGCGTCCGCGCTCCGTCATCGCGAAGAGCGCGCCGTACGCGCCGTCGACGTGAAACCACATCGCGTTCGCACGCGCGACGCGAGCGAGCTTCGGCAGATCATCGACCGCTCCGGTGCCGGTCGTCCCCGCGCTGCCGGCGATGAGAAACGGCGTCCAGCCATCGCGCCGATCGCGCTCGATTGCCTCTTCCAGCGCATCGACACAAATGCGGAACTGCTCGTCGACCGGCAGCTCGCGGATGTTCGCGTACGGAAATCCGGCGAGGTTGGCCGCCTTCTGAAACGAGTGGTGGATCTGCTCCGAGCAGTACAACGTGCCGCGCAGAAAATCATCCGGCAGCAGCGCCTTGCGCGCGGTGACGATGGCGGTGAAGTTCGCCAGCGATCCGCCGCTCGTCAGCACGCCGCCGGAGCCTACGCCGTAGCCGACGATCTCGCAGAACCAGCGCACCACGTTCGCTTCGAGTTGCACCAGCAGAGGCGCCGCCGCGCAGACGCCGACGTAGCGATTGACCGCGTTCGCGATCAGGTCCGCCACCGCGGAGTGAAAGAGCCCGCCGCCCGGCACATACGCGAGATAGCCCGGCCCCGCCGCGTTGAACGAGCGCGGGATGGCCTCGCTGAAGAGGAAATCGAGCAGCGTCTCGTACGAAGTGCCTTGCCGCGGCAGCGGCTCGATCAGCTCGCGCGCCCGCTCGGTGGCGCCGTCGATGTTGATGGCCCGCTGCGACGGCAGCGACTCGATGTGCGCGACGATGTGCTTCATGGCCGCGTCAACGAGCGCGCGCATCTCCGCGGCATCCGGCTCGAGCGGCGTCACCAGATCCGGCACCGCTTCTCCGCCGGCAGCGTCATCGGCGCGCCGTTCGGGCAGTTCCACGCATCCTGAAACTCCGGCATGTTCTTCACCGTGAGATTCACCCGCGCCGGCCCCGGTGCATGCGGGTCGACGATCGCGCGGCGGCGCGCCTCTTCCGGCGACATGTTCTGCGCCCAGACCTGCGCAAATCCGAGGAAGAACCGCTGCTCGGGCGTGAAGCCGTCGAGCGTCAGGCGCGTCTGCTTCGCGAGCGCTTTCTGATACGCACGCAACGCAATGGTCAGCCCGCCGAGGTCGGCGATCGCCTCGCCAGTGACGAGATTGCCCTGCAGGTTCTGCCCTTCCTCCACGCGCCACGCGCCGTACTGATTGGAGATGCACTCCGCGCTCGCCTGGAACCGCTTCAGGTCTTCGTCGGTCCACCAGTTGCGCAGGTTGCCGGCCGGATCGAACTTCGCCCCCTGATCGTCGAAGCCGTGCGTCATCTCATGGCCGATCACCGCGCCGATGCCGCCGTAGTTGTACGCATCATCCGCGTTGGGATCGTAGAAGGGCGGCTGGAGGATACCCGCCGGAAAGGTGATGTCGTTGCGGGTCGGGTTGTATCCGGCGTTGACGGTGGCCGGCGTGAAGAAACCCCACTCGTTCGGATCGTCCGGCTTGCCGACCCGGCCGACGCTGCGGCGGAAGCTGAACGCCCGCGCGTTGAAGACGTTCTCCGCGAACGACTCCCGCCCGACGTTCAGCGTCGAGTAGTCGATCCAGCGATCGGGATAGCCGATGCGGCGGCGGAATGCCTCCAGCTTCGCGATCGCGGCGGTCTTCGTCTCCGCCCCCATCCAGGTCAGGGTCGGGATGTCCTCCCGCAGCGCGCCGACCAGGTTGTCGATCATCTCGTTCATCTTCGTCTTCGCCTCGGGCGAAAACGTGCGCTTCACATACTCCTGCCCGACGATCTCGCCGATGTTCGCGTCGGCCGCACGGACGCAGCGCTGCCACCGAGGCTGCATCTCTTTCTGCCCCGACAGCGTCTTCCCGCGGAACTCGAAGTCCTGCTGCGCGAACGCCGTGGAGAGGTACTGCGCCGCATTGTCGATCACGCTCCAGCGGAGGTACGCCTTCCACGATTCGAGCGGCGCCTCGGCGGCCAGGCGGCTGGCCTCGCGCAAGTACTCCGGCTGCGCGACATTGAGCGACTTCATCTCGCCCAGGCCGATGGCCGAAAAGAACGCCGGCCAGTCGAATGCGGGGGCGTACGACTGCAGCTCGCTGACGGCGGTGACGTGGTAGACGTTCTCCGGATTGCGCTGGTCGACGCGGCGCATCTGCGCGCGGGCCAGCTCCGTTTCGAGCGCCATCACCCGCCGCGCATCGGCCGCGGGGTTCGCAACGCCGGCCAGCTCGAACATCTTCGTAATGTGCTCGACGTAGGCCGTGCGCGTGGCCGGATAGGTCCCATCGTCCCGCAGGTAGTAATCGCGATCGGGCAGGCCGAGGCCAGCCTGCGTGACGGCGGCGATGACCATCTGACTGTTGCGGTAGTCGTTCTGCGCGTTGAAGCGGAAGACGGGATACACGGCGCGCTGCTGCTGCCGCGCAATCTCGGCCGCCAGCTCCCGGCGATTGCCGATCGTATCGATGCGGGCCAGGTCGTTGCGGATCGGAGCGGTCCCCGCCGCGTCGATGCCCACCTCGTTCATGCAGGAGGCCCAGAAGTCGGCGATCTTGGGCGTGGTGGAGGTCTCGAGGATGTTGCGCAGCACCTCGCGATTCCGCTCGCTGACCTGTTCAAAGCGGCCGTAGCGCGCATACGTGGCCGGGAGCGGGTGAGTACGGCGCCAGCCTCCGTTCGCGTACTCGTAAAAATCATCGCACGGCCCGACAGCGCGATCGATCTGCGCCAGATCGAAACCGTGTTGCCCCAGGTAGGGGCGCGGCCTGGGCGTCTCGACCGGAACGGGCGCCGGTGCGGTGGCGCAGGCGGCGAGGAAAAGAGCGGAAGCGAGCGGAGCGAGCTTGCGCATGGCGCGGCATCGTACATCGCTGCCGGTCAGCGCTCTAATGCGAGGATCAGCTCGAACATCCGCAGCAGCTCCTCGAATCTCGCATGCGGCTTGGCGATCACCGTCGCTGATCCGACGTCCATCTGCGAGGCGTGCTCGGTCATCAGAATGATCGGTACGCGCGGCAACGCGACCCGGATTGCGCGCGAGAGATCCAACGCCCGTAGATCCGGGAGATCCAGATCGAGCGCGATCACGTCGGGCGCCAGTCTACGTAGCGTGGGAACTGCCGTCTCGTCGGGTGTCACCAGGAACGCCTCGAGCTCCATCAGGTGGAAAAAAGTGTGCAGAATTTCCGCAGCGGAGCGGTCTCCTTCGAGGATCGCGATGCGCCGGGTTGAGAACAACTCGATCCCGGGGCTACCCTTCGTCGTGGCAATGCGCGCTATCGTTCATCCCCTTCCAGGTCGAACAGATCGGACGCCCGGACGGTCTCGTGCGAAAGTCGGCGGCAGGCCCCGACGATCGCCGCGATACAGCGCCGCGTCGGCTCCATCCGCCCCATCCGTATCCGCAACAGATGCTGGCGGCTATACCCGGACTCCCGCGCGAGGTGCGCCGGTTTGATCCCTCTGCTCTTCAAAAACGACTCGAGACGTGTCGGCATGTGCAGTATGTTGCATATTAGTGTCGAGCAGGATAGATGTCAATCCGGAGATGCAGACTTCGACTCCCAGAGGCATGATATTGCGCAAGCCCCTCCACCACCTGAACTTGCGCGAATGACCCCATTCTCCAGCCTGTAGCACGCCCCTTGTTCTACAGGGGGTGGAGAATTGCGTCTGGCGTCACACCGTGTGCGAGAGTGTGTCTCGTATGACGTGGTTGGCGTCGCAGAGCTCGCGCTGAAGTATCCGCAGCTTCCACCCTGCCTCTGACGCCCAATCACCCGCAGTGCGTGTGTTGCACAGATGACAACGGACTAGTAACCTAAAAGTGTCTTAATCCTCTTATGCTCGGTGAAGCGATTCGTGAAGCTCGCATCCGTAAAAACCTCACCCAGGCGCGTCTCGCCCGCCTGGCCGGCGTGAGCCGCCGGCACCTGGCCGCCCTCGAGAAGGGGGCGAACGTCTCGGTGAATGTGCTGAAGAAAGTCGCAACCGTGCTCGAGCTGCGCGAGATCAACCTCGGCGGCGACCTCTCCGTCCGCTCCGGCGAAGCGGACACCAACTTCAACGTCCCTCTCATCACCGACGCCATCCGCGAAGCACGCGCCGATACGATCCGCACCCAGGCGCTGCTCGCTCGCGCCGAAGGGCTCCTCGGAAAAGCCGCCGGTGTCGTCGGGGGCGATCTCGGCGTCACCTTCCCGACCATGCCTGTCCGCCACCTCGATCGCCCGGCCGGTGTCTCTCCTGACATGCTCCGCGAAACCGGCGGCCCGGAATGGCTCGAGGTGAAGCTGGCGGGCGAGCTGCGCCAGGGCGAGCCGATCGACGAGTCGAAGACAGAGACCATCTCCCTGCCGCAGACTCTGATGGAACAAAGCGAGATCGTCTTCCGCGCCCGTGGCGAGGGCCTGCGCGATCAGGGCATCGACGACGGCGACCTCCTGATCGTCGAGCTCCGCCCGCGCGGACGCGCCTCCAACGGTGAGATCGTCATCGGCCGCATCGGCCGCAACGTCTTCGTCGGCCGCTGGTGGCAGAAGCACGGCCAGCGCGCGTTGATGTCGAACGGTCTGGCCGAAGTGACGACCGGACGCTCGGCGCGATCACTGAAAGTAGTGGCCGTCGTGAATCAGATCGTGCGTCCGCCGAGGTAGTGGCTATCATGAGCGATTGATGCGTCTGCTATCCGCGGTCCTCGCGCTTGCTCTCGCCGTTCCCACCCTCGCCCAGAAAATCGACCCGTACGCGATCGACAAGCTCGTCGCGAGCTCGCTGCGCGCCTGGCAGATCCCCGGCGCGGCGATCGCGATCGTGCACAACGACCGCATCGTCTACCTGAAGGGCTACGGCTCGAAGGACATGAGCGGGACGGATCCGGTCGGCCCCGACACGCTCTTCCAGATCGCCTCGACCTCGAAGGCGTTCACCACGGCGGCGATGGCCATGCTCGTGGACGAGAAGCTGCTCTCGTGGGACGACCCGGTTCGCAAACACGTCGACTACTTTCACCTCAGCGATCCGTGCGCCGATGCGTCGGTGACGCTGCGCGACATCGTTTCGCACCGCACGGGTCTGTCACGCCACGACGAGCTGTGGGACAACTCGCCGCTCTCGCGCGAGGAGGTCATCCGGCGGATGGGCCACGTCGACCTGGCCAGGCCGTTCCGCACCGCGTATCAGTACCAGAACATCATGTTCATCACTGCCGGCGAGGCGGTCGCGAACGCCTCCGGGATGCCGTGGGACGAGTTCGTGCGCACCCGCCTCTTCGTCCCGCTCGGCATGACCCGCACCATCACTTCCGATGCGCAGTGGGAAGCGGCGAGCGATCGCGCGGCTGGTCATCGCTGGGACAGCGATCGCGGCCAGGTGTCGCCGCAGCGCCCCATCGAGACGCAGACCCTCGGCGCCGGCGGCGCCATCAAATCGACGGCGCGCGACATGGCCAACTGGATCCGCTTTCAGCTCGCCGACGGTTTCTTCGACAAGCACCGTTTCGTTTCCGCCGAAGCGATCGCGGAGACGAAGATGCCGCAGACCGTAATCCGCCTCGAGAACGCAACCCGCGACAGCAATCCGGAGACGAGCCTCATCTCGTATGGCATGGGTTGGGTGGTGCAGGACTATCGCGGCGAGCTGCTCGTCTCGCATTCCGGCTCGCTGAACGGCTTCCGCACGCATGTCGATCTCTTCCCGAAACGCGGCATCGGCTTCGTGGTCCTGCTCAACGCCGGCCGCAGCATGGCCGCTGTCGCGCTGCGCAACTCACTGGCCGATATGCTGAACGCGAAGGCCGCGCGCGACTGGAACGCCTACTACCTGATGCTCGACGGCCGAGCTGCCGAAAAGGAGAAGAAGGCGAAGGAAGAGCGGCTGGCGAAACGGCGCACCGGCACCACCCCCTCGCATCCGCTCGCCGACTACGTCGGCAAATACGACAGCCCCGCCTACGGCAGCGCGACGGTCACGCTGGTCAACGGCCAGCTCGTCCTCGAATGGAGCCGCATCACCGTCCCGCTGACACACTGGCACTATGACGTCTTCACGGCCGAATCGCCGATCGATGACCTCGAGGAGATGGTGACGTTCGGAACGGCGGGCGATGGAATGGTCAAGACGTTGACGATCTTCGGCCAGACGTTTACGCGAGACGCGCCTTGACGCCAGCCGTGCGTGGATCGTTCCCTCCCCCGGTGTGATCCTGAACGAAGAAGGATGACAACACTGCGGCGCGCCTACATCGCCGCACGTTCCACGATCGCGTCGATCAGCGAAATCGCGTCATCCCCAGTGTGGTGATTCACCACCACGGTGAAATAGCGGTACCGCCCGTTCGGCATTGCGATCACTCCGGACAGCGCGTTCACGCCGGCGATCGTCCCGGTCTTGCCGCGCAGCCGTTCGCGCAGCGGGGTGAGGCGCCGCCGCAGGGTCCCCTCTTCGTCGGGAGTGGCGAGCAGCGACCACCACATCGCGCGGCGGGTCGGCTCGTTCATCCAGCGGAGCATCGCGATCATTGCCCGCGGCGTGACCAGGTTGTCGGGCGCCAGGCCGGAGCCGTCGACGAAGCGGAACTCGTCTGCCGGCACGCCGGCTTCCTTCGCGGCGAACAGCGCTTCCTTGCCGAACGCCGTCGCATACGTGCCGTCGCCGGAGCGCTTGAGCAGCATCTCGGTGTAGAGGTTGTGGCTGTTCTTCAGCACCGTCCGCAGCAGCGTGCCGACGAACGGCGACGGCAGCGCGAGCAGGCGCTCGCTCCAGGCGCGGCGCTCCGTGTTCACGCGCGCGACGCCGGTCACTTCGACGCCGCGCAGGATCAGCGTGTCGCGTAGCGTCGTGGCGGTGTAGAGCGCCGGATTCTCGACGGCGCGATCGGTCGGGATCTCGTTCTCGCCCCAGGTGAGCGCATCGACCGGCGCGGCGTAGTCGCTGCCGAGGTTGCCGTGCTTCCACGCCGGCGGAATGGTCACGCGATCGAAGGCCGAGACGTCCGCGACTACGTCACGCAGGCGGGTGATGCCGCGCGCCCGCAGCGCATCCGCGAGCCGGTCGAAGTCGTCCGTCCGTTCGTAGCGCCACGAGCCGAGCGACGGATCGCCATCGCCCCGCAGCACCAGATCGTCGCCGTCGCGCCAGACCTCGGTCGTCAACTGTCCCTCGAAGCCGAGACAGTTCGCGATCGTCGCCGCCGCAAAGACTTTGCGATTCGAGGCCGGCATCATCAGCTTGTCGCCGTTCAGCGAATACAGCACCCTCCCGTCGTCGTCCTCGATGTGAATCCCCCACAGCGCATGGTCGAACGGCGCGGTGGAGATGGTGTTCTCGACGAACGTCGCCAGCTCGCGGCGCGGCGGTGCCGTGGCACAGGCGGCGAGAAGAAGCAGCAGTAGCGGAGCGACCTTCAGGCGAACGTCCATTCCGCGTAACTCTCTCCATGTTCGAGGTTCCGCGCAACCGCCTCGAGCGCATCGTCGGGAAAGCTGGCCGCATGCGCGAGCAGCAGATGGCCGTAATCGCGGGCGAGCTGGTACGGCTCCACGCAGTTCGGAACTTCACCGATGTCCGAGGCTACGAGCAGAGCCGTGACCGCATCGATGGCCCCCTCCGACTCGACGACCGCCGCCGCGAGCTCCTCCCGCGAGCGCTCCGGCAGCGGCTCTTCCTCCCGCTTGGCGATCAGATCCCACACCGCCACCCGCAACGTCGCGTACGCCCCCTTCTGGCCGAGGAGCGGCACCAGCGCGATGGCGGCCCGGACGATCAGCACGGCATCGCCGTGCTCGCGGGCCAGAGAAAGAAGGTCTGACCCTAACTCGTCGAAACAACGAAGGTCTGACCCCAACTGATCGGCAAGCCCAAACCGGCTGGCAAGCCAGCGCTCGCCACGCGCCCGATCGCCCTCCCCGACCGCCGCCCGCAGTTCCTCGAGATCGCGGCGCTGATCCTCCTCGATCGCCGGCAACTCCAGGATCGGCGGCTCGCTCCACGGCTGCCGCGCCTCGGCGGCGTAGCGGGCGCACTCGGTCAGCCACTCCTCCGACGCACCGCGTGCAGCAAGGCAGCAGAGCAGGGCGTGGCGCGCGTGCTCCGAGGGCGAGTACGCCAGCAGCGCGAAGCGCGTCACCGTCAGCCACAGGTCCTCCAGCGAGTGCTCGGCACGGTAGGCACGCACGGCCTCCGGAATCGCGGCGAGGTCGCGTTCCAGGAGAGGCTCGTAGAGTGCGCCGACCGCGCCGGACATCAGCGCGTCGTCGTGGTGGGTGGTGGCGGGGGGGCGGTCGTGGTGGTCGTGGTTGTCGGCGCCGTGCCGGAAACAGCAGTGGAGCCGGGCACGACGACAGGCGGGTTCGGGCTGGTCAGGCCTCCCCCTTCCGCTTCGGAGCGGCCCTGTTCGATGTCCACCGTCTGCGTCATGGCGTCGGTGCCGGTTTCCTCGGGCTGCGCGGGCGCGGGAGCAATGGTCTCGGTTGCCGTCGAGCCGGCCTTCTTTTCGCGATCACCACAAGCGGCGAGCGCGACCACAACGGCAGCAGAAACGAGTACGAGACGTACGGTGGATCTGGTCACGAATTGAACCCCTTTTCACGAGATCACTGTTGCGGCTGGCGGCCAATGCAATTTCGGTACAATGCGCCGCCTATGTCGCATCGCAAACGAGTCGGCATCTTCGGCTGGGGCATCGTCGCGCCGAAGTCGCCGAACGTGGAGACCTTCAAACAAAATCTCGAACAAGCCGGCACCTGGCTCGCGCCCTTCACCGGCTTCGGCCCGTCCAACTTCCTCGTCGGCTATCCTGAATTCGATTTCGAAACATACCACTCCTGGTTCGATGACCGCTTCCCCCCCGCCAAGTTCGGCCAGCTGAAAGAGAAGATGGGACCAATGGTGCAGTACGCCATCGGCGCGTTCATCCAGTCGCTCAGCCAGAACCCCGGCATCGAGGACTACCTGCAGTCGCTCGGCACCCAGGCCCACATCTACGTCGGCACCGGCCTTGGCGAGATCACCGTCACGCACGAGCAGGTCAACGCGTACGAGCGGGCCCAGAACCGCTGGAACGAGTTCTGGGCCGCCCCCGAACGCTGCGAGCCGCTGCGCCGCCACCTGGCCGGCGAAACCGATCCGAATGCCCCCGCCGACCCGTCGCAGATGCAGATCGGTTCCGAGGAGTGGATCGACACGAAGCACGCCTGGGAGGCGTACTGGTTCGAGAAGAGCGACCAGCTCGCGAATTACCTCGCCGAAGCGCGCGAGATCCACGCCGAGCCGGTGCCGCCTTCGTCCGGCTCCGCGAAACTCTCCACCATCCGGCAGAAGCTGAACAAGATCCGCGCGCTCAACCGCAAGTACGAATGCCCGGAAGAGCCGTGGTCGTCGGTCTCGCCGAACCTGCTCTGGAACATCGCCAACATCCCGGCCGCGCAGATCTCCATGCTCGGCAAGATCGTCGGCCCCGCCTTCGCGCCGGTGGCGGCCTGCGCTTCCTTCGGGGTCGCGCTGAAGATGGGCATCGACGCGATCCGCCTCGGCGAGGCGACCGCGGTCGTGATCGGCATGACCGATCCTCCCCCGCATCCGATGATCATCAGCGCCTTCTACAACGCCAACGTCCTCTCGGCGGATGCAGACGTTTCCCGCCCGCTGACCGGCCTCAAAGGAACGCACGTGGCGGGCGGCGCCTGCATCTGGATCATCGGCGACGTCGATGCGCTCCGGGCGCAGGGCTTCGAGCCGCTGGGGTTGGAGATCGTCGGCGTCGGGACGTCGTCGGACGCGCATCACATCATCACGCCGTCGAAAGGCGGGCCGCAGCTGGCCATGCGCGCGGCGCTGACCGATCTACAGACTGAAGACGTCCGCACCTGGGACATGCACGCCACGGCCACGCCCGGCGACGCCACGGAGATCGAGAACTCGCTCGAGCTGCTCCATCCCGACGTCATCTTCACCGCCCGTAAGGGAACCTTCGGCCACGGGATGTCGGTCGGCGGCGGCTGGGAGCTGACGGCGCAGCACATCGGCGTTTCGCGAGGGAAGCTCTACCCGATGCCGCTGACGGAAGGCGAGCTGCACGCCGACGTGAAACTGCACGCCGCCAAGTTCGTGCAGACCGAGGGAACCGCGATCGAACCGGGGTACAGCGGAAAGTTGAGCATGGGCGTCGGCGGGATCAATTCGTGTGTGATCTCGCGGCCCTGGACAGACGACAACTAGAGGTTCCACAGCCGGTAGAACCTTGTTTTGTTCGCTGCACCTCGCTGTACGATTCCGTACATCAAACAGGAGGAAGCAACATGAAGAAGTTGTTTGCGGGAGCCCTCGTTCTCTGTTCGCTCACGCTTTTTGCCCAGGACAAACCGGGCGCACCGCCAGCGATGGATGCGGCCACGGAAGCGATGATCAAGGCCGGCACTCCGGGCGAGCCGCACAAGGCGCTCGACACGTTCGCCGGCAAATGGGACGCGAAGGTCACGATGTGGCCCGCGCCGGGGATGGATCCGATGGTCAGCCCCGGCTCCTCGGAGGATCGCTGGATCATGGGCGGCCGCATCCTCGAGCAGCGCTTCACCAGCTCGGTGATGGGCATGACCTTCGAGGGCCTCGGCTACACCGGCTACGACAACGTGAAGAAGCAGTACTGGAGCACCTGGATGGACAGCATGTCCACCGGCATGATGCTCACCACCGGCACGCTGAACGGCAACGTCTACTCCTACAGCGGCTCGATGGCCGATCCGCTGACCGGCAAGGACTCGCCTCTTGACATCAGGATCACCGTCAAAGACCACGACCATCACGTCATGGAGATGTGGGGCCCGGCGCCGGACGGGAAGAACTTCAAGATGATGGAGATCGCGTACACACGCCGGAAGTAACAGCAACCGAAACGCGAAAAACAAGAAGGCGGCCGGAATCGGCCGCCTTCTTGTTGATGTCGGTGGATGGTGAACTAGGAAACGGTGACGTTCGCGGCCTGCAGGCCTTTGGGGCCCTGGGTCACATCGAACTCGACCTGCGCGCCCTCGGCGAGGGAGCGGAAGCCACGGCTCTGGATCGCGCTGAAGTGGACGAAAACGTCTTCGCCACCCTCGGTCGTGATGAAGCCGAAGCCCTTGGCATCGTTGAACCACTTGACGGTTCCGGTCTGACGCATGGATGAGATCTCCTTTCGTAACGTTGCTGCTGCCTGACAGGTGATCTGCATCTCGACGCATCATCCCTTCAGAAGCCTGATTCGCAACGCGCGAGGAGTGGACGTAATTCCTTACAACTGAAGACTGATCACCGCGATCACCGCACCCTGCGGATCATTGACCACGGAAAATCGCCCCACCTTCGGAATGTCCATTGGCGGAACCGTCACCGAGCCCCCGAGGTTCTTTGCTTTTTCGGCCGTTTCGTCGCAGTTTTCGACGGCGATGTAGGCCATCCAGAACGACGGAACTTCGGCTGGCCATTGTGTCGGCAACATCCCACCGATGGCTTCGCCAGAGAGGCTCAGCTCGGTATATTCGGGCGATTCTTTCAGGCTCCAGCCGAACAGGGCCGTATAGAAGGATTTCGCGGCGCCAAGGTCGCGCGCATTGAGCTCGAACCAGCAGGGTGTGCCGGTCTCGCCGTAGACGCCGAAGCCCGGATGATCTTTCGGCTGCCACAATGAAAAGACGGCACCCTGCGGATCGCCGAGCACCGCCATCCGGCCGGAATCGAAGACGTCGAACGGCTCCAGCATCACGGTTCCGCCGAGCTCCTGCGCCCGCCTGGCCGACTGGTCGGCGTTCGCCACGGTCACGTAGACGTTCCACGAGGGCGGCACGTCGCCGCGTTTGTAGAGCGCACCGACGTAGCGGCCGTCCTTACCGAGCATGTGGTACATCGAGCCGTCGCCCATGTCGCTCGGGTCGTCGGTCCAGCCGAAGAGCTCCATGTAGAAGCGGAGCGCTCCCTCTTCGTCGGACGTCATCAGCTCGAGCCAGCTGAACTTTCCGGGGGCAAACAAGGTCGTTTCGGGCATTCAGATCCTCCTGGTCCAGAACGGCGATGAGGCCCACCGCCGCTCGCTCGCGTAAATGTTGCGCCGCATCGCCGCATAGGCACGCCACATCGTGTCGACCACCGTTTCGTACCGCTCGAATGATCCCGACACCACGGCCTGCGCCGCTTCGACACCGGTCGCCAGCGCGCTGGTGATACCGTGCGACGAGAGCGGATCGAGCGCCATGGCCGCGTCGCCGGCGGCGCACCATCCCTCCCCCATCGCCCGGTTCAGGCGCGAGCTGCCGGCGTGCACGAGCTGCGGCGGCGCGGTCACGGCGTAAGCGTACGTCTCGATCCGCGCGCGCGTATGCGGCGCTGTCGCGAACGGCATCGCCGCCGCCTCACGCGGTGCCACGACGGCCGGATCGGTGATGAACATGACCGCCAGCCGGCCATCGGGCAGCACGGCGCTGTACCACCACCCTTGCTCGACGGCTTCGACCAGGGTCCACGAATCGCGATCGGGCGCGCCGTCGGTTTCCAGGAACGCGACGACCGCGATCAGCACGTCGTCGACGATGCGCTGCGCGCCGGCGCGATGGGCGAACCAGCTCGCGCGGCCGGTGGCGTCGATGACGAATGGCGCTTCGATGGTTTCGCCGTTGGCGCAGCGCAGGCGCCACACCGCGTTGTTTCCGCCGGGCGGGACGTCCCCGTTGCGAGAAACGTCGACGACGCGCGCGTGCGTCTTTCGCTCGGCGCCGGCTTCGACGGCGCGGCGGACGAGCAGCTGCTCGAAGCGGCGCCGGTCGAGATGCCATCCCTTGCCGTATGGCGAGAAGAGGAACGGCATCTCGTCGATCCGTTCCGAGCCCCACGACGAGCGATTGCCGTGACACGGCAGGTGCCCGTCGGCGGCAAGGTCGTCCCAGACGCCGAGCTGCTCGAGCAGCGGGCGTGCACCGGGGGCGATGCTCTCCCCCGGCTTGTCGCCGCGATCCTCGCCGCGTTCGAGAATGACCGCGCGGAGCCCCGCGCGTGCCAGCGTCAGCGCCGCGGCGGAGGCCGCGGGGCCTCCACCAACGATCGCCACGTCACACACCGTCATCGTTCGTCGCGCGGGTTCGGCAGACGCACCGGCTGCGGCGTCGCCTCCTCCACGGTCGTTGCCACCTTCGCCGTCAGGAGCGCCGGCGCCGGGACGTTCATCCCCGCCTCGACGTGCATCGGCGAGGGGAACCGGCCGTCGGCCGGGCCGGGCTGCTGGGTGATCACGCCGACCTCGTTCCACTGCTTGACGAATGCCTTCCGCAGCGCGTTGCCGGGAGGCGGCAGGGCGCGCAGCCAGAAGGGACGCGTCTCGTACGAGAACGCGAGCTGCCGGTCGGCAAACGGCAGCGAGGTGTCGATGACCTTCGCGTACGCCTCCTCGGTGAAGACGGAGTTCGGCACGCGCACCGGCCAGAAGGTCGGCAGGTAGATCCCGGGGGTGCCCCAGAACTCGTACGCGTAGAGGCAGCTCGACGTATCAGCCTGCCACGGCACCGCCATCCAGCGGCTGATCGAGCCCGGCAGGCTGCCGTTCAGCGGACCGCTCTTGCTGAGCGCCTCTTTCTGATCGAGCGTCGCGCCGTAATCGGGCTCGGGCGACTTGCGCAGCTTGATGCGGAGGAAATCGTCGTAGACGAGCCGCTGCCGCATCGGCCAGGTCATCTCGCAGCCGGGGTGAAACGGGCCGCCGATGGTGTTGTCGAGGGACGCCGCGTCGAGCACCAACGGCTGCTCGCCGATCGGATACTCCTCGAGCTGCTGCAGCCACTGCTGCCCCGGATCGTAGTCGTTCTCGAAGTCGCCTTCCGACCAGCGGCGCAGCATCTCGTACTGCATCTTCGTGATCGCCATCCACTGCCGCGGCGAGCCGGTGGCCGGCACGTTCATGTCGTCGCCGTACACCGGCGGGATGGCCGATGCCTCGACGCTGCCATAGTCGGGATTGCGGAACTGCTGGAACAGCAGCACGCGCCGCGCCGCCCACTTCGACGTGTTGTCGGCCAGCGTCGGCATCGCCAGCTGCAGGTAGTTGTAGTCCTGTCCGAAGCCGGCGTTCACCCATTGGTTGCGGATCAGGCGGTCGAAGATCGGGAAGATGTCGCGCTGGAACGACAGCGTCTCCGGCATGTGCGACTGGTCGTCCTGCCAGAAGGTGTCGCGGATGACGTCGTAGAACGTGACCACGGCGATGAGGCCCGGCGCGTAGTCGGGCGGCGAGACCACCACCCAGGCGTGCTGCACGTCGACGCTCTTGCCGCCGATCTTGACGGTGGCCTGCACCGGCCCGTCGGAGACGTCGTCGCACCACCCTTCGTTGTTGGCGAAGGTGGTGATCGGCGTGCCGTCTTTCGAGATCGAATCGCCGACGCCGCCGAGGACGATCAGCCGGCCGTTCTCGTCCGTCTGCAGCTCGCCGAGCGGCAGCTCTTTACCGAAGAACTTCCCACCGTTGAACTTGTACGCATCACCATGCGTTCCGCGCCCTTCGATGGAACGCGGACCGGGATCGACCGTCAGTTGCGAGCGGTCGCTGACCGTGGCGTTGCGCAACGCGCTCGCCTTCTGTTCCGTTGGAAATTCGGGGATGTCCATTGCCAGGTCGAACTTGTACCAGGCCGCTTTGGTGTTCGCGAGATGGACGTTCCACTCCACGTCCACGCCGTCGCCCGGCTGCAGCTCGCCGAGAACGTTGCCTTTCTTGTCATAGCCGTAGATGCGAAAGCGCGCAGCCTGACGGAGCAGGAGGCCACTCTCGTCTTTGTAGCCGTTCGTGTGCGGCGGCGGAGCGCCCGGCTTCATCGCCCGCACCACCGGTTCCGAGCGATCCTCCCCCGGCACCTCGGGGCCGATGCAGTACGCGGTCGTGCTGCCGCCGACGCGGGCGATGCCGATCGCTGGATGGACTTTGCAATACGCGACGTCGTTGAGATTCATGCCTGGGAGTGTCTCCCAGACACGAATCCCTACCCCTCATCGAATGTCGCGTGGATTCGGCAGATGCCGCGGCCCCGCGCTAGGTTGCGCTGAGGGCGCCTGCTCCGCGGTCAGCACCGCCGTCGTCGGGACTTTGGCCGCGGTCACCATCGGCGTAACCGGGATGTTCATCCCCATCTCCACGTGCATCGGCGAGGGGAACATCTTGTCCGGCGGGCCGGCCTGCTGCGTGATCACGCCCACTTCGTTGAACTGCGTGACGAAGGCGTTGATCATCGCGGTGTACGGATCCTGCGGCAGCGCGCGCAGCCAGAACGGGCGCGACTCGTACGAGAACGCCACCTGCCGTTCCGCCGGTGGCCGCGACGGATCGTTGATGATCGCGTAGGCCTGCTCGGTCACCACGGAGTTCGGCACGCGCACCGGCCAGAAGGTCGGCAGGTAGATGCCGGGCGTTCCGAACAGCTCGTACGCGTAGAGACAGCTCGACGTGTCGGTCTGCCACGGCACCGCCATCCAGCGGCTGATCGAGCCCGCCAGGCTGCCGTCGAGCGGACCGTTCGGCCCAAGGGCGGTCTTCTGATCGAGTGCCGCCCCGTAATCGGGTTCCGGCGCCTTGCGCAGCTTGATGCGGAACGGCGCGTCGTACATCATCCGGTGCCGCATCGGCCAGGTCATTTCGCAGCCGGGGTGGAACGGCCCGCCGATGGTGTTGTCGAGCGCCGAGAAATCGAGCACCTGCGGCTGCTCGGCGACCGGATACGCCTCAAGCTGCTGCGGCGGCTGCGCATCGGGGTCGTAGTCGCTGTCGAAGTTGCCGAGCGACCACTGCGTCAGCATCTCGTACATCATCTTCGTCACCGCCATCCACTGCCGCGGCGAGTCGGTGGCCGGCACGTTCATGTCGTCGCCGTAGACCGGCGGAATGGCCAGCGCTTCCTGCGTTGCGTAATCCGGATTGCGGAACTGCTGGAAGATCATCACCCGCGCGGCGGGTGCGCCGCTTGTGTTCGGGTCCGTACTGTTGTCGGCCAGCGTCTCCATCACCGACTGCATGTAGTTGTAGTCCTGCCCGAAACCGGCGTTCACCCACTGGTTGCGGATCAGGCGGTCGAAGATCGGGAGGAGATCGCGCTGGAACGAGAGCCTCTTCGGCATCCAGGCCGACGGATCTTCCTGCCAGAAGACGTCGCGGATGATGTCGTGGAACGTGACCACCGCGATCAGTCCCGGCGCGTAGTCGGGCGGCGCCACGACCACCCAGCCGTGCTGCACCGGGATGCCCTTGCCGTTGACGATCACCGTCGCCTCGACCGGTCCGTCACTGGTGTCGTCGTGCCACCCCTCGTTGTTCGCAAAGGTGTCGGCCGGAAGGCCGTCTTTGTTGGCGGAATCGCCGACGCCGCCGAGGACGATCAGGCGCCCCTCTTCATCGGTCTGCAGCTCGCCGAGCGGCACCTCCTTGCCGAAGAACATCCCGCCGGTGAACTTGTATGGATCGCCGGAGGTCTTCCGGCCGGCGATCGAGCGCGGCCCCGGATCGATGGTCAGCTGCGAGCGGTCGACCGTGCCAGCGTTCCGCTTCGTGCTCGGCGTCGTCGTCGCGTACGCCGGGATGTCCATGGCCAGGCAGAAGTCGTACCAGGCCGGCTTCGTGTTCGCGAGATGGACGCTCCACTGCACTTCGACGCCGTCACCCGGCTGCACCTCGCCGAGGACGTTCCCCTGCTTGTCGTAGCCGTAGATGCGGAAGCGCGCCGCCTGACGGAGCAGCAGCCCGCTCTCGTCTTTGTAGCCCTTCGTCGGCGGCGGCGGATCGTTCGGACTCATCGCCCGCACCACCGGCGCCGATCGATCCTCCCCCGGCACCTCCGGCCCGATGCAATACGCGGTCGTGCTCCCGCCCACACGAGCAATCCCGATCGCTGGATGGACTTTGCAGAAAGCGACGTCGTTAACGTTCATGACTGGGAGTGACAGGCGCGGCTAGATCCCTACCCTTGGCTGTTGGCTCTTAGCTCTTAGCTCTTAGGAGAACGGGGGCGCTCGCACGAACGCTGACCGGTTCTCCTAAGAGCTAAGAGCTAAGAGCCAACAGCCAAGAGCCAAGGTTAGAGCCAACAGCTAAGAGCCAGACTTCCGGCACGGAGGACTCGCAAAGTACGACGACCCATCGAAGGCCCGCTCCCCAATTCTTCCCCGCCAGAACCACTGCACGCCGTCGTTCGACTCCAGCTCGATCTCGATCGGCGTGCCGCTGGTGACGATGACCGGCTCTTCGAGCGGAAAGAAGGCGTGACCCCAGTTCGGTGTGACCAGCGGCGGTTCGTTGGTGAGGGTGATCCCCTCGACGAGGGTGGTGTGGAACCAGCCGGCGAAGCCGTGCACCAGGTCGTGCCGCGTGGCAATGAACGACGCGTGCAGCGAGACCTCCGTCGACTCGACGGTGATCAGCGCGATCTCATCACCGATCACCGGTTCGGCGACCAGCGCGCCCGGCCCGATCTCCACGCCGTAGACGTGGTTCGCCGCGAACATGCGCGCCGGCGAAAAGTCGAAGCCGTAGCGCGGCTCGCTCCACCACGCCACGTCGCGGTCGTACTGGCGCGGCAGGTGGACCGGCGCGAGCGCGATGGCCACCCCTTCCGGGATGATCCGTGCGTCGCGGGTGAGCAGGCGCTCTTTCGCGTCGAGCACCGATCCGAGGATGCTCTCGTCAAAGCCGAAGTTGCCGAGCGTCTCGGTGATCAGCACTGTGGCGCGCTCCGGCAGCTCGACGTCTTTCGAATGCGCGTGCAGCAGCTCGACCCGCTCGCAGCCGTTGCGCCGCAGGAGGACGTGCGCCAGGTCGGCGGTGTGCTGTTCCTCGATGGCGAACACCCGGCGGGCTCCCGCGCGCGCCGCCAGCATCGCCAGCACGCCCGTCCCGCTGCCGAGATCGAGCACGACATCGTCGGGTTTCACCGTCCGGCGAATGGCCTCCGCGAACGCATTCGTCCGCGCCTCGTCCGCGAGGAGAGTGCGTTGAAAGCCGATCAGGGTGTGGTGGTAGGCGATGCGGGGATTGTAAGCGGGAGGGGTTCCTCGGTTCCTCGGGTTCCTCGGTCATATCCCCCCGAGGAACCGAGGAACCCGAGGAACCTGCTCCCCATTATTTCGACCTGGTCAGCCCGGTCTCGGCGGCTTTGACCAGTGCGTTGCTGCGCTCGATGCCGTGGCGTTTGTCGAGCATGGCCTGGCGGATGAAGTCGAGCAGGCGGTCGAACTCGACGTCGGCTTCGTGCATCATCCGGGCGAGCTGCAGGACCACCTCGACCCCCGCCAGGTTCACGCCGAGGTCGCGCGTCAGCGTGAGGATCATCTCCAGCTTGCGGATCTCGTCGGTGCCGTAAAGACGTGTGTTGCCGGTCGTGCGGGCGGGCTTGATCAGCCCCTCGCGCTCGTACAGACGCAGCGTCTGCGGGTGGATGTTGTAGCGCTCCGCGATGATCGAGATCATCACGTAACCGTCAGATCTTCGGCGGGCCATTGGGGCAATTCTCCCACGTAAGCGAATCAGTTCCTCGGGTTCCTCGGTTCCTCGGAGTTCCTCGGCGTGAATCCGAGGAACCGAGGAACCCGAGGAACCGAGGAACCGCCTTACCTACTTCTCGTCCACGATCTCCGCCTCGACGACGTCGTCTTTGTTGGCGCCCGTCGTTCCGGCATCGCCAGGCGCACCGGCACCGGGGGTGGCACCGGCCTGCTGGTACATGACCTCGGCCAGTTTGTGCGAGGCTTTCTGCAGGTTCTCGGAGGCCTGATTCATCGCCTCCAGCTCGCCCGTCTCCATCGCCTTGCGCGCTTCGCTGATAGCGTTCTCGAGCGACTGGACATCGCCGCCCTGCAGCTTGTCGCGGTTCTCGCTCAGCATCTTCTCGACGTTGTAGACCAGGCCGTCGAGCTGGTTCTTCGCCTCGATGGTCTCGCGACGCTTGCGGTCTTCGTCCGCGTGCATCTCGGCGTCTTTGACCAGGCGCTCGACCTCGTCCTTGGCCAGGCCGGAGGAGCTGGTGATGGTGATCTTCTGCTCCTTGCCGGTGCCGAGGTCCTTGGCCGAGACGTTCATGATGCCGTTCGCGTCGATGTCGAAGGTGACCTCGATCTGCGGGATGCCGCGCGGCGCCGGCGGGATGCCGATGAGGTGGAACGCGCCGAGGAGCTTGTTCGCCGCCGCCATCTCGCGCTCGCCCTGGTGGACCTTGATCTCCACCGAGGTCTGGTTGTCGGCCGCGGTCGAGAACTTCTCCGACTTGCGGGTAGGGATGGTGGTGTTGCGCTCGATGAGCTTGGTCATCACGCCGCCGAGGGTCTCGATGCCGAGCGACAGCGGGGTGACGTCGAGCAGCAGCACGTCCTTGACGTCGCCGCTCAGGACGCCGCCTTGCACGGCCGCGCCGATGGCCACGACTTCATCCGGGTTGACGCCCTTGTGCGGCTCTTTGCCGAAGTAGTCCTTGACCGCCTGCTGCACGAGCGGGATACGGGTGGAACCGCCGACCAGGACGACTTCATCGATCGACTTCGGGTCGACGCCGGCATCGCTGAGGGCCTGCTTGACCGGACCCATGGTGCGGGTGACGATGTCGCCGATGAGCTGCTCGAACTTGGCGCGGGTGAGCTGCAGGTTGAGGTGCTTCGGACCCGACGCGTCGGCGGTGATGAACGGGAGGTTGACGTCGGTGGCCATGGTCGACGACAGCTCGATCTTCGCCTTCTCGGCCGCTTCTTTGAGGCGCTGCAGGGCCATGCGGTCTTTGGAGAGATCGATGCCCTGATCCTTGCGGAACTCGTCGATGATCCAGTCGATCAGCTTCTGGTCGATGTTGTCGCCGCCGAGGTGGGTGTCGCCGTTGGTCGACTTCACTTCCACGACGCCGTCTCCGACCTCGAGGATGGAGATGTCGAACGTACCGCCGCCGAAGTCATAGACAGCGATGGTCTCGTTGGTTTTCTTGTCGAGGCCGTAGGCGAGCGCGGCAGCGGTCGGCTCGTTGACGAGGCGCTCGACCTTGAGGCCGGCGATCTCGCCCGCGTCCTTGGTGGCCTGGCGCTGGGAGTCATTGAAGTAAGCGGGGACGGTGATGACGGCGCGCTCGACCTTCTCACCGAGGTAATCCTCCGCCGCCTGCTTGAGCTTCTGCAGAATCATGGCGGAAATCTCGGGGGGGGAGTACATCTTCCCCTGCACGTCGACGCGGACGTCGAAGTTGGAGGCTTGGGCCACCTTGTAGGGGACCATCTTCATCTCTTCGTTGACTTCATTGAACTTACGCCCCATGAAGCGCTTGATGGAGAAGACGGTGTTCTCCGGGTTCGTGACTGCCTGGCGCTTGGCCACCTGACCGACGAGGCGCTCGCCGTTCTTGGCGAACCCGACCACGGAGGGGGTGATACGGCTCCCTTCGGCATTCACGATGACCTTCGGCTCGTTGCCTTCCATGACCGCGACGACGGAGTTGGTCGTCCCGAGGTCAATACCGATGATCTTGGACATGTTGATTCTCCTTCTGTGACGTCGAGACAGGTGAGTGCCTCGTTGTCAGCTTTTAACTGCATCTCTAAACCTGAGTGTAACACTGTTAATTTCTAGCCGGCAAGGTGGAGATTGATCGCATCAGCGGTGGTATCGATACCAGCCGCGGTGTCATCGGTAGCAGCGCGGCTGGTATCGATCGCACCGCCGCTGATTTCGATTGCACCGCGGGTGATATCGATCGCATCGCCACGCCGATTTCTACCGGTCCGCGACCCGTTCGGCCGTTTCCGGGACGAGCAACGTCCGTTCCCCCTCGAATTGGGGGTAGGGAGCGGGGGTGTTGGCGGCCCTCCTTGGCGGGTCCATCCATACAAATTGGAGGAGGAATCGGCTTCAATGAGCTATCTCAATCTGCCACGGCTGCACTTTTTCGGTACGTTCAAGGCCGCGCCGTCAACGATCAACAACACCGACACGAACTACGACACGAGCCAACCTGCCTCGCCCCTGCTCTGGAACCCTAACGGGGTCGCGGAGTTCCAGATCCTGCAGGGAACGGAGATCACCGTTCCGCCGGGGGCGAACGTGCTCCCGACCACGATCCAGTCGCTGCAGACCTCGGCGGGCCTGATCACGACGGGCGATCCGCTCATCGGTCAATTCGTGATCAGCACCAACAATCCGTCGACCGGCAAGCTCGTCGATCTCGATCCCGACCAGCAGTTCGTCTCCCAGGTCTGGGGGATGCAGATCGCCATCGGCACGCCGGGAGGCGAGCAGGTCATCGGCGATTACACCCCCGCCTACTTTCAACAGATCTTCTGGAAGCGCTCCGTTCCCGGAGGGCCGCCGTCCGCGGCGTACCAGTCGCTGCTGACGAATCTGCAATGGCCGTCGACCATCACCTCTCCCTTCCTGCAGAAGTTGAAGGCGGCCAGCCCTGACGCGCTGTCGATCCGCTTCACGCTCGACCGCATCAACCTGAGCTCCACCAACTCCCAGGGTGTTCCGAATCCGCGCTTCACCCTCGGCCGGGTCACCGGCGCGATCGGCCCTGCGAATCCGAACGATCCGCCGTTCCTCAATCCTGGTGGACGGATGCTTCGCCCGCCGCCGCCGCCGTCAACGGCGAACGCGGTGCTGGCGACGCTCGCGACGGTCGCCGCACCGGCGGCCGGCACTCCTGCCCGCCCGTCGATGGCCGACATCCGCGCATCGGCCGCGCTCGCGGCGAAGATGAAAGCGCACCCGCCGGCGCCGGCGGCCGACACCTCCGCGGCCGCGGCGGTGACGGCGGGCGTCTCCGGGCCGAGCTTCACCACGTTCAACTTCGCGCCCGCCATCTTCGACACCTCGCGCAACACGGTGGTGCTCGATCTTGCGAACGCGTTGCAGTTCACCGGCGACAACCCTCTGCAGGGAGGAACGCTGACCGCCGCGATCAGCACCTCGACCGGAATCGTCCCGCTCGGCCCGATCGCCAACAGCCTGGCCAATTACCAGCAGCGGGCGTTTCTGTTCGAGTTCCCGATCACCTCGAGCAGCACCATCAGCGCCGTGCAATCGGCTCCGATCGTCATCCAGCTCAACGGACAGACGGTGATGTCGGAGAACACCAACGGGGCCTACGTCGACGCGACCGATCACGTGGTGCGGCTCGATGCGAACGGCCACGCCACCCTCTCCCTCTTCGCCACCGTCTTCGGCGGCCCGGTGGGAAGCGGTCAGACGGTGACCCTCGGTTCGGCGGAGCCGATCGTCTCCGATCCGCCCCCGAATGAGATCGTCACCATCACGCCCAACCCCGTTCCGCTCGATCCGGGCGGCTCCGGCTCGTTCAAAATCACCGTCGGCAACCCAGCCAATCCGCGCGGCCCCATCGATGGACAGGTCTTCGGGATCCCGATCGACTGGAGCCTCGACACGAACCCGGACAGCGGGAACGCCTTCATCAGCGTGCTGGTGTGGGACACGCTGGCCGACAGCAGTCCGACCTGGGCGAACGTGCAGCCGATCTTCCAGCAGTTCATGCACCTCTACCCAGGCATGCAGTCGATCCTCGATCTGTCCGATCAGGCCACGGTCGAGGCGAACGCGAAGAAGATCGCGGCCTACCTCGGCACCCCCGTCACCAGCTCGCACTACATGCCGGTCACGCGCGACCTTTCGCGAGTGAAGCAGCAGATGATCCTCGACTACCTCAACTCACTTTGACGAAGGAGCATGAACATGAAACGCATCCTGCTGCTCACGCTCCTCGCCCTGCCGCTTCTGGCGGCCGATCCGAAAGCCTCGCTGCCGTTCACCATCGAGATCGACGCCGCGCTGAACATCAAAGGCGCGCCGCCGCTGCAGGGATTCGCCTCCGCGCACGCCAACGGCAAGTGGCTGTTCATCTCCGGGCGGATGACGGGGCTGCACACGTTCAAACGTCCGACCACCGCCAAACCGCTGAACAATTTCCCGGTCGCCGATCTCAATGACCGCGCCTGGGTAATCGATCCCGCTACGCGGCAGGTCTGGTCCGCGCAGATTCCGGAGCAGTTCCGCCCCTGGCTGACCATGACCAACGGCCAGAGCGATCACACCGGCGACACGCTGGTCATCACCGGCGGCTACGGTCTCTGGCCCAACGCGCCGCAGACCACGCCTCCGCGCGACAACATGCGCACGCTCGACACACTGACCATCGTGCAGGTCAGCCGCGCGATCGACGCGGTGGTCAACGGCAAGGACCTGACGCCGTTCATCACCCAGGTGCACGACGCACGCGTCCGCGTCACCGGCGGCGAGTTGCGCCGCATCGGCAACACGTATTTCCTCGTGTTCGGGCAGGTCTTCGATGGTCTCTATTCACCGAACAACGCGGACCTCGGCACGTTGTTCACGCAAACCTACACGGAGCAGATTGCGTCGTTCCAGCTCTCGCCGGCCGGCGCGATCTCGAACTACGCCGTCATCCAGGTGCCGGCGCGATCCGGCAACATCCCGGCCGCCGACGCGCGCCCGTTTCATCGCCGCGACCTCAACGTCTCGCCGGTGATCCTCGATGACGGCACGCCCGGCTTTGCGGCCTGGGGCGGCGTCTTTGTGCCGGGGCAGATCAACGCGTTCCGCAAGCCGATTTACGTCCAGGGCGACGGCAGCGCGTACTCGGTCGACGAGTACCAGCAGTTCATGAGTCAGTACAACTGCGCGGTCGTGCCGCTCTACAGCGAAGCGACGAAGACGATGCACACCACCTTCTTCGGCGGCATCAGTCTCTACTACCTTTTCGCACAGACGCAGGAGCTGAAACGCGACGACGGGCTGCCGTTCATCCGCAACATCACCACCCTCTCGCGCAGCGGCGGCAAGAGCTCGGAGTGCATCGCGTCCGAGGACCTGCCGGGCCTCTACGGCTCCGGCGCGCAGTTCCTGCCGGCCGGCAACATCGCCACCACCTCCAACGGCGTCCTGCGCCTCGATACGATCAAAGAACGGACGCTGATCGGCTACATCTACGGAGGGATTTACTCGACGCAGGCGCAGAGCAACGGGCGCCCCGATCTGGTGACGTCGGCCAGCAACACCGCCTTCCCGGTCTACGTCTCCCCGAAGGCGAGCCCATGCGCGGCGTTCGCCGACGCCAGCACGAAGACGGATTGAGCAGGCTGCTTGCAGCGTTATGCTTAGTCAACGGAGGTTTCGACAACCTATGAGTCAATTTCCTTATAACGACCGTCAGCCGGCCTGGATCAGCGCCAGTGTGGCGGGACAGGACACACGTGTTCGGGAGTTCATCCGCGGCGTCTACGCCTGGATGTTCGGCGGTCTGGCCATCACCACCGCGGCCGCCCTGTGGGTGGTGAACTCGGTGGCGATGCAGGAGCTCATCCTGCGCAACCGGATGGTCTTCTTCGGTCTGATCATCGCGGAGTTCGCCCTGGTGATGTGGACACAGGTGCGCATCCAGAGGATGTCGGCAGCCGCCGCGGCCTCGGCGTTCCTGGTCTACGCGCTGCTCAATGGGCTCACGCTCAGCGTGATCTTCTTCGTGTACAGCAGCGCCGCGATCTACCAGGCCTTCGGCACCGCCGCGTTCATGTTCGGCGGGATGAGCCTCTACGGCTACATGACCAAGCGCGACCTCACCTCCATGGGGACGTTCCTGATCATGGGCATGTGGGGCCTGTTCATCGGCTTCATCATCAACATGTTCCTCAAGTCGGGCCCCCTCGGCTTCCTGCTGTCGGCCGTCGGTGTGATCGTCTTCCTCGGCCTCACCGCCTACGACACGCAGAAGCTGAAGACACTGGCCACGGCAACGGACAAGCGTGAAAACTTTGCGGTTCTCGGCGCGCTGCACCTGTATCTCGATTTCATCAATCTCTTTTTGATGCTGCTGCGGCTGTTTGGCGGGAACCGGAGGTAACGGTTCCTCGGGTTCCTCGGAGTTCCTCGGCGTTTCCCTCCGAGGAACCCGAGGAACCGCACCGTTATCCTTGGCGCATGCGCGCCGTTCCTCTCCTGCTCCTCTCCCTCCTCGCGACCGCGTGCGCGACGATGCCCGAGACGCCTTCGCAACAACTCGCTCGCCTCGCGGAAGAACAGTGGCAGCAGCAGCTCCAGTGGGACATCGGTGCGCGCCGCGACCTCGGCCTGCGGATCGAGTCGCTCCCCGACCCGAGCTTCGCGCAGGCGGAACGCGACGCGGCCCATGCGCGCTCGATGCTGCAGCGCGTCGAGGCCATCGACGAAGCCGCGCTGTCGGACGATGAGCGCATCACCCGCGGCGTCCTGACACACGTCAACCGCATCAACGCCGAGGCGCCGCGCCACTTCTTCCAGCAATTCCAGGTCACGCCCTACGCGTCGCAACTCTGGGCGGTGAACTCGATCCTCTCCAGCGTGCCGCTCGACGACGCGGACGATCTGGCACGCTACCTCCGCCTGCTCGATCAATATCCGGAGTTCGTCGATCGCTTCGCCGCGATCGGGCAGGAGCAGCGCCGCCGCGGCATCCTGGTCCCGAAGCCGGAGCTGCCGCTCGTCCGCGCGCACCTCGGCTCGATGACCGGCGCCGCCGAAACGCATCCGCTCTTCGTCGCCGAGACGCGGCTCGCGAAGATCGCACCGGAGGCGCGGGCGGCGTTCGTCAGCGCCGTGCGGGAGCGCATCGCCCGGCAGATCGTCCCGGCCATGCAGCGGCTCGCCGCGATCTACGACGACCCCGCATATGAAGCGGCGGCGCCGGAGGGCATCGGGCTCGCGCAATTTCCCGGCGGGGCGGAGGCGTATCGCTACCTGATCCGCTTCCACACCACGCTCGATCTCGCGCCAGAGGAGATCCACCAGCTGGGCTTGCGCGAGGTGGCGCGCATCGACGCGAAGATGGCCGAGGTCCGCGAGCGGCTCGGCTTCCGCGGCACGAAGGCGGAGTTCCACCAGTCGCTGCGCCGCGAGCCGCGCCTCTTCGCCCGGTCGGGCGAGGAGATCGGACAGCGGCTCACCGCGTACCTGTCGAAGATCGAGCCGCACATGGATCGCCTCTTCGCCAGGAAGCCGCGCGCGCCGTACGACGTGCGGCGGCTCGAGCCGGAGATGGAAGCGCTGATCACCTTCGGCTATTACCAGCAGCCGACGGCCACCGATCCGGCCGGTTACTACTATTACAACGGCTCGACGCCGGAAGAGCGGAGCCTCCTGCCGGCGGCGTCGCTGATCGCCCACGAGCTCGCGCCCGGCCATCACTTCCAGATCGCCCGGCAGATCGAGAATGAAGAGCTGCCGATGTTCCGTCGCAAGTCCTACCAGACTGCCTACGTCGAAGGATGGGGCGAATACGCGGCGATGATCGCCGAGGAGATGGGTGTCTACTCCGATCCCTACGATGAATACGGCCGGCTGACGCAGGACATGATGCTCTCCGTCCGCCTGGTGGTCGACAGCGGCATGCACGCCCTCGGGTGGTCGCGCGAGCGCGCCATGGACTACATGCGCGAGCACACCCTGCTCAGCGACACCGAGATCGCCACGGAGTCACTCCGCTACGGAATCGACATCCCCGCCCAGGCGCTGTCGTACAAGATCGGCGGCAACAAGATCATGGAGCTGCGCCGGAAAAGCGACGCCGCCGGCGTCGACCCGCGCGAGTTTCACGAATGGGTGCTGGGAGCGGGGTCGATGCCGCTGAGCGTGCTGGAAGCGCACGTCACGCGCAAGCTTCGGGGCAAAGGCTAAGCACCTCACGCGGCGCGGCGCTGCAGCATCTTCGCGACCATCTTTTTCAAGGTCAGCGCGTTGTAGACCGCGTACGCCGAGTCGTCGTTGTCAAAGTAGACGTAGATCGCTTTCAGCTTGCGGCTCCAGTCGCGAATGCGCTCCGCCCACTCGGCCATCTGCTCGTCGCTGTAGCTCCCCTGGTACTTGAACGCGGTCGGACCGTGCAGGCGGATGTAGGTCCAGTCGGCGGTGATCTCGAGCGGCGACATGTAGCCGGCCAGCTCGTAGATGCAGAAGGCGGCGTTGTACTTTTTGAGCAGCGCGAGGACGTCGTCGTTCATCCAGGTCGGATTGCGCAGCTCGAAGGTGTAGCGATGCTCCGGCGGCAGCGTCTGGAGAAAGGTCTCCAGCCGTTCGAGGTTCACCTTCCATCCGGGCGGCAACTGCCAGAGGATCGGTCCGAGCTTGCCGCGCAGACGCTCCGCGCGCGGCATGAAGTTGATCAAGCCGCGCTCCGGATCCTTCAGCTTGATCATGTGGGTGATGAAGCGGCTTCCCTTCACCGCATAGAGAAAGTTGCCGGGGGTGGCGGTACGCCACGCGTCGAACGACGACTCGAGCGGCAGCTGATAGAAGGTGTTGTTGAGCTCCACCGTGTCGAAGTCGCGGAGGTAATGCCGGAGCATCTCCCCCTGCTTCACGTCGGCCGGGTAGTACGTGCCGATCCAGTGCTTGTAGTGGTAGCCCGACGTTCCGATCCGGATCTCTGCCGCCATGATTCGTCGCTCCGCGCGTGGCTGCGAGCGGCGTGGTTTGCCGCTCGCGAGCGTCACGGTTACCGCTGGTTCGCTCCGTTGGTGGTGCTGCTGTTGACGTTGGTGACGACCACGCGGCCGTTGCTGTTGAGCACGCGCACACCGCCCGCTCCCGTGCCGGCGTTACGAAGCCCGCCCGCACGTGTCGTGGTGTTGGTCGTACCGATGGTGGTCGTGCCGGTGACACTGGTCGGCGGCGTGCTCGTTCCGAGCCGCGCGTTCGAACCGACCGACGCGAAGCCGGGGCTGAGCGACGCGGTCGGCGTGAGCACCGCGCCCGACGAAGCGGCCGGCGACAGCGCCGCGCCGCTGCTCGCTGCCACGGTCGGAGCGACCGCGCTGCTGGCCGTCGGACTCGGGCCGGCCGCGAACGCGCCTGCTGACACCGGAAGCGCCGCGGTGGCCGGTGTCACCGAGGTCGCGTTGTTGCTGAAGATCGCGCCGCTGGCATCGGCTGCACCGGCCGCGGTGACACTCTGGAGGAAGGCGCCGCTGTCGCTGCCGCCGACCGCCACGCCGCCTGCAACGCCGCCCGAGCCTTCGCCCGCGCCGCTGATGATGGCCGGGGTGGCCGGTGAGCTGATGGTGGAGTTGACGGTGAGCTGCGGATTGGTCTGCAGGGCCGGCCACGAGAACTGGCCGGTCGGCGGGGTCGCGCCGTTGTTCGGTGTCGGACCGGGATTCGACGGTCCGAGGTAGGTGGCGCGCGCCGGCTGGTGCTGCGCCATGATCGCCGCGGCCTGGTCGGCCGTCAGGCGGACGCCGCTCGACGAATACATCGGTCGCGGGGCGTCGTAACGGACGGCGGTGAAGCCGGATCCGTCGGTGCGGGTGGTGCCTCCCGAGCTGCCGGGGATGGCGGTGGGGGCGCCGCCGACGTTCGGCGAGCGGGTCGGCTGCCCGTCTCCGGGCATGCGGTTGGTGGTGCAGCCATAAGTGGCGAGTGAAGCCGAGAGAGCCAGAGCGAGCAGTGTCACGGCCGGTTTTCTACGGCCAGCTAAATTGTCTGATGTCATACGGTTACGCATATCGTCTCCTTTCGCGTTACCGTTGTTATTAAGAGCAATGGGCGTGCCGTGATGAAGCGGGAACAGCAGTTGCTATTTAGTTCCACGTAAGGAGGATTTCGAAGTGAAGAATTACAAAGGACTGACCCTCATCGCGGTGCTGCTCGTAGCAGCGCTGGCGACCACCGCCTGCTCGATGAACCGCATACTCCCGGCCGAAGCCGATGAAGAAGCGATGGTCGTGGAAGTACGCGCCGCCATCGCCAAAGCCGTCCCTGGGACGGTCGGCGAAGGACTGAAAGTCGATGTCACCGAAGGAGGCGTGGTGACGCTCGAAGGAAACGTCGACAGCCAGGCCAACATCGACTCGATCGTGAGCGCCGCCCGTGCGGTGAATGGTGTGACGCGGGTGAACAATCGCCTGCGCGTGAAGCCGGACTAGTTTCGCTCAAGGCCGAGGGCCAAGGGCCGAGGGCCGAGGGAAACCCGGCCGTCCCCCCTTGGCCCTTGCGCCCGGCCCTCCCCCCCTCGGCCCTCGTCCCTCGGCCCTCAGGCCTCCCCCGTCAGCTTTCCCCCCCGTGGCACCGCCCATGCTCCTGACCAGCGGCATGAGAATCCTCGTCACTGGCGGTACGGGAGTCATCGGTGAAGGCGTCATCCCCGAGTTGCGCAAACGCGGACACCAGGTCCGCCTTCTGTCGCGTCACGCGGACGACGACGCGAAGCAGTGGGAAGGGGTGGAAGCGTTTCCCGGCAACGTCACCGATCCTTCCTCCCTGCATGGCGCGGCGGAGAACTGCGACGCGATCGTACACATCGCCGGCATCGTCAAAGAGAATCCGCCCGATCTGACCTTCGAAGGGGTGAACGTCGGCGGGACGCAGAACATCATCAATGAAGCGAAGCGGGCCAACGTGCAGCGCTTCCTCTTCATCTCCTCCCTCGGCGCCGACCTCGGCGCGTCCGATTACCACAAGTCGAAGCTCGACGCGGAGCAGCTCGTCGAGCGCTCCGGCCTGGCCTGGACCATCATCCGTCCGGGCAACGTCTACGGCCCCGGCGACGAGGTGATCTCGCTGATCCTGAAGATGATCCGCGCGCTGCCGGCCGTGCCGGTGATCGACAGCGGCAACCAGGAGTTCCAGCCAATCTGGTACGAGGATCTCGCGCGCGTGCTGGCGAACGTCCTCGAGCGCGACGATACGCGCGGCGCCATCCTCGAAGCGGCCGGCAACGACGTCACCTCGATGAACGACCTCGTCGACCGGCTCGGCAACATCACCGATCGCCACCCCATCCGTGTGCCCATCCCGATGTCGCTGGCCTCGCTCACCACGAAGCTGGCCGGCATGGCCATCGAAGTGCCGGTCGACGACGCACAGCTGACGATGCTGCAGGAGCGGAACGTCGTGCGCGGCAACAACGCGCTCGACCTGGTCAACGTGCAGCCGACGCCGCTCGACGAAGGGCTGCGCCGGCTGGCCGACGCGATTCCCGAGCAGCTGCCGGAAGACGGCTTCGGCTCGCTGCAGCACAAGAAGTTCTGGGCCGACATCCGCGGCTCGCGCTACACGCCGGCCTCACTGATGAGCCTCTTCCGCGACCGGGTCAACGAGATCATGCCGATCGAGTTCTCCGCCGAGCCCGACGCGCCGACGAAAGCGGAGAAGGGCGGCACGATGACCGGAGCCCTGCCGATGCGCGGCAACTTCCAGGTGCGCGTCGAAGTGGCCGATCCGACCCACACCGTCTTCGCGACGGTGGAAGGACATCCGCTGGCCGGGATCGTGGAGTTCCGCACCAGCGAAGAGGCGGGGGCGCTCCGCTTCGCCATCGACGTCTTCGCCCGCGCCGGCAACTTCTTCGACTGGCTCGCCACCCGTACCGTCGGGCAGCCGGCCCAGGCGGCGAACTGGCGCGCCGTCGTGCAGCGGATGATCGACGCCAGCGGCGGCACCTCCGACGGCGTGCATCAGGACGTGGAGACGCTCGACGATGACGAGGCGAAACGGGTGGAGACGCGCGTCCGGGAAATGGTGCAGGAGCGGAAGCGCGACGAGACGCGCGCCTGACAGCGCGAATTGAGGATTGAGGATTGAAGGATTGAGGAAGGCGCTTGCGCTGAGTGGCCGCCGACGCGCGAGCGCCTTCCTCAATCCTCAATCCTTCAATCCTCAATTCAGCGAGCGCCGCAAAGCGGCGCGAGCGGCCCAGTAGCCGCACATCCCGTGCACTCCCCCGCCGGGCGGCGTGGAGCTCGAGCAGAGGTACAGCCGCTCGTTGGGGGTCATGTACGGATTGCGGCTCGGGAACGGCCGCGCCAGGAACTGCGCGAGGTTGTTCGCCCCGCCGGCGATGTCGCCGCCGACGACGTTCGGGTTGTGCTCTTCGTACTGCTCGCTGTTGATGGTCCGCTTGGCGAGGATGCGGTCGCGAAAACCGGGGGCGAAGCGTTCGATCTGCGCCTCGATCCGCGCGGTCATGTCTTCGTTCGAGCCGTGCGGCACGTGGCAGTAGGCCCAGCCGGTGTGCTTCCCCGCCGGCGCCCGCGTCGCGTCGAACATACTCTGCTGCGCGACCAGGACGAACGGCCGCTCGGTCGACTTGCCGCGCCAGATCGCGTCCTCGTGCACGGCGATCTCTTCGAGCGTGCCGCCGACATGCACGGTCGCCGACTGCGCGCATTCTGCCGCTTTCCAGGGGATCGGCCCGTCGAGCGCCCAGTCGACCTTGAAGACGCCCGGGCCATAGCGGAAGTTCGCGAGCTTGCGCACGTACCGGTCAGGCAGGTGGTCGCTGGCAATGTAGGCGAGCTGCCGCGGCGTGACGTCGAAGATCACCGCCAGCGACGGCGGCACGTCGCGCAGCGAGCGCACCGGCCGGGAGGTCTGGATCTCGCCGCCGAGGGAGCGGAAGTAGCTGGCCATGGCATTGATGATCTCGATCGAGCCCCCCTTCGCCGCCGGCCACCCGGTGGCGTGCGCGGCGATGATCAGCGCCAGGCCGAACGATGCGGAGCCGAGCTGCTCGAGCGGCAGAAAGGAATGCGCCGCCGAGCCAGCCAGCAGCGCGCGCGCTTTCTTCGTTTTGAAGCGGTTCGCCAGCCGTGTCGCCGGCTGCAGACCGAGTAACCCAAAGTGCGCAAGGAGGAACGGATGCTTCGGGAGGAAACGGATCGGCCGGAGGATCTCGTCCCACAGCCTGTCCGGCTTCTCCGCGAACGGCTTCATCAGTTTCCGGTAAGCCGGGCCGTCCTCGCCGAGGTGCTCGGCGGTCTTGTCAACGGAGTGGAAGAGCGTGGCAGCCGTGCCGTCGTCGAACGGATGGGCGATGGCCTCGGGGGAGAACGCCCATTCGAGCCCGTGCTCCGCCAGCGGCAGAGAGCGCATGAACGGCGAGACCACCCCCATCGGATGAATCGCCGAGCAGATGTCGTGGCGGAACCCCGGCAGCGTGACCTCCTCGGTCCGCGCCCCGCCCCCGATCGTCTCCTTCGCCTCGACGACCAGAACCGACCGCCCCTCCCGGGCAATCGCGATCGCCGCCGCGAGCCCATTCGGCCCAGCGCCGACCACGACCGCATCGTATTTTCTCATCGCGGGGGCAGGGTTCACGCGGGGTGCCAAGCGCGGCGGGAGACGCGAGTGGCGTGTTTAGCTGTTAGCTGTTAGCTGTTAGCTCTTAGCTCTTAGCTCTTAGCTCTTAGCTCTTAGAGAGCATTCGCCGTGCGTCGCGTCGTTGCCACAGGCCCGACTGCCCGTGCATACCCTAAGAGCCAAGAGCCAACAGCTAAGAGCCAACAGCCAGGAGCTGCCTCATGGCACCAACCTCGCTCCCTCACCCCCCGGAGGATCGCATGCCCAAAGATCAAGATAAAGACAACGAGATCATCCATCGAGGACCGATCACCGAGTTCCGGCCGCATGCCGACCACGTTTCTGGCGGGAGCGATAAGTCCGTGCAGAAAGAGGCACTTGGAGCCGAGGGGATCGAGGATCTGTCGGCCACGAGTGGGACCAGTGGCGGGGCGCCGGGGGGGAAGATCTCGGAGGGGGACAGCTACGCCAGACCGCGTCGCGATGGCGGCGAGCGGGAAGACAACCGGGACGGCAACCTGACCCGATAGGGAGGCTGGTGGCCGCTGTTTCGATCGTTCCCTACCCTGATTCAAAAAAAAAGCAAATTCAGGGTAGGGAAACGGTGCTGCCAGTCACTCCTAGATCGGAGCAGCACGAATGCACCTGATGCCACCGATTCCGGAAAGACCAGCGACGACGGGCAACGAGCTCGAAACGATCGCCCTTTCCGGGGAACACCTCGCGTACCTCGATGAGATGTGCCGCGAGATGAACCCCGACATGCCGGTGTCGTTCGGAATGCCTCACCTGATCCGCACGATCCTGGACCGGATCGAGCAGAGCGGGATCGACCTCACCGACGCAAGCAGTGAAGAGGAGATCGCACGAATCGCTGCCGGACGCCTGCGCAAACAGACGGCTCACCAGCGGATGACGACGCGAACTACCGAGCCGACTTCTTCTTCGAACCGCCGACCAGCATCTCGACGATCGTATCAATCGAATCCGCCTGAGACAGGTCGACTCCGGACTGGAAAGACGCCTCGATCAGGCCGCGGATGATCTCCGCGCGGCTGATTGCCTTTCCATGCTTGAGACGAATGTCGATGGCGAGACGATCGAGGTAGGCGACATGGCGGTCGAGCAGGACCACCGTGATCTTCGCCCAGGGCTCGGTGTGGACAATGGGACGGCCGCGATTGCTCTTTGCAGGACTCACACGCTCTCCTCTTCTCTCTTCTGGGAATTTTGACCGGATGACGATAGGAAGTTTACTGCCTTCTCCGGCCGAAGTCTATCTTTCCTTCCCTAACTAACGCCGTCCGTTTTCGCTGCACGAACGCCGCGTCAGGCTCGCACTTTCGTGCTCGGAATTGCCGGAAGATCACGGACCGATCACGTCTCTCGTCGCTCCATTCCGCATCACCATATTACCTGCAATCCGGATAATCTCAATCGAAAATAGTCACGAAATATCGTCGCGCGCAGGCTCCGCCCATCCGGCAAAAACCTACGCGCGCGGCAGCCGTACCGTGAACACCGCACCCCTCTCCGCGTTCGCCGCGCTGATCGTTCCACCGTAGCCGCCGATGATCGCGCTGACGATGGCCAGGCCCAATCCGGTATGCCGCGCGTCGTGCCGGTTGGCGTCGGGCCGGTGGGTGAAGAAGCGGTCGAAGATCCGCGGCAGGTTCGCCTCCGGAATGCCCGCTCCCTGGTCGGCGATCTGCGTCACGAGCGCCGTCTCATCGGCCGTCAGGCGCACCGAGATCGTGCTGCCGGCAGGCGAGAAACTGAGCGCGTTGTCGAGAATGTTCTCGAACACCTGGATCAGCCGGTCCTCCGCCGCGGCGACGAACACCGGCTGCTCCGGCACCTGCGATTCGATGCGGACGCGGTCGCCCGCGCGCAGGCGGAAGCCATCGACGATCATGGTCAGCAGAGCGGTGAGATCGACCGGATGCCGCTCCTCCCGCACCAGCCGCGCGTCGATCATCGAGATCTCGCGGATGCCCGAGAGCAGCCGCTCCATCCGCGCCACCTCCTGATCGATGATGCCGACGAAACGGCGCCGGTCGGCCGGGTTGTTCACGTCCGCGATCATCTCGTTGGCGTTGCGGATCGAGGCCAGCGGGTTCTTGAGCTCGTGCACGACGTCGGCCGCGAACGACTCGACGAAGGCCACCCGCGCGTCGAGGCGGCGCATGATCCGTTCGAGCGCGCGCGAGAGCTCCCCGATCTCGTCCTGCCGCTTCGATCCCTTGAAATGCCCGCGCACGATGGTACGGCGGTCGAGCACCGAGCGCGCGTCGACCCGCAGCTGGCGCAGCGGCGTGACGATGGTCATCGAGAAGAAGATGCTGACCAGGATCGCGCCGGCCAGCGAGGCGATGAACACGCGCATGATGCGCAGCCGGACGGCGTAGAGGTCCTGCAGGATCGTGAAGGTGCTCTTCGACGCGACCACCGCCCCCACCGTCCAGCCGCCGACGACGATCGGCGAGATGCGATAGAGCGTCACCGAGCGCTGCGGCTCCTCGGTGGCGGTGATCTTCTTCTCGAACTGCTCCCGGCCGCGCAAAGCGTTGGCGATCTCCGGCCCGCGCAGCCGCGCGGCGTTCTCGTACAGGTCGACCTCGAGCGGCTCCTCGGGCGGCCGCACCACGCGCACGATGGGGCGCAGCAGGAACGCGCCGAAGCGATAGAGCAGGTTGTGGCGGTCGGTGCGCGGCGGCCGTTGCGCGTACGCGACGAAGCGGCGCGAGTCGGCCACCACGCGGCCGGTGGCATCGATGAGCCGCACCCGCGTGTCCATGATCCTGGCGCGATGCATGACGTCTTCGAAAGCATCGGGATCGAGCGTGCCGACGTGGGCCATGGCCGCCGCGATCAGCCGCGCCTGATCGGTCATCGCGCGGATCTCCGCCGTCTCGAGACGCCGCTCGTACTCCCCGAGAAAGAGCACGCCCGCCACCGGGAGGAACACCAGCAGGAGGTTGAACGCCAGGAGGCGGACCGGGAGGCGCGACAGGGAGCGGAGGGGTAGTTTCATGCGCTGCGCGCGTCGCGGATTGAGGATTGCGGATTGAGGATTGAGGAAAGGGCCCCCGACGCGCGAGCGTCTTCCTCAATCCTCAATCCACAATCCTCAATCCGCATCGCGCCGTTCATTCTTTCCAGCGATAGCCGAGACCGTAGACCGTCTCCACGCAGTCGAACTTCGTGTCGACCTCCTCGAACTTGCGGCGCACCCGTTTGATGTGGCTGTCGATGGTGCGGTCGCTGACGAAGGCGTCGTGCGGATAGCCATCCTGGTGCAGCTGCTTGCGCGTCTTGACGTGCCCCGGGTAGCGCACCAGGGCGTGCAGCATCATGAACTCGGTGACCGTGAGGTTGACCGGCTCCCCTTTCCAGCGGACCGAGTAGCGCTGCAGGTCGAGCTCGAGATCGCCGTGGCGCACCGGGGCGTCGGCCGGCGGCTTGACGGCGTTCTGGTCGATGGCCGCACGGCGGAAGAGCACTTTCACCCGCGCCAGCAGCTCGCGCATCGAAAACGGTTTGCAGAGGTAGTCATCGGCGCCGATCTCGAGCCCGAGCACGCGATCGAGCTCGTCGTCGCGCGAGGTGAGAAAGATGATGGGGATGGTCTCGGAAGTCCCACGAACGCGGCGGCAGAGCTCGAGGCCGTCCATCTCCGGCATGACGATGTCGAGGATCACCAGGCCGGGGAGCTTCTGCTGAAACGCTTTCCACGCCTCGAGGCCGGTCGCGTACAGCTCGACCGGGTAGCCCTCCCGGCGGAGGGCAAAGCCGACGGTCTCGCGGATGTTCTCTTCATCGTCGACCACCGCGACGACGCTGTTGGCAGGACGCATGGGCGTCATTCTAGCTGGAGCAGGATTCAGCGGCTCAGCTACTCAGCGGCTCAGCTACTCAGCGGCTCAGCTGTTCAGCTGTTCAGGGGATCGGGTTGTTTGAGCTGTTGAGCTGTTGAGCTATTGAGCTGTTGAGCGAGAAGTGCTTTGTGATCATCAACCACTTCCTCGCTCAATAGCTCAATAGCTCAACAGCTCAACAACCTGAGTAGCTGAACAGCTGAGTAGCTGAACAGCTGAGTAGCTGAACAGCTGAACAGCTGCCCCCCTACTCCACGAGCTTCAGCAGCGCCAACGGATCGCTCGTGGTCTGGCATTCACCGCGAACACACACCCAGGCGATCGGCTTCTCCGCGGTATCGTTCTTCATCGCCTTGACGAACGGCAGCAGGCGCTCCATCCGTTCGCGGGCGACGCCTTTGTGCGGGACGAAGATCAGGGCGCGCAGCGGGGTGTAGTGCTCGTAGAGCGGTTTGATCAGGTCGTACGTTTCCTTCTTGCGGGCGTCGCCGACCAGGACCACCTGCTTCGCCGGCGTTTGGGAGAGGACGTACGCATTCGCGAGCTGGGCGAGCTCGCCGCCGCGCGCGTGGAGACCGCCGGAGTAGGTGGCGAAGATGGCATTCGCCCGTTCGGCATAGGCGGTGTGGCCGGTGATCGCCGCGAGGCGGAGGAGGTTCATCGCCGCGACAGAGTTTGCCGCGGGAGTCCCCTCATCGCGATCGACGTGCAGGCCGCGCAGTGCGGCGGGGAGCGTCGCCCCGGTGGTGTAGCGGCTCTTCTCCCAGAACAGCTCGTCCTGCCGGGCGTGAATGGTCCGCGCCAGCTCCAGCCACTTCGGATCGCGCGTTGCGTCGAACAGGTCGAGCAGCCCCTGCACGACCAGGGCGTAGTCCTGCGCGAGCGCGTCGAGGCGCGGCTTGGTCGCGGCGTCATTGCGCCAGAGCTTCTTTTTCTTCTCGTCCCACAGCTTCGTCGTCACGACGCGGGCGGCATCGACGGCCGCCTCGAGATAGCGCTTTTCCTCAAAGGCCGCGCCGCCGCGGGCGAGCGCCGAGATCATCAAGCCGTGCAACGCCGCGATCTCGTTGAAGTCGCGCGCGGGAGAGGGACGCTTCTGCCGGATCTCGTACATCTTCTGCACCATCTTCCCGACGTCCGGCTCTTTGAGCACGTCGCGATTGGCGAGCAGCGGGATCGACTTTTCGATCTCCGGGATGCCGTAGAGCGCGTAGAGGCGGAGCGCTTTGTCGCCGAAGATGTGGCCGAGCTCCGTCCGTCCCCAGTAATAGAACGCGCCGTTGAACTGCTCCGGCCTTTTGAGCGGCACCAGGCTGTGCGCGTCCATCGACGCGTCGAAGCCGCCGTGCGGCGCGCGCATGTCGCGCAGGGCGAAATCGAGCGTCGCGCGGGTCAGGTCGCCGAGGGCCGGATCGCGGGTGAGCTGCCACGCCTCGAGGGAAGCCATGGCCATGAGCGCCTGATCCTCGAGCATCTTCTCGAACTGCGGCCGCCCCCACTCCGCGTCGTGCGTCGCGCGATGGAAGCCGCTTCCGAGCTGATCGTGGATCGCGGAGACAGCGATCTTCCGGATCGTGTCGACGCCGACGTTCCGGATGGCCTCGTGCTTCGCGTACTGCGCGTAGCGGAAGAGGAAGGAGATGGTCATCGGCCGCAGCGTCTTCGGTGCGATGCCGAAGCCGCCGTACTTGGCGTCGTACGTTTTGGCGATGTCGTCGACCACCGTCTCGATCAGCGGCACGCCGAGCGTCGCCGCCGGCTCCCCCTTCGGCATTGCCCGGGCGATGTTCGCGCGCGCGTCGGCGATCGCCTTCTCCCGCTCCCCGTCCCAGCGGTTGACCGCGCCGACCAGGAAGCGCTGCAGCGTCGGCGCGTCGGCGAAACCGATCGACGCGTACGGCTCGAGGTCGTGCGTCAGGACGACGTTCAGCGGCGCGGCGGTGACGTTGGCGACGCGCTGGTACGCGCGGGCGATCTCCGGATGCTCGATCGAGTCGAGCAGCACCGGCACGTACCACTCGTTGAGCGCCTTCGTGTTCAGCGCCTCGGCGAACGCTTCGCGCTGCATGAGGAAGGTCTCGAAGTTCGCCGCGTAGCCGATGGAAACGAAGAGCGGCTTCTTTTCCGCCTTCGCGCGCGTCACCGCGGCGTCGCCCCAAGCCATCCACTTCACCGGGCTGTTGGCCGCTTCCTGCAGATAGCGGCTGGCCTCGTTCGCAAGCTGCGCGTGACTCCGCGCAGCAATGGCGAAAATCAGGGCAAGGACGAGGCGGCGGACCATCCGTCGCCCGCAACAACCTCGTCAGCGCCCCCCTTCCCTTACTTCACCGACCATCAGGGAACGACCGGGGGCCTCCGGCGGCCGGGGCCATAGCCCCGGACCCCATTGGTTGGCCTAGCCTCCGCGACACGGTGTCGCGAGATACGATTGTGTGTCGCGGAGGCTAGGCCAACCAACGGGTCCGGGCCCGTGGCCCGGCCGCCGGAGGCCCCCGGTCGTTCCTGATGATGGGTGAAGCTGCTTAGCGCGAGGTCTCCGATCCGGTCGGCGCCAGCGTCTCTCCGGTGTAGTACTTGCCGTCCGTCGAGGCGAGGAAGACATACGACGGTGCGATCTCGGCCGGCTGCGCGGGGCGTCCCCAGACGGTGTCCTTGCCGAACTCCTTCACATGCTTCGCGTCCATCGTCGCCGGAATCAGCGGCGTCCAGACCGGCCCCGGCGCGACGCAGTTCACGCGGATCCCCTGTTCGGCGAGGTTCAGCGCCAGCGAGCGGGTGAAGGTGTGGATGGCCCCTTTGGTGGCGGCGTAATCGAGCAGCCCCGGGTTCCCCTTCATGGCCGTGACCGAACCGGTGTTGAGGATCACCGCCCCCGCCTTCATGTGCGGCAACGCGGCCTGCACCATGTAGATGTAGCCGTAGATGTTCGTCCGGAACGTCCCGTCGAGCTGTTCCTCGGTGATGTCGAGGATCGACTTCTGCTCCTGCTGATACGCGGCGTTGTTGACCAGGATATCGAGCCGGCCGAGCTCCTTCGCCACCCGATCGACGAAGGCTTTGCACGCGGCGCGCTCCTTCACGTCAAAGCGCTCCTTGATGCAGCGCCGCCCGGCCTGTTCGACCCAGCGCGCGGTCTCGTTCGCATCGTCGTCTTCTTTCTCCGACAGGTAGGCGATGGCCACGTCCGCCCCCTCACGAGCAAAGGCGATGGCTACCGCGCGGCCGATGCCGCTGTCGCCGCCGGTGATGATCGCGGCCAGGCCCTCCAGCTTGCCGCTGCCGCGATACCCCTCCTCGCCGTGATCGGCCTGCGGCTTCATCTCCCCTTCGACGCCCGGCGCTTCCTGCTGCGGGACGTTCTTCGACGGCTTCTCCCCTTCTTTCGGATCGCGCGACATCACCCTTCTCCTCTCGTCGGTTCCTGCACGAGCTCGTCGCCCTGCGCGCGGTCGAGCTCCGTCGCCTCCCGCGGCACCGCGATGCCGAGCAGACGCGCCACTTCGCCGCGATAGATCTCGAAGAGATGCGGATGCGGGCCGAGCCCTGGGTCGTAGCCGGACTGGTCCTTCGCCAGCGGCAGCGCCGCCGTGTAACTGTTGTCGAGCCAGCGCTCGTTCGGCTCGGCATCGCCGTTCTGCTCGCGGAAACGCTTCGCGTCCGCGGCCGCGCGCCCGACCAGCGCGTCAATGAGATTTCGTTCGTTCATGCCGGCGCGAAACTGCACGCGGCGCGCCCGGCGCGATGCATGCACTTTCCCCGCGCATGAAGCACAAGCACACCAGCCTCGCCGTCGCGCTCGTCGCCCTGCTCACTCTCAACTGCGGCTCGGGAGGTGCCGGAGGCGGCGGGTTCAACCTGATGTCGCTCGAAGAAGAATGGCAGCTCGGCCAGCAGCTCGCGCGGGACATCGAGCGCCAGGTGCGGATCAATCGCGATCCGGAGATCAACAACTACATCAATCAGATGGGGCAGCGCATCGTGGCCCGCACGGCCATGGCCAACCTGCCTTTCCAGTTCCACGTCGTCGACAATCCGGAGATCAACGCGTTCGCGATCCCCGGCGGCCACGTCTACGTGAACACCGGTCTGATCGCCGCGGCCGACAACGCCTCCGAGCTGGCCGGCGTGATGGCACACGAGATCTCACACGTGACCGCCCGCCACTCCACCGAGCAGATGTCGCGTCAATACGGGCTCCAGATCCTCGCCGGCATCGCCCTCGGCCAGAACGCCGGCCAGCTGTCGGAGCTCGCCGCGCAGATCGTGGCCGGCGGCGCCCTGGCCCGCTTCAGCCGCGGCGCGGAACGGGAGGCGGACGAGCTGGGCATCCAAGCCATGGCCGCCGCCGGTTACAACCCGCACGGCATGGCCTCGATGTTCGAGGAGCTGATGGAGCAGCGGCGGAGCCAGCCAGGCCGCGTGGAAAAGTTCTTCGCCACCCACCCCGACATCGAAGAGCGCATCCGCGACTCCCGCAAGCGAGCGGACCAGATCGGCAACAACGGCATCACCGACGAACCGCAGTTCCAGTCGATCCGGCGCCGGGTGTCGTAGCCGTCGACAGCAGATCAGGGAACGACCGGAGGCCTCCGGCGGCCGGGCCACGGGCCCGGACCCGTTGGTTGGCCTGGCCTCCGCGACACAGCCTCGTATGTCGCGACAGCGTGTCGCGGAGGCCAGGCCA